>JBKQPR010000179.1:0-65761 GCA_052144935.1 Bryobacteraceae bacterium
GGAGCCGTTGGCTGGCTGAAGCCTGCCCCACAGTGAAGAGGTGGGATAAGCAAGAGGAGGTTCAAAGATGAATCGGAGAGACTTTTTGGCGGCCACGGTGGTGTCCGCCGCCAGCGCCGGCGCCGCCGACCAACTGGCCTTGAACGGCGGTACACCGGTGCGCGCCAAACCGCTGGCGGGCCCGAATTGGGGACCGCAATACTACGACGACAAAGAGCAGACGCAACTTACGGAGGTGCTCGAAAGCCGGAATCCTTTCCGCTTCAGCAACCCGCTGGATAAATCGAAGGTGGCGATCTTCGAGAACGAGTACGCCGCGCGCATGCGGACGAAATATGCGCTGGCGGTGACGTCCGGAACGGCGGCCCTGCATACCGCCATGGCGGCGCTGGAAGTCGGCCCGGGCGATGAGGTGATTCTTCCCGCCTGGACCTGGTACTCCTGCTACAACACGATTATTCAGGCCGGCGGGCTGCCGGTGTTTGCCGAAATCGACGAATCGTTCAACCTCGATCCCAATGACATCGAACACCGGATCACGCCACAGACCAAAGTCATCATGGCGGTACACCTGCAAGGCAACCCGGCCGAAATGGACCCGATCCTGGAGATCGCGCGCAAGCACCGGCTGAAGGTTCTGGAGGATGCCAGCCAGAGCGTGGGCGCGAGTTACAAAGGGCGGCCGCTGGGGTCCATGGGCGATATCGGCATTTATAGCCTGCAACAAAGCAAGACGATCACCGCCGGAGAAGGCGGCGCGGTGGTCACCAGCGACGCGTATTTGTACGAGCGCGCCTGCCGGTTTCACGACATCACGGTGCGCCGCGACTTCCCCACCAAGCTCCGTTTCCTGCCGGGGCTGAATTACCGGATGAACGAATTCACGGGCGGAGTGTTGCTGGCGCAGTTGCGCAAGCTGGATACCATCATTGGCGACGTGCGGAGGAACGCCCGCCGCGTTTATCGGGGGATTAGCGACCTTCCGGCAACGCATCTGCGGCGCTTGCCCGACCCGGATGGCGAACTAGGCACAGGGATCTTCCTGGGATTTCGAACCAAGGAAGCGCGCGACCGTTATCAGCAGGCGATGAAGGCGGAGGGCGTGCCGGTGGCCGGGCCGGGCGGCTCCGTGATTCTGCCGGTGGTCCCGGAGATTGAGCAGAAAGTGACGGTGACGCCGCGGTGGCCGTCGTTCGCATCCGACCGCGGCCAATCCATTCGCTACGGGCGCGAGTGCTGCCCGCGAACGATCGACATCCTGAGCCGGTTTGCGGGAGTGATGATGAGCCCGAAGTATAGCGAGCGCGACACCGGCGATGCGGTGGCCGCGATCCGCAAGGTTTACCCGGCTGTCGTCAGCGGATGAGCCGCCGAAAAAACCGAAAAAGACCTGACGCGGAGACGCGGAGGCGCGGAGAAAAAAACCGGGAAGGCCTGGAATTGTGTCCCCGGCGTTTTTGTCCGCGCCTCTGCGTCCGGAGGTACCGCGCCCTTACCCCTTGCCCGGCTGATCCAGAGCCCTTCCCATGGCCAGGGCGCGCTGGTACCGCTCGGCCGCCTTCTCCGGCATATGGGAAACCACCGCGGTCACGATGCTTCCCGCTATCATCTTCTGCGCGGTATGCGGCGGCGGCGGCGTCTCGGGAGCTTCCGGCGGACTGAGACTGCCTCCGCTCATGAAAACGGCCATCGCCACCAGGTACGACGGTCCCCTCGTCTTGGCTTTATCGGCGGCGTCCCTGGCCGCCCGCCGGGTGGAGTCGGTGGGAGCCTTGATCCACTGTTCGGAAGCCTCCAGCGGTTCGTCTTTCGGCTCCTTGCGATCCGGCGCCCGCAGCTCCCGCACGCAGGCGCAGGCCCATTTCACGCCGGCGTCAATGGCGAGCTTATGCGCCAGAAACCGTACGGCGTCCTGGAACAGTTGTTGCTTCTCCAGGCTGTCCAGGTAAGCGGAAGGAGTAGAATCCTCCTTCACCAAGGCGAGGGCGCCCGCGCTCAAATTCGAAATTTCGCTGATTTCCTTGACTGTCATATCAACTGTTGATCATGGTGATGCCGCCAGTCAAGGTGAGCATGGCGTCACCGTCCAACGTAATCATGGTTCCCGAAATCTGGATCATCGTCGCCTGAATCGTCACGCCCATCTGGTTGATCGTAATGCTGTTGTCGCCCACTGTCAGGGTGATCGACTGCATGGCGGTGATCGACACACTGCCCAGGCTCGCCGTGGTGCTCTGGTTGCCCTGAGAGATGGTGATGTCCATATCCTGTACGATGGTCTCGGTGTGCGAGCCGTCCACGTTGATGGTCCGGTTATTCTGAACCGTTTGCGTGTCGTCATGTTCCACCATGGTTTCCATGTCCTTTTGGGCGTGCATGGTAAACATTTCCTGGCCCATCATGTCCTCCATGCGAATCTCGTTGAAGTCGCTGGAGCCGCCCCCTTTGCTGCTGCGGGATTTGATGCCCGACTGCGTCTGGTTGTCGGGCAGAGTGTAGGGCGGCATCTGGTCGGCGTTGTAGACGCGGCCGATGATGACGGGATTGTCCGGATTGCCTTCCAGGAAATCCACCAGCACCTCCTGGCCGATGCGCGGAACTTGAATCCCGCCCCAGCCCTTGCCGGCCCACACTTGGGACACCCGGATCCAACAGGAGCTGTCTTCGTTTTTCTGGCCATCCCGATCCCAATAGAACTGTACTTTGACGCGGCCGTATTTGTCACACCAGATTTCTTCGCCGGCTTTGCCGACGACCAGGGCGGGCTGCGGTCCTTTCACCGTCGGCCGCGGAGTCTTGCGTGGCGGCCGGTAGGGAACGGATTTGGGCATGGCTGAGAAGTTATTGCTGTAGCCGTGAGACAGACCCGTGCCCTGGCGGTAGGTGGCATCGACGGCCTGGTGGGAAACCGACGTCAGGAAGTAGTCCTGGTTGCTGTCGTCCCGGGGGTGGCCTGTCAATTTGAAGTTACTTCCCGCCTGGAAGCCGCGGCAACCGCTTGTTCCGTTCGTTACGAACTGCTGGGCTTCACGCTCTTCCAACCGGATGGTGGCGTACCGGTCTCCATCCGACTTTTCGGTGTACTCGCCCGGATAGTCGTAGGCCTCCTCGTTTTCGCCCGTCAAAGTGGCCATCAGGCTGACAGAAGGCTTCTCAAAGTTGTAATCGGTGTGCGCCACTTGCCCGGTATGGGCTGCCTCAACGCGGTCCATGTCCCCCACCCCCCCCTCGTTCACGCCTACCTCGCCTGCCGGGTGGAAAGCATATTCCGCGGACGGTTGGTTGGAACAAGCAGGCTGGAGGGAACTCTTGTCGGCGAAAACCATGGTGTGTTTGGAGTCGGTGTGCTCGAAGTTGTAAAAGATCCCCTCCTCCTCCAACAACCGGGAAATGAAATCCATGCTGCTTTCGCGGTATTGGACGCAATACTCCCGAGGCGGGTAGCTGCCGTTCGTGCGGAAGGAATAGTCCGGGACGCCGTTATCTTTCAACACTTTTCCCACGATGTCGGGGACTGTCATATTCTGGAACATCTTGCAATTGGAGTCCAACTTCAGGAAATGCGCCTTGGGCACAACCACGCCTTCATAGGCAGTCACATCCTGCGAAGAGGTCTTGCTGACCCTTTTCTGAGGCGTGTTCCCACTACCGCCCTGAGGTGTGTTATCACTCGGGTCGCCTTGCCTGGTTTGCGAGATACTCTTGAAGACGCCGTTAAACTTCCGCTCGGTGCCATCCGATTGGTAGACGGTGATGGTGGCCGACGTACGCAGAAGCGACTTGATGTCCACCGAATTATTGGTGGACAACATGGTGACATTGAATTCGAAAAGCGACGAGACCGCCTCGGTGCCGGAGAATTTCTCCAGCACCAGTTCGGTGTCACCCAGCGTCGTCTGGATCTTTAAAATTCGAACGTCTTGCTTGTACGTTATTGCCATGGGTCCCTCCTTGAAGATAAGCGCCCCAAGCTTGGCACGCCTACGCTAGCGGCCCGCGTGCCGTTGCCGCCCACTCGCCCCGCCTTCCCAACCGGGCCGGCCAGGATCCCCTGGCCTCGGCGCGATTCGCCGCGGACCGCTCCCTGACGGGATGCCCTCGGGGCCCGGCTCTTCAACCCACACCGAATCAGCGCCGATTGTAGCCGAGCCGCGACCGTCGGAAGGTGTGAAAAACTCGGGCGGACGGTCGGGTCGGGCCTCGGGGAGCGATTGACGCCGCCCAACTGCCAAGGACCGAAAACAGGTATGCACCCCTCTGTCGCCATCTCAAGCTCCCAGTAATAGAATAGCGTCGCCGGGATTGCGATCGAAGTCCTCGTGCGACTTCATCCAGGTGTGCCAACCCAGGCACAAGGCAGCCTCAGCCGGATTGCGCAGTTGACAAGCCGGCACGTCCTCGCGGCGCAGAATCAATTGAACTTCAAATTCCAGATCGTTCCCGCAAAAGCTGCGCACTATGGCCTTCAACATGGGCCACTCGGGGCCGGTTGGCAGGAAATCGTTATACCGCGCGGCATCCAAGGGACCCAGTTTGAGCCTGACCCGCGACCCCCGATCCCAGACTTCTTCCCCCACGACCGCGCCAAATCCGAGTATGGTGGATTCGGGCTGATCGCCCCCGAAAACGCAGTGGTCCGGATCGGCCAGGCGGCGCCACGTTCCGATAAATGGCTCCACTTCAACGGGGATGTCGAAATAGTCGCCGAGAACGGACTCCAGGGCCACAGCGGATTTCGGAATCGGAGCGAACAGCCCGGCGTAATAGAGGAAGGTTTCGTCTTCCACCGGCTGGCGGCCACGGATGCCTGGCGTTCCAAACCCGATCGCGGAATAGAGGCAGTGGGTCAGGGGATCGTTTCGGTCGCGCTCGTAAGCCACTGTAAAGTGATTTCTCTCCCATGCCTGATAGAAGAAAGACGTCAGACGATGGTTGAAGATGTTGAGGAACTCCAGCAGAGTGGAGTCTTTGGCGCGTAATCTGGTGCCGATCAGCTCGGTGATGTAATTGGGGAGCGCCCCCAGTGGACCGACCAGCCCCATGAAGTTGATCACCATGGCAGGCGGGGCGTCCGGCCTCTCCGTCAGGGAATGGATGGAGCTGGCCGGGAAATGCAGGATCGGGTGGGCGCCGAAGCGCACCACTTCGTTATGGGGATGGCTGTGGCGCCCCACCGGGGACCGGCCAGGCTGCAGCCACCCCAGCACGCGCACCGCCTGGAAGAAGTCGAACTCGTAGGGCTCGCGGAAGAGGTTTTGGCGCACTTTCGCCAGCGCTACATCAGGATTTTCTGTCCCGCTCGCGGCGGCCATTGCTTGAGAACCTTCTTTCGTTGTCGTGTGCGCACAACCAGTTGGCTGAAGCTGTTCATGGAAGTGTACAACCCCAGAAAGACATCTATGACGGCGGCAAAGGTGTAAGCACCCGTGCCGGCGAACTGCTCTTCGTCCAGTTCCAATTCCACGCGTGTCCCGCGCGCGAAACTGACCCCGTAGGCCGAAGTCAGGCGGGCAAAGTGCGGCTCGCTGCGAAGATTGAGAATTCCGTCGATCTGCTTTTCCGCGGACTTCGAGCCGGTGAAATTGTGCAGGCGCAGGATTTCCCGAAAAGCATCGGCCCCTTCCGATACCAGGGAAAGATAGTTGAGAGAAAGCTTGGAAACCAGGCGCCAGAGGAGGCCGTGTTGCGAAGGCGGCTGCAGAGCTTCGGTCGGCTTGGTGAGCGCCACGATCCGGGTAATCGGACCTCCGCTCCCCAACTGAAAATCGCCCTCCTCGTGTCCGAAAGGCAGGCGAGAGGGCAATTCCCCATTGCTGCAGGTGAGCCGGATAGTGACGGTGTCCTTGTCGGGCGTCTTGGTCGACCCGGTCAGATCCACAAACGTGATGTAAACGTCGGAGGCCTTGTTGGTCCGCCAACTGGAGAGTTTTCGGGTACTGTGCCAGAACGTTTGCGTGGCGGCGTTGGCGGAGTGGCGGTGAGAGTAGAAGGGCTCGTAGGGGAAAGTCTCCGAGGCGCCGCTCATGACGCCAACCACGCTATCGATGGAAAAAATATCGAGCGATTCTTCGCGCCGCGCATCCGAGACGATCCGGTATTCGAAGCGCTTCTGCTCCATGAGGATAGGTTCGGCAACCTGTTCGAAGAGGTTGACCACTGGGGCGCAACTCAGCCGGAAGGTGCTGCGGGTGACTCCCAGTTCCAGCGTCTGGCGGCGGTCGCTGCGCTCGAAGTCGGAAAGGAAAAACAGGAGCTCGATTTTGTCGCCGAAATCCGCCGCGGCCAGATTTTCGAAGCCCGACAGATCCAGGAAGCAGAACTTCTCGGGAAAAGCGAAGTACTCCTCCAGCAACCGGTAGCCCCAGAAACTGCGCCTGGGAAAGGGAAGCAGGCCTTCGTCCGCTTTGAAACCGATTTGGCGGAGCGATCCCGTCGGGAACACCACGGTTTTTTTGGCCGGAGCCGCCAGATCGCGCGCCATCACCTGGATGCAGTTATTGCAGAGCAGCTCGATCAGGCCGTTGACCACGGTGCCATCGCCCCGCAGAAACAGGCGGAGGGTCTTGAGGTCGAGTTTTGAGAAGCGGACATCGGGAAAGCAGTGTATTTCGAGACGGATCACGGCGGCCGCGCCGCTCGAGGGCGCGGGAGGCTGGAGGCGATCGGCCGACCTCCAATCGGCGGCCTTGACTTCCAGGGGCCACAAGGTGGTGTCGTAGCACGTCTGGAATTTGCAGGGCGTACCCATCACGGGGGCCGAGTAGAGCAGCGACCCCTTCGGAATCGGCAGGCCGCTCATCACTTTCCCCTGTTCCGGGTCGAGGTGGAACTCCACCACGGAGGCCGAAGGGATGGGGCGAAGGTAGTAAGGATACAGGATCGAGAGCAGCGATTCGACAATTTCCGGAAACTCGTCGTCGATCTTCAGATAGATGCGCGCGGCCAGGAACGCGAAGCCCTCCAGAATGCGCTCTACGTGGGGATCTTCGCATTTGCCGGCCTCCAGCAGGAGGCGGCTGGCCACCTTGGGGTACTTGGCCGCAAATTCAGCGGCCAGGTAGCGCAGATAGGTGAGCTCCTGGGAATAGTGAAACAGCAGTTCGTCGCGCACGCTAGGAATCCTTCACGCTGTACTCGCCCTTGGTGATCTCCAGGACCGTATCGAAAGAGATGCGCTCCGGAGCCGGCTCGATCATGAGCATCGCTTCCACATGGAACGTGATGGCCTGGCGGGTACTCGCGTACGGTTCCGTGCTGGTCACTCGGGCGCGCGCGAGGCGCGGTTCGAACAGCTTGATGGACGCCTCCAGGGCACGCATCAGCCGCTGTTCATCGCTGGCATTCTGGAGAGAAATGCTGGCGATGTCCGGAAGGCCGAAAAACAGCACGGAGCGCTTCGCCTCCTCGCAGAATTCGGGAACCTCGATGGGCATGCGGGTAGTGTTGAGGAGGTATTCCAGGTCCCGCTTGACGGCCAGGCGGAACCGCCGCAGCGATTCCGGACGACTGAGGGCAACCTCGTTGCGGTTTTGCGGTTCGTTGTCGATCAACCTGTCGAGCAGGCCTTGCTCAATGTTCTTGGTGAACTTGGGATTGGCCATTTTCAGAACGAGCAGTTCACCGCGCGCACGGGATCCAGCTTGCAGATCCGCGTGTACAACTGCGTTCTCCTTTCCTCATCCGCCGAGCTCAGGCAATGCAACAGGAGTTCCAGCGGATAAGCGAGAGCTTCGCTCTGCTCCCAGTCTTCCAGCCGGCGATCTTCAATCTCGGCGGCAAGCTGGTCGAGGAGCGGTTGGGCCACCTTGCCTTTTCCGGCGGCCATCAGCAAGTGCGCCAACTGGGTGCGGCGCCGGAAACGCGCCCGGCCACTGCGCTCGGTGGCCAGAATGCTTGTGATCATCCCCAGCCCGTCCGCCGTCCGGCCGTCGCGCACGGCTGCGAGGGCCACGGAGAATTCATCCGACATGTCGGTAGGCAAAGGTTCCTCGGCCTCCAGGATGGGAGGATTCTCCTCCACCACGTAAGGCTCCGGCTCCGGGACAGGCTCCGGGACAGGCTCCGGCTCGGACACCGCTTCGGGCTCGGGTTCCGGCACCGCCTCGAAAGAAGTGTCCATCGACGGAGTTTCGTCGTCGGAGGAGGATTCCGGGGGCGTCTCCTCGGTGGATTCGGCAGACTCAGTCGATTCGCCGGAAGGGGGCGGCATCCTCCGGATAGTCACGTAGGTTTCAATCCACTTTTTGGTCTCCTCGTTGGCGGCCGGCGTATCGTCCGGCAGAATCAAGTCCAGAATGTCGGGGAGAATTTCGAGAAGCAGCCGAAGTTGATTGTTCAACACCCGGGCAGGATCCGGGAAACCCTTCTGCGAGAGCGCATTCACGGTGTAGCGCTGCATATCCAGCCAGGTGCGGCCGTGCGGCTGCAACATGCCCGCCTCGGTAATTTCCAATACCCGATCCCACTCCGCATCCGCGGTGAGCCGCTTTAGATTGAGCCGGACTTCGCTGGATGGCGCCTCCAACTTGGAAGGGTCGATGACAGGGGCGTGGTTCATGAGGCCGCCCCAGGCAAAGCTGCGGAGGATCAAATAGGGAGTTGGGTCCTCGGGATCCTGCGCGCGGAGAAAACGGCAGATGGAGGCCAATTGCCGCGCGACGTCGGCGCGGCTGGCGGGATCCCCGAAGGCCGCCCGGGAGCCGGAGGGAGCCGGCGAAGTGTCTTCATCGGACTCGCCGCTCCCGGTGGAGAGGGATTCCTCCGCGGAGACGGAATCCGTTTCGGAAGAATCCGTGGGTGGGGTTTCTTCCGCGATTTCTTCGACGGTTTCTTCGACGATTTCTTCGGCGGTTTCTTCGACGGCTTCTTCGACGGGCGGTTCATCCAGTCCGCCGGGCTTGCGGCTAAGGATGAGGCGCACGGTTTGCGCGATCTCCTCAAGGGCGTCGCGGGTCTTGAGGAAGTTGGGAGCGAAATCGCCGAACTGGCTGTCGCAATACTCGGTGAGGGAATCCAGGGCTGTCTGGGCGTCGGCAATCTGCTTGAAGGTATCCTTCAACCCACCCACCGGAGCGGCGTTGGCCGCCTCGTCGAACTGCTCGCCGGTGACTTTGCCTTCGCCGATCGCAGCCTGTCGCGCTTGCTGCTTGTCATACGAATCGGCGTCGGCTTCGAAACCGACCTTGCGCGATTCCTGATACTTGACCCAGCTCAATTTGCCGGAGACAATCGGCAGGAATCCCAGGAATTCCGGATTGCTCTTAATGCCGCTGCGCGGCTCTCCAAATGTCGTTCCCAGCCATGTGAGCGGGGCGGCGCGAACCTCCATGTCGCCGTCTTCGTCGATGGGTGGATACAGGGTGTCCCAGAACTGCTCCAGGAGATCGCGCAGGAACTCGAAGGCCGGCGCCAGAACGGCAAAGCCTTCCCTGCGCACGTGGGCGTCCACCAGCCAGACCGCGATCTGCAGGTCTTTGCTGCGGTTCGCCAGGGCGTCGCCGGCCAGTTTGATGACCAGGGGCAATTCGGCCGTCTTGAGCGCGGTCTTCCACTGGCCTTGGGGGACATCCAAATCCTCCCGGCGCGCCTCCTTGATCTTCTCGGCGACCGGATCGTAACGAAGATTCGCGCCGCTCGGATTGTCACCGGGAATGGGGTTTAGAAGATCGTTGCGAAGGGGCATTCTAACCCGTCCTGATTATTGAAGTGGACGCGGGATCGAGTCATCGAATTGCAACGACCGGATTTCGAGAATGGGAATGGTTCTTTCGCCATCCAGCACGAAGAGTTTTTGGCCATAGGGGATCTCCAGGGGTTCCTCTTCCGCCAGCACCCAATCGGTTTCGTGTCCCAGTTTCACCTCATCCCGTTCGTGAGCCGAGGAAAACGGATACAGGGCGGGCAGCAGCACCTCTCCCAAGTCGCCCTCCTTCAACGTTGGGCTAGCCGTGATGGTCGCCGGAGGCCAAAGCAGGTCGCGCAGGAAGCGTGGGGGGGCCATGGTGAGTGAGCCAATGTGCGGAAAGGGAAGCCACACGTACTCGCCGGCGATGAAAACTTCGAGGCGCGCTCCGATGCGGGGATCGATGTCCTCAATGCTTTGGAACGGTTCCCCATTCAGGGTGCCTCTCCTGCGCGGGGGTCTGCCCGCGGAGCCCTCATATCGCTTGGCTTCGAAGAAGGCCTGCCGTTTTCGTTCCGCGCTCAACGCCGAGCGGTACAGGAGCGCTCCCACTCCGGCGTCGGCAGAGGTGTCCGAAAGCACCGTCAGGTGCTTCTCCGCACGGCTGAATTCTCCCGCGAAGCACAGCAACTCGAAAAGGAAAGTCCGGCGCTGATTATCGTTGGGCCGGTCCCGCAACTCACTACTCAGCGACTGGATAGCTTCCTGCAACTTGCCGGCGCGAATCAGTTCCTGGGAGGTCATGGCAGCGCTCTTTTTACCTCCTCATAAAGGTTTGCGTAGGAGGAAGGAACGGCGGCGAGGGCGGCGGGGTAGTAATTCCTTGAACCGTCAGAGTAGAAGAACCTTGAGCCGTGGAATTCCAGTACCAAATCAGACCCATAGGACTCGCCGTACCATCGGGGTTCTGCCTGACATACTGCATCCCCATGGCCTTGAATTTAAGGATCAGGGTCTCTTTGGGACGCTCCGTGCCGGTACCACCGTCCCAGCCAATCGAGGTAATCTGGACGGCGCGCAAAATGTACTGCAGATAGAGAATCATGTCGCCACCCGACTTGCGGATCGCCATGCTAACCGTCGGAAAAATTTGGGCCATGGAACAGGACTTGTAAAGAGGCACGCTGGCCGCATCGATAACTTTGACGATGGTGAGGTCGCCGAACTGCCCCCTGCCGGCGCCATCCCCCCCGCCGCCACCCCCGCCTCCCCCGCCGCCACCCCCGCCATCTCCTCCGCCATCCCCTCCGCCGGCCGCCCCGCCGCCCCCTCCACCGGCCGCCCCGCCGCCCGACCCGCTCGGTTCTGCGCACGTCATCGGCGCGAATGAAAACGACACAAGTTCAAAGGCCGCTAGCGGCGCGAACCACGCATCCGTAGTTTCACCCTGAATTAACGGGGGCTGCCCGGCCGGTCCGGGGAACCACATGAAATTGTCGCCAATAGCCATAGCATTTCTCCTGGAGTTCCGTCATTCGCCCCAACCACAGCCTGGGCGCGGGCCACCTGAAGTTCCGGGCTGGGCCCGCGATGGCCCTTACGGCGTGGCGAAGGGCTGACGGAAACCGCCCGCCCCCCACCAAACGACTACGACTGTGAGACGCTGATGTACGGTGGGTTCGGCGGAAGATCAGGCACCGACAAGGTGGGACTGTTGGTGACCACGCTCCACATCGATGTCTGAGTACCGCCAGGCTGGCCGGCGGCGCTCTGCCTGATATACTGAATGCCCATCGCGCCAAATCTGAACTTGATATTTTCCGTCATCGGTTCATCGCCACTGCCGCCGCTCCAGTCGATACCCGTTACAAAGACTTGGCCGAACACGTATTGAAGGTACAATAAATGGATGCCGCCAGCCTTGCGAATGCACAGCATCACCCAGGGAAAGTGCGCGCCCACGGTGCACGCGGTGAAGAGCGGAACGCTCGCCAAGTCCACAAACTTCGAAACGGTGAACTCGTTGAAGGCGGCCTTGCCCGCCGACGATCCGGCGGCAGCCGACCCGGTTGTATGAGCCTGCGTCACGCCAAAATTAAACGTTTTAAGTTCCAGCGCTGCCGGCTTCATCTTGCTCATCCAGTCATCCTGAGTTTCACCTGCCGGCTGGGCGGCGGTGTTGCCGGCGCCAGTCGCCATACCACCCGCAGCTTGGGTCGGAAACCACAGAAAATTATCACATGCCATTGCAAATTCCTCCTCTTCTCTTTCTCTTGACTATTGCCAAAAAGCTTCTCTTGACTATTGCCAACAAGCATTCATGGTTCGGGACGTCAGCGCCGCTTGTCCATTGGTGTCCGGATCGCCCCTCCGCTTTTTCACGAAACCCGCTTCTTACACTTGCTGGGCATCGGTAGTGCTGATGAACTGCGGGGCCGATCCCGTCGCCGTGGGTATTTCCAAGCTAACCTTGTTGGCGATCTGGCTCCACAAGCCCTGCTGCAAGGTGCCCGCAGTGCCATCGGCCTTCTGCTGGATGTACTGCATACCCAGCGCGCCGTAGGCGAAAGTAACTGTCTCCTTGGGATTTTCTTCGCCGCCGCCACCGTCCCAGGTAATCTCGGTTACGAACACCTGGCGGAAGATGTATTCCAGATACACAAAGTTAGTGCCGCCCGACTTGCGCACTGCCAGTATCACGGTGGGATAGTGCGCGCCCGCGGTGCAAGCGGTGAACAGCGGACAACTCGCCGTGTCCACGTCCTTTTCAATTTTGAACGGCTGGAACTTGGCCTTGCCGGCCGCGGAACCGGAGGTAGCCGACCCGGCTGTTTGAGCCTGTTCTACTCCGAAGGCAACAGATTTGCATTCCCATGCGCCATTCTTGCTAAACCACTTATCCTTCGATTCGCCTTGTGGTTTGTCGGCTTTTTGAACTAACAAACCACCTTTTGCAGGCTCTGGAATCCACACAAAATTATCGGCTGGCATTTCGAAACTTCTCCTCTAGCGCCAAAGTTATTCGTAATTGGGCGCAACTCGGCGCCGGAAAGCGACGCGCCCTTGCGGCACATTGCCGCGACCCAACTATCACCCTTAAACGAACTTCCCCGAGAAACGAATTTCCCCGGCCACCTAGCCGCCGGCGGGTGCCGGCAGATCCGCGACCAGGCGCATCGAGATGGTCAACTCCTCCAGTTGGAAGTGCGGCTTGAGGAAGGCTATCGCACGGTATGCACCCGGCTTTCCAGGCACCTCCACTACGTCCACCCGCGCCTCGGAAAGCGGGTGGCTGGCCTTGGCTTCCGCCGGGGCACTGGGATCTATGACGTATCCGCTGATCCAGCGGTTTAAAAAAGATTCGCACTCATTGCGCGACATGAAACTGCCGATCTTATCCCGCATCATGGCCTTCAAGTAGTGGGCGAAACGCGAGACGGCCAGGATGTAACACAGGTTAGTAGACAGGCGGGCGTTGGCAGTGGCTGAATCGGTGTCGTATTTCTTGGGCCTTTGCGCGCTTTGCACGCTGAAGAAAGCTGCGTAATCGGTATTCTTGCAGTGTACCAGGGGCACAAAACCGAGATCCGCGAGTTCTTTTTCGCGGCGGTCCGTAATCTGTGCCTCGGTGGGGCACTTCATGGCGATATCGCCATCGTCGGTGGTGAAGTTGTGGACCGTCAGACCCTCGACTTTTCCGCCGCCCTCCACACCGCGGATGGTGGCGCACCAGTTGTATTTGGCGAACGATTCGGTAATGCGCGCGCCCAGTGCCCAGGCCGCGTTCCCCCAGAGGTACTTGTTGTGCTCGGTGCCGTCGACCGCCTCCTCGTAATCGAACTCGTCCACGGGACGGGTCGCCTTGCCCCAAGGATCCCGCATGAGAATGTGCGGCACCGTCAAAGCCACGTAACGCGAGTCTTCCGAATTGCGGAAGCTCTTCCACTTGGCGTAATCCGTGGTGCCGAAGATCTTGGCCAGGTCGCGCGGCCCGCCGAGTTCGGAGAAGCTGTCCATATTGAACAGGTTCGCGGTGGCTGCGGTGATGAACGGGGCGTGGGCCGCCGCAGCCACCTGGGATACCTTCTCAAGCAACTCCAGGTCCTCGGGGCCCTTGCCGAATTCGTAGTCGCCGAGCAGGGCGCCGAACGGGTGGCCGCCGAAGATACCGAACTCTTCCTCGTAGACCTTCTTGAACATGGCGCTCTGATCGAATTCGGAGGCGCGCTGCAAGTCGCGGAGCAGATCCTTCTTGGAACAGTTGAGGACCTTGAGCTTGAGATTCTCGCCGGTTTCCGAATGATCCAACAAATACCGGAGCCCGCGCCAACTGGCTTCCAGCCTTTGAAAAGACGGATGGTGCATGACTTCATTCAGTTGTATAGAGACCAGATGATCGATTTGCGCGATGCGGGCATTGATCATGGCCTCGGAATCGCGCGAAAGCGTCATGCTCCCTTCCAGGAATTGGGCCACGAACTCGCGCACCAGGTCTTTGCCGCGCGTCCGGGCGTCCGGATCGCGGGCCATGCGTCCTTCGTCGACGATCCGGTCCAGCAAAGATACTTCCTGAGTAGTCTCCGCCGGTGCGGCGGCTGCCGGGGCGGCCTGCTGTGCTTCGCCGTTACTCATCGCTCTCTCCCATCTCGGCCTTGGCCTTGGCGATCTCGGTCTTTAGCTTGTCCAGTTTGCCTGAGTCGCGCAGGGCGGCCTGGAGCGCGTCGTCCAGCTTGTCGTTGCCCTGCAGACTGCCGCGCAGGTCCGACAGCTTGGTCCTCAAATCCAAAAGTTCCTTGAGGGGTCTGATCTGGCGGGCCACCTGGGTCGGCGCGAAGTCGTCCAAACTGCGGAAGCGCAAGTTGGCCCGGATTTGGCCGGCGTCCGGGTCGTCGCTAATTTTGTTTTCGACCGCGAATGCCAGATGCGGCTTCATCGCGGCCAAAACCGAATCGAAATTATCCGGGTCAACTTCCACGAACTTCCGGTCTTTGAGCTTAGGAAGCGGTTCCTCCGGCTGGCCGGTGAAATCGCCGAATATACCCATTACGAATGGAAGCTCTTTTTTCTCGATTGCACCGCCCGTTTCCACGTCGTACGTGATGTGAACGCGCGGTGAACGAACTCGGTCCAGCTTATGTTGTAGACTTTCAGGCATGGCAAAATCCCCTCGGAAATGCGGCAAAGACCACCTGGCCAGCCGGAACTGCGGTGGCTGGGTGATCGCTTACCCACGGGAACTTAACATATCACTTTTGTTGACCCGAGACAACTCCCCTCGGTTTCTTGGTACTGTTCGTATGTAACCGCACACTCCTGGCGGAAAAACCCTACAAACAAATACCGGCAATCTGCTGGCTGCAAACCCACAAACAATACCGGCAATCTGCTGGCTGCAAACCTCACAAACAATACCGGCAATCTGCCCGGCACAGTTCCCGGCAATCTGCCCGGCACGGTTCCCGGCAGTCTGCGGCGCTTGCCATTTTGCAAAGGACGTGATTCGATAGAAGGCGCTTCAAGCGAGGGGGAAGGGATGCCGCGAATCGCCGATTCCGAGTTCACCGACGTTCACCTGGGAGAGGACGACGTTCATCTGGGAGAGGACGACGTTCATCTGAGAGAGGAGGGCGAAGCCGATCCGGTGGAACTCGATCCGGAGAGGCCCTTTCGCATTCTGCTGGTGGGCGATTTCAGCGGGAGAGCCTGGCGCAAGAACCCGCCCCGCTCCTTCACGCCCCAGTTCATCGACCGCGACAACTTCGATGAGGTCCTGGAGGGCATGCAGGTCAGCCTGAACCTTCACGGCCTCACCCTGTCGTTTCGCGAGTTCGAAGATTTCCACCCGGATCGCATCTACCAGGCCGCGGCCATCTTCCGGGACCTGGACCGGCGCCTCGAACAACCCGAGCCGCCCAAAGCAGCCGCGCCCGCGCCCGCTCACCCAGTGGCCCCGCGCGCCGCTTCCTCCGGCTCGCTGCTGGACCAGATCCTGGCCGAGCACGGCGAGCCGGAGATCGAGCAGCCGGCCGCCCCCGTCTCGGTCGAGGACGCCAACGATCTGGCCTCTTTCATACAGAGAGTGACCAGGGGCCATACGGAGCCGCGGCCGGGCCCGGCGCAACAGCAACGCGCGGCGCAGCGGGAGGCGCTCGCCACCGGCCTGCTGCGGGGGATCCTGCACCATCCCCACATGCAGGCCCTGGAGGCGGCGTGGCGGGCTCTTTTTATGCTGATCCGGGGCCTGGACACCGACAGCAACCTGAAGCTGTATGTACTGAACATTACCTTGCCGGAGCTGATCGCGGAAATGGACACGATCCGGAAGGATCTCCGCCGAAAAGGGCCGTGGGCCGTGATCGCGGGCAACTATGCCTTCGGCCAATCGGAGTTGGACGCGCCGGTGCTCGGGAGGCTGGCAGGCCTGGCGAGTGCGGTGGGCGCGCCGTTCCTGGCGGAGGCCCAACTGCACGGGGAAGACGCCGCCGGCGAAGCCTGGAGCGGCCTGCGACACTCCCCCGAAGCCCGCTGGATCGGCTTGGCGCTGCCCCGGTTCCTGCTGCGGCTCCCTTATGGGAAAGACACCGTCTCCATCGAGAGCTTCCCGTTCGAGGAGATGCCCAAGAGCGATCACGGCGCTTATTTGTGGGGTAACCCGGCCTTCTTTTGCGCCTACCTTCTCGGCAAGTCGTTTCTCAAGCGGGGATGGGATCTGAGTCCCATCGAGCGCCGGATCGACGGCCTTCCCATGCATGTTTACCACGAAGACGGAGAGCCGGTCGCCAAGCCATGCGCGGAAGTACTCATGACCGAGCGGGATGCCACGAATCTGCTGGATGCGGGCTTCATGCCGCTGGCTTCGTTGAAGTATGAACCTGCCGCATTGATCGTCCGGTTTCAATCCATTGCCCAGCCTTTGGCGCCGCTGGCGGGACTCACATAGAAACGCCCGCGCCTTAGGCGCCGGCCATATATCTACAGACAGCAAAAGGAGCCAGGAAGTGGGCGGGTTGTGCATCTCATTCTGCGGCTCTGAGAATCTCCCTCAATCAGGTTCGTTATACCGCGGCCGCCACAACCGGGCGCGAAAGGCCGCGAGCAGCG
The DNA here is from genome assembly GCA_052144935.1 of Bryobacteraceae bacterium. GTDB lineage: Bacteria > Acidobacteriota > Terriglobia > Bryobacterales > Bryobacteraceae > JOPF133. The sequence continues at coordinate 16,724 of JBKQPR010000179.1, forward strand.
CCGCGTCCGCCGGTCCGGCCCGCGCGCTTTGATCTTCCGCGGCGATTCTGGTACGTTGGGTGCCATGCCGCTGCTCGAGCCCGTCATTTGGGCCAAAGGTACCGTTCTCAATCCACAACACCTGCAAATCCAAGACCGGTTCCTGGTGGATTCGCTCCAGTTTCACCTGCAGGCGCTGAACTTCCGGCCTTGGGGTTTTCAACGGCTGCGCATCGATCTGCAGGCCCTCGCTGCCGGCACGTTCACCCTTTCCGCAGCGGTGGGCATCCTGGCCGACGGGCTGCTGTTCGACGTCCCCGAATCCGATCCAGCGCCTCCCTCGCGGGAGATTGCCGACCGGTTCGCCGAGGATCGGGACACCCTGGCCGTTTATCTGGCCATCCCGCACTACCGGGAGCAAGGCCTCAACGTGGCCAACGGAGTGCGCAACGTGGAGGCCCGCTATAGGGCGGAAGTCGAGATGGTCCGCGATGAAAACACCGGCCTGTCCGAACGGCCGGTGATGATGGCGCGCAAGAATTTCCGCCTGCTGTTCGAGGGCGAAAGCCGGGAGGGAAGCTCGGCGATGCAGGTCGCCAATATCCGCAAAACCCCGGCTGGTCTCTTTCAATTGGATCCCCATTTCGTGGCGCCCCTGCTGGATCTCAGCTCCAGCGACTATCTGCTTTCCATCGCCCGCCGCCTGGTCGAAATCCTGTCGGCCAAGAGCAGCACGCTGGCGGGTTCGCGGCGCCAGAAAAATCAGAGCCTGGCGGACTTCACCGCCTCCGATATCGCCAATTTCTGGCTGCTATACACCATCAACACCGCCTTTCCGGCCATCCACCACCTGTTTGAGACACGCGGCGGCCATCCGGAGTACTTGTTTTCCGAGATGCTGCACCTGGCGGGGTCCCTGACCACGTTCTCGCAGAAAGTACACCCGCGCGATCTGCCGGTCTACAATCACGAAGACCTGGGGGCCTGCTTCACGGATCTCGACGAGAAGGTGCGGCTGCTGCTGGAAACCGTGGTGCCCAGCAATTTTATCGCGCTGCCGCTCAAGTTGGTGCAGCCGAATATTTACGCGTGCTCCATCGAACGCGACGAAAACCTGCGAAACACCCGGATGTACCTGGCGATGAGCGCGGACGCCAGCCAGGCGGAAATCATCGGGAGAGTGCCTCAACTGGTCAAGATCTGCTCCGGCGATCACATCGAGCTGCTGGTGCAGAGAGCCTTGCCGGGAGTCCCGCTGATCCATTCCATCAGCCCGCCCAGCGCCATCCCTCTCAAACTGAATTACCAGTACTTCAGCCTGAGCCAGAGCGGCGGTCCGTGGGAAACCATCCTCCGCGCACGCAATCTGGCAGCTTATGTGCCCGGAGATTTCCCCAACCCGCAATTGGAGCTGATCATTCTGCTGCCCACTGCCGGATAGCAGTGGGGCGGAAAGCGCCGCCGCTTACTTGAAAATGATGTAGATCAGCACGACGAGCAGCAGCAGTACGGCCACCACAATCAAGATCTTCACGAGGTAGTTCTTTTTCTTTTTGGGGATGGGCGGCCGGCCCGGCTTGCGGGCCGCCTTGGGGGCGGCCGGCGCGGGCGGCGCCGGAGCGGGAGCCTTGAACATCTTGGTGAACTCGCTGGGCTGGGCGGGCGCCCCCTGCTGGTCGGGCGCCCCTGGCTGCGCGGGAGCTCCCGCTGGACCTGCCGCGGGTATTTGAAACGCGCGCGTGGCGTCCCCACTGGGTTGAGGACGCGGCGGAGGGGCCGCGGGCGGCTGCCCAACCAAACCCTGCGGCGCCAATGGCGAATTCAGCATGCGCGTGAATTCGCCCGGCTCCTTCGCGGCGCCGGCTGGCAACGGAGAGTACCCCGGCGCTTGCGGAGCCGGACCCCCTCCCCGCGCCGCCGGGTCCAGCATCTGCCCGAATCCCCCCTGCTCCTGCGCGCCGCCTGCCGAAGGAGGAAACATCGGCCCTTGCGGAGCCTGGCCCCCTCCCCGCGCCGTCGGGTCCAGCATCTGCCCGAATCCCCCCTGCTGCTGCGCGCCGCCTGCCGAAGGAGGAAACATCGGCCCTTGCGGAGCCGGACCCCCTCCCCGCGCCGTCGGGTCCAGCATCTGCCCGAATCCCCCCTGTTCCTGCGCGCCGCCGGCTGGCAACGGAGGGAACATCGACCCTTGCGGAGCCTGGCCCCCTGGCGCCAGCGGCGATGTCAGCATGCGGGTGAACTCGCCCGGTTCGGCCGCGGCCGGCGCGGACCCCTTTGGCGGCCCTCCGGGTGGAGCGGTTTCGGCCTGCGGCACTGGTTGTGGATTGGACGAGCTACGCCACAGACGCGTGAATTCGCCCGTATCCGCCCCCGGTGAAGCGGCGGGAGTTGGCGGCGCCGGCAGTGGTGCTTCCGCGCGGGAATCGGCTTCGGCGCGCGCGGGCCACGGGAACCCGCCGGGATCCGCCGCGGGTGGCGAGGGAGGAACCGGCCGGGCTGGCGGTGCCGTTTCCGCTGACTGGGCTTGAAACAGCCGCGTAAACTCGCCCGGCTCCGTCGCGGGCGGCGCGGGGGGAACTGGCGCGCGCGGCGGCGCGGTCTCCGCTGGGGGCCGTTCCTTCGTCTTCGTTAGCCGGGCGAACTCGCCGGGCTCGGCGGCCGCGGCCGAGGGTGCAGTTGGAATTGACGGGCGCGGCGGCGCAGTCTCCACCGATGGCTCCGGCCGAGCCCGGAAAAGCCGCGTAAACTCGCCCGGTTCCGTCGCGGGAGGTGAGGGAGGACCGGGCGGGGCTACTCCCGCCGGCGGCTTCGGCTGGGCTTCGAGGCGCGGTGTAAGCTCGCCCAGATCCGCCGTGGATGGCGCGCGGGGAACCGCCGCGGGCGGTAGTACGGCCTGCGCGGGTGCCCCGGCCGAGGGTCGAGCCGGAACTGGCGGGAGCGGCGGCGCTGTTTCCGCCGGCGGCTTCGGCTGGGCTTGGACGCGCGGCGCGACCTCGGCCGGAACCGCCATGGATGGCACGACTGGAACGGTCGCGGGCGATAGTACGGCCGGCACTTTCAGTAGCCGCGTGAACTCTCCCGGCTCGGCGGCCGTGGCCGACGGTGCAGCCGGAACGGGCGGGCTCGGCGGCGCTGTTTCCGCCGGGGACCTCGGCGGGATTCGCAAGAGCCGCGCAAATTCGCCGGTTTCCGTCGCGAGTGGCGAGGCGGAAGAGGCTGCGGACGGTGGTACGGCCGGCGCGGATGCCCCGGCCGGCGTCCTCAGTAGCCGGGTGAACTCCCCCGGTTCGTCGGCCGAGGCCGCCGGTGCAGCCGGAGCCGGCGGGCCTTGCAAGAGCCGCGCAAACTCGCCGGTTTCCGTCGCGAGTGGCGAGGCGGAAGAGGCCGCGGACGGTGGTACGGCCGGCGCGGATGCCCCAGCCGGCGTCCTCATTAGCCGGGTGAACTCCCCCGGCTCGCCGGCCGAGGCCGCCGGTGCAGCCGGAGCCGGAGCCGGAGCCGGAACCGGCGGGCGTGGCGGCGTTCCCGCCGAGGGCTTCGGCGGGCCTTGCATGAGCCGCGTAAACTCGCCGGGTTCCGCCGTGGCCTGCGAGGGGGGAACGAGCCCTGGCGATGGCGCCGGCGTGGACTCGGGCCGGGTGCCTGGCGGCGGTTGGTCCGGAACCACCCACCCCGGAATCTTCCAGGCTCTCACCCGCGTCAGATCGTTTGGATTGGCCGCCTCACCCGCCAACATTCTGGCCCTTAGCGCCGCCAGCCACTGCCGCAACGGAGGGCTCCCCGCGAGCACGTCCGTGATCACGTATAGCGTGCCGTAGTAGTCGCCGGTCTCCAAAAAGCAGGCTTGGTAGTCCGGCGGAAGGGAGACGATTTGCGCCAACAAAGCGTCATTGGCCGCGTTGTGACCACCGGCGAGCAAGTGTATGGTAACCAACCGTCCCGAGGAAATCTGGCGGCCCGCCAACGTCCGATCGGCTAGGCCGATCGACTCGGGAATACTCCCGACCACGTGGAACCTCTGATCGAAGCTCATACTTTCCCCAAATACGCCAAGGATTTAGCAACCCCTGGCAAAGTCTTCCCGAAGCCCGGCGAGGCCCGCATCGCGGCTCTCACGGGTGCCTCAAGACCCCTGCATATGATACAGTATCCCTACTGCGAAATTCGCGACTCAACTCCGGCGAGTTGGAACGGCATTACAGATTGCCCTATGAGATCTTTGTCGCAAGTGGTGTGGTCGGAGGGTATGTACCTCGGTCCGCACGAGTTTCAGGCCCAGGCCCGCTATTTTGAAGATGCGATCCAGTTCGCGGCGGCGGCGTTGTGGTTCCAATGCTATGGCCTGATCGGCTGCACTCCGGACAGCGACGCGTTGCGCAATGGGACCGCCAGCCTGGTGCACGCTTCCGGTATCTTCCCCGACGGCACGCCGTTCCTCATCCCGCAGTCCGATGCCGCTCCCGCCGCGCGGCCTATCGCCGAATTTTTTCCTCCCACCAAGGACAGGCTGACCATTTTTCTGGGAATGACCGGGCGCAAACCAGGGGGGCGCAATTGCTCGACCTCCGCGGAACCCGGCGATACGCGGTATTTCGCCGAACTCCGCAACTTCAACGACGAAACCAACGGAAGCGATGGCCGGGCCGTCTCCATCCGGCGTAAGAATATTCGACTGCTCCTGGAATCCGAGATCAACGACAGGATCGTTTCCCTGCCTTTGGCGCGTATCCAGCGGGACGGCTCGGGCCATTTCATTTACGACCCGGAGTTCGTGCCTCCCTGCCTGCAAATCAGCGGCAGCGAGCGGCTGATGCTCATGCTGCGGCGGTTGATCGAGATTCTGGAAAGCAAGAGCACCTCCCTTAGCCGGTCGTCCTCCGGCTCGGGCGGCGTGGCCGAATTCTCCACCCGCGATCTTGCCAACTTCTGGCTGATGCACGCCGTCAATTCCGGCCTGGCGGCACTGCGCCATCAGTGGATCTCCAAGCGGGGCCACCCGGAAGAGTTGTTCGTGGAAATGTCGCGCTTGGGCGGCGCGCTGTGTACTTTCGCGCTCGATTCCCATCCTCGCACCCTGCCGAATTACGATCACCAACACCTGGGCGAGTGCTTCGAGCAACTGGACTATCACATTCGCACGCACCTGGAAATCCTTCTTCCCACCAACTGCGTATCGATCCCTCTCACCAAGGTGGCGAATTACTTTTACGAGGGAGAGATCAGCGATACCCGCTGCCTGGGCCGGGCCCGCTGGATTTTCGGAATTCACGCCGCCGTGGGCGAGGCCGAACTCATCGTGCGGACTCCCCAACTGGTGAAGCTCTGTTCCGCCAAATTTGTGGGCGAGCTGGTCAGGCGCGCCATGGCCGGCCTGGCCCTGACGCATCTGCCGGCTCCGCCCCCGGCGATTCCCGCCCGTGTGGAAACGCAATACTTCGGCGTTTCCAGGGACGGTCCTTTTTGGGACCATATCGTACAAACCCGCCGCGTTGGAATCTACGTTCCAGGCGAATTGACCAACGCGGAGCTCGAACTTTTGGTACTCCTGGACAAGTAGGCACAAGGACGTCTGTTATGACAGCTTCGACCGGGGCTTCGGATGTAACCCGAACCGAGAATCTCGCGCTCATCTTCCAGGAAGTCCTCACCGCCATCGTGCGCCTGCGCTCCAACCGGCAGGAATTGACGGATGCGGAGTCCTTCCGGTTCTACATGCGCGAAGCCATTAAGGCCGCCATACAGGAGGCCAGAAATCAGGGCGGCTACTCCGGCGACGACATCAAGATGGCCACCCTGGCCCTGGTGGGATTCCTGGATGAATCCGTTCTGAACACCCAAAACCCCCTGTTTGCCAATTGGCCGCGCAAGCCGCTGCAGGAAGAGTTGTTCGGCATTCACATGGCGGGAGAGATCTTCTTCCGGAATCTCGAACAGTTGATGGGCCGCCCCGATTCCGCCGATCTGGCGGACCTCCTGGAGGTGCACTATCTCTGTCTCCTGCTGGGCTACGGAGGCCGGTACAGCTTTGGGGGGCGCGGGGAGCTCCAAGCCATCACCACCGCCACCGGGGAAAGGATTCGCCGGATTCGCGGCGCATCCACCGACCCGTTCATGGAAATCTTCGCCGAGCCGGAAGTGGTCAAGATCACCGAAGACCCGTGGGTCAAAAAGTTCCTGATCGGCGCGGCCGCCTGTTTCGTCCTGATGTTGGTTTTGTTTGTGAGCTTCAAGATGACGCTCGGATCGAGCGCCTCCGGAGTTCGCACCGCCGCGGCGGAAGCCAGGAGCTAGGGGAGCTGCGATGAGCAAAAAGAACATCGTCTTAATCGGCACCGCCGTGGCCATGTTCGCGGTTTTCTTCGCCTTTGTGCGGGCGAACCTCACGAAGATCCCCATTCTGCGCAATGCCGATCCGTTTCTGGTGCAAGCCCTCATGGTGCTGTTGGGCATCGTGTTTACCCTCATCGTCACGTATGTCCAGAACAGAGGTTCCAAACAGTCCGGTGGCGGCGGCGCGGCGGCCGAAGCTCCCGTCGAAGTCACCGATCTGGACGACCTGATCGCGGAGGCCGAAGCGCGGCTGGCAGTGGCGCAGCAGGAAAAGGATTCGAAGCTCGGCAAGCTGCCCGCCATCCTCCTGATCGGGGAGACCGGCAGCGCCAAGACCACCACCATGGTGAATTCCGCCACGGAGCCGGAATCGTTGGCCGGCCAGGTGTACGAAGAGAACAACATTCTGCCGACGCCCACCGCCAATTTCTGGTTTGCGCACCACACCATGTTTGTGGAGATGGCCGGCAAGCTCCTGGGGGATTCGGACTCTTGGAAGAAGGTGATCGGCCACCTGCAGCCGCCCAAGGCTGCCGCCCTCCTGGGAACCGCCGAGGAGGTGCCCCGCGCCGTTTTGGTCTGCGTCGATGCCGAAAGCCTGACGGTACCGAGCCCCGATCCGCTGGCGGTATCCGCCCGCAAGCTGCGCGGCCGTCTGACGGAGATCTCGCGGCTGCTGGGCATCAATCTGCCGGTATATGTGCTCTTCACGCGAACCGACCGCCTTCCGTTCTTCACCGAGTATGTCAGCAAGCTGAACAACGACGAGGCCACCAGAATCCTGGGAGTCACCCTGCCCATCGCTTCGGAGCGCCAGGGCATCTATGCCGAACAGGAGACCAACCGGGTTGGCGCCGTGTTTGAAAAACTCTTTCGCTCGTTGTGTAATGCGCGCCCTACCTATCTGGCGCGCGAAAGCGATTCCGGGCAACTGGGCAAAATCTATGAGTTCCCGCGCGAGTTCCGCAAGATCCGCCAGGCGTTGGTGCGCTTCCTGGTGGAGTTGTGCCGCCCCAGCCAGTTGACGGTGGGGCCGTTCCTGCGCGGCTTCTACTTTTCCGGTGTCCGGCCGATCATGGTGAATGAAGTGGCGCCCGCGGTTCCCACGCCGGTGGAAAGCCAGGCGGCCGGGGGACGGATGGGAGCCACGGGCATGTTTCGATTCGGCGGAGCGGCCCAAGCGGTGGGTGCCGCTCCACGCATCATCGGCACGCGCAAGGTGCCCCAGTGGCTCTTCCTCGGCCATTTCTTTAACGATCTGCTGCTGGCCGACACGGCAGCCAAGGGCGCCAGCGCCAGCAGCATCCGGGCCAGCGTGCCGCGGCGCATCCTGCTGCTTTCCGCGGCGGCCTTGTGCCTGATGTACAGCTTCGCGCTGGTGGTTTCCTTCCGCCACAACCGCACCCTGGCAAACGACGTGAAACAGGCGGCCCAGGGTATCGCTTCGGTAGACACCTCCGGATCGGCGGTGGCCTCGCTGGACTCCCTGCAGCGCCTCGAAACGCTGCGGCAATCGCTCGAGACCCTGACCCGGTACAATCGCGAGGGCGCCCCCTGGGGCTACCGCTGGGGCCTTTACATCGGCAACGACCTCTACCCGGACGTTCGCAAGCTCTACTTCGCCGATTTCGGCCGGCTGCTCCTGGCGCCCACCCAGCAAATCCTGGTGGATTTCATGCGGTCCCTTCCGTCCACCCCCAACGGACCGGAATACAAGCCGACCTACGACAGCCTCAAGGCCTACCTGATCACCACCTCGAATCACGATAAGAGCACCCTCACCTTCTTGCCGCCGGTTCTGTTGGATCGCTGGAGCGCCAACCGCAACGTGGACCCGGACCGGATGCAACTGGCGCGAAAGCAATTCGATTTCTACAGCGACGAGTTGAAAATCGCCAACCCCTTTTCGAGCGACAACGACGCTGCCGCGATCGGGAAAGCGCGGTTCTACCTCAACCAGTTTGGGAGTTTCGAGCGCGTCTACCTGGCCATGCTGGCAGATGCCGCGAGGACCGGGCCGGTTATTAATTTCAACAAGCGCTTCCCCGGCTCGGCGGAGGAAGTCATCGACAGCCAGGATGTGGATCCCCCCTTCACCAAACCGGGAGTGGAGTTCATGAAGGCCTCCCTGAAAAACCCCGAGAAATACTTCGCCGGCGAGGCATGGGTGCTCGGCGACCAGGCCACCACCAACATGGGCGACCGGTCCAAACTCGCACAGCAGTTGGCCGACCGCTACTACTCCGATTTCCTGAAGCAGTGGCGCGCCTACATGAAAGCCGCCGGCGTAGTGAAATACGCCAGCCTGCCGGACGCCTCCAAGAAACTGGGAGTGCTTTCCGGGAACCAGTCTCCGCTGCTGGCGCTCTTCTGGCTGGCCTCGCAGAACATCCCGGTGGACCAGCCCGACGTCGTCAATGCCTTGCAGCCGGTGCAGACCGTGGTGCCTGCTTCGAGCGTCGATCGCTACATCGCCCCGCCGAACCAGACCTACATGAATGCCCTGGTGACGCTGCAGGCATCCCTGGACGCGGTGGCGCAGAGCCCGACGGACGCAGGCGCCAAGTCCCAGACCTTGACCAATGCCACCGCCGCCCACGTGGCGGCACGCCAGGTGGCGCAAGCCTTCCGGCTCGATCCCGATGCCCACATCGACACCGCCTCGCTAAGGCTGCTGGAGGATCCCATCACCAATGTGGAGGCTCTCCTGCGCACGCTGGGCCCCAGGGAATTGAACGGCAAAGGCGCGACCCTCTGCGCCATATATCGCCCCGTGCTGAACAAGTTTCCGTTCAATCCCACGGCCACGCCGCAGGCCACCATCGCGGACGTCAACGGCTTATTCCACAAGCCGGATGGCGCCCTGTGGAAGTTCTACGACGAGAACCTGCAGAAACTGCTGCCCAAGCAGGGTTCCCAATACGTGGCCGTGACCGTCGACGGAGTGACGCTGACCCCCAGCTTCGTGACGTTCTTTAACAACGCGGTCGCGTTTGCCGACTTTGCGTACGCCGGCAGTTCGCCCGATCCGCACTTTACCTACACGCTCAAGCCGTTGACCATCGAGGGCATTCAATCCGTGGGTCTCCAGCTCGATGGCCAGTCCTTCTCCTCTTCCGGCGACGCGGCCGCGGCTCCCAAGCAGTTCGTCTGGCAAGCCTCCGGCACGCATGAGGCCAAGGCCAGCGCGAAATTCGGGGGCACCGATCTGGGGTGGTCCACCCATGACGGCCTCTGGGCCATTTTCCAGTTCTTCAACGAAGCCGAGACCTGGGTCCCCAAGGGGAACGACAACGTGCTCGAGTGGATCATCCGCGCCGGAAAGGACCCGATGAGGCTTCCCAGCGGGAAGCCGCTGACGATCAGTTTTGAGTTGGACATGGGCGGCGGCCCGCAAGTTTTCCAGAAGAATTATTTTGCGCGCATGGCCTGCGTGGCCGAGGTCGCCAGGTAAGCGGCGCCGGTCTCAGGGCAGCGAAGGCGGTTTAGCCGCCGGTGGGCCGGCCTGCTGGCACATCTTGTTCGCCGGCCGTTGCCGGAGATCGTGCATGGCCGAGGTCGCCAGGTAAACGGCGCCGCTCTCAAGGCAGCGAAGGCGGCTTGGGGGCCGATGGCATTGAGGGCGCCTGGGGCGCTGACGGCATCGAGGGCGCCTGAGCCACTGATGGCATCGAGGGCGCCTGGGGCGCCGATGGCATCGAAGGCGCCTGGGGGGCCGATGGCATCGAAGGCGCCTGGGGCGCTGACGGCATCGAAGGCGCCTGAGCCACTGATGGCATCGACGGCGCCTGTGGTGCCGGTGGTGGCGCGGGCGGCGCGGGCGCCGGCGGCAGCCCCACCGGCTTGTAGTCCGGCGGGATCTGAAACGTAGAGGGAGGTGGTTCTCCCGCCACCGCGTTCACGCAGTGGCACATCTGTTGGCCAAAGGCCCCCGTGATTCTGGTCAGCACCGGCAGAAGCAATTGCGTGCTCAGCCAGATCTCCGCCGCCAGCGGCTTGGGGACCGGTATGGGCGGCAGGGGCGGCATCCCCGGGAGTTGGATCTGCGGTGGCGGGGGAGGAGTGAGCGGAGGCAGCGTGTATTGCATGCCCTGCACTTGCTGACCGGCGATCAGCCGGATGCCCAGATCGATCGCAATCAGGGCGGGGGCCGCGGCGGCGGGAATAGGAGGTAGCCCGGGGATTTGGAGCTGCGGCAGAGCCAGCGGAGGCGGCGGGGGCAACGCGATCGTGCGGACTTCTTTCTTGAGATGATCCAGCAGAATCATCTGTAGGGTCGCCGGGTTGATGATCACGGAAGTGACTGCGTAATCGATCCGCAGGATGCCACTGGCCGCGCGCGACAGCTTGTAAGCCAGCTTCTGTGGAAGGCTGCCGGCCAGCGCCAATTGCAGGGTACTCGTGCATTCGGTGCACGCAGCCGGCAATGGAGGCGGCGAGGGAGGCGGCAATGCAGGCGGCAATGCGGCCGGCGGAGGAGGAGGCGCCACAGCTTTCACATGGTACCACGCGCGGCGCGGGCTTGCGTGCGCGCCGCCCACTGTGGAATACTCTGGGACATGTTTCCCCAAGCCCGGGTTACCGACATGCATGTCTGTCCGATGGTGACGCCAGGAGTGCCGCCCATACCGCACGTGGGGGGACCGATCCTGCCGCCGTGCGCGGTCACCGTGCTGGTCGGTGGTCTGCCGGCAGCCAGGGTCACCGACATGGCAGTGTGCGTTGGGCCACCGGATGTCATCGTAAAGGGATCGACGACGGTACTGATCAACGGTCTTCCGGCGGCTCGCATCATGGACATCTTCGCGCATGGCGGGATGATCGTGATGGGCGAACCGACGGTGCTGGTCGGCGGGTAGCGCAGCCGCACGATTCCCCTTTTCTACGTGACCAGCTCGCTGGCACGGTCCCTCGCCCCTCATTACGGATCCAAAAGAAACAATTCCTCTCCGATCCAGTCTCCCGGCCGATTGGCCGGTAAACTAGTCACAAAGTCCCAAAAAATCTTGCCCGATCGCCTCAACCATTTGTAGACTTTCATGTCCGGAACCCAAACCTGTCTGCTACTCTGAAATCGAAGTAGGAGCTGCTCATTGGTTGTGAAGCAGTCCTCGCGGTGATGTTCGCCGGAGCCCAACCTAGGGGGCTTTAAATCCTATCACGGGCGTTTAACGCTTCCTCATCTGTGACCCCGCCCCGGCGGCCCTGTTCACCGGCGGGGCGCTCCGGTGGATCGGAATACGTCGCTGAAGGTGGGTAAGCCGCTTAAGTTAAGGTCTTCCACGGCACATTGTTCCAATAACGGCTGTTCCAAACGGCTGCTCCCATAACGGCTCCGGACGTGTGCGGCTAGGGCGAGCCTCCAGCAGCGCGGGTTTCCCGCGAAATCCCTGCTGCCGAAACCACGGCCGGCGCGTCCTACTATCATTCATCCGACTGTCATTCATCGGACCGCGGGAGGAATGATGCACGCCTGGTTACAAGATTTTCGCTACGCCTTGCGCACGCTCGGCAAGAACGTGGGGTTGACGCTGGTGATGGTGGCCTCCCTGGCCATCGGAATCGGCGCCAATTCGGCCATTTTCAGCGTGGTGGATGCGCTTCTGCTGCGTCCGCTGCCCTATCCGCACCCGGACCGGCTGGCGGCCGTTTGGCTGCATTCTCCGGGAATCGGCATTTTCCGCGACTGGCCGTCTCCGGGCCAGTATATCGATATCCGGAACGAGAACCACTCCTTCGAGCTGATGGCGCTGGCGCAGAGCCGCAGCTTTACGCTGGCCGGCCGCGAGCAGCCCGAGCGGATCGACGGGATGCGCGGGCAATCCTGCCTGCTGCGGATGTTCGGCGCCAAGCCTCTCCTCGGCCGGCTGTTGCTGCCGGAAGAGGATCAGCCCGGCAAACCCGCCGTGGCCATCCTCAGCGACCGGCTCTGGAAGCGGCTGTTCAACTCCGATCCGGCGATCGTGGGCAAGAGCATCACGCTCAACGGGAATCCCTTCACCGTGGCGGGCGTGCTCCAGCGCGGGTTCGTGCTCAACGCGGAGGTGATGCCGTCGGAAGGACCCATGGATAAGGTGGACGTCTTTCTGCCGCTGCCTTTGGGCGGCGATGCCGTGAACCGCCGGGGCGACGAAAACTACAACATCCTGGTGCGGCTGAAGCCGGGGGTCTCGATGGCACAGGCGCAGGCGGATATCGACGTGATCGCCAACCGCATCCGCGAGAAGGACAAGCGCGATCGCACCTTCGGCATGGACGTGGTGGGGCTGCAGGAGCAGGTGGTAGGCGACGTGCGGCGGGCGCTGCTGGTGCTGTTGGGGTCGGTGACGCTGGTGCTGCTGATCGCCTGCGCCAACGTGGCCAACCTGCTGCTGACGCGCGCGGCGGGCCGGGAGAAGGAGGTGGCCATCCGGACCGCCCTGGGAGCTGGCTGGCAGCGGCTGGTGCGGCAGTTACTCACTGAGAGCGTTCTGCTGGCGGTCCTCGGAGGAGCCGCCGGCCTGGCGGTCGCACAGGCCGGCATCTACGTGGTGCGCGCTATCAATCCGGGGAACATTCCGAGATTGGAGGATATCGGGATCAACGGGACCGTTCTGGCGTTCACCTTCGGCGTTTCGCTGGCCACCGGCATTCTGTTCGGCGTGGCGCCGGCATGGCGCGCGGTGAAGGTGGATCTGAACACGTCGCTGAAGGCGGGCGGGCGTAGCGGGCAGAGCGATGGTGGCCTGGGCCTGGCGCGTCACCGGCTGCGCGGCCTGCTGGTGGTTTCCGAACTGGCGCTTTCGCTGATGCTGCTGATCGGGGCGGGGCTGCTGGTCCGCAGCTTCGTGCGGTTGCAGGGCGTGCCTCCAGGGTTCAACGCGGACCACGTACTCACCATGCAGGTTGCCGCCACCGGCCCAAAGTATCGCGAGGACAAGCCGGTGGTCCGGTTCTATCAGGAGATCGAGAGCCGTATCGCCCGGTTGCCGGGAGTGAAGGCGGAAGGCGTGGTTTCGGTGCTGCCGCTGACCGGATCTGTGGGGTGGGGAGGCATCAACGTGGAGGGCTACACGCCGCCGCCCGGGCAGGAACTGCAGGTGGATCTGCGCACAGCAAGTACGGACTACTTTCGGGCGATGGAGATTCCCCTGCGCAGAGGCCGGTTCTTCTCGGAGCGTGACACGGCCGACAAGCCGCAGGTGGTGATTATCGAGGAAAAGTTCGCCGAGCGCTTCTGGCCGCATGAAGATCCCATTGGCAAACACCTGTGGTTCGATCCCAAAAAGCCCTTCACGATTGTGGGCGTAGTGGGTGTGGTCAAACAGTACGGCCTCGACACGGATGGCAAAATCGCGACGTATTTCCCACAGCAGCAAAATCCCGACAATGGCCCTTACCTGGTGGCGCGCGTGGCGGGCGATCCGGCCGCGCTCTCGGGCGCCGTGGTACGCGAAATTCACGCTGTCGATCCGAGCGTGGCGGTTTACGGAATCCGCACCATGCAGGACCGCCTCTACGATTCGCTGGCGCGCCAGCGCTTTGCGAGCACGATGCTGGGCGCATTCGCGGCCTTCGCGCTGCTACTGGCTGCCGTGGGGATTTACGGTGTGATGTCGTACCTGGTGTCGCAGAGCACTCACGATATCGGCGTGCGTGTGGCGCTGGGCGCGCGGCCCGGCAACATCGTCGGGCTGGTGGTGCGGCAAGGCATGGAACTGGCGGCGATCGGGATTGCGGCGGGCCTGGCGGGCGCGGCCGCGCTGACGCGCGTGATGGCCGGCTTGTTATTCGGGGTAAGCGCCACGGACGCGGCTACCTTCTGTGCGGTGGCGGGCATCCTGGCGGCGGCGGCCTTCGCTGCGACGGTGATTCCGGCGAGACGCGCCACCGGGGTGGACCCGATGGTGGCGCTGCGCGAGGAATAGCGGGAGCATGCGCTTCCCGGTCGCTCCTGAGGTAAATCACCGTAAAATCCGCGGCGAGCCGAGGGGACCGGGCGGGCGGAGCGGGGTTGGCAGGCGAAAGCCCGGCGGAAACACCCGGCGAGAGCACCCGGCCCCACTTTTGCCTAGAAGGGGATTCGCGGGCGCACGGGAACTGCCGCGCTCTTGCCATCGGCGGGCAGCGCCGCGGCCGCCGGCCCCTGGCGCGGCGGCTGATAGTTGCCGAAGTTCAAGTCGCCCTCGCTAAAGCTCAAAGAACGGTCCAGAACCATCTCCACGGTGCTGCCTTTAGGGACCACCGCGTCGGGGCCGCGCGTCAGCAGCGTACCCACCAGGCCTGCGGCTGCTCCCGCCGCGGCGCCGATTCCCAAGCCCATTCCGGCGCTGCCCGCCGCGCTGCCGGCAATCGTCCCCACCGAAGCGCCGATGCCCGCGCCCTCGGCTACCGTGCGCACGTCACCGGCCTTGTTGCCTTCGCCCTTCACGGTACCCTCGGCGCGGTCCAACTGGCCCTCGGCGGCGGCGTCCATGCCGCCCATGCGGGCGCGGAAATCGCGCGTCACGCCGTTCGGCAGGGTCAGCGAATCGAAGCGAATGTAGAGCTCCGCGCGGCCCTTCACGCGGCCCGCCTTTTTGACCTCGGTGACCGTGCCCGCCACATAACTGCCCACCGGAATGACAATGCGGCTATCCACCAGAATCGGAAAGGCCGTTTCCAGGTAAACACGATCGCCGGCCAGCGAATGCTTGGTGCTGATGGTGTTGATGAGGCTGAGCGGTACTTTAGTCCCCGCGGTTACCGTGAACTGCGGGGGGTTCGGCGCTTCGGCCGGAGGCTCCTGGGCGCGGCACACCGCTCCGCCCGCCAGCGCAAGCATCGCCATCCATAGTGCCACCCGTGGCGCCACCCGTGGCCGTATCGGCATCTCGACTCCTTCCATCGATTCTAGCAGCAGGCACTCCCAACCGCTTATGGTGGGTTTGCCGCGCATCAGTGGCATGCGGGCCCTGCCCTGCGGCCGTTGCCACGCGGGGGCTGCCCCCGCGTCTGTGGCAGGCGGGACCCGCCCCGCGCCGTTGCCAAACGGGCGCTGCCCCCACGCCGTTGCCAGGCGGGCCCAGGGCACGCGCCTGCCCCACCATCATGACTAACGCGGAGCGGCGCCGGAAAGTTACCTCACTGAACCGGAAGGACCAGACCGGCGGCGCTGGTCTGGCCCGCCACGGTGACCAGGATCACGGGATTCGGAGGCGCGTTAGAGGGAATTTCCAGGTTGATCTGGTAGAGGCCCGCGGAGTCCGGGCTCACGCCGGCGTACTTGATCAGCGTGGGGTCTACCGCCGTTCCGGCGAGCGCCACTACCAGCGTGCTCAGATTGGTGATCGGCGCGGAATACGTGGGGATTTCTCCAATCCCGGGATTGGGCGCGGTCTTGCCCAGACCGGTGGCGAACAGCACGACGATCTCGCCGGCCTGGGCCGGGGCGGCCGCGGTGATCAGCGAGTAATCCCCGTGGGTCGCCAGGGCGTAGTTGCTTCCCCAGACGAACAGAGCGGGCGCGGCGTTGAGCACCGGCAAAGTGACCACCGGCCCGAACTGGCCCTCCCGGACTACCTGCACGGTCATCTGGCCCACTCCATCGGTAGCCGGAACCATGAAATTCACCTGCGTGGGGGATACATAGAACAGCGCCACCGGTGAATTGTCCACGATCACCTGGGTATAGTTCAGCTCGGTCGGGAGATAAGGGAATTGGATATCCGAGGTCTGCAGCGCGTATGCCGAGCGCGAAAGGTTGGAGCCGAACACGGAGATAACCGAGCCGGGAGCGAAAGGACCGGGCGAGTAGTCGCTGGCGTTGACAATGCCGGCGGCCGTGTAGGCGGGCGCCTGTCCCCAGGCAGCGATGGAAAGCACCGCGGCCACGAAAAGCCCGAGTCGGCACATTGCTTGGGGTAGTGGCAGGGCGCGGCGGGAAATCTCAGGGAAATTGGCGAGGCATCTCAAAGGCGGCGGCCGCGCAAAATCGCAAAATCGGTCAAGCCGGACCTTTCGCCCCAGTCTACACTCTGGGTGGAGGCAAGTATGATCCTTTGGAAACGGGCCGCCTGGCTCGGCTTCCTGAGCTGGCTGTTCCCGTTGGCCGTCTCGTTCATCCTATTTCCCTTGAAGCGATCGAATGCTCCGTTATTCGGTACCCTGATGGGCCTGGTGGTTCTGCTGACGGGTGGGGCGCTGCTCACGCGCTACTTCGGGGACAGGACTGTGGCGGTTCGCGAGGCCGTGTGTGTGGGAGCGCTATGGTTCTTCCTCAATCTGGCTTTCGATTACCCGATGTTTGCCTACGGTCCCATGAAGATGACACCGTGGAGCTACTATTCGGAGATCGGCCTGGGCTACCTGGCATTTCCGGCGCTGGCGTTCTGGGCGGCGCGGCTGGTGCGGTCGTGAAGCCATCCACCGAGCGGGACTATCACGAGCGGATCGTCCGAACGCTCCTGTTTATCCAGGGGCACCTGGACGATGCCTTGGAACTGGAGCAGGCAGCGGCCGTGGCAGCCTTTTCCAATTTTCATTTTCATCGCATTTTCCGTGGACTGGTAGGTGAACCGCTGAAGGAGCACGTTCGGCGTCTGCGCCTGGAGCGCGCCGCGCGAAACCTGAAGCAGCTCGACGCGCCCGTTACGGAGATTGCATTCGAAGCCGGATTCGAGACCGATGAATCCTTCACGAGGGCATTTGGAGACATGTTTGGAGTATCCCCTTCCGCATACCGGACCGCGCACAAGCCTGCTCCCGAGTCCGGGTCAGGCACGCACTTCGACGATGTTGCGGGTTATCGTCCACCGGATTACCCAGACCCCCCGCCGGTCGAGGTGAAAGAGCTTTCGCCCATGCGGGCGGTGTTTCTTCGGCATGTGGGTCCGTACACGCAAGTCGGCGCCACCTGGGGACGTCTGATGGCCTGGGCGGGCAGGCGCGGGCTGCTGGGCCCGGGCATGAAGCTGATCGGCATCGTGCATGACGACCCGGATGTGACCCCACCGGACAAGGTTCGTTACGATGCCGCGGTGACGGTGAACCGTCCGGTCGAGCCGGAGGGCGAATTCGGAGTGATGGAGATCGGCGGGGGAGGCTACGCGGTGGTCCTGCACAAGGGGCCTTACGAGGGGCTGGGGAAGGCCTATCAGCGGATCTACGGCGGCTGGCTTCCCAAGAGCGGGTATGCTTTGCGCGATGCGCCGGCGTTCGAGCAGTACCTCAATTCGCCGCAGAGCGCCAAGCCCGAAGACCTGGTGACGCTGATTCACGTGCCGCTCGGGGAGTGACGCAAGATCAATCGCCGGTATCCGCTTCCTGACGGGGTGGGTGTATCGCCTTGAGGGCGTGCGCCGCCCGAAATCCCGGTCAGAGTTTCCTCCGGTATAATGACTCCAAACGCAGCCCGGGAAACGCGGGCTGGCGGAGGGACGATTCAAGAGATGAAGCTCTTTCGGAGGGTGCTGGTTCTTGCCCTTCTGCCGGTCTGTCCCGTGGTGTGGGCACAGGCACAGAGTTCCCCGGCGATCGCTCTGGTGGCGAATGCCGAGGGCGAAAACCCGGCGATCGCGCCGAATACATGGGTAGAGGTGAAGGGCCAGAGCCTGTCCAAGGCCGGGGATACGCGCACCTGGCAAGCGTCCGATTTCGTCAACAACCAGTTGCCGACGAGCCTCGACGGCGTCAGCGTGACGGTGAACGGCAAGAGTGCCTACGTGTACTACATCAGCCCGGCGCAGGTGAATATTCTGACTCCGCCCGATGCGATGCCGGGCACGGTTGTTGTGCAGGTTACCAACAACGGTGTGAGCAGCCCCGCGTTCTCCGTACAAGCGCAGCCGCTCTCGCCGTCGTTTTTCGTGCTCAACGGCGGTCCCTACGTGGTGGCGCAGCACAGTGCGGATTACAGCCTGGTGGGGCCGCCGAGCCTCTATCCCGGTCTGACGACCCCCGCAAAACCTGGCGAAACTGTAGTGCTATACGCCAACGGCTTCGGGCCGACCTCGACGCCGGTGGTCAGCGGGTCGAGCACCCAATCGGGAAGCCTGTCCCCACTGCCCGTGGTCACGATTGGCGGTCTCGCGGCGACGGTGCAGTTTGCCGCGCTGGTTTCGCCAGGGTTGTTTCAGTTCAACGTGGTGATTCCGGCTAACGCGCCGAGCGGCGACAACACGCTTGCGGCAACCATTAATGGCACCGCTGCCGCGCCGGTGGCGCTCATCACTGTACAGGGCTCCGCACCGCCGCCCACCTCAGTCACCTTTTACGTCGCACCGGGCGGCAACGATTTCTGGAGCGGCCGGATTCCGGCTCCCAATTCCACCAATACGGACGGTCCGTTTGCGACCTTCGATCATGCCCGCGCTTTCGTCCAGTCGATCAGCAAAACGGGGCTGAGCCAGGTGAACGTCCAGTTCCGAGCAGGGACGTACTTCCTGCCTGCAACCGAATTGTTCACCGCGGCCGACTCGGGCTCGGCAAGCCTCAATATTGTGTATCAGAATTATCCGGGCGAATCGCCCATCTTCAGCGGGGGCGTGCGCGTTCAGAACTGGACCAATACGGGCGGCAATACCTGGAAGACCACGCTGCCCGCGTCCACGCAATATTTCGAGAACCTGTTTTACAACGGGGTGCGGCGGCTTCGGCCGCGGCTGGGCGGATCTTCAGCCAATCCTCTGGGCACGTATTACCGGAGCGCGCACACGGTCTATTTGACCGACCCGACTGCGCCGCCCCCTCCCGCGTCAGCGCCAAATCCCAATTGTGCGGTGTATATCGCCGGCAGCGGATGGGAATGTTTCGACCGGTTCCAGTACAACCCGGCGGACCCCATCGTGAATACGTGGAAGAATCTCGTTCCGGCCGCGGGCAACCCATGCGGGCAGCCCGCCGGCAACCAGGCGATTGCGGGCGACATTGAAGTGCTGGATTTCGAACAATTCAGCACGTCCAAACTGCGCGTCAGTTGCATCGACACGGCGAACCACATCGCGTACATGACGGGACCAACTGGGTTTTCACAAAACCACGCCAGCGAGTCGGGCTTCATCGCCGGCAACCGGTATCTGGTGGAAAACGTTCAAGACGCGCTTACGCTGCCTGGGCAATGGTTTCTGGACCATTCCACGACGCCGTGGACCCTGACGTATCTGGCCAACAGTGGCGAAAATCCAAACAACGACGCCGTCATCATTCCCCAATTCTCGCAGGTGCTGGTGGCGTCGAATCTGCAATACGTGACCTTTCGGGGATTGACGTTTGAGCACGACAATTATACGATTCCCGCGGCCGGACATATATCGGTGGAGTTGGAACCCGACATCGGCGCCGCGGTTTCGTTCCAGAATTCGCAGCACATCACGTTCGATTCCGGGATCGTGACGCAGACCTCAGGCACCGGTCTCGAATTCATTCCCTGCATCAACACGTCATCGCCGCCGTACTGCGTTTCCACCAATATCAACGCCGTGGTGGCCAACAATCTGATCGAGAACAGCGCCTTCTACGACATCGGCGTGGTGGCAATACGGATCGGGAACCCGTTTCAGCCGGCCGACACGGACGCCAACGTGCCGCAGATGACGATTGTCGAAAACAACGTGGTGGAGGGCTACGGCCGCACGATTCCGGCCTCCTTCGGCATCGGCCAAGGCATGGGACACGACAATCTTTATACGCACAACGACGTCTACGACGGTTACCACTGCGCCATCTCGACCTCCCAAGGCATCGCCGACACGACCACGCCAAGCGGCATCGGAAACGCCAACGCCACCATCTCCTTCAATCACGTCTACAACCTGTTGCAGGGGATCATGAACGACGGCGGGTCCATACGGATCGATGGAGGCAACCAAGTCTTCACGGCCGCGGGCAACAAAATTTTGAACAACAAGATTCACGACGTAACCGACGCGTCCATTATGGATTCCAACGGCTACGGCGGCAACGGAGTTTATCTGGATAACGATACGGGTCTGGTGGATGTGGAGAATAATCTGGTCTATCGCGTCTCGGGGTTCGACGTTTACACTCCGCACGGCCCGGCCGCCCCCGGCGAAGCCAATATCATCAAGAACAATATTCTGGCATATGGACGTCT
This sequence comes from Bryobacteraceae bacterium, assembly GCA_052144935.1. GTDB lineage: Bacteria > Acidobacteriota > Terriglobia > Bryobacterales > Bryobacteraceae > JOPF133. The sequence continues at coordinate 37,104 of JBKQPR010000179.1, forward strand.
GGCGATGGTGTCCGTTAACTTCCCCTATGGGGACGGTGTACCTTCCACCATCCCGCAGGAATTTGTCGTAACCAATAATCTGTTCTATTTCGACCGGACCGAAACATCCACGCCGAAATTCTGGGTGCAAGGCGGGTGCCTGTACGCCGGCGGAGCCGCCTTCACGCAGTTCCAGGAGTGGAACAGCAACATGTACTGGCGCACCGACGGAGGGTTCGCCAGCGACGCCAAGGCGTTCGCCGTGCAGCCGAGCCCCGGCACGGGTCCGGATGCTCCCTGTAACGACACCACCAGCGACTACAGTTTTTATGCTTTTGCGGCATGGCAGCAGACGGTGGGAGAAGATCTTCAAAGCATGGTGCAGAATCCCGGGTTCAACAACCCGGCCTATCCGGCGGACGATTACTCACTGCCCAAGGGGTCGCCCGGAGTGGGGTTCGTGGTGTTTGATCCCAGCCAGGCCGGCCGGTCCAACCCCGCGATCAATCCGCCCGCGGTTCCGGCGACGTTCCCAACGAAGCTGTTTAATCCGGCGACGGATTACTAGCCGTTCCAAGAGCCGGGGCGAAGAGTTAAGCCGGGCACACTCCCGATAGCCGCGGTGCCCGGAACCTTGGCTCCGAATTCAGGGAACGGTTACGGACGTGCGGTCGGCGATCCGGAGAAGCGTGGGTGTGCTTTGCGCGACGCGCCGGCGTTCGATCAGTACCTCAATTCACTGCGGGACACCAGGCCGGAGGGTCTGGCGACGCTGATTCACGTGCCGCTGGGGGAGTGATGGGAAAGCGTAAAATGGGCGCGACTGGAGTGTGGCCGGCACTTGCAGGGGTAGGACGTTATTGGTTCGTTGGGGTAGCAGGCTAGCGGCTGCGCGGATCCAACTCCTACAGGCGGCGGGCGATGCGGTCCCATTCCCGGATAGCAGCACAGACGGTGTCCTTCGAGGTATGAGATGGCGCCTCACGCCCTACGCCTAGAAGTGGAGCGAAAGGCCCAGGAAGTCGCGCCCTGGGAAGCTTCGAGCGGGTCACGCGCCACTCTCAAACAACTCCGGCAGAGTGAAGCGCAGTCAATCGAAATATTCGGCCTCGATGCGGATGGTCTTTTGCAATTCGGGGTTGGTGATCGAGTTGGCTATTTTGCCAAGCGCCGCCGCGAGTTTTTCAATCTTGCCATTCTCCAGCCAGTCAATGGACAGAAGACGAGCTTATCCGGCCAATCCTGATGCCCGCGCACCGCTAACCCAAATCGACTCTATGAATTAGGGGCGCGTGACTACGGCCGTCGCCCGGGGCGACTTGAGCCGCAAAATCACGGTGGATGTGCGCGGCGAGATTCTGGCGCTGAAGAACACCATCAACACGATGGTGGACCAGCTCAACGCCTTCGCAGGCGAAGTCACGCGCGTGGCGCGCGTGGTAGGCACGTGGGCCGGCCGGCCATCTGCCTGGGCAACTACGGCGAAGTCACGCGCGTGGCGCGCGTGGTAGGCACTGAGGGCAAACTCGGCGGCCAGGCGGATGTGCGCGGCGTGGCGGGCACGTGGAAGGACTTGACCGACTCCGTAAACTCCATGGCCAGCAACCTCACCAATCAGGTGCGCAATATCGCGGGCGTCACGACGGCCGGCGCCAAAGGCGATCTGACGACCAAGATCACGGTGGATGCGCGCGGCGAGATTCTGGCGCTGAAGAACACCATCAACACGATGGTCGACCAGCTCAGCTCCTTCGCATCGGAAGTGACCCGCGTGGCGCGCGAGGTCGGCACCGAAGGCAAGCTCGGCGGCCAGGCCGATGTGAGAGGCGTGGCGGGCACCTGGAAGGATCTCACGGACAGCGTCAATTCCATGGCGGCCAACCTGACCACGCAGGTGCGCAATATCGCGGAAGTGACTACGGCGGTCGCCAAAGGCGACCTGTCGCGCAAGATCACGGTAGACGTGCGTGGCGAAATTCTGGAAGTGAAGAACACCGTCAACACCATGGTCGACCAGCTCAGCTCTTTCGCGGCGGAGGTGACGCGCGTGGCGCGCGAAGTCGGCACGGAGGGCAAACTGGGGGGCCAGGCCGAGGTGCGCGGCGTAGCCGGCACGTGGAAGGATCTCACCGACAGCGTCAACTCCATGGCCGGCAATCTGACGGCTCAGGTTCGTAATATCGCTCAGGTGACCACCGCGGTAGCCAATGGAAATTTGAGCCGCAAGATCACCGTGGACGTGCAGGGGGAAATCCTGGAGCTCAAGGACACCATCAACACGATGGTCGATCAGCTCAACAGCTTTGCCTCGGAGGTGACGCGCGTGGCCCGGGAAGTCGGCACGGAAGGCAAACTGGGCGGCCAGGCCGAAGTGCGCGGAGTGGGCGGCACGTGGAAGGATTTGACGGACAACGTGAATTTCATGGCCGCCAACCTCACCACCCAGGTCCGAGGTATCGCCAAGGTCGTGACCGACGTGGCCAACGGCAACCTGAAACGCAAACTGGTGCTGGAAACCAAGGGCGAAATCGCCGAACTCGCGGACACCATCAGAATGCGGGCAAACGTGACGTCGTCTTCGATAATCAACAGAACCGCGTCGCCGGGGGTGAATCAGGTTCCGGTCGTCGTCGATTTCGATATCATGGACCACTACGGCCGGCGCAGACGATGGAGGCGGCAGGATCATAGGCGAAGATCTCCACATCCAACGAATAGGTCCCCACGCCCACAAATCGCACCGGCAGACTTCCCACTTCCACCTTGGGGTGTTGCTGCAAGGCCTGCGTAGTTGAATCCAACAGCTTGCCACCTGCACCGCCGACGTGTCGCGGCGTAGATTCAGCGTCAAATGGAACCACAGTCTTATCGCGCTTTGAGAAATTCTCCAGCGTCATCGAAGAGAACAGGCTGTTCGGTACAGTCAGCGACGTCCGATTCAATGTGCGAACGCGCGTCGAACGCAGGCCGATGTCTTCCACGGTTCCCACCAGATCCCCGAACTTGCAGAAATCGCCCACCGCCACCGGACGGTCGGTAATCACGGCCACACCGCCAAACAGATTCTCGATCGTCTTCTGCGCCGCCAGTGCCAACGCCACGCCGCCCACCCCCAGCCCTGCCATAACCGGCGTCGTATTGTATCCCCAACTACTCAACACGGCTGCCAGCGCCACCGCCGAAATGGTGATTTTAAAACGCGCGCCGCCAACGGCAGCACCGAGTCGGCGAAACTGCGGTACTTCCCTTGGATCGTCCGCTGCAGGCGACCTGCTCCCAGATCCACCAGGTTGATCGATAGCCACGCTAGAGCCCAGAAAAACAACAGCGACACGCCCCGCTCCAGATACAACCGCACCGCTGGCGACGGACCGACCCATTCCATTCCCGCGCGAAATCCCGTCACGGCCACCAGCAACCGCAGTGCTCGGCCGCTCGAATGTGCCTCCGAGCGGTTATCTCTGCATAGCCCACCTTGCACAACTCCCAAGCAAACCCTTCCAGCACGCGGCCACATGATTCATTGGACTGGTCCGAAAGGCGGAACGGTCGCCAATTTGGACGAACGGATAATCGAGGAGTTCGTGCGGCACCTGAATCGATGCCGATGCCCACGATATGGCCGCACACACCGGTTTTGCCGCAGATCCTAAAGCCCGGCAAGTCCCGCGGCCTTGCAACCGCCCTCGGTCCGAAGCGCCCGAAGCCTCCGGAGGCCCCCGAAGCCCGCAAGTCTCCTCGGCCACCCGCAACACGGCCGGCGCACGCCGGACCCCACCAGCCTCCCCGAAGGCGCCAACACACCTAACCGCCAACAACCGCCAACACCCCCTTGACGTGGTGTGTGCAAGAGAATACCATACCGGTGTAGACAGATTTGGGACTTCCAAGTCCGAAGTCCAAAAAAGGTGGGCCATGTTAGCAACCGCAACAGCAGAAAAGAACGCATATGAGGTCGCACTGGAGAACTTCGATCTGGCGGCAGACGCGCTAGGTCTCGAAGACGGTTTGCGAGTCATGATCAAATATCCGGAACGCGTGCTCGCAGTGAGCGTACCGGTCCGCATGGACAGCGGCAAGATCGTCCGCTTCGAAGGGTACCGCGTGCAACACAACACCACGCGCGGCCCGGCCAAAGGAGGCATCCGCTATCACCCCAACGTCACGGTGGATGAAGTGAAGGCGCTGGCCACCTGGATGACCTGGAAATGCGCGGTGGTGAATATCCCCTTTGGCGGCGGCAAGGGCGGCGTAACCTGCAACCCGAAAGCCATGTCGATGGGCGAACTGGAGCGCATGACCCGCCGCTACGCCAGCGCGATTTTGCCCTTGATCGGGCCGGAGAAGGATATTCCGGCGCCGGACGTTTACACAACGCCCCAGATCATGGCCTGGATCATGGATACCTACAGCATGAATAAGGGGTATCCGGTGCACGGCGTGGTGACCGGGAAACCGATCAGCCTGGGCGGCTCGCTGGGGCGGAACGAGGCCACCGGCCGCGGCGTGTTTTACACCACGCTATCCAGCGCGCAGCATCTCAAGATTCCGATGAAGGATGCGCGGGTGGTGGTGCAGGGCTTCGGCAACGCGGGATCGATCGCCGCCCATCTTTTCCACCAGAACGGCGCCCGGGTGATCGCGGTCAGCGATACCCGCGGCTCGATCCGGAACGGCCAGGGGCTGGACATACCGGCGGTGATGGCGTTCAAGGAGCGCACCGGAACCGTGGCGGGTTTCCCGGGCGCGGAGAAGATTACCGCCGCGGAACTGCTGGCGCTGGAGTGCGAGATCCTGGTTCCGGCGGCGCTCGAAAGCACCATCACGGCGGACAACGCACACGCCGTTCGGGCGCGCATCGTGGCGGAAGCGGCCAACGGGCCGGTGACTCCCGAAGCGGACCGCATCCTGGATGAGAAGGGCGTGTTCCTGATTCCGGATATCCTGTGCAACGCGGGCGGCGTGACGGTGTCGTATTTTGAATGGGTGCAAGACGAGAATCACCTCTTTTGGGACGAGCAGGACGTCAACAAACAGTTGGAGCGGGTGATGACGCGGGCCTTCGGCGACGTGCTGAAGATTCACCTGGAGCGCAAGTCGAACATGCGGCTGGCGGCCAACATGTTGGGAGTGAGCCGCGTGGCGGAAGCCGCCCAGTTGCGTGGTCTCTATCCGTGAGAATGGCCTCGGTTGGAAGCGGCGGGGCGTGAACCGCTCCGCCACGCAACGTTGCGCATCCCTCACCGCTGCCTCATGCCGCGCAGCCTCCTCTACCGTTCGCCGCCAGGGGGTTCCCGTTTCCGCCAGATCCCCGCTTCTGGCAGGGATCCGCTTCCAGGGCCTCGCTTCCCGCAGGGCACCTACCCGCAGGACCCCATATCAGGCGGGCCGCTTCCCGCGAATCCCGCTTGCGTGAGGGGTCTCGCCTCTGGTAGGACCCCGCTTCCGACGAAGTCCCACTTCCGTCAGGTCCCCGCTTCCGTCAGGGTCCCATTTCCGTCAGGGTCCCATTTCCGTCAGGTCCCCACTTCCGTCAGGGTCCCACTTCCGTCAGGGTCCCACTTCCGTCAGGTCCCCGCTTCCGTCAGGTCCCCGCTTCCGTCAGGATCCCATTTCCGTCAGGTCCCCGCTTCCGTCAGGGTCCGCTTCCGCCAGGGATGATCCCGTATCCGCCAGGTCCCCGCTTCGGCCAGGGCCCCTGCTTCCGCCGGTATCCCGCCTTCCGCCAGGGCGCCCGCTCCCCACTCGGCGGCGCAGATCTAACGTTTTTGATCCAGGCTGCAGAGGCTGCCAAAAAGGCTGCCAAAAAAAACAATTTGCATCACGAATGTTTTCTGCTATTCTGATATCGCTCTGGAACTCAATCAACCGCGCGAGGGGAAGATGGATACAAGCGCAGAAAGTGTTCTCACTCGCGATGAAATGGAGAGCAGGCGCCTGATGGCCGCTCAGGACCTGCAAAGGGGACTCTCGCAGTCCCAAATCGCCCGAAAATTCGGGGTTAGCCGCACGACCGCCTCGCGGTGGTATCGTACGCTGAGCGGAAAGGGAATGGAGGCGCTCCGTAAGCGCCGCGCCCCGGGGCGCCCCAGCAGACTGACTTTGGAACAGCTCACCGAGGCGACCCGTCTCTACCAGGCTGGGCCGCGCGCCGCCGGCTTCGACAGCGACCGCTGGACTACCACGCGGTTCGCCCACGCCATCAAGCAGTGCTTCGGGGTGCGTTACGATCCCGATCACGTGGGGCGGATCATGCACCGGCTGGGCTTGCGCGTGCGGACCCGTCAAAGGAGGCAGCGCCCGGAGGTGGTTTTCGACCCGGTGTATACGCACCAGGTGGCCTGATCGCGTGCCGTGCAGCTACCGGATTGCCACATGCGGCCGGTCTGCGGCCTGTCGCCGCTTAGGATCGCGAAATTTTACGCGCGCGCAGGAACGAGGTGACGGCGAACCAAGCCGCTCCGAGCGTCGGGATGGCGGCGATGCAGAGGTTGACCACGGGCATCGCCGCGTCCGTCGGCGGGTGCTTCGAGTAGTCGATCAGCAAGCGCACTGTTTTCACCGCAAAGAAGATGGCGAAAACCATGAAAATAAACCCGATAAGCTCATTCCACAGCACGCGTGTGGGCTTTACCACGGCGGGGACTACGTGTTTGATGAACTGGCGACCGGACCGGACCGCCTGACGCTGCCACACTCGACCATCGTAACAGAACTCTCAGGCCGTTAACTTTTGCCGTGAAGTTTGGACGCCAAACTGCCGATAGAAGAGATGGTTGTGCTTGTGAAGGGGCGCTGGCTCCACTACAATCGAAACGGGTGGAGTCGAGGCCCGTGGTGGAACTATGGCGCACCGGAGCGCATCCACTAGTAAGGGAGTATCTGTGGACGAGCCATTGAAGCACCTCATGCAGGAATTGGGAAACGCGATTAACGATTCCCTTTCCGAGTCCGACCGGATCGCCGAGGCGATCGGCGAAATTAAAAAGGCCGGGTACGATGTTTTCCTCGTTCTGGAGGCAACCATCGGTTTCAACCGGCGGGATGAAAACACCGGCGATGCCGAGGCGGAGGAGGACGACGAGCAGCCCGAGGTGACCGAGGAACCCAAGCGGGGATTCGAGGCCGCCGGGAGGATCAAGTTCACCTCCCAAGACCATCGTTTCCTGCGAGCTCTCAAGATCGCCGTGGACGAGGACAACCGGTAGCGGCCTGGGCGGTCAGCGCAACACCTCCTCGTAGACGTCCCACGTTTCGCGCACGGCTTTCTCCCAGGTAAAGCGCCGCGCACGCAATACTCCCCGTCGAGCCAGATCCTCTCGCAGTTCCGGCCGTTCGGTCATCGAACGGAGGGCCTGTGCCAGGGCCTCCGTGTCCTCTGGATCCACCAGCCAAGCGGCATCGCCCGCCACCTCCGGCAGCGCCGAACGGCTGGAAGTCAACACCGGAATTCCGCTTGCCATGGCCTCCAACACCGGCATGCCGAATCCTTCGTCCAGCGAGGGGAACGCGAACACCATCGCGCGGGCGTACCAGCCGGCCAGGGACTCCGGAGTCACATAACCGGTCACCGCGATGCGCGCCCTGGCCGGGCTGCGTTCGATGCGCGCCAGAATCTCCTCCGCGCCATATCCCGCCGAACCCACCAGGACCAGGCGCCAGGAGCCGTCCACCGTCTCAAACGCCTCCACCAGCCGCGCTATGTTCTTGCGCTTCTGAATGGCCCCCACGTTGAGCACGATCTTCTCCCGCGCCACTCCGAGGTACCCGGTGAACTGGCCGCTGATCCGCCCGCTGAGCTGCCCGCTGGTGTGCCCACTGGGCCCGGCGCCGGGATCGGCGGGCACGCCCGAGGGCGCCCCAGAGGACACTGGGCCCACGGGGCATCCCAGAGCTCGCCCCGCCAACCGGCGCGTGCCATGGTGCACCACCCGTACCTTATCCGCCGCCACCCCCAGCAGCGAAACCACCTGGCTCTTGGTAAATTCCGACACCGCGATGATGGCCGAGGCGCGGGCGGCCGCGTCCCGCGCCTGGGTGGCAAACCGCTCGCGAAACTCGGGGGTGGAGTATTCCCCGGTAAGCACGAAGAGGTCGTGGAAGGTGGCCACCGAACGCCGCGCGGTCACTTCCGGCAGGCGCTGGTTCAAGCCGTGGAACAGCGCGGCCCGGCGCGGCCCCAGCGGCCCAGCCAGCAGGCGCCGGCGCACGTTGCCGGGCAGCGGATCTCGCCGCGCCCGCAGGAAGCGGTGCGGCCGATAGTAAAAATGGAAGCGCGTGTCCGGGTGGGCAGCCGCCAGGCCCAGGAGGATCTCGCGGGAGTAAAGCCCCACACCGGAAAGCGCGTCACCGAGACTGTAGGTGGCGTCCAGCGCGATGGTCAATCCATTCCGTATTCTTTCATCTTCCGGTAGAGCGTGGTGCGCCCGATTCCCAGCATCCTGGCGGCGAGCGCGCGCCCGCCGCCCGAGGCAGCCAGGGCGGCCGCAATGGTCTGGCGCTCGCTTTCGGGAAGCGAGACCACCGGCGACTTGGGCGAGACATTGACGTAGGGGAAGTCCTCCGCTCCCTCCCGAACGACGTCCGAAAGCTGTTGCAGATCGTTGGCGGCCTGGTGCTGCTGTAATGCCGAAGGCAGATCCGAGAGACGCAGGGCTCCTTCGGAGCGCAGGGCGGCCAACCGCTCTAGACAGTGCTGGAGCTCCCGGACGTTGCCCGGCCAATCATAGGACATCAGCGTGGCGGCGATTTCGGGACCGGGATGAAATCGGCCCTCCAGGAAATGCTCGATCAGCAGAGGGATGTCCTGTTTGCGCTCGCGCAGGGGCGGCAGGTGGATGGCGAAGACATTCAGGCGGTAGTAGAGGTCCTGCCGGAACCGGCCGGCGGCCACTTCGGCTTTCAGGTTGCGATGCGTGGCGGCGATGATACGCAGATCCACCTGGCGCCATTGCAGCGCGCCCACCGCCCGGAACTCGCGCTCCTGCAGGAGGCGGAGCAGCTTGACCTGCATGTCGACGGGCAGGTCGCCGATCTCGTCGAAGAAAGCGATGCCGCCGTCGGCCAACTCCACCAGGCCCTTCTTGTTCTCCACGGCCCCACTGAAGGCGCCCTTGACGTGGCCGAACAGCTCGCTTTCCATGAGCGTGCCCACCAGAGAGCCGCAGTCGATGGGCACCAGTTGTCCGCAGGGGTTGGCATCGTGAATGGCGCGCGCCACCACTTCCTTTCCGGTGCCGGTCTCTCCCAGCAGCAGGACCGGCAGGCGGCTGCGCGCGGCTTTGGCGATCAGCCGGCGGATATCTTCGATCGACGCGGACTCTCCCACCAGCCGGTGGGCGTGACCATTTCTGGCGGTGTTCATAAGCGGGAGATCCAAAAGGGCAACTCGCCGCGCGGCGACCGGCTACATGCGCGGCGGCTGGCTACATGCGCGGCGGCCGGCTACACCCGCGGCGCCTGGCTGCGCGTGGCGGCCCGCCTGCGCGTGGCGGCCTGGCTGACCGTGGCGGCCCGCCTGCGCGTGGCGGCCCGGCTACACCCCGCGGCCCGGCTACACCCGGCGACCGGCTGCACGCGGCGGCTCGGCTACAGCCCGCAGCCCGGCTACACGCGGCGACCCGGCTTACACGCGGCGCCCGGCTACACGCGGCGCCCGGCTACACCCGGCGGCCCCGCTGCACGCGGCGGCCCGGCTACACGCGCGGCGGCCCGCTACCGCGTTTCGGCTAGAGCGGTTTTCGACGAACTTCGATTAAGAGTCTAGTCGGACGACGAAGGCGTTCTTCTCACCAGATTCGTCGCGGATGCGGGCGGCCAGCCCGTTGGCTCCGTCTTCGGTGGTCTCCGCACCCACCAGCACGCGCCAAACGTTGGGATTTCCCTCGCGCAGCACCAGCCGCGCCGAGCCATATCGCGAAGCCATCCGGGCGCGCACCTGCTCGGCGCTTTGGCGATTTTCATAGGCCCCTACCTGAACCGCAAATGTCCCCGCTGCCACGGGTTCCGGCGCGCGGATCACCACCAGACGGACGCGGGCAGTGCCGGGGCCGATCATGCCGAGGGCCTCGGCGGCGGCGTGGGAAACATCGAGAATGCGGGGGGCCACAAAGGGGCCGCGGTCAATGATACGGACTTCCACCGACTTGGAGTTGCTGAGATTCTCAACACGTACCCAGGTGTTGAACGGTAGCGTGCGGTGAGCTGCCGTCATTTTCTCCATGTCGTAAATTTCGCCATCCGCGGCCGGACGCCCATGGTAGGGGTGGCCGTACCAACTGGCGATGCCGGTCTCGGTGTAGCCCGGCGCCACCGGGCGAGGCGGGACCGTGCGGACGTGCCGCTTATGAGCGCACCCCGCCAGGGTCAGGGCTAGCAGGAAGGCGGTCCACTCAATACTGCGCCAGGTCTTCAAAATCGACATTGCCACCCGAAATGATCACCCCCACGGAACGAAGCCCGGGGGGCAGCTTGCGGAACAGAACCGCGGCCACCGAAGCGGCGCCGCTCGGTTCCGCCAGAATCTTGAGGCGCAGCAGCAGGAACTTCACCGCGGCGCGCAACTCGGAGTCGCTCACCAGCACCACTCGTTCCACCAGGCGCTGAAGAATGGGGAAGGTCAGTTCGCCGGGCTTGGCGGCGCGGAGGCCGTCGGCGATGGTGTTGGGGTGGGGCACGCTGACGCGGGTACCGGCCTGGAGAGAAAGAAAGGTATCGTTGGCGCCCTCGGGTTCGGCGCCGAAGAGGCGGATCTCGGGGTTCAGATCGCGGGCGATGGTGGCGCAGCCGGACAGCAGCCCGCCGCCGCCCACGGGCGCGATCAGGGCGTCCAGCGGACCGGTCTCCTGAATCAGCTCCAGCGCCGCCGTGCCTTGGCCCGCGATGATCAGAGGGTGGTCGAAAGGAGGGACGAGGGTAGCGCCGCTTTCCGCCAGAATGCCGGCGGCGATCGCTTCGCGGCTCTCCTGGAAGCGATTGTAAGTGACGATGTGGGCGCCGCGGGCGCGAGTGGCCTCCATCTTGGAGCGCGGCGCATCTTCGGGCATCACGATGGTGGCGTGCGCGCCCACGTGGCGCGCGGCGATGGCGGTGGCCTGCGCGTGGTTGCCGGACGAATAGGCGACCACTCCGCGGGAAAGCGTCTCCGCGGGCAGGGAAAGGATCAGGTTCGACGCTCCGCGGATCTTGAATGCGCCCCCGCGCTGGAGGTTCTCGCATTTGAAGAAGGCGTGCACGCCGGACTCGGCGTCGAACCCGGCGGAGGTGAAGACCGGAGTGCGGCGCGCCAGGGGCCGGATCCGTTCCGCGGCCGCGCGCACGTCGGCGGCTTGAATGGCAAGGGGCATCTTTTTGAGGATAGCGCGCATGGGCCGCGCTCGCCGGAAACCGCAGCCTGCAGGCCGACGGAGGGCGACTGGACCACCCAGGGAACCAGCGGAGGGAACGCCGGAAACGGTGGTCGGACGGCTGGGCAGATCGCGGACGGCGGCCGAGGCCGCGGCCGAGGGCGGCTCCCGGCGGGGGGAAGATTCCGGCGGCAATGAGGCCGCGGCGAAAGGGCGGCTCTTGTGGCGGAAGATCCCGGCGGCAACGAGGCCGCGGCGGAGGGCGGCTCCCGGCGGGCGGAAGATCCCGGCGGCAATGAGGCCGCGCAACGAGGCCGCGGCGAAAGGGCGGCTCGGGCGGGCCGGCGTTCCGGCGACAACGAGGGAGGGCGGCTCCCGCGGGGCGGGTGTTCCCGGCACGGCAACGAGGCCGCGGCGAAAGGGCGGCTCGGCCGGGCGGGCGTTCCGGCGGCAACGTGCCGCTGACCCAGCTTCGTCGCAGCTTGAGTCCTGACGAACCCGCCGAACCATTCCTCTCCCGTAGAATGGAAGAGAGTGACCCCTCCCTTTCGTTCCTACGTGCTGGTTTCCCGCGACCAAATCGCCCGCAATTACCGCCGGGTTTGCTCGGTGGTGGGGCCGGAGGTCACGGTGGCGGGGGTGGTCAAAGCCGATGCTTACGGCCACGGCGCGCTGGAAGTGGCGCGCGTGCTGGGGGCCGAGGGCGCGCGCTGGCTGGCCGTCAGCTCGGTGGATGAGGGCGTCCAGCTTCGCTGCGGCGGGATTCTCGATCCGCGCATCCTGGTGATGGGCGGCTTCTTGCCTTATGAAGTCGAAGCGCTGGTGGAGCACGGGCTGACGCCAGCGGTACACTCGCTCGACCAGGTGCTCGAATTGGATGAGTTGGCGGCCGCGGCCGCAAACCCGATACGCTATCACTTGAAGATCGATTCCGGCATGGGACGGCTGGGCACGCGCGCCGGGGCGGCTGAGATTCTGGCCACCATCGAGCGGACCCACCGGGCGCAGTTAGAGGGTCTGATGACCCACTTCGCCTCGGCGGCCGATTACTCGAGCCCGCAGACGCCCGACCAACTCGCGTATTTTCACGGCATCCGCGAGGGACTGGCGCGCGCGGGTGTGCGGCCGGTGTACTGCCACACATCCAGCACCAACGCCATCGGCTACGGCCGCAGGGAAGGCTGGCACAACCTAGTGCGGGCCGGGCACGCGCTCTACGGGTACGTCTCGCCGGCGCGCGGCGAAGCGCCGGCGCAGCTTCTGGAGGTGAGGCCGGCGCTCGCCTGGAAGGCCAAGCTTGTGGCCGTCAAGGAGATTCCCGAAGGCGCTCTGGTGGGCTACGGCGGTACCTTCCGCGCGCCGCGGGCCATGCGCATCGGGATTCTTGGCGCGGGCTACGCCGATGGCATTTTTCACCGCCTGTCGAACCGCGGGAAGGTGATCGCGGCGGGACAGTTGACGCCGATCCTGGGCACGATCTCGATGGATCTGACGACCATCGACTTGAGCCACACCACCAGGCTGGGGCCGGGCGACGAAGTGACGCTGCTGGGTACCGAAGAAGGCGCCAGCCTGGACGCGCAACAGATCGCCCGCACGGCCGGAACCATTTCGTATAACATTTTGTGCAGCATCAGCGCGCGGGTGCGGCGGGTGTACGTGTGATCCAAGGGGACTGCCACACGGTGGTAGACTCACGGCCCGATAATGTCAAGGCCTTCCACGATGCGCAAGGGCAGTTCCCGAATCTCCTGCCACGGCCACCGCGCTGGCGCCCTCGGCGACCACCCCGATGTCGACGATGGCCTGGTCGGGTTTCGCCGATACCGTCGCTTCTCCCGTGGCCTGCACGTAGGGTCGATCGGATGTTCGCAAAGCGGCGTCTATCGACACCCGTTGGGCTGCGAGTGGCCAGCCCCAGGCCATCAACGTTCCTATCGCAACGTACCTGCTGTTCATGACAGTCTCAGCATACGGCCCCGCTCGCGTAATGGGAACAATGACATTCCGTTCCCAACAGGCAATTGCGTTACCCTGTAGGAGAACTAACTCCATGTCAGGAATTGTTGCGGTAGCCCTCTTCGCGGCGGCATTGCCGAATGCCGTCGTATTGCAGCCGGTGGCTAACATGTACTCCAAGCCCAGCGACGATGCCGACGTGGTCTCGCAGGCGATTTACGGGGCCAACGTCTCCCTGCTGGAACAGCAGGGAGGCTGGGCGCATATCCGCACGGCGGACGATTATACCGGTTGGACTCCCTTGACCGCGTTGCGCCCCGGCCCGCTTTATGCCGCCAAGGGCCGCGTGGCCGAAGTGCAGAGCCTTTTCGCGCATCTCTACCGCGAAGCCAGCGTGACCCGGCACGCACCGCTCCTGACCGTCCCGTTCGAGACCCGTTTCGAGGTGGTGGCCGAGCCGGATAGCCGCTGGCTGCAGGTGCGGCTGCCCGACGACCGCCCGGGATGGATCCAGGCTGGCGATGTGGCCTTCGACGCCAAGCCTCTGACGATTCCCGAAATGTTGGAGTTGAGCCGTAAGTTTCTGGGGTTGCCGTACACCTGGGGCGGCACTTCCAGTTTCGGCTACGACTGCTCGGGCTTCGCCCAGATGCTGGAACGCCGCCGCGGCGTGAACATGCCGCGGGATGCCCAGCCGCAAGCCGATTGGAGCGGCGTAGTCCCAGTGGAACGCAAGGACCTGGCGCCCGGCGACCTGCTGTATTTCGGCAGCTCCGCCAGGCGCATCACGCATACCGGCGTTTACCTGGGCGACGGCAAGTTCATCGACGCCACCACGCACGAAACTCCCATGGTGCGGATCGACGACCTGAACGATGCCTACTGGACCAAACTGCTGGTGGCCGCCAGGAGAGTGAAATGAACCGGCGCGGCTTCTGTAAGTCGGCGGTGCTGGGACCGGCGGCGGCGGCCATGAGCGGGGCGATGGGCCCAGCGGCGTTCGCCGCGGGAGGCGCCAGCTTGGAAGCACGGATCGTCCGGCTGAACTTGCAGCACACCTGGACCACCACCATGTCGTCCAGCGCGTATCGCGACACGCTCCACACCACCTACACCCGCGACGGCATCACCGGCCACGGCGAAGGCGCACCCATCGTGCGCTATCACGAGGATGCCGCGGGCGCGCAGAAGGCCGTGGAATCGGTGCGCGGCCTGCTGCTGGGGGTCGACCCCATGCAGTTCTCCAAGGTGATGGCCGAGGTATTCCGGAAAGTGCCCGGCGAATGGGCCGGGAAGGCGGCCATCGATATCGCCCTGATGGACTGGGTGGGGCAGAAGCTGGGCATCCCGCTCTACACGCTGTTCGGCCTCGACCCCAAGGATACGCCGCTCACCACGTTTTCCATCGGCATCGACACGCCCGAGATCACCAAACAGAAGACCCGCGAGGCGGAAGCCTATCCCATCCTGAAGGTGAAGGTGGGGCTGGCCACCGACGAGCCGACCATTGAGGCCGTGCGCAGCGTGACCAAGAAGCCGCTGCGGGTGGACGCCAACGAGGGCTGGAAGGATAAGGAAGAGGCCGTGCGCAAGATCAACTGGCTGGAAAAGCAGGGGGTGGAGTTCATCGAGCAGCCCATGCCGGCCGAAATGATCGAGGAGACGCGCTGGATCCGCAGCCGCGTACACATCCCCATCATCGCCGACGAGGCGTGCACGCGCGCCTCCGACATCCCCAAGCTGCGCGACGCTTTCGACGGCGTGAACGTGAAACTCGACAAGAGCGGAGGGGTCCTGGAGGCGTACCGGATGATCGAGATCGCCAAGGCGATGGGGATGCGCACCATGCTGGGCTGCATGGTATCGAGCTCCGTGTCGGTGACCGCCGCGGCGCACCTTTCGCCGCTGGTGGACTACGCCGACCTGGATGGCAACCTGCTGATCTCGAACGACCCGTTCCACGGCGTGACGGTGGAAAAAGGCAAGCTGATCCTGCCGCGCGGGGCGGGGTTGGGACTGACGGCGGCGTAACTGCCGCGGTCAACCGCAGCAACCCCCGCGATAGTACAGCTTTTCGAAGTGCTCCCTGGGCGACATGGAATCCCAAGGCTTAAAGCTGCTCCAGGGAGATCCCTGCGCCTGGCCGTCGCGGATCGGCCCGGCGATACCGGCCATCCAGCCTTCCCCCGGCGCCCAGGGCCTTGGGTACTCGCGAAATCGGAAGAGGTATACTTCGTCCTTCGCGTGTATCTCGCCGGCCACCAGGAACCGCTCCATCAGCTCGATCTCCTCCGGCGGGACGCCCAGCTCATTGGGGTGGGCCGCCCAGCGCACCAGGTCGGAGGCAGCCAACTGTTCCGGCGCCGACCAGCGCTCAGGCATGAGCCATTCCATCCCGAGCCGCCGCAGTCCGATCCAGAAGATCATGCGCATCTCGTGGCTGGCGGCCACGGCCTCGATCTGCCGCGGGTCGACCGTGTGCCCATGCCGAAGCAAGGACGTGATCGCGAAGCACTTGAGGCGGGGATCGGCCAGCGCCAGCGCCTCCTCGAAGGACGGAGCAACGTGGGCGGCGGGCAGATAGCCCATCAGGTCGAGCAGCACCTCAGCCAAGGCGCGAGGACCGCGGTATTCGTCCTCGAGGATCCACTCCAGGTCGGGTCCCTCCTGCTGCAACGGCTTCACGCGGGCATGGACCGCGTTCCAGAACGCCAGGATCGCGGGAGCGTACGGCGCGATTTCGTCCAGGCTGAGCTGCTCCTGCTGGCGGAGTTTCAGGCAGGCGGCGGCCACTTCATATCGGGCGCCGTCTGCCTCCTGCGCGGCTTGGAAGAGGCCGGCGATGGCGGACGCGCGCTCCGGATTGCCGGGGCTGCCGATCGTCTTGAGGAAGGGCTGAATGTCGGTTCGTCCGGCGTTCCGTTTCATTGCGTCACTCCAGTCCCAGGGGCTTTCCGTACTTCACCGCGACGTCGTCGGGCATGAACTGCGAGAGCCGGCCCACGGTGAACCCGCGGCGGCGCCGCATGGCTTGCAGTGGTTCCCGCCCTACCCAGTCGCACAGGCTCTCCAGGACATAACTTTCACACCGAGAGATTGAAGCGTGTCGGCTACCCGCCGGGTGATCAGGGTGAACGCAGGCATCGGCCAGACAATGAAAAAATCGTCGCCCGTCCATTGGCTCCAATCGATCAACTGGCCGGCGTCTTCCAATCCGCTGTATTTCTTATGGCCGCAGCCGGGGCAGTCCTCCAGCAGACGGATGCCGGATTCCGGGCGCGCCAGGCCGGCCCATCCGGTGACGATCAATTCATAATAGTCGTGGGAAAGATAGCCGTCGCGAAAGCGCACCGACGCCGGCCGCAGACGGAATCCGGTGAATCCACGCTTTTCGAACTCGGCCACCAGGCTGGCATGAACCACTCGTTCGAATAAAGCCCAAATCATCAGCTCGTCCCGCTTGCGGTGCTTCACCTCCAGCGCCAGATCGTGGATGCGGCGGATGCTGCGATGCTGAGACATCCCGGACGTCGCCGGACAGAGGGAGACCTCGTAAGGATTCTCCACGGTGTCGAAGGCCGAGAGGCGGTCAGACGCCGGCCGATCCAGGTGGAAGTATTCCGTCATGGCTTCAAGCGTTGCGACATTGGATGTCCTTATCTTAAACGGCGGCTCGGTTCCCCCCGCAACGTTGTCTTTGGTAAACGCTCAGGGCAGCGGAGGCCGGCGAATGAGAGGGAAGGATCAGACTCCAGCCACCCGACTACGGCGCTCCATAAGCACCACATCGCGCCAGCGTCCGTCCATGGCGCCCAGGCGTTCGCGGATGCCCACCACGCGGAACCCGGCCTTCTCATGGACCGCGAGGCTGGCGCGATTCTCCGGGAAGATGCCGGCTTGCAGGGTCCAGAAGCCGCTGCGCTCGGCCTCCTTGATGAGGGCGGTCAAAAGGGCGCTGCCGACTCCCGCGCCGCGGGCGGCTTCCGCCACGTAGACGCTCACTTCCGCCACGCCGGCATAGACCGGGCGCGCCGAGACCCGGCTGAGGGCGGCCCAACCCACCGGGCGGCCCGCCGCGCGGGCTACCAGGCGGCAGACCGGCAGATGGCCGGCATCCCATAGATCCCACTCCGGCGCGGAACGCTCGAAAGTGGCGTTGCCCGTGGCGATGCCTTCCCGATAGATGGCCCGCACGCTGGGCCAATCGGCCGGAGTCATGGCGGCCAACTCGATCCGCATAAGGGCCAGTGTAAAACGCGAAGGGTGTTGGCAGGGGGCCCAGAGGCGCCCCGCGTGCTCCAGTTGGCGAAGGGTTATCCTGGTGGCATAAGCTCGCTCGTCCCGATCCTCGCCGCGCTTCTCCTCACCGCCTCGGCCGCCCGTGGCCAGTCCGTGGAGATTTACTCGGAATTCCAGCGGCCCGATCCGTTCGGCGGAATTGTGGCTCCGGATCGCGCGCTGGCGCCCCGCGAGATCCTGTCGCCCGCGCTGGCCCGCGGCGCGCACACGGTCTTTCACGTCGCGGTGAGCATTCCGCCCAAAGAGAGCTACCTGCTGTACGTGATTCCCAACCCGTTGAACGCCTGCCTGGTGGCGCTTTACAAAGAGCATTTCGACAAAACCGCGGCGGGATGGATTGCCGACCGGCTGGAGGAGTTGCACCGGCTTCCGGATTTTGGCGTGATGCCCGATCCGGACGACCTGGTGGAGGGCCAGACCACGCGGGTCTATCTGCTGGATCTGTGGATTCCGCCGGAAGCGCCGGAGGGCCGGTTCCGCCTGGAAGTGCAGCTCAAGATGGGGGATTGGGTGGTGCGTCCGATGGAGTTGCGGGTAGTCGAGGCGCGCGTTCCGGCGATTCCGGCCGGTCAGGCGCGGCCCCTGCCGCCGGTGGAGCAGGGCGCCGACGCCGTGGCGCTCGGCACGCTGGCCGATTATCTGGCGGGCGCCGGGGTAGGGGGCGGCGAGCCGCCGGTCAACGTGCGCGGCATGATCCGCCGCGGCACGGTACAGGACATGGCGCTGGCGGCGGCCTTGCCGAAGGAGGTCGCCGGTCCAGCGGCGATTGAGCGCCGGGAATTCGATCTGCTGCGCGCCAATCTGGCCTTTACGCCGCGGGTCTTCGGCGCCGAATGGTATCTGCGGATTCGCGATTTTCTGTACGCGCAGTGGAAGTCACCGTAGCGACGGAATCCGGCTCCTCGCACTCACGCTCGCCGCAACCACAAGGTCACGGAAGGGCCGGGTATCGAAGAGCGTCTGTGTGGCGAGGTCCCGTTTCAAGATTGCCGCGCTACGTTTTAGGTCCAGATACACGGCTCGCAATTCCCGAACCGTCGGCCGGTGTCGGGTTCGGGCAAGAGCATTGGTCAACTCGCGCAGTACACCGATCGGCCCACCGCCATGAATATAAGCCTCCGTGCCGTTGATATCGCTCAAGGATTTTTGCACTCGAAATCTCTTGGACTCAAAGACGTACCAACGATGTCCGTTGGGAGCATGAGCCGTCCCGCCTACAGCGAGCCCGAGTTCAAAAGGGCATGTTGAACCTCGGCGTCCTCGGCCGGCGCATGTCCAATTCAACGCGAGAGAGATCATGGAAAGAATACTGGCAGGTCCTCAGCAAGCCGATCAAGCGGTCCAGGCGCCGTTCATGCCCCGGAACTTGCAGCACGGCCTGAGGAAGCAAGCCGAAACCGCTCAATCCAGCTATGTACGCCAGGTACAGGGATTCAAAGGGCTGGTCGAAAGGGATGTTCAAGAAAGTCAGCGGCCTTTCACCGCCGACCGAGGCAAGGGCCTGGAATTCGTCGTTAACGGCTTGTTTTGTCGACGCCCGCACTCTTCTCCCTGCGGCGCTTCCAGGCCTTCTTCGCGGCACGGGACCTGCGTTCGGTGTCTTCTTTGGCAGCCTGGGCCATCAGAGCTTCAATCTGCCGCACGCGAGTCTGTGATACACCGAGTATGCGGGCCACTTCCTCCGTTGTAGGAAACGGCGTCGTAATGAGCGTCTTCGCCATCTGCCCCAAGTGTAATGCCTCGGAGAACCGCCGGCAACGTGCGCGGTATGATCCGCCGCGGCACGGTGCAGGACATGACGCTGGCACCGGCCATGCCGAGGGACGCCGCCGGCCCTGCGGCCCTGGAGCGCCGGGCATTCGATGTGCTGCGCGCCAATCGGGCCTTTATGCCTCTCGGGATTTCCGGTTCTCGCGGTTGCCCGAATTTTTGCGGCTGGCCTTATGGATCGCGGAACAGCGCCCGGAAACCTTCCTGCTCAAAATGCCGGTCGCTGGTGAGAACCTCGCTCGGCCCTTCCTTGCGCATCGTCTGCATCGAAATGCAATCCGTCATGCTATTGCTCGGCCGAAATGCCCTGGGCCCGCGCCTTCGCGGCAAGGGCCTTGATCTCCTCGTCCGGAAGGTCAATGGTCAGCGTCATGGAAAACCTTCGTCTCATCGTACCAGTTGGCTGGATACCCTACCGACAATCCGCCGGCGGCGCTAACCGGCGGGCCCCCCGCTCCCCCGTCCCGGCGAGATGAATTCCATTGGAATTTACTATCTCCCTGCTGTTCATTGGAGCCGCTTGGCCAGGCCGGGCACCGGTCCAAAAGCGGTCGCCTCGGGTCTTCGGAGCCGAATGGTAATCTGCGGATTCGCGATTCTCCGGACGCGCAGGGAAGTGAGAAGGCCTCCCAGGCTCCTGGGCCGATCTGTCTCCGGCGGGGGATGAAACCCACTCCGCGAGCTGTGGGGCAAGGCCGCGGTTCCCAGCCTCGTGGCCGCCGCCCGGTCGATCTCCCCGCTCTGTCCCTTACCTTACTTCGCTTTAGCAACGTCCCGTCTGCGCCAGCCGAAAAGCCGGGATATTGCGGCTGCTGGCGGCTATACTAACCCGTGAGGTGCTTATGCCAACTCTGATTGGCGCTTTTATCGGTTGCGCCGCATGGTTCGTGCTGCGGTTTTTGCTGATGGGCGTGTACACCGTGGACCAGAACGAGCGCGCCGTCAAGACCAGTTTTGGACGGGCCGTGCGGGTTCCCGGCAACAAGACCACACTCAACGATCCCATCGCGGAGTTTCTCCTTCCGGAAGAACGTCCGCGGTACGCCTACCCGCAGGTCCGCGTGGTTCCGCCCGGCGGACCCTACTTCAAAATGCCCTGGGAGAAGATCCGCAAGGTCTCCATCGCCACCATGACCATAAACATGGCGGTCGATCTCGAAGACCCTCGCGCCAACGACGGCGGCACTCGTCTGGAAGGCGTTACGAAAGACCAGCTCAACACCGGCTTGACCGGGCAGATCCGCTACCGCGTCAGCGAGGCCAACCTGTACGCGTTCCTGTTCGGCATCAAGAAGCCGTTCGTGCATGTTCTGGCATACTTCGTTTCCGTGCTGCGGCAGCGCATTGCCAATTTCGAAGCGAAGCCCGTCGCCCTGCCTGCCGATGCCGCCCAGGCCGCCAATCCGGATGCCGCCGTCTCGTTGGCCACTGGCGAAATGACCGGCATTTCGATCAACGACCTGCGCAAGAATCTCCGCGACCTGAACGAGTACATGGACGTCGAGTGCCGCGCCACACCGGCGCGCTACGGCGTCATCTTCGACGCCTCCCTGATCACCGGCATCGACCCGCCGCCGGACGTGGAGTCGGCACTGGCGGCCATCAACACCGCCCACAACCAGGTGTCCAGCGACATCAGCCTGGCGCAGGCCTCCGCCGATCAGCGCGTGGTGCAATCGCGGCGCGCGGTGGAGATCGAAACGCTCCGTGCGCAAGCCGAGGTGGAACCGGTCAAGTCCCTGGCCGCGGAGCTCGCCGCGCTGCACAAAGGCGGCCCCAATGTTCTGGGCGCCTATTTGAGAAACGTGCGGTTGGCGCTCTTCGACAAGGCGCAGCAAATCTACCTGGAGGCTGGAAAGTGATGGAATCGCCCATGGTGGTAATCCTGTCGACGGCACTGATTGTGTTTGTCGGCCTCTTCATCGCCGAGCCCTTGCTGCTGGCGATATGCCGCATCTTCGGTCTCTACGCGATCGTGCAAGAGCGGAGCTGCCGCGTGTATGTGCTCTTCGGAAAGGTGGCCGGCGTGATCGATGAGCCGGGCCTGCACTTCCTGCCCTCCAAGCTCGGATTGTCGGCGCTCTTCATCAACATCCTGGGGTCCTGCTATGTTCTGGATCTTCGGCTGGACCAGGAGTATCTGCGCAGCCAGCCGGTCAACTCGGAGGAGGGCGCGCCCATGGGAATCGGCATCTGGTATGAGATGTGGATCAGCGACCCGTTGAGTTTCCTGTTCAAGAACACCGATCCGCGCGGCTCCCTGCGCGCCAACCTGAGCAACGCCACGGTGCGCTGCCTGAGTAACATGCCGTTGGCGGAAATGCTGCAGACGCGCCATAACATGAGCCAGACGGTTCGGGCCGAAGTGACCAGCAAGTCCACCGAGTGGGGGTACCAGCTCGGCTCGGTCTACATCCGCAAGGTGCACTTCCGCGATGCCGGCATGATCCGGCAAATCGAGGAGAAAGTGGTCAATCGTCTTCGCCAGGTGACTTCCGCCATCAAGCAGGCCGGCGCCAACCAGGTGAGTGTGATCACCAGCTCGGCCGAGCGGGAGGCCGCTATTGAGTTTGCCAAGGCGGCCGCCATCCGTCCCGGCACCCTGGGGCAAGCCTTCCAGGAAATCGCGCAGGTGCCGGCCGTCGCCGATGCTCTGTTCGAGGTTCTGGAGACGCAGAGGATGCTGGCCTCGAACGCGCGGATCGCGCTGCTTCCCGGCGGCCCGCACGCCAGGATGCTGGCGAACCTGATGGCGGCGGAGAGTGGCACCCTGCATTTCACGCCGCCCACCAAACCGGCGGCGCCGGCAGCGCCCGCGCAGACTTAGGCGAGCGCCGTGGCACGGAGGTGTGACCGCCGGGTGTCCGCGCCAGGCCGAAAGCGGCCATCCGCGCGGCGCCGCCGCCCGGTGTTCGACGCAGCGACAATCGTCGCCGCTACAGCATGCTAACCGATCTCGCACGCCTTGGCCGTAGAGCGGAGACCGCCTGTCAGTTTCAGGACATGCTCGCCGACCTCAAGCATCAGATCGCGCGGAAGGCGGCCCTGCACGCACAGGCGTCTTTTGTGATCGATGGTCTCGCACTCCAGTCCCTGGCCGCTTAACGGCTCCCCGGCTTCTGGGGCACAATGCAAATGCAAAGGTTGGTTTGAAATGCGACGCCTTCTCAAAGACCTAACATCAAGGCGCGGGGAGCCTCCGGAACAGTACCGTCAGTGTAAGATGAAGAGATTAGAGGATGCTTATCGCTTTCCTGGATTCAGACCGAGCCGATGGGTGTGGGGTGTGTTTGGAGATCCCCAGGTTCGGCTCATGGTCTTGGAGCGAGAGCAAAAAAAACAGTTTGCGGCGTTTGCGGGCAAGAGCACCGGACATTTTACGACCGCAAGACACGGCTCGTGCGGGACCTTTCCTGCGGGGATACGCGCGTGTATCTCGAGGTAGGCCGAGCGTTTAGGGCGGAGCGGAGGGCGGGGTCCTCCGAAAAATCCGCCCTGCCCAGCCGTCACCGGGAGGTCTCCGGCGACTTCTTGGCCGGCTCGAATTCGTAATCGAACTCGATCTTCTCGCGGGTCGGCAACCGCAGCCGCATCCGGGGCGCCTCCAGGGGTTCCACCTCCAACTCATCGCCCAAGCAGTCCAGCGTCACCACCTCCGCCAGCCGGGTTTCCACCCAACGCCTACGGCGGCCAGTGCCTTCCTCCCCACACTCTGCCCGGCCTCGCCGATCTCCAAGGCGCGCCGGAACGCCGCCTCGCGGTCTTCGCTGCGAAACACATACAGCCCCTCTTCCCAATTGCGGATCCCGCGGCCTTGCGATCGCGTTCCTCTACCTCTCCTTTCAGCAATGCCTCCAAATAGCTCAAGTGCGTTTGCTTTTCTTTCACCGCCTGCTCCGCCGATCGGGCGAACTGTCCGCCCACCGTCGGCAGTCGCAGTTGCCTGGCATCCTACCGTATCGCGGCCTCGTGCAGGGGTTGGACTGGGGCGCTCATTGGATCACCTCCGTCACTACCGGACCCAGTGGGCGCCCCGGCCGCAGCCGGTCGTAGTCCTCCAGCCTGGGCTGCGGCCGGTCATAGCGATTCAGTGCCCCGATCTGTGCCGGGGCCGCTGACGTTCGGTAGATAGCGAACCGCGCCTACGTCCGAACACCCCAAACTCCAGCGCTTCTTCCACCGCCCGGCGGACTCGCGCCTCCCTGTGTTCCCGTGCCAGCAGAAGCACGTCGATCGTCGCCCGCGTGCCCTCCTGCTTTCCCTGCCGTTGCCGCAACACCTCCCAGAACCGGTCGTAGCTGGCCGGCCATCCCCCGCGCGCCCGGCATTGCTCCAGCGCCGTTGAGCCGGCCAACGCTCCCGGCTTCTTCGTCAGCACGTCCAGATAATGCTCCAACTCCAGTACCTTCTTATGCCGCTCATAACCTCGCTCATGCCGGCCCCACTCCTGGCCTGGTACCAGATCTCCACATATGCCGAGTAAACCTTCACCACCGCCTCCGTGCCCACCGGCAATGGCGCCGAATAGAAGTTCGTCAGCGCCTTCGCGCATCCGCTGCCGTCGATGGCCGGAAAGTGCAGCGAGGCCAAGTCGAAGCCTTCCGCAGCCAACGGCGGTAAGTGTTCCGCTCGGTGAGCATGGCCGCCCCGAATCGGCTGCGCGCGACCCGCAATCACGCGGCTCTCCTCTTCCTTCGACCTCGCCGCCAGCAGCAGGTTCAACTCTGCCAGATCCCGGACCTTCGGCACAGGCACAAGATAGTTCCGCCGGAACTGCCCGCCTTCGCCTTCCACCCCGCCCTTCTCGTGCCCCCCCGGCGTGCAGAACTCCGACTCGAATCCCCAGCGAACGGAACGCGATGAACCGCGCCGTCTCCTCCCATGGATGGGCAAGCCATTCGAGCCATCAATGAACTCCGTCCCGGTGAGACTAGCTCAATAACGGTAAATCGTGATGTGCACGATGGAAGGGTCGATCCCGAAGCGAAGCCCCTGGCCAGACTGGTTCAGCTTGGCTCGCTCCACCAAGCTATACTCGAGCGACGTGTCGTCGCCGTTCAGCCGGCGGCCCGGAACCCAGCGGCCATCCACGTACCTGCCCTCTTCAAGCGTCGAAATGGATGCCGTCTTGGGACCGGGCGTATTGGGATGGAAGGTGATCTGCGCACCGGACCCCATGATGATGAACTCGTCGGGACCCGTCGAGATGAACATCGCATAGCCGGTGGATGAGGCAAACGCGCCCTGTTCGAATGGAACGCCGGTCTGACCGCGCCCGCCGGCTGCCTGCTGCGCTCCTGCCTGTGCTCCCGCCCGCCCGGCTGGCTGCCCGGGCGCCTGCTGGTTCCCCGTCGGCGCCCCGGGTCCCCGTCCCCGCTTAAGCTCGAACGTGTAGCCGCCCAATTCCACGCTCTCGGATTGCTTGTCGGGGACCAGCACGGCTGCGCTGATCGTGCCCTTCGATTGCCCTTCGAGGATCAGCGGCGCAAGCTGCCCGAGCACGTCATAGGCGCGCGCCAGCGGCGTGGAGCCGTCCGCGGAACGCTCATAGGCGAACGGCGAAAAACCCATCAGGGCGTGTCTGCCGAACGCCCACACCGCATAGCCCGGGTCGGGCCGGGTTTCCGGGATGAACAGAGGGTTGCCCGCACGGTGGAACAGCGAGGCCCACTCAGAGAAGACCGGCCGGTAAATGCACGGCGTCAGGATATCGATGTGCGGTGCGGCGGCCTGCCAGATGTTCAGCGTATCGGCAAGTGCCGCGCCGCTCGAGTACTGCCCAACCCAGTCGCCCAGCGCCGCATTGACGAACGTCGGAATGGGATATTCCGCTTTCCCGGCTGCAGCCACCTGGTCCATATAGCGGGCGTAGTACCACGACATGAAGATTCCATCGCCCCTGCGGTCGCTGCCGAAGACCTCCCGCCAGGTCCCGGAAGTCTTGTTGCCGTTCGCGGCCCACTGCTGGCGAATCTCCGGAATCAGAGAGTCGCGGTTCTTCGCCAGGTAATCTATCAGCTCTTTGGGGACCGGGCCGTTGAGCGCCTTTTCCGCCTCCGGCGCGTGGTCGCGGAAAGTGCCGCGAATGCCGACTTCATTTTCGACCTGCATCATCAGAACGGTCTGGTCTTTTCCATCGACCTCGCGCACGTGCCGCATGAGAGCCCTGTAAGCGTTGGCGTCGGCCTTCCAGTTAGCCTCGTAGAACACCGACATCATATTTAGATTGTTACCGTTTTCATCCACCAGCAGAGGATGCTGTTTCGTGTCCTTCTTAATCCATGGCGGCGCGTAAGTGGACGTACTGTTCTTCCAGCTTCCGAACCACAACAGCATCAGGCGGAGGTTATGCTTCCTGGCATCGCGGATCACGCCATCGACCAGTGAGAAATCAAACTTACCGGGCTCGGGTTCGATCAGTTCCCAGGACACCGCAACCAGAACCGTGTTGACGTGCGATGCCACGAGCCTGGACCAGTAGGGATCCAGGTACTCCAGGTTGGACGAAGCCGAATTGGCCAGTTCCGCTGCCAGGGCCAGATAGGGCCGTCCATCTACGATGAGCTGTGTGGCGTTCCCGCGTTTCTCCAGGTGAGGTACGGAAGCGCGCTCAGGCGCATTCACCTGCGCGACCGCTGCGAGCGCGGCCAGGATCACTGCGCCCACAATCGAAAGGTGGGTCTTATTCATCGTCATCATGCCCTACAGCATACCGCGCATATTCTGAAGGTCAAGACGTTCGGGTATTTCGGTTATGTTATTGAACTCCGAGTTATGTTGATGGGCTATCAACGACCCGCTCAACCCAAAAAACGCCGGCATCCACGCGTAACGCGCTGCGTCGCGAAATCGCATTCCAGACAGAATGGTATCCACGGTGAGCGCCTCCAGCGTGACGCCCGCCATCCTCCCGCTCCCCACCGGTACCCGATGAACGTCTTCCGAGGCGAGATAATCTCCGCCAACCAGGATCAGCCGGCCGCGAAAGGACTCCGGCGACCGTGTCGCGCGATTCGCCGCGTCTTTCCAGGAGATGCGGCGAAATTGATCGGTCCGGGCCGAGTAATCAAGCCAAAACTGCTGGACGCCGTCCGGCTGGAACTGGTACTTGGCCACGGCAGACGCGGCCCAGGTAGGCCGGCCAGCACCCGAGCGGTCGGGGTACAACGTCCGGCCGCGGCGGATTATGCCATCGCTGTCCTGGTCGAGGTTGATGAACGCAAACAGGGAATTCAGCCGCTGCGCTCCCAGTGCGGCGCCCAAGATGCCCGCTACGCATTCGGCACCCACGGTTTCGCCGGAGGGATCGGAATACAAACCGAGGGTCGTTTGTTCCGCGTGACGCAGCACGAGGTTGGAAAAGGCCCGCGAGCGGCTCCAGGATTCCGGCAAAAGGAAATCGATTGCAATTGAGCGGGCCCCGGCCTCAAGAATGCGCTCCAGCACAGATGCAAACTCGTCGGCGCGGCTGGCCAGGGGTGTCTCGTTCAGCGAGGGCTCATCCACCAACCC
This sequence comes from Bryobacteraceae bacterium, assembly GCA_052144935.1. Classification (GTDB taxonomy): domain Bacteria; phylum Acidobacteriota; class Terriglobia; order Bryobacterales; family Bryobacteraceae; genus JOPF133. The sequence goes on from JBKQPR010000179.1 coordinate 63,968, forward strand.
CAGAACAATCCGCCCGTCAGGGGGCCTCCTCGGCTTGGCTGCGAACCGCGGGTCGACGGTCCGCAAATCCAGCATGTGAATTGGTCCTATTCGCTGCAACCCGGCTTCGGCGAGAAGCGCGAGGATCGCGCCCGCGGCCGCAATTCCAAGACGGCGCGGGATTTCGGTCCGCTTCCACGACCGGCGGCGCGCGGCCAGCTCCGCCGCGCGGATTTGCATCACCGCGGCCCTCGCGGTTGCCGGCCGTTCAGCCGGATTCTTCGCCAGCAGGCTGGTCGGCGGCCTATTCCGGGATGACCTTGGGGGTGATTTGAGTGGCCTTGATCCGCGGCGGTGGTTGGGAGGGAAGTGTGATCCGGATCTGGTTCAGTAATGCTTGCACGTCTTTCTCCGGTTGGGTGTGACGCGGCAGCACCAGCCAGCGACCATCCACCATGGGAATCCAGACCTCGACCATCTGGATCGTCGCCAGTTTTTCGAACACCGCGGCCGGCGTCAATCCCGGCGCGTGTATCATCAGGCGGTTCTTCAAGGTGACTTGCAGACAGTAAGCCAGGAACGCAATCAGAACGTGTGCGTCGGCCCGATGTTCCAGTTGATGACGGATGGGCCGGATGCTCAGTTCGCTTTTCAGCGAGCGGAACACGCCCTCGATCTGCGTCAGTTGCACGTAGCGCGTCCACAACACCGCTGGATCTTCGCCGGTGAGGTTGCTGCGCAGCAGATAATGGCCGTCGCGTTGTTCGGCGGCTTTCAGCTTGGCCTTTTCCACCTGAAAGGAGAACGTCTCGCGAGTGACCGCCTGGTCCGCTGGCGGCGTCTGGATCTTCACGAACCCAAAAGCCCGGCCGGCTTCCTTCTTGGCGGCCCCGATGCGCAGCCGCACTTGATCGCGCTTCGGCAGGCTCTTGCGCATCACCCGCAGCTTGCGCAGCAAGCGGACCAGCCGCTGCGCCGCATGGCGTTCTCTTTAGCCTGCCGCCCTCCGCTTTTGGCCAGCACGTAGAGTTCGCCCTGGTGCTCATACAGCTTCACTTCCACCGGGTCGCGCACCTTTTGCCACGGCAGGGCCCAGAGGGCGCCCCGCCACTTCTTTTCATGCTGGTTGATCCTGCTTTTGGGCGTGCCTACCAAATAGAACGTCTGCCGTTCCGGATCGCGCATGTCTTTCAGAATGGCTCCGCTGGGAACGCCACGATCCATGACCCAAACCGGTCGCGCTTTACCGTAGGTGTCCTCAATCTTTTTGAGAAAGCCTGGCAGCGTGGTGCGATCCGACGTGTTGCCCTTCATCACCTCATAGGCCAACGGCAACCCATCGGTGGTCACCACCAACGCAATCACCAATTGCAGACAGTCCGGTCTCTTATCCCGGCTGTACCCACACTTGGCTTTCGGGTTCTGCTCCATCTCTCCTTCGAAGTACGTACTGGTCAGATCGTAGAGCAGCACTGCAAAGTCCGAGTGGAACAAGTCGGCCCACTTCTGTTTCAACCAGACAAACAACTCCTGTTTGTGCGGCAGCACCCGATCCAGACAGCGATACAAGCGGTCTTCCCCCGCCACCGTGAAGTCCGTCTCCAGCAATTCGTCCATCGCGCTATCCACGAACCACTGCCGGTGCAGGCGAAACTCACTGCCGGGATCGAGCAGGCAGTTCACTACCTCTAGCCTCGATTTCCACGCCTGGAAATCGGATAACGTTCCGCAGAACTACGTTACTGGCAAGTAGAAACGGAACACGAGGCTAACGAAATGGCTCGCGAGGCTTGGCTTCATGGGCCAAGGCACGCA
>JBKQPR010000180.1:0-39649 GCA_052144935.1 Bryobacteraceae bacterium
CCGCTCTCGACGCCCTGGCGGCTCAATACCTTCTTGATCACCAGCCCCAGTCCGCCGCCGAGCGCGCCCTCGTCGACATCCTCATCGATTCCGAGTGGACCCTCCGCCGCCTCCGCAAGACCGAAGCTCAGCTCTGGGAATACGATCTCGCTGCCATGGGGTTGTCCCGGTTGTAGGACTTGGTGTTCTCCTGGGTGATCACCGAAGACCAAATCCTCGGCCGCGCCTTCGAACGCCGCCAGGAGACCTTCGCCCGCCTGGAGCGCCGCCGCGAGAGCCTCCAGCGCGCCTACCACCGCACCCTCCACGACCTCCGCGCGGTCCAGGACTCCCGCGCCCAGGTCCCGCTCCCTCCCCAGGTCTGGCACCAGGTCTGGCAAGACACCCCCGCCGCCCCGCCCGAAGCCCCCAAGCCCTCCGCAGCCCCACCCCTAACTCATTCATCCCAAAAGCCTAAGCCAGAAAATGGGTTCGTTCCCGAAAATCCCCAAATCCCGCGCGTGCCCCTCGATCCCGCCAGCCCCGTCGCCTCCCCCCACACCCCCTCGCGCGCCCCGCAACAGCCACCGGCGGACGCCCAATCCCGTAAGGACGCCGCTTGACCGCCGTCCCGCCCGATAGCGCCCGCAGACCGCGCCGTCCCGAGGGTCTTCTCCCGCCCGCGCAGCCCGCGTTTCGTAGAAGCCAGGGTATGCTCTGCACGCCCCGCACACTGGTTCTGCTGCTCATCGCGGCCATGGGAATGCCGTGCCCACGCGTTTGGGCGGCCCAGCCCGTGCGCGCGCGGCACGGCATGGTGGTCACCCGCGAACGCCACGCCACCGCCATCGGCTTGCAACTGCTCGCATCGGGCGCCAATGCCGTGGATGCCGCCGTGGCGGTCGGATTCGCCCTCGCCGTGACCCACTCCACGGCCGGCAACCTCACGGCGGCGGTTTCATGCTGCTGCGCCTGGCCGATGGCCGCACCACCTTCATCGATTTCCGCGAGCGCGCCCCCGAAGCCGCCTCGCGCAACATGTGTCTCGACGCCAACCGCAAGGCCACCCCGATGCGTTGCTGGGGATCGGCGGGATTCGAAGCCGGCGTGAGCTCCGGTGGGTCGCCGGCGCCCGAACCGGCCACGCAGTCCTTCTCCATAACCAGCCGGTTTAGCCGAAACCGCACTCTTGGAGCATGCCGCTCTGAAAAGCCAGGTTGCCCCGCTATTCCCAATCCGCCCTCAAGCGCATGGCCGTGATCCACGTGAATTGAGGCTGCGGCCCATGTGCAACTCACCTGACGGCCAAGCCGCAGCCTCACCCCGAGCTGGTGCGCGCTTCCAGCAACCTGGCGATTTCCTCGAAGCCCTGAGCGCGAGCGATTTGCAAGACGGGACGGCCGTCGGGATGGCGGGCCGAGACATCCGCGCCGTGATCGAGCAATACCCGCACCGCTTCCGTCTTCCCGCCCACAACCATGCGGACCAGGGGCGTCTGCCAGTTCTCGGGCTTGGGTTCCCGTGAAAGACACTCCGCAAACCGGCGTTCCAGCGCCGCGGGATCGCGCGCCAGAATTTCCGGAACGCGATCGAGCCGGTCGTAATCGAGCGCATCGAACAGGCAAATCCCCGGTTCGCTCAGCAGCCTGTCGCGCAGATCGGCGTAGCCGAAGAAATTCGCCCATCCGATCGCGGTGCTGTCGTACCACGGATCGCGTAGCGTCAGAGACGCTCCGTGCGCTAGAAGAATCCGCAGGATCTCCTCGTTTTCGACCAGCGTGCCGGCATGGTGAATCGCGGCATTATCTTCTATGTGGTTCGGATCGAAGCCCAGGTCGAGCACCAGCTTGACCGCCGCCGGGCGTTTGGTAGACACCGCCCGAGACACCATGTGTTGGTCCGCACGCGCCCGCAGTTCAGGATCGCGCTCCAGCATCGCGCGGGCGCCGCGCTCATCGCCCGCCATGCACGCGGCCACGAATCGTTCCACGTCGTTCAGCTCCGCAACCGGCGCGCCGGCTTCTTCCAGCAGCCGCGCGACTGCCGGATTACCGCGCTCCATCGCGTGCTCCCAGGGCAGCTTGCCCCGCAATTTCTCATCCGTCCGCGCGTGATGAGCCAACAGCAGCCGCACCTGGCCGGCGTGACCCTGGCGAGCGGCTTGCGAGAGCGCGCGTCCCATGAGAGTGATGCCGCCCCGCCCCATCGCATCCGGCTTCAGTCCGTGCCGCAGCAGCATTTCCAGGCAGGCGCCTTGATTGATCGATAGCGCTTCCTGATCGGCTGGGTTGGCCCCGCGCGCCAGCAGCAGCTCGGCCAGCTCGCGCCAGCGCGGATGTGGCGGTTGATTCGCGAGGCCGGTCGAGCCGTCTCCAAACATGCCGGTCAGCGCCGTGAAGCGGCGTGGGGTCTGCGCCAGCCGCTCGTCGGCGTTGCCTTTTATGGTGTAAGCGTTCGGGTCGGCGCCGCGGTCCAGCAGGAGTTTGGCGGCCTCGAATGTGGAGTGGGCGGGGTCGACCGGTTTCACGCGCGAATAACAGGCGCAAATCAGCGGCTCCCAGCCATGCGGGCCGGGACGACCGGCCAGCTCCGGTTCGCCGTCCAGAAACGTTCTGACGGCGCCCGTGTTGCCGGCCGCCGCCGCGCACCAGATGTTGACCTCCGATAGCCACGGCTGCGCGCGCAACATCTCATGGGCACGGGCGTGAAACGAGCGGTGGTCGTAATGCGGATCGTCGTAGCACAGACATGCCATCTCCACAAATTCATCCGGCAGTTCCCGGTTCGCCGCTTGGACCGCGGCCTTCAGTTGGGGCCAACTGTCGAAGCCGGCCTCCCGCGCCAGCACGAGCTGGCAATCGGTCAGCCGTGGCTGGATGGCGCGGATTTGGTCATCGGAAAGTCCGGCGTATTGCGGATGCGCGGCGCGAATCCGGGCGATTGCTTCGGCCCCGCCGGCGCGCCAGGCTTTTTGCACTGTCTTGGCTTGTTTCTTGAGGTTTTCGAGGGACGGGTTGGCAGGCGGCGATTGAGTCATGACGACCTCCTTTCATGGGCTCTCGGCCCCTTTCAGCGCCCGATTGCTCGCATCCTCAGGCTGAAAGGATAGTCGTACGTCCAGAAAACCGTAGATCGGTTCAGGCGGGCTTGGCCCTTTCCGCGAGTTGGCGGCACCCTGAAGTGCTTCAGCATCGAATCTAACGGAGGGGAATCGCCGGCGTCAAGTTCCGGCACTGGTTGCCCCGTACCACGTTCCACTCCGCCGCGATCCCCGGGGCGCGCATGACGCACCGCCGGTCCATCCCGTAGCCGGTGATGAAGTTGTCCTCGATCCGATCGCCGCGCGCCGGCGTGGACCGCGATACCCCTTTCGCCAGGTAAATGCCGCTGCGCAACAGATCTGGTTCGTCCGGCAGATAGTAACACGGGCCGCAGCGGGCCGTGTTGAGGTTCGTCAGCCGGTTATGCGCGATCAGGTGGCCTTCGCCGATGACGAAGATTCCCCCGTAACGCGCGCCATCGATCCGGTTCTCCGTCACCCGCACATTGCGCGATTGCATATCCGGATTGCTGTCATTGAAGACGATGCCGAAGTTGGTCATGTCGCGGCAGAAGTTGTCCTCCACGGCGCCGTCGTGGAATCCGTCCAGGTCGATGCACTTGCCATTGATGTCTTCAAAACGGTTGCGCGCGTATCGCGAGCGGTCCACATTGCCCGCCGTATCGATGGCCACCGGGACATCCTCCACCGCATCCTCCGGATAGCCGATCCGGCGGCCTGCGTTTTCCTCCACCAGCACGTTCGTGGCGTGTCCCACCTGCAGGGCATCGCGCCCGATCGTCAGGAAGCTGTTCCAGGCGATCAGCCCGTCCGCGTTGCGCGGCGACGTGTACAGCGAGTGGGTCCAAACGCCGTTGCCCAGAATGTTGCGGAACCGGCAGTGCGTCACGCGGAAGCCCGCGGTTCCCTCTTCCAGAAGAATGCCGCCGGTGGTGTTGTTGCGGCCTTGGGGGTTGAGGGAGCCGCTGTCCGAAACCTCCAGGCCGTCGATCGACACATCGCGCGAGCGGCTCACCAGCACGGCGAAACCGGCCACATTGCCGATGCGCAACCCCTCCACCGTGAGGTGGCCGCAGTCTTCCGCCAGGATGCCGTTGGCGGCGGTGAATTGGGCGAACGTGCGATCGGAAGGTGGCAGGCCCGCGCGGACGGCGCGCGTCTCGATCGCCGCGCGATTGCCGTCGATCGAGAATCCCGAGAGCGCCACCTCGCCGCCACGCACCACCACCAGGGCGCGCCCGTGGAAGTCCGCGGCGGCTCGCAGCACGGTGCCTGTTGCGGCGCCTTGCACGAGGGCCGGACCTTCCACCAGCAGTTCCGCGTGGATCTCCACCACGCCCGTGGGCAACTCGATCACGCGCAACCGCGGCGCATGCCCCGCCACCAGCCAGGCCACCGCCGCCAGCGCCGGCACCGAGGCGCTTCCAAGTGCAACGCGGCCCAACCTACACCACCTCGATGGGCACCGGCGCAAACACGCGCTTGCCCAGTTCGATCCGCACTTCGTGCCATCCGCGGCCGATGCCGTCGGGCAGCCGGAAGTTGAATTCATAGCGGCTCCACAGTGGATCGGTGCAGAAGAAATCGGCCGGCTCCGTCGCCAGTCCGCCGACCGTGACCCGGAACTGCGAGGGGTCGGCCACCTCCGTCATCCCCACCTTGACGATGCGGCTGACGATGCGGTCGCCGGAAACCAGGTTGATGCCGTCGGTGACGGCGGCGATGCGCGGCACCAGCGGACCGGGCGGCATCAACCGCACCCAGGCGGGCGCGCAGAGAAGCTGCCCCCACCACCGCACCTCCACCGGAACCAGGCCCGTCCGGATGCGTTCGGGCAGCGCTACGTTGACCTGCGAAACGCCATCGGCGGCCGGCTCGCCGATGTAGATTCCGCGGCAGGGGCTTCCGTCCGCGGTCACCGTGAGGTGGTTGAGGTCGCACCCGGCGGGCAGATTCCCGATCCACAAGGAAAGCGCCGCCATGGCCCCCGAGGCCGGCGCCACGGCCTCGCCCGTGAGCGCGTTGCTGATATTGCGGATGGCGGGCGGCTCCGCGTGTGGCTCCACGGGTGGCTCCACGTGTGGTTCCCCGGACGGCCCCACGAGCGGTTCGCCGGACGGTCCCCCGAACGGCTCCGCGTGTGGCTCCACGGGCGGCTCGACGTGTGGCTCCACGGACGGCCCCACGAGCGGTTCCACGAGCGGTTCCCCGGACGGTCCCCCGGACGGCTCCGCGTGTGGCTCCACGAGCGGCTCCGCGTGTGGCTCCACGGTTGGCTCCACGAGCGGTTCCCCGGACGGTCCCCCGAACGGCTCCGCGTGTGGCTCCACGGTTGGCTCCACGGTTGGCTCCACGGTTGGCTCCACGGGTGGCTCCACGGATGGCTTCCCAGCCGCCCCCACGGATGGCTTCCCGGCCGCCCCCACGGCACGATCCGGCAGACGGGTCCCGAGGGCGCTTCGCCAGCCCGCCGGCGCCTTGCGGCAGGTGATCCACATGTACTGCGTCCAAATCTGCTCCAGCGCCAGAAGCTGAAAATCCTGCTCCAGCACGAACGCGCGGATCTCCTCGGCGCTGATGCGCACGCCGCTCCAGGTGTCGTACTGCTGGGCGTATTTGGGCAGCCCGTTGATCTGGCATCGCAGGATGCCGCCCGTCTTGAGGACCCGCCAGGCTTCGCGGAGGTACTGGAACACCACCTCGCGGCTGGGGATGTGCTGGAACACGGCGTAGGAGTAGACGAAGTCGAAGGTTTCGTCCGCAAACAGGGCCAGGTCAGCGCCGGACCCGTGATGCGGGTGGGCGTTGGGCGTCTCGCGCAGCCGTTCGGCGGCCATCCGGACCATCTCGTCGGAGACATCCACGCCGTGAATCTCCGCGAAGTGGCGCGCCAGCGGCCGCATCAGCCGTCCCGGGCCGCAGCCGATTTCGAGCGCCGCCTGGCGCCTCGCGAGGCGCTTGATCTCAGCTTCCAGCCCGCGCACCACATCGGAGGCGGTGGCGAAGAACTCTTCGTCCTCCTGCTCGCGCCGCCCGAAAGCGACGTAGTAGTATGCGTCCTCGCCCGCGCGCCGGTTCCAATCCGCGCGCATGCGGGCCAGAACTTGGGGATCGTCCATCTCGCGTGCCGCTGGGGTCAATAGCTATAGTAGCGTAGCGGCACGGGCAGGCAGGCGGCAAACCATCAGGCGGGCGGTGGGCCACGGTCACGGGCGCAGCCCAAGGTCGTTCCGCCTTTGACCCGCAATCTTCGCTATAACAGTATGGATGCCGCGCATCTTCGACAACATCGAGCAGCAGCTTCTGCCCGCCTTGCGCCAAGCGGTCGACCTTTCCGATAGGGCAGACTTTTGCGTCGGCTACTTCAACCTGCGCGGCTGGAAACAGATCGCCTGCAACGTGGAGCGCTGGTCCGGTGGAGACGGCAGTTGCTGCCGGCTACTGATCGGAATGCAGCGCCTCCCCCAGGATGAGATCCGTGAAGCTCTTAGCCTTGCTCACGCTCAAACCGGCATGGACCTCCAGACGGCCGCTCGCCTGAAAAAGCGCATGGCCGACGACCTCCGCGACCAGCTTACGTACGGAGCGCCCACCAACGAAGACGAGCAAGGTCTGCGGCGTCTGGCGGCGCAAATCAGATCCCGGAAGGTGGCCGTCAAGCTTTTTCTCCGGCATCCCCTGCACGCCAAGCTCTACCTGTTCTTCCGCCCCGATCCGATTAACCCCGAGGTCGGCTATCTTGGAAGCAGCAACCTCACCTGGGCCGGCCTCCAGAATCAGGGCGAATTGAACGTGGATGTGATGGATCGCGATGCGTGCCGCAAGCTGGCTACTTGGTTCGAGGAGCGCTGGAACGACATCTGGTGCCTTGACATCTCCGGCGAACTCGCCGGCGTCATCGACCAGAGCTGGGCGCGGGAGACCCCCATACCGCCGTATCACATCTACGTCAAGATCGCCTACCACCTCTGCCAGGATGCCCGGGAGGGCCTCGTTCAATTTCGCATACCGAAGACTTTTGGGGCCAAACTCTTCGCCTTTCAGATAGCCGCGGTGCAACTCGCCGCGCGGCACGTCACGCGGCGCGGCGGTGTTCTCCTGGGTGATGTTGTCGGCCTCGGCAAGACGCTGATGGCTACCGCGCTGGCGCGCATGCTCGAAGACGAGCAGGATCTGGAAACATTGATTCTCTGCCCCAAGAACCTGGTATCGATGTGGCAAGATTATCGGGAACGGTACGGGCTGCGGGGAAAGGTGATGTCCTATAGCCGTGTGCTCCAGGAGCTTCCATCACTCAAGCGGTATCGCCTCGTCATTCTCGACGAAAGCCACAACCTGAGGAATCGGGAGGGGCGCCGCTACCGGGCGATTTACGATTACATTCAGCAAAACGAATGCCGCTGCGTTCTGCTATCCGCGACCCCTTACAACAAGGCCTTCACCGACCTCTCGACGCAGCTCCGGCTATTCATCCCAGACGACAAGGACCTCGGCTTCCGTCCCGATGCGCTCCTGCGGTCCCTTGGCGGGGAAACCGAGTTCACTCGCCGCCACCAGTCCTCTGTCCGGTCCCTCGCTGCTTTCGAAAAAAGCACGTTCACCGATGACTGGCGCGAGTTGATGCGTCACTACATGGTCCGCAGAACCCGCAGCTTCATACGGGACGTGTACGCCGAACCGGACCCGGACAACGGCCGTAAATTCCTCCGCTTCGAGGACGGGGGGCGCTCCTATTTTCCGGATCGAATCCCCAAGACGCTGAAGTTCTCCATCAATGAGCGAAATTCCAACGACGCCTACGCGAAGTTATACGATCAGCCCGTTGTGGATCTCGTAAATGCTCTGACCCTGCCCCGTTATGGGCTTGGGAACTACGTCGCGCCCGCCCCGGATTCCCCACCGACCCAAGCCGAGGCGCGCATCTTACAGGATCTATCCCGCGCCGGACGCCGCCTGATGGGCTTCTGCCGCACCAATTTGTTTAAGCGGCTTGAAAGCAGCGGGCACTCCTTCCTTCTCTCCGTGGAGCGCCACATCCTCCGAAACCACGTCTTCCTCCACGCACTCGAAAATGGACTTCCGGTTCCCATCGGCTCGCAGGACGCTGAGGTGCTTGACACGCGCTTTGCTGACGACGACCGCTCCAATGCATCCGATGAGATGTTTACCGGGGAGGCCCCGGACACCGAACTCAACGCACGTCCGCTACGCACCGAAGAAGACTTCCGTACGCGCGCGGCGTTGGTTTATCGGGAATATTCGACCTCTTTAAAGAAGCGTTTCAACTGGCTGGCCTGTTCGCTATTCACCCGCAAGTCGCTAGCCGCCGCATTGAGAGCCGATTCGGCTGCGCTGCTTCGAATCTTCGATGCTTGTCCCGTCTGGAACCCGGACCACGACGCCAAGCTTCGGGCTCTCCATCGTCTTGTGACTCAGGTCCACCCGAGCGAAAAAGTACTGGTCTTCACCCAATTCGCGGACACCGCCTGCTACCTGGCAGCGGAGCTTCGAAAGAAAAACGTCAGCGCTATTAGCGACGTGACGGGGAACGCCGACGATCCTACGGCGCTTGCCTGGCGGTTTAGCCCGGTGAGCAACGAAAAGCGCGATAAAGTCAAGCCTGGCGAGGAGCTACGTATTCTCGTCGCGACGGATGTCCTCAGCGAGGGCCAGAACCTCCAGGATTGCGCCATCGTTGTCAATTTCGACCTGCCCTGGGCGATCATCCGGCTCATTCAGCGCGCCGGCCGCGTCGACCGCATTGGCCAACAGGCGCAGAGCATCCTCTGCTACTCCTTCCTTCCCGCCGAGGGCGTCGAGCGCATCATTCGCCTGAGGAACCGCGTCCGCCAGCGGTTGAGCGAGAACGCCGAGGTGGTCGGGTCGGACGAAGCGTTCTTCGAAGGCGAGGCCAACGCAGCCGCCATCCTCAACCTATATAATGAACGCTCCGGCGTCCTCGACGGCGACGACGATGGAGAGGTCGATCTCGCTTCGTACGCCTATCGGATATGGAAAGAGGCGATCGAGCGCGACCCCTCCTTGCAGAAGACCATTCCGGACTTGCCTGCCGTCGTCTATTCCGCCAGGCCGCATTCGCCTTCTCCCGTCCGCCCGGAGGGTGTACTGGTTTATATGCGGTCGGCGGCGGATAATGACGCGCTCGTTTGGATGGATCGTAATGGGAATGCGGTCACAGAGTCGCAGTTGAAGATTTTGAAAGCGGCGGAATGCGGCCCCGACACCGTCGCCGTGCCGCGCCTCGAATCGCACCACGAACTTGTCCGGCGCGCGGTCGAACTGTCCGCCTCGGAGGAAAAGTCGTCGGGCGGCGCTCTCGGCCGCCCTTCCGGGGCGCGTTTCCGCGCCTACGATAGGCTCATGAAATACGCTTTGGGAGTTTACGGAACCCTGTTCGACACCATCGAGCTTCGGAAGGCAATTGACGAGATTTACCGTTTTCCCCTTCAACAGTTGGCAGCGGACCAGCTAAATCGCCAGATGAAGGACTCAAATGACCCCGTGCAACTCGCGCAGCTTGCCATGGCGTTGCGCGAAGAAGGCCGCCTCTGCCTGGTTCAGAAAGAAGCGGCGGTTCAGGAACCCCGGATCATCTGCTCACTCGGACTTTCCGGACCGGTGAACGGCGGGAGCCCCGAGTAGCCATGCCCATTCGGCCGGCGCGCGTCAAGGAATGCCTGGGAAGTTTTCACTTCGACCGCCTATTCGTTGAGGAATTGGGATGGGCACATCCGCCGTCAGACACGCTCGTGAAGTTCTCGGCCGCCGGGGAAGAATTCTCCCGCCGCCAGATCGCGCAACTCGGAGGCGTCTCCGTGCTGGAAGTCACGGCCTCCGCGGGAACAATCCCGGCCGCAAGAGCCCGCGAGGCCGTTCACAAGGAGATTGCCGGACTGCACCAGGAGAATCTTCTGATCTTCGTCGATCGCGGCAGAACCGAAAGCCTGTGGTATTGGGTCAAGCGGGATGACGGCAAAACTTATCCCCGCGATCACTATTTTGAAATCCATCAGCCGGGCGATCTCTTCCTGAGCAAACTCAGCGCCCTGGTCTTCGAGGTCGGCGAACTCGATCCCACCGGCGACATCTCCGTGGTGGAGGTGGCCAAGCGTCTCAAGGAAGCGCTTGATATCGAGCGGGTCACCAGAAAGTTCTATGACGAATTCCGCGAGCAGCACCTTGCCTTCATCGAACTAATCGGCGGCATCGCCGACGAGCGCGACCGCCGCTGGTACGCCTCCGTCCTCCTCAATCGTTTGATGTTCATCTACTTCCTCCAGAAGAAAGGGTTCATCGACAACAACGACCAGGACTACCTGCAACACAAGCTCGAAGCAACCCAGAAGAAAGGGCGTAACCTGTTCTATTCCGACTTTTTAACGCTCCTGTTCTTCGAAGGGTTCGCCAAGACCGAAGACCAGCGAAGCGCCGCGGCCCGCAAGGTTCTGGGTAAGATCAAGTACCTCAACGGCGGTCTTTTCCTGCCGCACAAGGTCGAAATCGACAACCCGGATATCGCCATTCCGGATAAAGCCTTCGAAAATATCTTCGCCCTCTTCCGCCGTTACTCATGGAACCTGAACGACGTGCCGGGCGCGGACGACGACGAGATCAATCCCGACGTTCTCGGGTACATCTTCGAGAAATACATCAATCAGAAGGCCTTCGGCGCTTACTACACGCCGCCCGAAATCACCGAGTACCTTTGCGAGCGGACCATCCATCTGGTCATTCTCGAAAAGGTACGGAGCACGCCTCTCCCCGGGTCGAAAAGCCGCGACTACGCCTCCATCAACGATCTGCTGATGGATCTGGACAACGACCTTTGCCGTGTCCTGATCCACGAAATCCTACCGAATCTCAGCGTTCTCGACCCTGCCTGTGGTTCCGGCGCTTTCCTTGTCGCCGCCATGAAGACGCTCCTAAAGATCTACGGCCCGGTGGTTGGCAGGATCGAGCTCAGCGGCAGCGCCAACTCGAGGAAGTGGTTGCGCGAAGTTTTGCGCGACCATCCCAGCATCGGATACTTCCTTCGCAAGACCATCATTACCGACAATTTGTTCGGAGTGGACATCATGGAGGAAGCCACCGAAATCGCCCGCCTCCGCCTGTTCCTGGCGCTGGTAGCCTCGGCCGACGACGTCGAGCAACTCGAACCTCTGCCCAATATCGACTTCAACATCCTGCCCGGCAACTCTCTGATCGGGCTGATGCGAGTGGATGACCAGGAGTTCGACAGCCGGCACAAGCAAGGCCACCTGTTTCAAAAATCCTACCGCGAGTTGCTCGCCGAGAAAAACCGTCTGATTGGGACCTACCGCCATACGGCGACTTATTCTGACGACCTGCGAGCCTTGCGCGACAATATTCAGGAAATGCGGCAGGAAGCGGAGGTTACCCTCGATGAGATCCTGCTGAAGGAATTTAGCGGGCTCGGGATAAAATACGAGCAGCCTGTGTGGGATCGGGAGAAGGGCGATCTCGGGAAGGCGTCCAAACGCCAGCTCAAACTCGCCGACATCCGCGCTCTGCGCCCCTTCCATTGGGGCTACCTGTTCGACGAGATCCTGAACGGCCAGCGCGGCGGATTCGATGTCATTGTAGGGAACCCGCCCTGGGAAGCTTTCAAGCCGTACGCAAAGGAGTTTTTCGAGCAGCACTCCGATCTGGTCACCAAAAATAACATGACCATTCACGACTTCGAGGCCGAACAATCGAAGCTTCTCAAGAACCCTGCGATACGCGAAGCGTGGATCGCGTACCTGGCCGGCTACCCCCATCAGGCTGACTACTTCCGCTGGGCTGCCCAATTCAAGAATCAGACGAGCGTGGTGAACGGCAGGAAGGTTGGCTCCGATACCAACCTGTACAAGCTATTTGTCGAACAGTCCTACAACCTGCTTCGCAAAGGCGGCCGGTGCGGAATTATAACGCCGGGAGGCATCTATGCCGATCTGGGCGCCAAGGGCCTCCGGGAGATGTTGCTGCTCGAAGGCAAGGTGGACAGCCTCTTTGGCCTTACGAACGAACGCTACATCTTCGACGCCGTTCATCATGCGCAGAAGTTCTGCATTCTCGTCTTCGAGAAGTCTGGCGTTACAGAATCTTTCCGTGCCGCCTTTCGGATTAACACTCGTGAGGCCATCTCACGCGAAAAGCTGGACGAATTCCTGAACTCAGGTAAGGCCGACCTCCGCCTGACTACCGATCTCATTCGCCGTCTGTCTCCAGATTCGCTTTCCATCATGGAGTTCAAGAATGAGACGGATGTCCGCATCGCCGTGAAGATGTTCCGCTTCCCGCTTCTTGGCGCGCAGATTCCGGATTCCTGGAATGTCCAGCTCACAAATGAGCTCCACATGACCGGCGACAGCGACCTTTACCAGGAAAAGCCCGGAAAGGGCCGATTGCCTCTGTTTGAAGGCAAAATGATTAGGGTGTGACTACTTTTCGACGACGCCGAAGTGGCGGTGAATCAGCAGATTAGAGAGATAGGTGGGCTCGGTGGTGGTCACAAAATGGCGGGCTATGAAAATAGCCCCGGATTTTGGTTCAGGGGCGGGCCGCGAGTTTCTGCTGCGCAAGGTGCGCAAGCGCAGTTCGCGACAGCCGCTCCAGTCGTCCGAGGAGCGATTTCAACTTGCGATGTTGCTGGATGGCGGCCCGATACAGTGGCGTCACTTCGGGGTAGAGCTTTAAGTTGACGGTCTTGTTCTGAACTTTGAAGGTGCACTCGAAGTAGGGCCCGTGGCGTTTGGCGGGATCCCGGTGACAGGCGCACTGCTGGTTGCCGCACTTCATCATCCGCTTGAGCACCGTTCCCTTGCAGAAGTAGTCGAGTTGGGCGATCTCCCGTTGAAGGGCTTCAAAACGTTGTGCGTCCCGTCGGATGAGCGTCGCCAGTCTGTTGGTTGAGATTTGCCGCATATTTGCCTACGGTATATATTACCGTAGATTATGGCCAACCCATCGCCGCTTTTCGCCTCACTCTTCTCTTTGGCTGGCTCCATCGCGGCTGCCGCCCGCCGGCAATTCTCTTCCCTGGAGGACTGGCTATCCGCTCCGCCCACTCTGCAACTCCCTCTGCACCAGATCGAGTGCCAGCAGGAGATCAGGGGACGTGAGGTGCAGCGACTGCTCCTCCAGGCCCACATTCAGCAGCGAGGCAGCGGCGATGTGGGCCCCGCCCTCCGGGTCGTCCAAGGCGCGGAACTGATGGTGTACTCCCACCGTCGCCCGCACACTCGTCTGTTGAAGACCATCTTTGGCCCCGTCCAGATCACACGCATGAGCTACGCCCACCCCGGCGCCGCCAGCATCCATCCGCTCGACGAAGTCCTGCAACTGCCCGCCCGCTCGTTTTCCTACGAACTGCAAAAGCGGATAGTCAAGGCGGCCGTGCAGGGAACCTTCCGGGAAGCCCGCGAGCGCGTTGCCGAGATCACCGGCGCGCCGGTTCACACGCGAAGCGTCGAAGAAGTCATCCAAGATGCGGCCGAGGACTTCGATGCCTTCTATGCCCAGCGCGATCCGCCACCCTGGGCTGATACCGGCTCGGTCTTGGTGGCGGCGGTGGATTGTAAAGGAATTCCAATGATCAAGCCCGTGGCGGCACACGCGCGCGTGCGGCTGACCAAGGGTCAAAAAAGAAACCGTAAGAAAATGGCTACGGTGGCTGCCGTGTTTACGAAAGCACCGTGGGTCCGCACTCCGCAGCAAGTGGTGGAAAGTCTCTTCGGCAAGGACCGGACTGTCGGCAAGGGCGACCCGCCGGCCCCGCGTCCGGAGCACAAGCGCATATGGGCCAGCTTGACCAAAGGCAAGACCAAGGTGATTGCCGAAGTAGCCGCCGAGGTGTCACGCCGCGATCCCCAGGGCCACAAAACCCACGTGGCCCTCACCGACGGGGAACGAGCCCTGCAGATTCGGGTCAGCAAACAGCTCGATGTCACTTTGATTCTCGATTTGCTACATGTGCTGGAGAAGTTGTGGAAGGCGGCCTACGTTTTCCATGCCGAAGGCAGTCTGGAGGCTGAACAATGGGTTCGCCTTCGTGCCCAGAGGATTCTGGAAGGGCATGTCAGCCAAGTCGTCCAGGGCATGCGCCAGTCGGTCACCAAGCTCGGCCTCACCGGCAACAAGGGTAAGGCGCTCTCTGCCGTCTCCAACTACCTCTATCGCAACCGGACCCGCATGCGTTATGACCAGTATCTGGCGGCGGGGTTGCCAATCGCCAGTGGTCCGGTTGAGGGGGCCTGCAAAAACCTCATCAAGGACCGCATGGAGCGATCCGGGATGCGCTGGACCGAGGCCATGGCCGAGGCCATCGTGAAACTCAGAGCCATTTATCTAAGCGGGGATCTCGACCAATACTGGGCCTTCCACATTCAGCAAGACCAAAATCGACTTTATTCGGCTGGCAAATGGAGCGTCGTCGAAAAGTAGTCACACCCTAATGATTTCCGTCGCCAGGAGCGCCTTCAATTCCTCAGTGTGGGGGTTCGCGCGTTTGAGGTCTTCAAACACGTTTCCATTGCTGATCGCCACTTCTAGCGTTTTGGTCTTCATTCCCATTCTTCTCCCACCTCAGTCAACCCGCCTTTTAATATTCGCCTTTCATTCGCCTATATTGTCACGTCTGACAACAAACGTCAAGCATACCTTGAAAACGTGGGGGCCAGATCGTCCGTCAGTCGGCTGAAGCTTCTCGGCCGCGCGCTCGCGTCTTTAAGGAGAGAAGGCGGGCAGATATGGCAGGGCGCCGCCGCGCCTTGTGACGGAACTGTGCCCCAAACCCCCGTCCATCGAAGCCTCTCGCGTTGGCTGTCGAACGAAGAGCAGATTCCCCAGATTTGTTGTGAACATTAGGATTCGGTGAAAAACGATGGAGCCCTTGAAAGCGACAACGCGCCTTGCGCAACATCGCGGATTGAACCCCAAAGTTTCTTCCTGGGTTCGGCCGTTTCCAGGATAGCCGGCTGAACGGATAGCGAGAAGGCGCTGATATGTCGAGGGGTCCAGATGTTTGCGTCGATAGGTACTCATAAACGCGCTTGTGGGAACCGTCCGGTCTGCTTCGGGCGAATTGTCCACTCCGAAAGAATCCCAATTGTGTCTCTCCGGGCCGCCTTCTTTTTTCGCGCCCGCGTCACCCCTGCCCCGTCAGCCGGTCTACCCGCCGCAGCACCGGGAATAACCACGCCCAGGCCGCCACCACCGCGATGGTGCCGATGCCTCCCGCGATCACCGCCGGCACGGCGCCCCACCATTGCGCCGTGAGGCCCGATTCGAACTGGCCGACCTCATTGGAAGCCCCGATGAACACCATGTTGACCGCGCTCACCCGCCCGCGCATTTCGTCCGGCGTGCCCAGTTGGACCAGCGTGTGCCGCACCACCACGCTGACCATATCGCAGGCGCCCACCAGCAGTAGCGCGGCCACCGTCAGCGGCAGATTGCGTGAGAGGCCAAAGACGACCGTGAACACGCCGTACCCGGAGACGCACCACAGCATGATCGCGCCGGCGCGGCGGCGGAGCGGGCGATAAGCCAGCAACGTGGCCATCAGCACCGCGCCCGCTCCCGGCGCGCTGCGCATCACTCCCAGCCCGATGGGGCCGACTCCCAGAATCTCGCGCGCAAAGACGGGCAACAGGGCCACCGCGCCGCCTAACAGCACCGCGAACAGGTCCAGGCTGATCGCGCCCAGGATCAAGTGGTTGCGCCAGATATAACGCAGCCCTTCGAGGATCACCGCCACTTGTGCTGTCCCGCGCGGCCTTTGCGGCTTCTCCAACCGCAGCCGCGAAACCAGCACGCCGGCGGCGAGACAATTCACGGCCGCCAGCGCATACACCGGCACGGGGCTGGCGAAGAAGCCGTAGAGCAGGCCGCCCGCCGCCGGTCCCAGCACGGTGGAGGACTGGAAGATGGAGGAACTCCACGCTACCGCGTTGGGAAAATCCCGCCCTTCCACCAGCAGGGGCAAAAACGCCTGGCTGGCTGGCCCGTTGAAGGCCCGCGTCACGCCGTTGAGCACCAGGACGCCGTAGATCGGATAGACCGACGCCACGCCCCGCAAGGCGAAAAACAGCAGCAGCGCGGAGCAGGCGGCGAAACCGGTGAGGCAGACTTCGAGGATGCGCTGCCGCGGAACGCGGTCGGCCGTCTGTCCAGCCACCAGGAAGAGCAGCACGCCGGGCAGAAACTGCGCCAGCCCCACCAGGCCCAAATCCAGTGGCCGGTGCGTCAGCCCGTAAATCTGCCAGGCCACCGCGACGGATTGCATCTCCGAAGAGGCCGTCGCCAGGAACCGCGCCAGCATGTAAGAGCGGAAATTAGGATAGGTGAAGGCGATGCGGCCGGAAGTGTGCATGCGGGACGGGCGGTCCAGCTTCCCATTGTATGCGGGCTTGCGGGGGTGGCGTATACGCTTCCACCCTCACGCAGCCGCCAGCGTCCCCGCTTTCAGTGCCCCTGCCAGCTCTTCCGCCAGGCGGTCGAGTGCGGCGCGGTCCTCGGCTCTCACCAGGCGACCCTCGGCGTCGAAGGCCTCGGCGGCGCGTCCCAGGGTAAGCTGCGTCGGCAGCACCTCCACGTGTAGCATCTGCAGAAGCTCGCGCAGGTGGCGCAATCCTCTTTGTCCGCCGTTGGGGCCGGGAGAGGCAGACAGAATCGCGGCCTTCTTCGCCTGGAATGCGGCCAGCCGCGGTTCGCCCGGCTCAGGCCGCGTGGCCCAATCGATGGCGTTCTTCAGCAGCGCCGCGAACGATCCGTTGTATTCGGGCGACGCGATCACGAACGCGTCGTGCGTGCGCATCAGGTTCTTGAAGGCCCTGGCCGCCTCGGGCATGCCGGCCGAGGCTTCCAGGTCGCCATCGTAAATCG
Organism: Bryobacteraceae bacterium; assembly: GCA_052144935.1. Lineage (GTDB taxonomy): Bacteria > Acidobacteriota > Terriglobia > Bryobacterales > Bryobacteraceae > JOPF133. The sequence goes on from JBKQPR010000180.1 coordinate 16,949, forward strand.
GCATGGGATAGTCGCGCAGATCGGCCAGCGTGACTTCGAGTCCCTGCCGTTCCAGCGCGGAGGCCGCTGCCCGGGCCAACTTGCGGTTCAAGGAACCACTGCGGGTGCTGCCGGCAAATACCAATACGCGGGGATTATCGCTCATTTCTCTCTCCATCAAGATATTTGATGCGGAGGCATAAAAGTGGATTCGGGCCGCCCGCGGTTTATCCTTAAGTATGAGATTCTGCGCGATTGTCTGCTGTCTGGCCGCCGCTGCCACGGCCTTGGCAGTCCCGCTGCAGCGCAATTTCGCGGTCGAGCATTATGACGCCGCCATCCAACCGGATCTGGCCGCTCAGGGCCTGTCGGGCGAGGTCTCGATCCGTTTCCACAGCCGCATCGACCGCCTCAGCGCCGTGGAGCTCGACGCCGGAGCTATGGAAATCGGCGCCGTCACCGAGGGTGGCGCGGTCCAGTATACCGAGCGCCGGGGCGCCCTGCTGATCGTCGTCCTGGGCAAGCCGGCGAACTCCGGCGAGCAGCGCACCCTCACCATCCGCTACCACGCACCGGCGGCCAAGGGCCTGGTGTTCTTCCCCGGCCAAGTCTACGGGTCTTTCTTCACCAGCGACTGGCTGCCTTCCAGCGACCGCCCCGACGAGCGCGCCACCCTGCGCCTGCGCATCTCCACCGATCCGCGCTGGAAGGTGGCCGCCAGCGGCAAACTGGCGGGGACCACCACGGAAAACGCGCGCACGGTCACGGAATGGCGCATCGACACGCCCACGCCGACGTTCCTGTTCGCCTTCGCCGCGGGCGATTTCAGCGAATCCACCACCCAGCGCAACAAGGTCACGCTGCGCATCCTGGCGCCGGCCGGCCTCGCCGCCACGCCGATCGCCGATGCCACTGGCGCGGCCCTGCAGTTTTTCGCCGACCGCACCGGCGTGGCTTATCCCCTGGACAACTACACCCAGGTTTTCGCGCAGGGCGAGGTGATGCAGGAGGCGGTGGGCATGTCCCTGTTGCCGGCGTCCTACGGCGAGAAACTCGCCAAACAGCCCGACGACCTCTGGCCACTGGCGCATGAACTGGCCCACCAATGGTATGGCGTGGGGATTCCGTGCGCCGATTGGTCCGACCTCTGGCTCAGCGAGGGACTGTCCACGTTCATGGCGGACGCTTTTCTCGAGAAGCGTTTTGGCAAGGCCCGTTACGAGCGCGAAATCGAACGCTCGCGCGGTATCTTCGAGTCGTTGCAGGCGGACGGTAAGGACCGCCCGCTGTCGCTCGCCGATTGGCAGACGCCCCAGCAGGCCGCGGGCCAGATCCCCGGTGATAAAGGCGCCGTGGTGCTCGACCAGCTTCGCCACCAGCTTACCGACGAGGTTTTCTGGCGCGGCCTGCACCGTTACACCAGCGAGTATTGGGGCAAGCCGGTGACCAGCGACGACATAGAGAGGGCCATGGACGCGGCCTCCGGAAAGAACCTGACCAAGTTCTTCGAGCGCTGGGTGACCGGCTGTTGCGCAAATCTGCCGCCGGGCCGGGCCCAGAGGGCGCCCCGTCAGTAGGAGCCATGCGGGGCAACCTTATGTGGGAAATGGGCGGGACTTGGCAACCGCGCAGCGCCGCCGACGCCGCCGAACGCCTGCGAGAGCCGCGGCGAAACCGCCGGCCGCCGTCAGGTGTCACGCAGCGATGGCTTGGGATCGGCCCCCGCGGCGATCCAGGCCGGACCAAGCGCGGCTGCCAGCGACACCAGGAACAGAAACGCCAGCACCGGTCCGAGAATCCGCGGATCGCGGGGAGAAACGCCGTAAAGCAACTCCGGCGCAACCCTGCCCACCGCGATGGCGCAACCAAGCCCCACGGCTTCACCGGCCAAGACAAATACCAGCGCGAACGAGACCATCTCGCGGACCAGCCGCGGTCTTCCGGCGCCGAGCGCAGTCTTGATGGCGATTTCCCGTCCTCGTGACGCCACACTTTCGGCAATCGCACTGTATACCCCGGTCGCGGCCAGGATCGCCGCGCACACTCCGAACCAGACCAGCAGGATCATATTGAATCGGTGGCGCGCCGTGTTGCGATCGATCAGTTCGCCAAGCGTGGCCACACCGGCCACCGCCTGGTTGCGATCGAGCGTGGCCAAGGTGCGCCGCACCAACCCGGAAAGCTCCCCGGAGGGGCGCGTTCCCCGGATCACTACGTAATTGGTCGGCGCGCTGGCCTGCAAATACGGAACGAAGATATCGGCGCCGGTCTGGGTGACGCTTCGGTAGCGGGCATCCGCCGAGACACCAATCACCTTGAGCCAAACGGGAGGGCCCATCCCGAGCCGCACGCGATGGCCCACGGGGAGGTGGCCGGCCCGGCGAATCCGCTGAGCCAGCGCACGGCTGACGATGACCACGCCTTCGCCGCCCTCCCGGTCGCCATCGTCGAAGTCGCGTCCTTCGACGAGCGCTGTGCCGACGGTTTGGAAATAGCCTGGCGTGACCACTTCGTAGTTGGCTTTGGGAAGTTCACGGCTGTCCCCGGCGCCGGTTCCGGCTCCGGTTCCGGCTCCGGCTTCGAACTCGAACTGATACGGCACGTCCCATCCGATGGTCCCTTCCAACGGCCGGAGCAAAACCGCCGCCGCCGAGGTCACGCCCGGCGCTGCCCGAAGACGGTCGAGGAGCTGCGTATAGAACGCACGGCGGGATTTCGGATCGTATGCCTGAGCGGAAAAGAGGCCCGGGCCGCGCAGCGTGAGGTTCATGGACAGCGTATCACGATTGGCGAAGCCCAGGTCCGCGTGCATCATGGCGCGGTAGCTCTCAACCAGCCACACCGCCATCGTCAGCAGCACCACGGTGAGGGCCGCCTGGGCAAAAAGGAAGGCGCTCTGGGCGCGTTTGCCGCTTTGTGGCATGGAGGTTCGGGCGCCGCCTTCTCGAAGCGCCGCTTCGAGGTTGGTGCGCGCCACCAACCAACCGGGCAAGAGAGAGCACACCACCGCCGCCACGGCAGCCGCCCCCGCTGCAAAACAGAAGCTCTCGCAATTCAGCGCCGCGGAGGACAACCTCGGGATATCGGCGGGGGACCATTTCACCAGCAAACGGACGGTCACTTGAGCGATCAGCAGGCCTCCCGCCGCGGCGATCCACCCGGCAGCAGCGCCCTCGGCGGCGAACTGCCAGACGATTTGCGCCCGCCCGGCGCCGAGCGCGGCGCGCGTAGCGATCTCCTGCCGGCGCGACAGAGTGCGCGACAGAAAGAGGTTGCCGGCGCCGATAATGGCGGCCACCAGCAGAAGGGCCGATGCCGCCAGCATGATCCAAAGGTGGAGGCGGGCGGAGCCAGTCCAGTATTCGGTCAGTGGCGTCACCACCCCCTGCTGCGATCGCGAGTAGGCATCGGGATGGTCCGCCGCGAGCCTGGTGAAGAGCGCATTCACTTGCGCGGCAATGCGGTCGCGGGAGCGCCCGGGCCGGACGCGGGCGATGGCCTGCAAAAATGTGGCGCGCCGGCTCTCCACCACTCTGCGGTCCACCCCAAGGGGAATCCAGAGACCCGCTCCGCGCGGAAATTCGACTCCCGGCTCCATCACGCCGATGACGGTATGGCCTTGGCCGTTCAGCCGGATCATTCGCCCGACGATGTGGCGGTCCGCTCCCAGTTGTTCGCGCCACACCCAATCGGAGAGCACCACCACCGGCGCCGCGCCCACTCGCTCATCGGAAGCGGTGAAGTCCCGGCCCATCGCCGGAGAGACGCCCAGCACCCGAAAGAAGTCGTGCGAGACGGGCGCGCTCTCCACTTGAACCGGCTCGGCCTTGCCTGCCTGAATCACTCTGCCGTAGCCGTACAGGCTGGTGGGCGTCAGGGCCACATATTGGAAGTCCGGGATGTTCTCCTGGAGATCGCGGAGCTCCGGGTAGGCCAACTCCTCGACGTGTACTCCGGCCAGCGGGTCCTTCTTCCAAATCACCTGGATGGACTCCTGCTCCGGAAACGGCAGGGGCCGCAGCAAGACCGCGTCGACCAGCGAAAACATCGCCACGCTCATTCCGATCCCAAGCGCCAGAATCGCCATCGCGGGGAGATAAGCGCCCCGGCGCCTGGCGAGCGTGCGGAGGGCAAACCGCAGATGGCGGGCGCTGGTGTCGAAAAGGCCGAGTGGGCTCATGTCAGTCCTGTAGTGAACAGTTTACGAAAAGTTCGGGAGTGGGAGTATACTTCGAATACTTCGAATGGGTACGTATTCCAAGGGCCCGCACGGGCCCGCACAGCGGACCCTTGGCGCCGTATTCCACCGAGCGAAGGTCGACCGAGCCCATCCGCACCGATTCCGCCATACGCTCGCAAGCGTAACCGGGATGGTTCACGGCACAAATCCGGCACAGGCGGAAGAACAGATCAGCAAGTGTCGATTTCAAAGAGTTTATATAGCTTGGTGGCCAGGGACGGAATCGCACAGCATTACACCGCCCTATCCATACCCCTCACCCCCGTCGCGAACAAGACACTCGAGCTATTGGGCAAAGAGCTTGGGAGGTTCCAGCCGAAGCCCGAGAGCCCCATGGGGGATGTGCAGGAAATGATCGCGACGCTGAATGACGGCCGCCGGCGCGTGGCTGAAGAACAGGCCAAGCCAGAAGAGGCCGCAAGGGTTCTTGACGGAGTTGCTGAGTTCGTTGGGCACAACGAACCGAACGTCTGGTCCCATGATGGCCAATAGGCGGATATCCTTCAATCTGCCCTGCCAACATCCCGGATAGCCGGGCCACCCAAAAAGATCCCCGATAAGCCGGGAACTCTGGTCGTCGGTGCCAGTGCGGGGCGTGGCCGTATTTCATGCCGCCCTCACGAGGGCAACCAGCCTGCCGCCAGCACGAAGAGCACGCCGCCGCGCGGGAGGGCGCTCCCGGCCCGCGTTCACATGGCCGCCGCCCGCCGCGCAGCGGGCGGAACAGCGGGATGAAGACGGCAAGACTGGCCGGCCTGGCGGCGGCAGTAGCGCCGGCCAGCGATCGGGAGAAGCCGGCGCCGCCGGCCGAGATCGGCGCTGGGCTGGCTTTAGAAGAATGGCGGGGGATAGCCGGTTCACATGATGGCGCGCCGAAGGGTGTGAAATCGATGCAGCGCCCGGTTGCCCTGAGCCATCCTCGGGTGGGCAGCGCCGCTCACCGTTTCATCAGGCGGTCACGGCAGCCGGCCGGGGTCAAGCGGCACTGTTGAAGTTTGCTAAACGACCCTCTGGAACAGCGGCGCATAACGGGCCTGCTCATAATTAGCGTCCCCGTCGCACTCGGATTCATCACCGCTTACCAGCGTCTGAATCAATCGAGCCGCCAGTTCCTTCGAGCAAATGCAGTCCGCTTCCGAGATCGCCTCCCCTGGAGCCTGCCGGTGCCAGTCAAACCGGATCTCGACAGGTTCGCAGTCTTCGGAGATCCAATTGCCGTGCACGCACGTGAATAACACAGCATCGTCAGCGTCCCTCACTGCCACACTCATTGTGTTGCCGTAGCGTGCAAGAACAAATCCTTCAATGGCCCTTCCGTCACGGTACCCGATAGTGATCTTGCCCGTTTCCAAGCTGATCGTCATAGTGCGGCTCCCGAGATTAGCTTACGACATCAAGAGGACCGCAAAAGGTCTTTTTGTACTAAGGTTCTACCAGGACTTTTGACCATCTTCCGCCAATCTTAGGGAGAACACCTATCGTGAGGGCAGCCTCGGAGGTGATGGCATCCGGCAGAAGGCAGCGTCACCTTCCCCGACACACTGCGGGAAGCCGTGGCAAGGCGACGTTCGCCGGCCGGCCCGCATCCTTGTCGGCCGGAAAAACGCACAAGGTCCCACCGCGCTCCCGTGCGGTGGAAGGCCTGCGCGACCTCAGAAAACCTTGTAGTCGGCCGATTCCCCGGCGAATCTCGGGTCGAGAGCCAGATTGCCCGTGGCGTACTGAATCTCGGCGGAATGCACTGCGCCGCGGGGCAGCGGAGCTTCGCCGCCCGCCCGGCCGCCGGGAGGAACGTGGGCCGGGCATGGGCATAGAAGTAGCGTTACACCGGCTTGCCGCCGGTCCTCGCCTGAAGCTCGGCCCATTTCCACGTGCGGCCGCTCCCGAAGCCAAAGTCAAGACGCCCGCTCCACCAGCCTCCTACATCCCCTGCAGGAAGTAGTTGAACCGCTTCTCGCGGCCGATGGTGGTGCTCTCGCCGTGGCCGGGAATCACCACGGTTTCCTCGGCCAGCGGCAGCAGCTTGTCGTGGATCGACCGCAAAATCTGCCGCGAATCGCCGCCCGGCAGGTCCGTCCGGCCGATGCTGTCGCGGAACAGCGTGTCGCCGGCTACCAGTTTGCCGTCGGCCGGAATCCACAGGCTGATGCTGCCCTGGGTGTGCCCCGGCGTATGCAGCACATGGAACTCCGTGGCGCCTACCAGCAGGCGGTCGCCGTCCTTGGCCGATACGTCGATCTCCACCTGTTCCACCGGCGCCATCCCCAGCCAGGCGGCCTGCGCATCCAGCATCTTCTGCAACCTGGCGTCGTTCTGGTTCATGTAGACCGGTGCGCCGGTGGCCTGTTTCAGCTTCTGCGCGCCGCCGATATGGTCGATGTGCGCGTGCGTGATCACGATGGCCTTCACCGTCAGGCCATGCCGCGCCAGCACTTCCAGGATGCCGGCGATATCGTCCCCCGGATCCACCACCATCCCTTCGCGGCTCTGCTCGTCGCCGAAGATCGAGCAGTTGCAGGCCAGCATTCCTACCGGGAGGATCTCGTGGATCATAACCTGATTGTATAGCGCCCATTTCGGTTTCGGCCGTTTGCCGGAAGGGCTTCCAGGAATGTTACCGCATTTCAGCCGTCGTGGCGTGCCTGTGCGATTGTATACTCAACCTATGGCCGATGCACTCTTCGTGTTCATGCGGTGGCTGCACCTTTCTTCCATGGCGACGTTGATCGGAGGCATCATTTTTGGGCGCCTGGTGATGACGCCCTCGGCCGGCGGTCTGTCCGCCGAAACGCGCGGGGCCCTCGTTGAAAGGGCCGCCGCGGCTTTCCGCCCCTTGGTGGCGGCAGCGATTGCCGGACTGCTGGTTTCCGGCATCTACAACATCCTCAGCAATCCCGGGCATTCAGTGCATTACCACATGTTTCTGGGAATCAAGCTGCTGCTGGTGATGCATGTGTTCGCGGTGTGCTGGCTGATCGTGCAGCCCAACAACCAGCGCCGCACCCGTCTGATGACGGGGGCCCTGATTTCGGGCCTGGTCATCATCGCGATTTCGGGTTACTTGCGGCACAATTTCTAAGGCCCGCTTCTGAGGACCGCGGCGGGGCCGCGCGCGGCCGGCCTTACACTGAAAATATGAGCCCAGGTTACGACGCACTGCGCCATGGCGCCGCATGGTTGGACTGGAGCGCGCGCGGACGCCTTCTGGCGCGCGGACGCGACCGCGCCCGGTTCCTGCATAACGTGTCCAGCAATGAGGTCAAGAAAATGGCTCCCGGCGCGGGGTGCTACGCTTTCCTGCTCAGCCCCCAGGGGCGCATCCAGGCGGATGTCTGCCTGTTTTGCTTCGCCGATCGTTTCCTGGTCGATACCGAACCGGAGCTGCGCGAAAAGGCGCGGCAGCAGATTTTGCGCTACAAGGTGGCCGACCAGGTCGAGCTGGAGGACGTTACCGGAGAGACGGCCGCCATCGGGTTGGAGGGTCCCACCGCCGCCGCGGTGCTGGCGTCTCTCGACGCGCCCGTCCCCGGCGAGGCCTACGCGCATCTGCCATGGGATGGCGCCACGATTGCCGCCGTCACGGTCACTGGCCAACCCGGCTTCCGCATTTACTGCGCTGCCGGGGCTTTGGACGAGACCGTCCGCCGCCTGGAAGCCGCCGGCGCGCAACCGGCCACTGAAGCCGACGCTCGCCTGGTGCGCATCGAAAACGGCAAACCCCGCTACGGCGAAGACATCCGCGAAACCACTCTGCCGCAGGAAACGCGCCAACTGCACGCCGTCAGCTTCAACAAGGGATGCTATCTGGGCCAGGAGATCGTCGAGCGCATCCGTGCGCAGGGCCACGTCAACAAGTTGCTGTCGCGCGTTGAACTCGACGCTGCGGAACCGCCCGCTCCCGGCACGAAGCTCAGCGCCGATGGCGGTGAAGCGGGTGAGATCACCTCGTCGGTCTATTCGCCGGCGGCGGGCAAGGTGATCGCACTGGCCTACCTGCGGACACCCTTCGCCAAGCCGGGCGGGACGCTGAGCGTCGGTGGCGTTGCCGCGCGGGTGCTTTAATTTAAGGGCCTGCGAAAAGCGCCCAATGCCACTTTGCCCATCGCCGACTGCGGCATTTGATTGTGGGGGGGCAATCCTGGGGTACCCTCTGGGCCCAGCCGCCTTTCAGGCGCCTTACCAGCCGCGCGGGCCCGCGAACCCGGCGAGCGCCGGCCGGGGCTGCCCATCCCGGGGGCGGGCCCTTTGGACCCGGCACCCCAGGATTGCCCGCCCCCCAAGGCGGGACAGACGCTTTCGTTTCGAGTTCCCGCTCCTACTCGTGCCGCAGCGCCGTCATGGGCTCCACGCGGCTGGCGCGGCGCGCCGGAATAGCCGCCGCCGCAAGCGAAACGCCCATCATCGCCACCGCGGCCAGCACGATCGTGACGGGATCGCGCGGGGCCACTCCGTAGAGCATCCCCGCCACCAGCCGAGCCAGCGCCAGCGCTCCGGCCACCCCGGCTGCCAGGCCGGCCAGCACCGGCAACAGCGATTCGCGCAACACCATCCCGATCACGTCGCCGCGCTGCGCTCCGAGCGCGATGCGCACGCCGATCTCCTTAGTCCGCTGGGTTACCGCGTAGGCCATCACGCCGTACAGCCCCACCGACGCCAGCCCCAGGGCCAGCGCTCCGAACACAGCGCAGAGGTAAGCGATCAGCCGCTCGCGCTCAAAGCTGGCGTTGACATATTCCTCCAGTTTGCGGGTGCGCAACACGGGCACATTGGCATCCATCTCATGCACCTGGCGCCGGATCGCCGCGATCGCCGGGGCCGCGTCCCCCGCCAACCGCACGCTGAGCATCCGGGCTTCGGCGCCTTTGCTCCAACTGGGAGTGTAAATCATGCCATGCAAATCGGCGCGGCGCACGCCCATGTGGTGGACGTCCTTCACCACGCCGACGATCTCGATCGCGCCCGCCGGATCGTACTTGTCTTCGAAGCTCACGTGGCGGCCTATCGGGTTGGCCGTGCCGAAGAAGTGCCGCGCCAGCGACTCGTCGATGATGCACACGTGCGAGCCACTGGCCACCGTGTCGCTGAATCCGCCGCTCATGCGGCCGAGGGCAGCCAGCAGGTTACCGCCTGGCGTGACGGCCGGTTCGTCCTCCGCACGAAAATCGCGGCCCAGCAGCATGGGGATGCCCAGCGTGGTGAAGTAGCCCTCCGTCACCCGGTTGGCCAGAATGATCATCTGCTCTCCGGGCGCAGGCTGATAGCCTTCCGCCGATATGCTGGTCGAGAAGGCCCATTCTCCCATTGGCGTCATCAGCGATAGCGCGGCCGAGCGCACGCCAGTCGTGGCGCGGGCGTGCGCCAACAGGCCGTCGTAAAACTCACGCAGGCGGTGGTCCTTATAGCCCAGTTTGCTGGGATCCACATCGAAGAGAACCACGTTCTGTTTTTGAAATCCTATATCGGCGTGATTCAGGTTGCGCAGCGTGCGCAGGAACAGGCCCGCGCCCACCAGCAGCGCCAGCGAAAGCGCCACCTGCAAAGCGATCACCGCCTTGCCCAAGCGCAAGCGCGACCCGCCGGCGGTGGCCGATCCGCCATCCTTGATGGCCTCAGCCAGACCGAGCCGGCTGGCGCGCATGGCGGGCGCCAAGCCGAACAGAAGGCCGGTGAGCAGCGTGGCGCCCAGCGAAAACCCGGCTACCGCAAGGCTGGGATGGAACCGCAGCTCCGCATCCACCAGGTTGGCCTTGGCCAGCCCCATCACCGCAGCCCAGGCCACCGCCAGCGCGAGGGCGCCACCCAAACCCGCCAGCAGCAGGCTTTCGGTGAAAAGCTGGCGCACCAGCCGACCGCGCGTGGCGCCCAGGGCCGCCCGCAGCGCCATCTCCCTACGCCGCCCGTTGGCGCGCGCCAGCAGCAGGTTGGCCACGTTGGCGCACGCGATCAGCAGCACCAGGCCGGTGGCGAAGAACAGGGCGGCCAGCGGGTCCATCGTCCCCGACGGGCCTCCCGCCGTTCCGTGGGCTGCGGCGGCCAGCGTGACCGGCGCTTCCTTATCGTATTTGCGCGGGCGCTTCCCGTTCCTCGCGGCGCCTTCGTTGACCGCGTCCACCACCTGCGGCCACAACACCCGCAGAGCCGCCTGGGCATGGCCCAGCGACATCCCCGGTTTGAGCCGGCCAATCTCGGTGAGCCAGAACATGCCGGGCGTGTTCCACATGGCGGTAGCGCCGGGCGTGGTTAGCGGGTACGCGGACAGTGGAACGAAGGCGCTCGGCCGCGCGATGGGAGAAAGCCCGCCGAATCCCGCTTCCGCCACGCCCACGATGACCAGCGGATACCCGTTCACCGCGAGTTTGCGGCCCAGCACTCGCAGGTCGCCGGCGAAGCGCCGCTGCCAGTAGTCGTAGGCGAGCACGGCCACCGGCGATCCCGACGGCGCATCGTCCGGGTCGGCGATCACGCGCCCAGCAGCAGCACCAACCCCGAGCGTGCCGAAAAAGTCGCCGCTGACATACGACACGCGTCCCACTTCCACGGCGGCGGCGCCTTCGGGACGGATGCCCGCCACCACGGGGTCGCTCGCGGCGAAGAGTCCGCTGAACACCTGGTTGCGGGCGCGGTATTCGCGGTAGAACGGATAGGTGCCGCTGCGCCCGCCCTCCAGACGCGCCAGGCGGCCGGGTTCGCGCGCCGGAACCGCCCAGAGCAGCAATTGGTCGACCAGGCTGAAGATGGCGGTATTGGCGCCGATGCCGAGCGCCAGGGAAGCCACCGCGATCGCGGTGAACGCGGGATTCGCGCGCAAGGAGCGCAATGCGAAGCGCAAGTCGCCCACGAGAGTTGCCATTTCCGATTAGTAGCGCAGGTACGCGGGAGAGGCAAGGGCCAGGAGGCCGCGTGAAGGCCGCGTGAGAGGCGGCCTACCGAGACTCGACGGACCCCGCTATTCTACACTCATGCGTTGCAGGAACTCCGCCACCCGAACGATGGAGACCGCGCGAAGCTCACCATCCGGCCCGGGGGTGGAAAACCACCGCATCGCAGCACGTTGAGCCTAGCGTCATGAAGCGGTACCGAATAGCGGGGTGGGATTGGTTAGACTGAAGACATAGGGAGAGACGGCTTCAGGCCGTGTACAAGGCGCCTGCCCCACATGGCTTCCCGGCCGAGCTACCCGATTGTGAATGATCGGTAGTTAATGAGGTCGCCTTGCCACACCCCCAGGCCAGCTTGGCCCGCTTTCGCAATGTGGTCCGGTTGACGAAAATGGTACTTGTCCCACTCGTCGGCTCCCGAGGTGGCTTCGGGTGGCAGTCCGGCCAGAACGCGCTGCGCGTCAATCGCCTTCGACGCGATCGTGTCGCAGGCCACCACGTCGGTGGCGAAATACATGGTGTTGTGTTCCCAGACGAAGCGCATGTCCCCGGAGGGACCGGCATTCCAAAGTCCGTGTGTGCCGTCGATAATCGACAGCACGACTTTGTTGCGGATCCAGGGCTGACCTACAACCAGCGGGATAAACTGGTTCATGAAGTTACCCGGACCGGCAACATCGGGGTGTGCCCTGTTGACGTTGTTGACCATCCCTTGACATAGGTTTTTCAGGCCGAGGGTGAACCCCGCGGCCTGGTGGTCTTTTAGTATGGCCAGATTGATAATCTTGCTGAACTTAGTTACGGCGTTGGCCAGGTAAGACCTGGTCTGGGCGGGGTTCTTGGGGCTGTAACCCGGCAACAGGAACCCCGGGCAATCCACGTAATAGTTGGGATTGTATCCCGTCATGCCTGGCAAATTGGAGGGGTTATACGTCAAGCCCGTCTGGTCGCCATTCCAGTCCCACGCTGCCGAGTCCTGCTTTACCGTACTCGGCACCCAGCCCGAGATCCTGTTGAGCAGGTTGCGGTAGCGTTCGTAGACGATGATGTTGCCGGGCAAGACCCCGGCCGACTGCAATCCCTGCAGGATCTCATTGAGGGCCGCGGGGGAACTAACAATCTGCTCTATGCCGTTGGGGTTGACCTTGATGCCGACCACATCGTCGGGGCCGAACAACTGTTTCCAGCCCGTAGTGGAATCGGGCGCCCCGGTCAGTTCCCTTAAACCTGCCCGGACCATATTTTGAATTGGCTGAGTTTGGTAGGCCATCCTGACGCTGGCGGCGCTGTGTTTGATTCCGATCACCCGGCCGGGATAGAGGCCGGGCATCGAATACCTGGTTTGCGGATAAGCGCCCCGGAACGTGGCTGCCAGGGCGGCCAGTTTGGCGGCGGTCCCAGCCCTTTCGAATAGTTCCCTACGAGAAAAGACCCGGTCTTGCGTTCTCATGAATCATCCTTCCTGGTGGCCGCTGCCCTGTTTGGCTTTCCCGGCGTGCCTCACCGGTTGCGCGTGTCTTACCGGTTGCGCGTGTCTCACGGCTGCGTGTCTCACCGGCTGCTATCGATTTTAGCCGATTCGCGCCGCCGCAGGCGATGGCCGCCCATCCAGCCATCCAGCACATCCAGGCCCAGGCCATCGCGGCCACAAGACCGGCGGCGATTCGGCAACGCACCGAGCTCCTTCCGGGTGTTCCGGCCGCCTCTCTGTTTAAGCGTACCGTATGGCTGGCCCCAGCGGTCCCCGAGCCGCCTTCGCTGCCTCGCGGCGTCCCTTATCCCTTCCGCAGCCGCTCCAGCAGGTCTTCGGGGATATGCAGATTGCCATTGCAGCCGGCGCCCAGCCGCACTCCCGGCTTCACGGCGCCATGGAAATCCGAGCCGCCGGTCACCAGCAGATTGTGGCGCCGCGCCAGGGCCAGGTACAGCTCGGTCTCGCGCGGTCCATGGTCGCTGTGATAGGCCTCGATGGCGTTCATGCCGGTTTCGCACAACTCCGGCAGCATCTTCGCCACGTCGCCCTTGACGCGCACGGGATGCGCCAGCGAGGCGATCCCACCGGCTTTGCGAATGCGCTCCACACCCTCGGCGAACCGCGGCTCGCGCCGGTACACGTATCCCTTGGCGGACTCGTCCAGGTAATCGTCGAAGGCCGCGCGCAGGTTCGGCACGTAGCCTTTCTCGACCATGATCTGCGCGAAATGCGGACGCCCGGTCATGCCGCGCCCGCGCGCTTCGGCCTCTTCCAACGTGATGTCGAATCCCAGCTCGCGCAGACGCGCCACCAGCCGGATGTTGCGCTCGCGGCGCGCCACCTGCAAGTCGCGGACCCATTCGCGAAAATCGGCCAACCCGTCTTCCGCCAAAAAATATCCCAGCAGGTGCACCGAGCGGCCGTGCAGCTTGGTGGAAAGCTCAATGCCGCAGACCAACTCCACGCCGGCCGGCCCCGCCAGCGGGACGGCCTGCTCGTAGCCGCGGAACGTGTCGTGGTCGGTGATGCCCAGGACGTCCACCCCGGCTTCGACCGCTTCCTCGATCAGTTGTCCGGGCGAACAGGTTCCGTCGGATTCGTTAGTGTGTGAGTGCAGATCGATCAAAGGAAACCAGACCCAGTTGTTCCAGTGTAGCCCAGATTCTCTCGACGCTTTCCTGGGGCGTTTCCTGGGATGAGTGGACGGTCACCTCGGGCGCCAGCGGTGGCTCATACGGATCGGACACGCCCGTGAACTGGGCAAGCTCTCCGGCCAGCGCTTTCTTATAGAGGCCCTTGACGTCGCGCCCGGCCAGCACCTCGATGGGACATTCCACGTAGACCTCGAGGAAATCGGCGGACCTGGCGATGCGGGTACGCACCTCTTCGCGCACCGCGCGGTAAGGCGAGATGGCGGCCGCGATGGCGATCACGCCGTTCCGCGAGAGCAGCTCGCAGACGAAGCCGATGCGCCGGATGTTCTCGTCGCGATCCTCTTTGCCGAAGCCCAGGCCCTTGGAAAGGTGCGTGCGCACCACGTCGCCATCGAGCACCTCAACCTTGGCGCCCAGGGAGCGCAGCCGCGACTCCAGCAGGCGTGAAATGGTGCTCTTGCCGGCGCCGGACATGCCGGTGAACCAGAGGGTAAACCCTTTATGCACGCCGCACCGTACCGTCGAGGGCGAAGTGGATGCCGCATTCTTTCTTGCTATCCTGTTCCCACCACCAGCGTCCGGCCCGGGGCGGCTCGCCGGGCAGAATCGGCCGTGTGCATGGTGCGCAGCCGATCGAGGCGTATCCGCGCTCGTATAGCGGATGCAGCGGCACATCGTGGGCGCGCACGTACTCGTCAACTTGTGCAGCGGTCCAGTCCGCCAGCGGGCTGATCTTCATGCGGCCGTCCACTGCCTCGACCTTGGGGATGTGGGTGCGCGTCTCGGCCTGCTCGCGCCGCAGCCCGGTGGCCCAGGCCCGCAGCTCCTTGAGTTTGCGTTCCAGGGGATGCACCTTGCGGACTTCGCAGCACAGTTGCCGGCGCTCGACGCTGTCCAGGAAAAGATTGGGGCCATGCTGGGAGGTCATCCGCTCGACTTCTTCGCGATCCGGAAACACCAGCTCGATGGGGATACCGTAGCGCTCCCGCACCGTATCCATCATGCGATAGGTCTCTTCGGGCAGGCGCCCGGTATCCAGCGTGAACACACGCGCGTGCGGCGTGAGGCGAGACACCATGTCCACCACCACCATGCCTTCCTTCTGAAAACTGGCGGCGATGGCGAAGGAGTCCCCGTAGGTCTCAACCGCCCAACTCAGGATTTCGGAGGCCGTGGAAGCCTCCACGCGGGATAGATCTATCAATCTATATCAAGTTTAGGGAGAATTCGGCGGGGATGTCAAACGCGGGGGGCCCTGTATTCACCGCGGAGACGCCGAGGTAACGGGGAAGCGCGGAGAAGACAATAGAGAATTGGTTTTCTCCGCGCTTCCTCCGTTTTCTCCGCGTCTCCGCGGTGAAAACAGGGCCCGGCCGGAATCGCCGATAATAGGAACAAGAGGGAGACTGTCAAAGTGGAGAAAATCGAAAAAACCGATGCGGAATGGCGCCAGGAGCTGTCTCGGGAGGAGTATGCGGTAGCGCGCAAGAAGGGCACCGAGCGCGCCTTCACCGGGCGGTATTGGGACCACCACGAAGCCGGCACGTACCGTTGCGTCTGCTGCGGCGCCCCGCTGTTCCGAAGCGACGAGAAGTTCGATTCCGGCTGCGGCTGGCCGAGTTTCTTTGCCCCCGCCGCTGAGGAAAACGTGCGCACCGAATCCGATAACAGCTTTTTCATGGAGCGCGTGGAGGTGCTGTGCAGCCAGTGCGACGCTCATTTGGGCCACGTGTTTCCCGACGGCCCAAAGCCCACTAACCAGCGTTACTGCATCAACTCGGTGTCGCTGCGCTTCGACCCGAAAAGTGGGAAGGGATAATCGGCCACAGATGAACCCCGCATGGCCGGCCCCCGGCCGCCCGTAGAACATGAAAAATGACGGCGTAGCGCGCATCTGTGAATGTCCATCGGTTTTGGGAGAATCCGTCTTTTGAACGAGATACATGATTTTTCGGAACAACACAGATGAGAACAAGAGAAATCCATGAAACGGCTGTTGTGAGTGGGTTACAGCAAGTGCGCCATTTCGTGCACCACGATGTATTCGAGGCATTCCCGCGGATTGCGGGCGAGATCGGTATTGAGCCGGATGCCGGCGGAGGCACGGCTGCAACTGCCCCATTTCGTTTTCATCCTCCGGACAAAGAGGCGTTCTACCCTCAACCCATGAGCGGCTCCCATTTCGCGATCAGACAAAGCGCGCTACATGAATATGGCAGAGGGATCGCTGGAGGAGAGCCGTTATTATCTGATCCTGGCGCAGGATCTGGGATATGGAGACACCAGAGTGGTTCGCAGCAAGAAGCACCATATCCCGCGGTCGGAGACCGAGTTAGGCCCTGCGCGCGTCGCCGGATGTTAAGTTTGTCTGAAAACACACTCCGCACTCCCGCCCGCGGGGCTCCGCTACAATAAACCTGACGCCTGTGAGCAACCCGGCCTTTCGCCTCCTGCTGGTCGTCTTTCTCATCGCGGTGAACGGCTTCTTTGCCGCCGCGGAGGTGGCTTTGCTTTCGGTGCGCCACTCGCGCCTCCGCCAAATGGCGGTCGAGCGCCATGCCGGCGCGCAGGCCGCCCTGAACCTGCTGTCCAATCCCGGCCGCTTGCTTTCCGTCACCCAGGTGGGCGTGACGGTGGCCAGTCTCGGCATCGGCTGGGCTGGGCAGGACACGGTGTACGGCATGCTGCTGGCCGTCTTCCATCCGCTGCTCACGCCGTTCACCAGCACCTTTCTGCGCGGCGCCAGCTTTCTGCTTTCGTTCCTGGCCATCAGCTACTTCCACGTGGTGATGGGCGAGGTGGTTCCCAAGAACCTGGCCATCGCCAAGGCCGATGCCCTGGCTGCCCTGGTGGCGCCGGCGCTGCTGGTGTTCTACCGCGCATCCCTGCCTTTCGTGGTGGTCATCGAGCGCTCGGCCGGGGCCATCACGCGGGCCCTCAAACTGCGCGGCGCGGGCCACTCCGGGGGCCATTCCGCCGAGGAGCTGAAGCTCATCGTCAGCTCCAGCCGCGGCCTCGGTTACCTGCCTGAGCTGCAGGAGGATATCATCCACCGGGTGCTCGATCTGGGGGCCATCGCGGTGCGCGAAATCATGGTGCCGCGCAACGATATCGTCTCCATCCCGTCCACCGCCTCGCTCGACGAGGTGCTGCACACCATGAACCACGAACAGCATTCCCGCCTTCCGGTCTACGACGAGGCGCCCGAGAAAATCATCGGCATCCTGCATTACAAGGACCTGCTGCCCATCTGGGAGGAGCGCCGCCAAGCCATAAGGCTGGGCCGCCCCAGCCGCTCGTTCCGCATGGCGCGCCTGCTGCGGCGCCACCTGGTGGTGCCCGAGAGCAAGCCGCTCTCGCAAATGCTAGAGGACTTCCGCGAAGGCCGCTCCCACATGGCTCTAGTCGTCAACGAGTTCGGCACTATCGTCGGCATGCTGACGGTGGAAGACGTGCTCGAACAGATCGTCGGCCACATCGAGGACGAGCACGACGAGAAGGCCCGCCGCCGCGGCGCTCCGGCCGGCGATACCGAATTGGACGGTTCCACCCGCATTCGCGACCTCGAAACCGAATTTGGCATTGAAATCCCCACCGAGGCCGGATTTGAGACGCTGGCGGGCTTCCTGCTGTTCCGCCTCGGCCGCATTCCGCAGGCCGGCGAATCGCTGGAATACGAGGGCCGCCGTTACACCGTGCTGGAGATGGAGCGCAACCGCATCGCGAGGGTGCGGATTGAGAAGCTCCCTTGACGACGGGGGACACGTGCGGCGCGACCCAGGGGCGCCGGCAGGCCGAGAGTCTGCACCGCCAAACCAAAGGCAAGGGACTGGCCGGTCAAGGTCAGGCCGGAGGCCCCGGCGGAGCGCTCTTATGAGTACGTGTCTTCGCGGCGCAGGCCGCAGTAGTGGAGAGTTCTACCAGACGACCCGTGATGTCGTAACGGAACCGCCAGCGGCCGAGGGATAGGCGGTATCGGCCCTCACCGTCGGGCTTACCTTCCAGCTTCTTGATGTGATGGCGCCGCGTCCGGTTATGGGGGTCGGCGGAGAGCACCTCGACGGCGCTCCGTTCGGCGCTCTCGAAGTCAGGGTGACCCTCCTGGAGCTGTTTGAAAGCCGCTCGTAGCGGGGAGTGGTGTGGACGGCGAAGGGCGCCAAGGGCGGTGTCATGCGCGCGGATGCCGTCTACGCCTTCCTAGGGCGCGATGCGCGCTCTGCTAGAAATTCTGCAACGGGGCGACTCTTGCCGGCGAGGAATTCCGCATGGCTTGCCCGGATGTGCCCGAGGACCTTCGGGTCGCGGAGTTCCAGGTAATCCTCAAGCTCCGCGGCGCCCATTATGCCGGCCACGGGAATGCCGTCCTTCTCCAGGATGAAGTAATCGTTGTCGAGGTGGGCCCGCTTGGCCACCTGGCCGAGGTTGATGCGCGCTTTGGTGATGGGCAGGCGATGGACCACCGGTTTGGCTTTGGTTCTCACTGGCGACTGTCTCCTTGGCCGTTTTGATTAAAGTTATAGCCTCGCGTCGCGGGACGCGAGTCAAGAATTTCACCTCACGATACGCTTCGTCCTTTGTTTCTTTCCGCCCGAACAGGGCCTACGACCGGGGAACGTCCGTATCCGACCTATCCAGGGCTCGGCTGCTTGGAGTGGCCGTTGCGGCCCCGCTCCATCGACCGGATGAAGGACTGCAACTGGGCGTCGGTCTTCCGCTGTGAGGCGGCCAGTTCCCGGAGATCCTGCCGCGTGGCCTCCTGTTGCCCTTCCAGCCGTAAGAGGCCTGCTTCGGTCTTGCGTTGCAACGCGGACATCGAATTGATCATCTTCATGCCCTGCAAGATGAGCTTGCGGATGGCGGCGATCTGCCGATCGTGCTCCGACACGCGGGCTTCGAGTTTAGTGGCCACTCCGGGCTTCTCCTGCTGGATGGGGTCCGGCTTACCCCTCCATGTTGCCACAGGCAGTCCGGCAGTGCACCTGGTCCCGCCGGGTTGCCGGGTGGACTGGGCTGACCGGGCGGCGACGCCTGCGCGCTTCACGTACTGTAGCTTCCCAGCCACCTGGACCATCGAGATCTCAGAGTTTTTGGAGGCCGTGCGCCTTTTTGCATTCGTTTTTACATTCCACCCGGTTGCGGTGGATGCTTTGTTTGATCTAGAATCACCAAACTACGCCTGAACATGGTAGAGTGATTCACCAGTAGTGAAGGAAGTCATGAAACGACCCTCCGTGCTTTTCATTTTGGTATTAACTCTAGGTTTAGGGGCCTCGTTCGGGGAACAGAGTTCCGACCCAATTCGCAAGATGGAAGCGTCCGGGGACACCCTGGGCGCCCGGACTGCCCTGGCCCGCGCCGTCGAATCCAATCCCAACAGCGTTCCGGCCCTCACCGCGTACGCCGAGTTTCTGGAGCGCTATGGCGATCCGGCGGCCCGCCAGGCGTACGAAAAGCTGCTCACCACGATGCGCGGCGCGGGCGATTCCGCGCGCGCCGGCGTGATTGCCCGCCGCCTGGCCGCGCTTGACCTGCTGGCCGGTGATTCGGCCGCGGCCGCGCGCCATCTGGAGGCCTACCGAACGGCCACCGGAAAGGCGAGCTCCCTGGCCGCCCAGGATTCCAAGGAGAAGCCTGCCAACATTCCCATTCCCGGCCCGCTGCGCTCGTTCGCCCGGATGGCGGCGATTTCCCCGGACGCCTCGCCCGAGGACATCCTCCCCGCCCTGGCCCGCAACGTGGTGACCAACGGTTACCAGGCGTCCCATAGCAACGACGCGCTGGAACAGACCGAGTACCTCAAGCTGGTTCACCGGTACCTTTCGCAGGCCCACGAGCTGGAGAAGCTGGCCGGAGAAGCGCGCGTCATCAAAGTGGAGAACTGCGAATCCGCCACGGTGGCCGAGCTGATTCGCATCCTGGGCTTCCGCATGCGCGGCGGCTGCGGCTCGGAAGTGGTGCTGGAAACCGTGAATGCCTCGCGGGCCTTCCTCACCACGGATTCCGGCTTCCCGCTCAACGAGTTGGAACAGGCGCTCCGCACCAACCGGCCGTTCTCCTACGATTTCCATCCCAGTCCGGTGCCGGTGCTGTTCGGCTCCGACTATTGGCTGGGCGCCACCAAGGAGAAGGAAGCGCCCGATTTCATCGAGATCTTCATCTCCGACCCCTCCATTTGCCGCCTGTATCTGGGGCTTTCCAAGCTCGACCGCGACACCGCCGAGGCGCTCCGCAAGTCGGTTTCGTATACCCGCCTGCGCGCCTACGCCCACGTGCTGGATTTCTTCGGCGGGATGTTCGAGATTCGCAACGGCATGGCCGTGGTTCCGGGAGGCCAGCGCTCGGCGGCGGCCTGGGCCGAGTTGGCCGGCACTTCGCCGGACAAGGGCGCCGAGTTCTTCGACAAGCTCATCAGCAAGGACGATGGCTGGCTGGCCAGCCTGTACGACGCCCTGGCGCGCATTCATGGCCCGGTCGCGGAGTATCTCACCGAGCCGGCCCGCATGAAGCGCTTCTACGCCGCCGTGCGCGGCCGCATCACCAGCCCCGGCCCGGCCCGCCCGGTCTTCCGGTCGAACACCGACATGATGCTGCTCACCACGCGCCTGCGCCTGAATGCCGATGGCAAGCCGCACATCCCCGGCAGCCTGGATGTGTGGAAGAACCTGTTCGTAAGCCATCCGCAGGGCAAGTACGATGGCAAGCTCACGCGCCTGGCCACCACCTGGAAGGAACCGGACGACGTCCTGGAGGCCCTCTTCGCCCTGTGCCGCAAAGCCGTGGAGAACGAGCCGCTGAAGATCTTCATGGCCATCGGCGATGTAGACCGCAACCGCGCCGCGCCCTTGCAGGCGGGTACCGTGGACCGGCTGGCGCGCGAGTATCACAGCTATGGCGCCCAGTACGCCGTTTTCAGCGAATCGCGCAGCCTCAGCGACGCCTCCATCCTGCACTTCCTGGACACCGCCGAGGCGCTCGGCAAGGTCCACGACCAGTTGTGGCGCACCGATGCGCTGGGATCCTTCCAGTCGCTGGTCGGTTTGTGGCAGATCCTGGTGCGCCAGGGCACTATACCAGACTCCAAGGCCGATGGAGTGTTCGCTGCGATTACCGGCCCCTTCGCGCAGCTTCACAATGAGCGCGATCTGTTCGATGCCGGCCGCGGGGCCGTGCGCGCCCTGCTGGCCGCCGCGCCCGAGACTTCCGCCCAACCGCAGGAACGGCTGGTGGAGCTGTTGGCGGGAGCGCCGTCCGCGGAAGACGCCGACGCCCGCGAGCATGTCGCGCAGGACCTGGAGCGCATCCTGGATGCGCAACGCGTCATTTCCCTGGATACCCTCTTCCAACTGGCCGACCACATCGAAGCCGTGGCCAAGGGCGAAAAGCTCAACCCGGCGCTGATCGCCAAGCTGACCGGCCGCATCAGCGAGATCCAGCTCCCCCGGGCGACCCTCAGCGCCAGCGAGAAGAACGCCATGGGCTTCGGCTACTGGACCGACCGGCACATCGACGCCGAGCGCAAGCTGAACCTGCGGGCGGCCATCGAGAAGGCTGCCGGGGACCCCGAAAAGATCAAGGAAGTGCGCGGGAACCTGGCCATGCTGCTGCGCGACACCCTGCTGGCCTTCAACTACGCCTACTACGCCCCGCCTGGAGCGCAGATCCTGTTCACCAACCCGGTGTTCGTGCGCAGCCACGATTTCCTGGGCATGCAAGGCCAACCGCGCAGTTGGCATGCCACCGAAACCTTCGGTACGGGCTGGCCTTCCAACGCCGGCGGGCGCCTGGTGGGGTCGCTGGCTTCCCTGCCCTATGCGCTGGCCGAAGCCGAGCAGAATTTCCTGGTGCCCACCCAGACGCAGGCTCTGATTTGGGGCGATCTGGTGCCGCAGATGATCCTGAGCGCCAAGATTCCGCGCTGGTGGACGGTGACGTCCGCGCAGATCCACTGGGTGGGATTGCACCTGCGCTATGGCCGCGAGCTGCTGGCGCAGGCAGCCTTTGACGGCGATGCGCGCACCCAGACGCTGGCCGACCTCGGCATGCTGGCGGCCCCCGCGCGCACCGCTGCAATCGGCCGCCTGCTGGCCGCCGGCGATGCCAGGGACGCGGCCGACCGCGCTACGCCCTCGGAGCTGTTCTCGCTGGCGCGCGCCGCCGCCGAGCGCGGCAAGGACGAGTCCTCCTGCCTGGCGGCCGAGATCCGCCAACTGGCCGCGGATTCGCCCGCGGAAGTGAATTACAAGATCATCTCGCGCGCCTTTGGCACGCCTAAACCGACGCTGGCCAACTCCTACCAGCCGGAACTCCTCAACCTGCGCACTTTCCCGGCCCTGATGGGATATTCCAGCCGCATCCTGGCCGAGAGCTGGGAGTCCAACACGCTTTACTGGGCGGCTCTGGCGGACGAGCTGAGCCTTTCGCCCGCCCAGCTCAATGTGCGCATTCCCGAATGGACCCAGCAACTGGTGGAGCGCATCTTCGCTTCCCATCTGGAGGATTGGCCGGCCCTGCTGAAATCGCTGCGCAGCGTGGGCGACGAAGTGCGGGCTCGCAGCCGGGCGGCCATGGCGGCGGATCATGCGGCCTTACAGTAATCTCCCAACCGGTAGAAGACCATGACCATTTCACGACGAGGATTATTCGCATTGGCGGGCGGCGCGTTGCTCAAGGCCCAGGAGGCCGGCAGGGCGGTGTTCCGCGTAAAAGTGGATATGGTGGTCCTCAGCTTCCAGGTGACGGACAGCAAGAACCACTACATCAACGAACTGAAACCCAACGATTTCCGCATCTACGAGGACGGCATCCTGCAGAGGATTTCGACCTTCGCGTCAGGCACCAAAGCTCCACTGGCGGTGAGCACGGACGGCTCCACGCATCCGCTGCTGGACGCCAAAAAGGAAGATCTGCCCGGCATGGACCGTCCCGACGCCTTCGTGGGCACCAACGTCTTCGTGCTCTTCGACACCAGCAACTTCA
>JBKQPR010000181.1:0-77895 GCA_052144935.1 Bryobacteraceae bacterium
TTGAAAGTTGGATTGGTCATTGGAAATAACCTGATCCAGTGTTTCAAAGGAGCCTCGCGCCACGCCAGGGGGGGTCCGGCGCAAGGCCGGAACGCAGAAGATTACCGCTCAGCGGTTTAGTTCAATGGGTTTGGCTTCGGTGTGAATGGGCTTTTGGCTTCCGTGGGCCGGGGCGGGACACCCAGGCAAGCGGAGCCGCCCTCCAATCGCGGCTGGCGGCACAGGCCCGGCTACGGTCCGGCGCGCGGCGACACGCACCAGGATTCAGCCTCCAAGGGCCGCCTCACCGCCGGTTCCGTTCAAGGACTCCACGCGCGCCACCACCTCGCTCACTGCGGAATCAGCGCCCTCCAGATCGGCTGCACCCAGTCGTCCTTGGCCATGTCGTAAACGATGAAGTCGGAATCGAACTGCCAATACGTCCACGCCCATCCGAGCGACTCCGCCGTGCGCGCCACGTGGGACGTGTACCGCACCCGCGAATCCATATCCGCGCCGCCCCGGTCATAGGCCCCGAACTCGCCCAGCAAAATGGGCCGCTTCCGCGCCTTCGACCACTCCTCGACGCCCGCGAAGTCCTCTTCCACCTGGCGCTTCTCCGCGCCGGTGCCCCAGGCGATCCCCGACAGGTTGGCGGTGGCCCGGTTCCACGGCGCCCCCTGATGGGTGAAATTCATCGGCAGGTAATAGTGTACGGTGACCACGATGTTGCGGTCGCTCTCCGGCAGCTCCAGCTTATCGAGGTAATGAATGTTGTTCCACGAGGCCGGTCCGATCACCACGTTGCGCCGCGCATTCGTCTTCCGAACGATCGCCAGCGCCTCTTTGATCCAGGCGTTCCACAACTCCACCGTGACCTGGGTATTCGGCTCGTTCAGAATCTCGAACAGCACGCCGTTCGGCGCATCCTTATAATGTTCGGCCACCTGCTCCCAAAACGCCATCAACCTGGGCTGGCACAGGGCGGCGTTGGTTCCGCAGACGGTGTAGTCGTGCTCGTCCAGAATGACCGCCAGCCCCTTTGCCAAAGCGTTCTTCACCGCCCAATCCAGGGTCTTGAACCAAGCCGGGTCAAGGCGGTTCGCTGAATCCATGTGCGAGAACGCCTGCAAATTGATTCGAACCGTCCGGAACCCGCCCTCGCGGATGCGCCCGAAGTGCCGCTCCTGAAAGCGCGCCTTTTCGAAATCGCGCCATAGCGGGTCGTATCCCAGGATATTCACCCCGCGAACCATGGTCTTGATCCGATCCCACGGATCGATCGGCACAAAGCCCGAAGTTTGTGCCCCGGCGCCCCCCGCGGCCAGGCAGGCGAGCGCCACCAGTTTACCGGCTCCCGAAATCATAGTGCGGTCCTCACTGTGCGGCAGCTCATCCCGAGCCGCCGGCTCCGGCCTTAGCCCCGCGAAACGGAGTTCCGGCTCCGGAACAGCGATTATCTCACCAGCCGCGGCGCGCCGCTACCGCCGGAAGCCGCTGCCGGAAGTCGCGCGCCCCACCGCGGGGCTTTCGCTTAGCTCTTCTCCGCGGTTTAGGTTTACTCCTCGCCTGCGGGCCTCGGGGGGGCGCCCCAGGGGGCACGCCCATAGGCGTTAGAATAAGGCCGTTGGCCAAACGACCTCGCCTGCGCGCGATCCAATCTCGGGCTCGCGTGTGGTTGGAACTTCCCTGGTCTTGATATGGCACGCCTTTCCCGACCCGCAAGGACAGGGATCGTTGCGTCCGGCTTTCGTGCCGGCTCGCGCGCCGCCCCTGGCTTTGGTCCAGCACCGGTTTAGAAGTGCAGCCGCGCGGCCCACTGCACAATGCGCGAAGTGACGCCGCCGCCGCGCGCCGTATCCACTGTGGTGGTCAACTGGCCGAAGGTGGTGGAGTCGGTGGAAAGCGTGGCGCCGCCGAAATTCGCGTTATTGAACGCGTCGAAGGCCTCCAGGCGCATCTCGAAACGCAGCCGCTCCTTGATCTGGATATTCTTGACGAGCGAGAAATCCTGATCGAAAAAGCGCGGCCCGCTCAATCCCAGGTAGGGCACGTTCCCAAAATGGCCCGGCGCCGGCTCCGCCCAGCAGGGCGTGGTCTGGCCGGCGGTGCAGAAATTTGCCGTGCTGGTCCCGCCTTTGACGGTGAACAATCCGGAAGCCGGGTTGACGAAGTACACGCCGTTCCCGCCGCGATACACGCCCATATTGGACTGCAACTGCGAGATGCTCATATTCTCCAGGATGGGCGTGGCGGCGATGCCCGAAGAGAGCGTGTTGCGGGCCGAGCTGATGGTGATCGGCGAGCCGGTCTGCCAGTGGGTGAAGCCGTAGAAGGCCCAGCCGCCGACGACGGCATCGGCCCAGCGCGGCATCGACGAAAGGAAGCGCTTCTGACGGCCGACGGGGATCGGGTAACCGAAGGTCATGCCGAAAGACTGGCGCACGTCGAAGTCCGCCCGGAACTTGTCCAGCCGGGTGTTCGCCAGGGACAGGTAATTCTGCGCTTCCGTCTGCGATTCGCCGAACTGGGTATCCGCCAGCACCTTGCTGAAGGTGTAATTGGCCTGCATGAAGAAGCCGTTGCCGTAGACCTTCTTCACTTCCACTTCCAGCGCGTCGTAATACGACCAGCCCGCGTTGCTCACATAGTTGGCGCTGGCCGCCCAGGGATCCGCCACAAAGAAGTTCAACGGAAAATTGGCCGGGTTATTGGCGTTGGCGCCCAGAACATTCGGCCGGTAGGTAGCCGATGTGCGGATCGTGTTGTACATCGTGTAGATGTTGTTCTGGTTCAGATTGGTGACGAATCCGCTGCTGGCGTAACCGGCGCTCGACGCCAGGCCGCTGAAAACCTTGTCGAGGATGGGCGTGGGGACCTGTCCGGGAAACCCGTTGTTGGCGAAGCTGCCGTTCACGCCGTTCTTGATGTCGATATTCAGGTTGTTCTGCGCGTTGATGAATTCCTGCAACAGCCCGGTATTGTTCCAGCTCTGCTCGTTGATGCTGTAGACGCGGTACTGCTCCAGGGCATGGTTCCCCACGTAGCGGGCCTCGATGGTGGCGTGCTTCACCAGCTCGCGCTGGATGCCCAGGCTCCATTCCAGGACGTAGGGTACCCGCAGGTTGGGGTTGAATGCCTCCAGGTTGGCGGAGCCGCCGCTGTTGATCCAGTTGGTCACCTGCGAAACCGGGAAGCCGCCGTTGGTGGTAGGCACCGGTATTTGAAGGTTGCTCGAGGAAAAAACGCCCGTGGGAGTGGCGTTGCTGAACACGCTGAACAGACCGGTGTTGGCGGTCGTGGCGGGGGTCCAGAAGGTGAAACCATCCTGCACATAGTGGGTGGAAAAATTGGCGCGGATGGACGTCTTGTTATTCCCGCCCGGAGCCCAGGCCACCCCCAGGAACGGTGCGAAATTGTGGAGCCGGCGGTTGGTCACCGGACGGCCATTGCTGCCGCCCTGCAAAGTCAACTGAACGTCGCTCGAGCCGTTGAAAGCGCCGGGCGAGAACAGGTCGCCGACCGGCGTGGGGCCCCACAGACTGGTGACGCCATTTTGCGGCAGCAGCACCAGGCCGTTGCGCGCGTCATAGGGTCCCTGGTATTCCCACCGCGTGCCGTATTGAACGGAGAGGTTCGGATGGATTTTCCAGGAATCCTGGGCGTAGCCGGCCCAGTTCTGTTCGACCGGCGTGTACTGTTCGGGCGTGCCTGGCACGTAGCCGGAAGCCGGAGAGGTGTGGTTGTAGCCGGCATTAACCGATCCCAGCAAACCGGTGATGTTGTGAAAGATGGACTGGGCCTCGGTGAGCTCCGCGGCGCTGATACCGGGCAGCGTGGCGGTGCTCAGACCGTCCGGATTGTTGGCATTGCTGTTCAGCGAGATGCGCGGATAAACGGTATTGTACAGATAGGAATTCGCCAGCAGCCAGTGGTACTCGCCGCCGAACCGCAACTGGTGGTTGCCCTTCACCCAGGCGAAGTTGTCGATGAACTGGCGCACCGGGGTGTTGCGGCCCTGCGGCAGGTTGGTAGTGGTTTCGATGGGACTGGTGACGGTCTGGTAAGCGATCTGGGCGCCTGCGGTTTCGGTAAACGTGTTGCCGTATGCGAAGGACACCGGGGCGCGCTGGAAGCCGACCCGAAACTCGTTGGTCTTGGTCGGGCTGATCACCGATTGCAGGGCCCACACAAAAACCTGGCGGAGGGAAATCTGGCCACCCGACCAGGGGGCGCCGGGGAAGGCGGGTTCGTTACTATTGAGGAAATCCGGCGACGTGTTGAACTGGGCTTCGTTGAAGACGAACTCGATCGAATTCCGATTGCCGAGCTGCTGATCGGCACGAACCGTGTAATAGTTTTGGTTATTTACGCCACCCAGGTTGAGCGCAATGCAGCGGATGTTGATGCCATCGCCCGAGCCGCAGCCGGCGTCGGTGTAGCCGGATTGCGGCACATATTTGGTGTAGATGTTCATGATCGCGCTGTTGATGGCCGGCCTGGTCCCGGTGTTGCCGATGGTTCCCACGTTCAGCAGGTTGACCGTCAGCGGACCTCCGCCGGTGGTGGGCGTATAGGTGAACAAACCCTGCTCCGCCCCAGTGGTCATCACCGTACGCGTGCGGGGCTGCGCACGCGGCTCGCGGTAAGCCTGATAGGAAACGAAAAAGAAGCTCTTGTTCTTGCCGTGGTAGATTTTCGGGATCCAGACGGGCCCGCCGAGGGTGCCTCCCAGGCGGTTCTGCAACTGGAACGGCCTGGCCGTGCCGCTCTGGTTGTTGAACCAGGTGTTGGCGTTCAGGAAGCTGGTGCGCTGGTACCAGTAAGCTTCGCCGTGCAGCGTATTGGTGCCGCGCGTCGTGATCATGGTCACCTGCGCGGAGCCGAATCCGGCGTCCGCGCCGACCCCGCCTACCGTCATGTTGAATTCGCCGATCGAATCGGCCACCGGAGAACTAATGGCAAAAAAGGCGCTGGTCTTGACGAAGTTGTCCTGCACGTTGACGCCGTCCTGCGTCAGGTTGGTGGTGTTGCCGCGCAGGCCGTTCACGAAAGCGTCTCCGGCCGTGCCGGCGCCGTTATTGGGAGTCAATACGCCGGCGAAGGTCTTCACCAGGTCCAGCGGGTTGCGGGTCGGCAGCGGAATGGTGTCGAGCTGCTCGCGATCGACGGTGTTCTTCAATTCGGCGCTATCCGTCTGTACCGTGGCTGGAGTACCCTCTACCATGACTTCGGTGCTGGTGGCCGCCACTTCGAGCTTAAACGGCAGCGGAGTGGTCTGCGAAACCGAAACCACCACCTCGGGGATGACCACCCTGGCAAAGCCGGTATGCTCGGCGGTGACGCGGTAGGTGCTGTTCGGCAGATTGGTCAGCGCATAGTTTCCGGATTGATCCGTGGAAGCCGTGAAGGTCTGGCCGGTTTCCGTATCGACGGCGACGATCTTGGCGCCGGGAATCACCCCGCCGGCCGGATCGACCACCGTCCCCGCGATGGTCCCGTTCAACACCTGTGCATGAGCAGGCTGCGCCAGAGGCGCCAAGCCGATCAGGGCCGACAGAACCCAAAGCAGGAGTTCAGCAGGCCGGAAATTCCCCGACGGAGAAGCAGACTCTCGTCTCAAGCGTCGACTATGCATGTCTTTCGTCCTCGCATCCAGATTCGGGCCGGGGTAAACCCTCGTCACGGCAGGACCGGACCAACTTAGTCACGGCGTTCCACTCCAACCCAATTTCGTGTAGTATACACCCAAACTGCCTCCGCAACCCTCCGCCGGAAGGCTGAGGGCGCGATTTTTTTTGAGATAGCCGGGAGTTTTTACAATTTGAGGCCCCGCTGGAGGCCCCGCCCAAAACGCCCGCACTCGCGCGAGCGGCAGGGGTGCGGGGAGGACATTTACTACCGGCGGATGCGGGATACCAAGGCCGGCTGGCGAAAGGAGATTGCAATGCCGCAGCGAAGCGGGGCTCGCGTCATGGGCGCGCTCACGGCCGTGTTCTTGTGCGCGGCGCTATTCGTGTCTTACCGGGCGCGAACCTTCCACTACTGCGCCGGAACGGGAGACCGTCCCCAGGCGCGCGTGGCGGGCAGCGCCGAATCATGCGCCCCCGATGAAGAGCCATTGGAATTCGAGCGCCTGGGATGGCCCGGGAAGCTCAGGCTGGCAGCGAGGGCCGCGGCCAAGGCTTTCGGAGCGAATTGATCGGGCCGCTCCGCGCCACGGCTCGTCACCTTCCCTGGTTCCGACCTGATGTTCCAGCCGCTCCAGATCCAGGCGCGTTCCGGCGATCGGGTTTTTCGTGGTTTGCCGCTCGGCTGGCGGGAAGGTCTATCGCACCGCTACCAGCCTGGCCCATTCGGATACCACATGATCGGCACTCTGTTCCAGAGAGTGGGTCAGCGAAAGGATTACGGCGTTTACCGGCCAATCTCCGCCCGTTCTCCGGCTCGGGTAAAAGTGGTCTTCGGCGGCCCGCCGATGCCTCTGTGGCCGCATCGAGAACGCCGGAATGCAAGGAGTACGCGGGACGGCGCTGGCCTTGCTCATGCAAGCTGTTCTCTACCTATGGAGTAAGTCAACTTCGAACGAAAAAGGAAAAATGACGCTGGTTCGGTTGGCAGGTTCCTCAACACAAAACATTGGCCGGTAAACGTGGCGCATCCGGCCGCGTCGAAAATGCCCTCTCCGGCCGCTACTTCATCGCCCGATAGCCGTGAAGCTGCGGACCCACCACGTTGGAGAAGCTGTAGTTGCCGCGCCGGTCCGCGTCGATGGTCCAGAACATCGCCCCGATCATCCCAGGGTAGCCCGCCGGCTCGCGTAACTTGTAGCTGGTTCCCGCGGGCGCCTTGCCCGTAATGATATAGTCCATCGCCTGGCTCACAATCGCGGCGGTTGTGTCTCCGGTAAGAAACCCAACGGCGACTTTGCCGGGATCGATGGGCGGGAAGAACTGCTTGGGGTCGCCCCCCACAGCGAAGCCATGGAGCAGCAACTCCGTCATGGCGGCGTGATAGTCCACCGTACCGGGCTGGTAGATTTCGCCATCCAGCCCCTGGAGCGGCGGCGTGTTGTAGTCCTGCACGTCGACGAACGAGAGGATATCGCGGATGGCGTACAGGATCGGCAGATACGAGCCGAACTGGCCGCCATAGCTGGGATAACCCGATGGAACCTGGGTACCCTCCGGCACCAGGCTGATCATGAAACCGGAGCCGAAACGATCGCGCAACTGGCGCAGCGCGGAAATGAGGTTGACGATAGATGGCGTGGTTGGATGCCGGAAGTCTGTGTCTCCCGCATCGATCGATAGAGAGGGGCTTTCGAAGTCGATGTCGATGCCGTCGAACCCGTACTCGGCCACAATGCGCGTCACCGACGACACGAAGTTGGGCACCCGCTTGGGATCGGCCAGCGTAAAGTGCTGGCCGCCGCCCCCGAGAGAGATCATCACCTTCTTGCCCTGGCCTTTCAACCAGCCAATGTCGGCCTTGAACTGATCCGCATCCAGTCCCGCCGGCGTGCGAAACTGCATGGTCCCTTCCGGCGCATTCCGGTCCGGCGTGGAGAAGGCCACCAGGATCACATCCCACTGGGGCGAGACCTCGCGCAGCGGCACCGTGGAACCCGCGCCCCCATAGCCCGCCCAGTAGCCGATCAGCTTGTGCCCGTTCGCCGGGCCGGCCGCCGGGATCGCCGCGGCCGTGGGCCCGCGACCCGGCCCGCCGCCGCCCGAGCCGGAACGTCCGCCGCGCGCCGGGCACGGCATGGCCGGCTCGCGAAGCGCCTGCGCATCGGGAAAGCTGTACGCCGTGCCACTCCCGGCGGCGCCCGTATACCACGGCAGAAGGGCCACGTTCTGCAGGTGATACTCGGCTCCCTTCACGCGGGCGGCAAAGGCTTTGGAGGCCGGGAAATTGTTCTTGGGGTTGGTATTGGCCGGTTCCAGAAGGAAGTAACTGGTGGCCACCCCCGTGCCGCCGCAGCCTCCCTGGTCCCCCGGACGCATCGAGACCGGCCGCATCCAGCCCGGAAACTTGTTCCCCGGAGCGTTCGCATTGCGCCCCCCGTGCAACAGCGGATCGTGCAGCGGGTCGTTGATGAATTCTCCGAGCTGCTGGGTGAGCGGCTGCACGTCGCGGTCTTCGACCACCGCGGGTGCGCCCCGCAGATACGATCCCAGCACGAAGGAGTTTCCCGTGGCCGCATCCACGCCGTGCGTTCCCCAGGAGCAGCACAAGGTTGCGTCGCCCTCGGTGTAATACGCCGTGTTGTGCGTCATCGCCACCACCAGCTTGCCTTCCTGTCCGGGGACTTGCTGGAAGAGTTGCTTCTGCAGAAACTCGATATCGACCACCGCGAACGAGGCGCCCGTCTTCTTGGACGTGAGAACATAGCCGTACCCGGCGGGGATCGCGATTTTCACGGGCGTCACCGCCGGCTCGCCCAGCAGCGTATGCCATCCCTCGGCATTCGGGAAAGTGGCGCGCAGCATGGCGTCCGCAAACTGCGCCGCCGCGCCGTTGGGGAAGGCGAACTTAGCGAAGATCGGGGATCCCAGGACGCCGGCCACATCGGGAACCGCGTCCATCGGGAAGGGCTTGCCGCCCGTGCTCTTCGCGTCGAAAGAGAGCGTGACGGGAACCAGCAGGGTCGGGATGGTGGTAGCGCCTCCCTGTCCCGGATCGCGTCCCACCAGTCTGTAGGACCCCTGGCCTACGGCGTGCTCAAACGTGGGCACGGTGCCCTGCGCGTCAGCCACGCGCAGCGGCGGAACCAGGATCAGGAGCAGACAAATAGACTTCATTGGGAAATCCAGCTTCACGCACCCATGTTAACCGGAACCGCACGCGCGCGACCAACCGATCGCATGCCCGGCAGCCGTCCGCCGGCCTCCGCGCAGACGAAGCATCGATCGCGGGCAGGCATATTGGCCGGCTGGGCCGTTCACCAGGCGCCCTGAATTCGCCAATGCGAAGCGTTGGGAGGCGAATTTACCAACCGCTATGGCCTGGACGGCTGGAGCACCCTTCCCCCAACGCCGTCAGGGCCAGTTTCCTCGTTAACTACGCTTCGGCGCTGTAGTGTGCGGTGCGGTTGGCGGCCCCATTTCTACGGCAGCGCGAACGCCACTACGGAGTCGCCTAACCTAATTCCGTTGATCTTCCCATGCCCTCCGGCGGCAACCACCACGTACTGGCGGCCGCCGGGGCGCGCCCGATAAGTCATCGGGGTGGCGACCGCCGAGGCCGGCACGCGCACGTGCCAGATCTCGCGCCCGGTCCCGGTGTCGAACGCGCGGAAGGTGCTGTCCATGGTGGCGCCGATGAAGGTGAGGCCGCCGGCAGTAGTCAGCGGGCCGCCCAGAGTCGGCGTCCCCCAACCGATCGGCACGGGAAGGGGAGCTAATTCCCGAATGGTTCCCAGCGGGACCTGCCATCGGATTTTGCCGGTACCGGCATCCACGGCGGCCAACGTTCCCCAAGGCGGAGGACTACAGGGCAGGCCCCATGGCGAGAGCAACGCTTTGCGGCGCATCACATACGGCGTCCCCTTCATGGGCGCGTACTCCCATCCGCCTTCCTCGCCGCCGGAATGGCGCCGGAGCTCCGAGACCTGCTCTCTCGGAACAAGTTGAGCGATGAATGGAAGGCTGGTTTGATTGACCACGATCAACCCGCGCGCGCGGTCGAAGGAGACTCCTCCCCAATTGGTTCCTCCGGCATTGCCGGGATACTGGAGCGTGCCCTGGAGACTGGGTGGCGTGAAGATGCCGTCGCGCCGCAGGCCCGCGATAGTGTCACGGCACCGGCCACGATCCCAGGGCGTCAATCCCCAGGCGTCCCGCGGTTCCAGGCGGTCGGGCACGAGCCGCCGCGTCGCCACCGGAATCGGCTGTGTGGGCGATAGCAACTCGCCCGGGACCCCTCCCTGCGGGACCGGCCGCTCTTCTACCGGCAGCAGGGGCTGCCCGGAATCGCGGCCCAGGAGAAACAGGTGGCCCATTTTGCTGGGCTGAGCGAGCGCGGCGATGCTCTTCCCGCCGCGCTCCACCTGGATCAGAGATGGGCCGGACGGCAGGTCGTAGTCCCAGAGGTCGTGATGCACGGCCTGAAACGCCCATACCACTTTTCCGGTGGAGGCGCGCAATGCGACCAGCGAGTCCGCATAGAGGTCCGCTCCCTTTCGTTCGCCGCCGTAATAATCGGGGCTGGGACTGGTGGTGGGCAGGAAAACGAGGTCGCGCTCCGGATCGGCCGAAATGGGTCCCCACACATTGGCCGCGCCCGTGCGATCGGCGCCATTTTGCCAGTCGGCGCGAGCGGGGTCGGCCGGGTCGCGCGGCACCGGATCCCAGGCCCAAACCAGCTCTCCCGTGCGCGCGTTGTATCCGCGCACGACGCCCGAGGGCATCTCGACGCGATCGTTGTCGTTGATCGCCGAACCCACCACTACCACATCGCCCACCACCGCGGGCGGCGAGGTAAAGTGATACTCGCCGGGAATGACGTGGTCGATTCCGGAAGCCAGGTGGATGCCTGCCTTCAGCGAGACCTGGCCGGCCGTCCCGAACGCGGCGCAGGCCTGTCCCGTTTGCGCGTCCACCGCCACCAGCCGGCCGTCCAGGGTGGCTTCATAGATCGTCCGGCGGCATGCCGCGCCCGGTTGGAGTTCAGGATCGGTCCGGAGCGCCAGCCCCCGGCAGGTGAAGTCGTCGCCGTAATAACCGATGCGATCGAGCTTCGGGTCGAAGGTCCACTTCTCCTTCCCGGTCTCCGGATCGAGCGCGATGATGCGATTGAAGGGAGTTGCAATGTAGAGCGTTTCATCCACCATCAACGGGGTGGCCTCGAAGGTGCTCCGGGCCCACACCTTCTTCCCGTTCCACGTGGAGCCGCCGTCCGATACATCGCCGGTGCGATACGTCCAGGCCACCTTCAAACTGCCGACGTTTTCCCTGGTGATCTCGTTGAGCGGCGAATAGCGCGAGCTTCCCGCGTCATTGCCATAAGTGGGCCACTCCTCGACGGGAGCGGCGTAGTCGCGCACAACAGCCGGCCGCGAGCAGGCGGCCAGCCCTAGAGCCAGCCCCAGTGCCAAGCTGCCTTCGATTGCCCTGACCTGTTTCACATCTGCATTCTGGACCCCGCTACGTCGGGGGTCAAGCCGCCTGACAGCCTCGCGATCCGTTCGCAAACTTCGGCCACCGCTTCTTTCCGTCGAGGAAAGGACTGGGCCGGCGTCCAGTTTGCACAGCCCGGAGCACGGGACCGGGAGGACTTTGAACCGAAGCACCTCTTCGATGCCCGGTCGCTAATGCCGAAACCGAATTCGGCCTGAAGTTGGCCGGTCCAGCGGCAACGGCTGATCCGAGATCCACGATGTGTCTCAACCACTCCCATGCGACAATCTTTGGGATGGGCAGCTTCAAGGGATTCGTGATCGGCTTGATGTTCTGCGCCACCGTAGCCGCACAAAAACGGGCGAAGGACTCGGAGCCGCCTGGAGTGTCGTCTCCTCCAGTACATTCCAAGGGCACGCTTGAACTCGATGAGGGTTGCCTACCGCGCCGGGACGCCGGGCGGGAACGGCAAGACTGGTGAGGTCCTGGCGGCCGGCAGCGGCGCCGGGCAGCGATTCGAGCCGGCGGCGCCTTCCGCGAACTACCGCCATGCGAATGTCACCATCGTGATGCGCGCCGCCTGGCGAACGTCGGGATCGGCCCGCGAGCAGCGGCGGGGACCGAGGAGCCGTCCACCAGCTTGCTGCCGCAATCAGCGCGCCGGCCGGCGCCGCCGCGCGGATGGACGCTATCGGCCCGCGGTCGCATGTCGTTCGCTCGGAAGTGAAGACTGCCCACTTGTCAACCAAGCTGCCCGTGGGGACCCGCGTTAGCACGCCATCTCGACGTAATGCGTCGCGTCGCAGATCTTTTCTCCGCTGCTCCAGCGGTTTCTACTACTGAAAGGACCAACTATCGCGGCTGGCGATTGCCTGAGTGCTAAGCTTGGATTTCAGGCATTTCCTGCCGAAATGGAGAATCCACTATGAAGGTAGTCGCCGGAGTCGACCTTGGCGGGACCGCCATTAACTATACGATTGTCAACATGCAGGAGCAGTTCCTCATCGAAGGACTCTGCGAGCACCCCGCGCTCTCCACGCAAGGACCGGATGTCTGCCTCCGGCAGATCAAAGACGGCCTGAAAATCGCCGTCGAAAAAGCGGGCGTGCGTTTAGACGACTTGATGGCCGTCGGCCTGGACACGCCCGGTCCGGCGAGTTCTTCCGGGGTCCTCAGTGCGCGCGGCTCCACCAACTTCGTCCATGCCGATTGGGCTGGATTCGATATCCGCACGGAGCTCGAAACCCATCTCGGCCGCCCGGTCACCTACCTCAACGATGGCAACGCCGGAGCCCTTTGGGGACACTTCACCATCTTCGGCGCCCACAGCCGGGAGACTTCGATCTCCGCCGTGATCGGCACCGGTCTCGGCGGCGGCGTCATCGTAGATGGCGACGTAGTCAAGGGTAAAATGGGATTTGGCGGAGAGCTCGGCCACGTACTCATTCCCTACCAAAGCATCGCCGGTACCGAAGGCCTGAAGCCGGAATGCAACTGCGGGCGCACGGGCGACCTGGAGTCGCTCTGCTCGCTCACCGCCATCACCAAAACACTCCTACCCTACTTCCTCGTCCGCTATCCGGGCCACGAACTCGCCAAACTCGACGTGATCAAGGCGGCAAGACTCGTGCGCGGGATGGCCGAGAAGGGCGATCCCCTCTGCTGCGACATCTTCCGCGCACAGGCTCACGCGCTCGGGCTGTTCTTTGACGAGATGGTGAACACTTTCGATCCCGATGTCTTGATCATCGGCGGCGGAGCTCTTGAAACTGGCCCGGAATTCCAGCGCTGGTTTATCGCCGAAACTCGCGCCGGCATGCCCGGCCAGCGCGAGGAGCAGGCGGCGATTCCGATTCACGTCATGCCCAACGGCGATACTGCCGGCGCTCGCGGCGCGGCCCTCGAAGCCCTCAAGTTCGCGCGCCAGGGAGGTGTGCAGTAACCAAGGGCGCGACGGAACGCTGCGGGCGCGCGCGCAAATCAAGCACTCCGCCAAAGGCGTCGCCTCGGCGGGCGCCGTCGCGCTAATTCTAAAGGGCTTGCCAGAATCGTTCCAGGTAACATGCAGGTAACATAGAGGGGGGAGACGGGGTGTCAGAGGTGTGACAGGGGTGTTGATTACACATATTACACATAAGTTATTGATTCCAAAATGCGATTTTAGGTCCGACTCCCACTGGCTTCCGCCAGCCATCCTCCTTAGCGCCCCGGGACCCCTGTCCAGCCTCGCGTCAGGAAGTCCGCGAAGGTCAGCAGCAGCAGGATCATCAGCCATATCAGACCGCCCGCTACCACCAGGCGGGTGAGCTGTGTGCTGTGGCGGAGGTGCATGAAGAAAAGCGCCACCAGCAGCATCTTCACCACCGCGATGGTCATCGCTACAACCACGCTGAAGGCGCCCAGGTCCACATAGGCTACGGTGGTGGTCACTCCGGTCAGAATCAGTAGAACGATCCAGACCGCGGCGTAGGTTTTGACGGAGTCGACGTGTTGGGTCATAGTCATTTCAGGTGACGGTCGATCAGGTAAAACAACGGGAACAGAAAGATCCAGATGATATCCACAAAATGCCAGTACAGGCCGGCGATGTCCACGGGCGTCATGTACTCGGCCGAGAACTTACCCTTGTAGGTTTGAATCAACAGCCAGGTCAGGACTCCCACCCCGACCACCATGTGCAGGGCGTGCAATCCGGTCATGGCGAAATACAGCGAGAAGAAGAGCTGCGCCGGACCTTGTAAGTCGACGCCTTCCAGATGGAAGGACGGCCCGGGAACGTGGTGCTCCTCGAACTTCTCGTTCCATTCGTAGGCTTTCACGCCTAGGAAGGCGAGGCCCAAAATCAGCGTGAGAATCAGGAAGATGACGATCGCCTTGCGCTGCCCGAGTTGGGCGGCACGCACGGCCAGCACCATGGTGAAACTGCTGCACAGCAGCACGGCGGTGTTGATCGCGCCGATCACGGCATTCAAGCTGCTGGAGGCCACCGCGAACACGTGGGAATACAAACTGCGGTAGACCGAGTAAGCCAGGAACATACCGCCGAAGAACATGATTTCGGTAATGAGGAAGACCCACATCCCGAGCGTGGAGGCATCCTTCTGTTGTTCGGCGGTGTCGAACTGCTCGCGCAGGGCGAGCGTTTCCGCGTGCGCTTCGCTAGCCAACTTCGATCACCTCTCCCATGACTGTACTGTAATCGTAAGCCTCGTGGGTCACCACGGGCGCCTCGTCGAAATTATGCATGGGCGGCGGCGAGGCGGTCTTCCATTCCAGGCCCGTGGCGCCCCAGGGATTGGCGGTGGCAACCGCACCGTAGCGCAGCGACCAGATGAAATAGACCATCGGCATCACGTAACCCACTGCCAGAACGCTGGCGCCGGCCGTAGAGAGCACGTGCAGCACCTGAAACTCGTCGGGGTAGACATGATAGCGCCTCGGCATTCCCAGATAGCCGAGAATGAACTGCGGGAAGAAGGTCAGGTTGAAGCCCAGAAAGATGACCGCCGCCGAGAGCTTGGCCCAGCCCTCGGGATACATGCGGCCGGTCATCTTGGGCCACCAGTAATGCAGGCCGCCCAGGTACGCCATGATGGTGCCGCCCACCATGATGTAGTGGAAGTGAGCGATCACAAAGTAAGTGTCGGTAACATGGACGTCGATGCCCAGAGCCGCCACAAAAAGCCCCGTAAGTCCACCGATGGTGAACAGCCCGATGAAGCCGAACGCGTAGAGCATCGGCGTGGCGAAAGAAATCGATCCCTTATAGAGCGTGGCGGTCCAGTTAAACACTTTGATAGCAGAGGGAATCGCCACAAAGTAACTCAGAAACGAGAAGACCAGGCCGGCATACACCGACTGAGTGCTGACGAACAGATGGTGGCCCCAAACCAGGAAGCCGAGCACCGCGATGGCCAGGCTCGAAAAAGCCACGAAGTGATACCCGAAGACCGCCTTGCGCGAGAAAACCGAAATCAGCTCGCTGATGACGCCCATGGCGGGCAGGATCATGATGTACACGGCGGGATGCGAGTAGAACCAGAAGAGGTGCTGGAAGAGCACCGGGTCGCCGCCCAGCGCCGGGTCGAAAACGCCGATGTGGAAGACGCGCTCGCAGAAAACCAGCAGGAGAGTGACGGCCACCACGGGCGTGCCGAGCACTTGGATGAGCGACGTGGCATAGGTGGACCAGACGAACAGCGGCAGGCGGAACCAGGTCATGCCCGGCGCCCGCATCTCATGCACGGTCACAATGAAGTTCAGGCCGGTCAGAATCGAGGAGAAGCCAGAGATGAAGATGCCCAGCGCCGTGGCGATTACCCAGGAGTTCGAGTAGGAGGTGCTGTAGGGGGTGTAGAAAGTCCAGCCGGTGTCCACGCCCCCCGCCAGCATGGCGA
The DNA here is from genome assembly GCA_052144935.1 of Bryobacteraceae bacterium. Taxonomy (GTDB): domain Bacteria; phylum Acidobacteriota; class Terriglobia; order Bryobacterales; family Bryobacteraceae; genus JOPF133. Next base: position 15,500 of record JBKQPR010000181.1, read on the forward strand.
ACAGGGCGAAGAGGCCGCCGATGACCAACAAGTACCAGCTCAGCAGGTTGATGCGCGGAAACGCCAGGTCCTTGGCGCCGATCATCATGGGAAGAAAGAAGTTCCCCAGGGTGGCGGGAATCGCCGGGATGAGGAAGAAAAAGATCATCGACACGCCGTGCATGGTAAACAGCTTGTTGTAAGTCTCCGAAGAGACCAGCCCGCCCTGCGGCGTCAGCAGCTCGATGCGAATCAGCGTGGCGAAGGCTCCGCCCAGAAAGAAGAAGAACGTGACTGTGGCGAGATACAGCAATGCGATGCGCTTGTGGTCCTTGGTAAGGAGCCAGGATTTGATGCCATAGCTGGCATTTAAGTAATGTTCTCGTTCTACCGCCGCTGTGGTAATCATATTTTCTAACGCTTGTTGGGAACCGCTGCCGGGACATTCTCCGCCGGAGCGCCCGGCTTGGGGGAGCCCGCTTGCGGGCCCAAAGACTTGATATATTCCACTAACTGCAACACGCCCTCCTCGGTGACTAACCCCTGGAAGGTGGGCATCAAAGGCTGGTAGCCGGCCACGATCTTGGCCGCCGGCTGCAGAATGGACTCGCGGATATAGGCCTCATCCGCCTTAACTGTGGCCCCGCTCGTGAGCTGCACGTTCTTGCCGAACAAACCCACCAGCGAGGGGCAGCGGCCCGATCCATCGGGCTTGTGGCAATTGGAACAGGCCAGGCTCTCGAACAACTTGCCGCCTTCCTCTGCCAGCGATGCCGAGGGCGCGCCCCCGCTCAACCAGTTTTCGTAATCCCGCGGCTCCATGACATACACCCAGCCGATCATCCCGGAGTGGCGCGTTCCGCAATACTCGGCGCAAAAGAGGTGGTATTTGCCGGGCTTGGTCGGCTCGAACCAGGTAGTCGAGTAACGGCCCGGCACCACGTCCTCCTTGGTGCGGAAGGCGGGCACGAAAAAGCTGTGGATGACATCCTCCGAGGTCATGGTGAGCCGCACGGGGCGGCCCATGGGGATATGCAGCTCGTTGATCTCGCGCTGCCCCTCCATGTGCTGCAACTTCCACATCCACTGCTTGCCGACCGCATAGATTTGCAGGGCGCCGGCGGGCGGGCGGCTCTCGGTGAAGAAGATGCTGGCGCCCCACGTGAACATGACCATGGTGAGGCCGAACGGAATCACCGACCAGAGGATTTCCAGCGTGAGGCCGCCGTGAATCACTTGAGGCAGCTCCTGGTCGGAGCGCCGCCGGTAGCGGATAGCGAAGTAGAAGATCGCCCCGAAAATCAGCAGCGTGAAGAACACCGACACAGTCAGAAGGTAATAGAGCAGATGGTCCACTTCGGGTGCGATGGTGGACGCCTGTTCCGGAAATAAAGGTAGTCTGGTTCCCATCTCGAACTATCCAGCCCGCCTAAGCTGTTTGGCGCGCGATTCCCTGCGGAAGACGATCAGCAGGAAACCGCCGCAGATGAGCACGAACGCCGCGCCGGCGAAGCGGACCATGCCTATGGCCAGGGCGCCATACTTGCCGGTGGCCGGGTCGTAGTGATAACAGAACAGCAGAATCTGATCCACCGGGCTTCCGATCTTGTTCTGCGACGCTTCCACCAGTCCCAGCCGCACATCCCGCGGGGCATATTCGACGCCGTAGAAATAGCGCGACAGGCGGCCCTCGGGAGTGGCGATCATGATCCCGCTGGCGTGCGCCCATTGGTCGGTGGACGGGTCGTATTTGACGTGATAGCCCACCGCCTCGGTGAGCGCATGAATATTGGGTTCGTCGCCGGTGAGAAAGTGCCAGCCGTTGGCGGTCCCCGGCCGGCCATAACGCCGCAGGTACATCTGTTTCTTGGAAGCCGCCAGCCCGGGCGTGTCCTTGGGGTCGAAGCTGACGGCGAGAATTTCGAAATCCTGCCCCGGCGTGAAGGACACCGCCTTCAGGCAGCTCTCCAGGCCGTTGAGAATCTGCGTGCAGAGCATGGGGCAGCGATAATAGACCAGCGCCAGGATCACCGGCTTGCCGTGGAAGAACGAGGACAGCGGCACATCGCGGCCGGCTTCATCGCGGAAGGTCAGCCAGAGCGGCACCTGCTGGTCGAGCCGCTGATCGATGCCGACTCCCTGGAGCGCGCCGGGAAGGGCTGGCCGCAGGTTGGAGTCCTGCATGCCGATGCTGGGCTGAACGGGCGCCGGCTGCCCCGGCTGGGCGAAGGCGGCGAAGGCGAAGGCGCAGAGGGCGAGCGGCAGCAAAAGAATGGCTGAGATCGACGGGTTGACAGGCGAAAGCGCCTGTCCCACATTGCTGCCAAAGGATTGCAGGGCATGTGGGGCAGGCGCTTCCGCCTGCCAACCGTTTCCTCCACAGCTTCTCACCAAGCGGTCTGGCTTCAAGGTCTTCATTTCCCCACCCCCGCCAGCGGACCGCCAACCTGCTGCACCTTGGGGCCGAGGCCGCTTTCGGTGGGCACGCTGGCATCGCTGGCGCTTTGGACGCCATTCTGCGGGCGCGCGGGGAGGCCCCGCTGGGCTAGCAGGTCGATGGCTTGGGCAATGGGAATCCGCACCACGCCCTTGGGCTGGTCTACCCAGCCATAGCTGTTCAGGATCTTGTCTTCGGCGTCGCGCATGGCTTTGAGATCCGGAACGGGAGTACTTTCCAGCCGCGGCTGCGGCCGCAGATCGCGCGCGGTGCCCGCAATGGGACCATGGCTGGTCTCCAGGTAGTTGAAAAAGCCCAGCAGCACCACGATCGCGAAGATGCACAGCAGCACCAGGCCGATCGCGAACTTGCCGACCGCCCAGGCGTTGACATCGCGCACCTCATAGCCCGGCTGCTGGTCTCCTTCGGGCCGCTGCAAATCGGGCGGCCGGACCTCGTGTTCGCCGTGGCCCTGTTTATTCCCGGCCATGTTGCAAAGCCTCCTCCACGTGCGGATCGCGCAGCGGCAGCAGCGGGCGCTTCTTCAACTGCCCCAGGAAGTACCACAGCCAGATGCCGCCCAGCGCCACCGGCGCCGTGAAATCCATCCAGCTTACGGTGAATACGCCTTTCGAAAAATCGGGCGCCACCAGCCAGTAAAGATCGACGAAGCGCATGAACAGAATGAATATCGCGATCCCCGCCAGCAGCTTGAAATTGCGCTTCAGGTCGCGCGACAGCAGCAGTGCGAAGGGCAGCGCGAAATGTCCCAGCACCAGGGCCAGGGCGATGTAGCGCCATCCGCCGTGCAGGCGCTCCAGATACCAGGGAATCTCGTCGGGCAGGTTGCCGGCCCAGATAATCAGGAACTGCGAAAACGAGAAGTAAGCCCACACCATGACCATACACAGCAGGAACTTGCCGAGATCGTGCAGGTGGCGCGGGGTGAGAACCTCCGACATCGGGCGGCGGTAATAGAGCAGCACCAGCAGCGCGATCAGGAAGGCCATCGACGAGAGACCCTGGCCGGCGATGAACAGCAGCCCGAACATGGTGGAAAACCAGTTCGGGTCCAGCGAGAGCACCCAATCGATGGCCATGAAGGTGACGCTGAATCCCCAAAAGACGAGGCCCGGCCCGGCCAAGGCGGCCATCTTGCCGTGGGCCGTGGGCGAGCCTTCATCCTCGCGGGCCGACCAGCGGTTGAAGAGCCAGGCGAGCAGATTCCAACCGCCCAGATAGAGCGCCGCGCGGATGAGGAAGAACGGCACGTTGAGATAGCTGTGCTTGTGCTGCAGCACCGGATCGGCTGCCACCACGGCGGCGTGCGACCACGAGTAGAGATTGGGGATGCCGACCAGGATCGGCAGGAACATCAGCGCGATCAGCGGCAGCGTGCGCGCGGCCGCCTCCGCGGGACGGCGGATCACCACGCCCCAGGCCCCGCCGGTGAGATACTGCAGCATCAGCCAGGCCATCGAGCCGACCGAGACGCCCACGAAGAATATGTAGGACCAAAGATACGACCGGTAGAACTGGAACGGCGAGACGAAGATGCCGGCAAAGGTAAGCAGAGCGGCAACCGCGCCCACGGCGAAGGCACGCGTGCGCCACTGACGGATATCGGCCCGGAGTTCGGTGGAGACAGCGAAATCGAGACCTTGAGCGGTCATTGCGCGCCTCCCTGGCTGAGTTGGGCGCGGTCCGCTGCCGGAACGTCGTTCACCGAAGCGTTCTGGCTGAGCTGCAGCGCGCGCACATAGGCCACAATGGCCCAGCGGTCGGCCGGAAGAATCTGCGCGGAATAATCGGGCATGGCGCCGAATCCGTTGGTAATCACGTCGTAGATGTATCCGTTGGGAACCTGGCGCAGGCGATCGATGTGGTAGGAAGGCGGCTTGCGGTAGCCGCGCCGTACCACCATTCCATCGCCGGTACCCAACCGGTCATGGCAAGGCGAGCAATAGACATTGAAACGGTCCTGGCCGCGAAGGATAACTTCCTTGGTGACCGCAAAAGGAAAGGTGTCGAGCGGTTTGCCGTCGGGACCCTTGCCGGTGTAGAAGGCCGTATCGTCGTTGAGATGGCCGCGCGCCACCGTTCCTTCGATCAGCGGCCGCTCGGAACGGCCGTCGTCGAAAAACTCGCTGGGACGCAGGGGAATGTATTTCGGCTGATCCTGCATGTCCTGGCGGCAGGCAGAGGAGAGAGCCAGCGTCAGACTCACCGCGGAGGCGCAGAGAACATGGAGGAAGCGCGGAGAAAACCTTCTCATTGTTTTTCTCCGTGCTTTCTCCGCGACCTCCGCGTCTCCGCGGTGAATGGGAGGCTTCGCTTCAGTGCGCAACTTCGGACACCTCCCGAGGCTCCAGCGTTTCCAGAAACTGGCTGGTCTTATCGCGATCGAACAGAGGGTCGATGGCTTCGATGCACAGGAAAAACCGGTTGCGCGACGCCAGCGCGAATCGCGGCACGTTGAACGTAGGGTGATAGGGCATCGGCAGACCGCACAGCGCCAGCAGGCCCAGCACTGCGGAGATCGCCGCGAACAGAATGGTCAGCTCGAAGGTGATGATGATGTACGCCGGCCAGCTATGCAGCGGCCGGCCTCCAACGTTGATGGGGAAGTCAATGACGGTGACGTAATACTGCAGCAGATAGCCGGTCAGGCCGCCCAGAATTCCGCCGCACAGCACGATCAGCGGCAGGCGGTTGTGGTGCAAATGCAATGCGTCGGTGAGTTCCTCGATGGGAAACGGCGAATAAGCGTCCAGCTTGCGGTAGCCCTTCTCGCGCGCGGCCCGGGCGGCGTTGACCAGGGCGGTGGGGCTATCGAACTCGGCGATCATGCCGTAGATCCGCTTAGTCACCTTGCACCTCCTCCACCTTGGCCTGGGGCAGAAGGGTGCGAACTTCAAAAATCGAAATCATGGGCAGCAGGCGGATGAACGTAAAAAACAGGAACAGGAACAGCCCGATGGTGCCAATGAAGGTGGCCCAATCCCAGCGCGTGGCCTGGAAGATGGACCACGAGGAGGGCAGGAAATCCTGGGCCAGGCTGCTCACGATAATGATATAGCGCTCCAGCCACATGCCGGTCAGCACGATGATCGAAAAGAGGAACAGCAGCGCCGGGGTGGAGCGGATGCGCTTGAACCACAGCGCTTGCGGCAAAATGATGTTGCAGGAAATCAGGGCCCAGTAGGTCGCGGCATAGGGGCCGGTCATGCGGTGCCAAATGGCCGCTTCCTCGTACACGTTGCCGCTGTACCAGGCGGTGAAGGTCTCCAGCATGTAGGCGTAAGCCACGATCAGGCCGGTGGCCAGCATCACCTTGGCGGAGTTATCCAGGTGTCTGTCGGTGATCAGCCCCTGCAGTCCGTACACCGCGCGCAGCGGAATGGCCAGCGCCAGCACCATGGCGAATCCGGAATAGATGGCGCCGGCGACGAAATAGGGTGGGAAGAAAGTGCTGTGCCATCCGGGCACGATGGCGATGGTGAAGTCGAAGCTGACCACCGTGTGCACCGAGAGCACCAGCGGTGTGGCCAAGCCGGCCAGCAACAGGCTGGCGGTTTCGTAGACGCTCCAGTGCCGCGCCGACCCGCGCCAGCCCATGGCCAGAATGCCGTAAGCGAAGCGCGCGAAACGGCTATGCGTGCGGTCGCGCAGAGTGGCCAGGTCGGGCAGCAGGCCGACAAACCAGAACAGGAACGACACGGTGGCGTACGTAGACACCGCAAAAACGTCCCACACCAGCGGGCTGCGGAAATTCGGCTGCACGCCCATGGTATTGGGATACGGAAACAGCCAGTAAAACAGCCAGGGACGGCCCAGGTGCAGAAGCGGGAACATGCCCGCGCAGGCCACCGCGAACAGCGTCATGGCTTCCGCGAAACGGTTGATGGAGTTTCGCCAGCGTTGGTTGAGCAGCAGCAGAATGGCCGAGATGAGCGTGCCCGCGTGGCCGATTCCGATCCACCACACGAAATTGGTAATGGCGAATCCCCACATCACCGGCGTGCGGATTCCCCAGATGCCCACGCCTTTGGCGAACAGCAGCGCCACCGCGTAAAGGAACAGGAACAGCAACGCCAGGCCCACGCTGAAGCAGGCCATCCAGAAGACCGGCGTCTTGCCGGTAAGCACCACGGTGGCAATCTGGTCCGTGACGCTGCCGAAGGTATAACCCGGCGCAATGATCGGCTTGGCCGGTTCGATCGTTTGTGGCTCGTCTGGCATGGCGACCTAGCCCTCGACCTCCGGATTGGGATTGCGCAGGGTTGCCAGATAGGTGGTGCGCGGCCGCGTGTTGAGATCGGCCAGCAGCCCATAATTGCGCTTTTGGGCTTTCATTTGCGACACGCGGCTGTTCGGATCGTTGATATTGCCGAAGACGATGGCTTCGGTCGGGCAGGTGGCCTGGCAGGCCGTTTGGATATCGCCCTCCCGCACTTTACGATCCTGCTTTTCGGCCTCGATTTTGGCGTAGTTGATGCGCTGCACGCAGTAAGTGCATTTTTCCATGACGCCCCGGCTGCGCACCGTGACGTCGGGATTGTGCAGCAGTTTCAAACTGGGAGTTTCGAAATCCGAATACAGGTAGAAATTGAAGCGCCGCACTTTGTAGGGGCAGTTGTTGGAGCAGTAGCGCGTCCCCACACAGCGGTTGTAGACCATGTCGTTGAGGCCCTCGGAGCTGTGATTGGTGGCCTGCACCGGGCAGACCAGCTCGCAAGGGGCGTCTTCGCACTGCATGCACGGCACCGGCTGATTGTAAATGTCCGGATTATTGACCGCGCCGTTGTAATAAGTATCCACGCGGATCCAATGCATGGCGCGGCTGCGGCGCACCTGGTCCTTGCCAACTACTGCGATGTTGTTTTCGGCCTGGCAGGCCACCACGCAGGCGCTGCAGCCGGTGCAGGCGTTCAGGTCGATGGCCATACCCCAGGCATAGCCTTCGTACTTCCAGGCGGGATATATAGTCAGCCCCGGCGCAGGGGTCTCGACGCCTTCCAGAATCGACTGGGGGTTCTTCTTGTACTCTTCCAAATCGCCGCTCTGGATAATGTGCCGGCGGGTGTCCAGGATGTGCTCGTTCTGGGTGGTGGCGAAGAGATACTCGCCGGGAATTTTGACCGCCTCCAGGCCGTTATCGTTCCATAGCGCCTGCGAAGTGCGCAGGCCGTAGGGATTGAATCCCATGCCGGTTCCCACGCGTCCGGCCCGCGTGCGTCCATAGCCTAGATGCAGGGTGACGGCGCCATCGATGTGGCCCGGTTGCACCCACGCCGGCGCGTGCAGACTGCGGCCCTGGTAAGTGAGCTGCAGCATGTCGCCTTGTTCCACGTGCAAGCGGTGGGCGGTGGCGGGACTGACGATGGCGGCGTTGTCCCAGGTGAGCTTGGTGATCGGCTTGGGCAGTTCCTGTAGCCAGCCGTTATTAGCGAAGCGCCCATCGTAAATGCTGGGGTCCGGCCGGAAGATGGCTTCGAGCTTGCCGCCGAGGCGGCGCTTTTGGGGCTGCTCCGAAATGGCCGAGCCCTGTATGGCGGGCGTTTTCGGAGGCAGCGCCGTGCCCCCAATCACGCCATCGTGCACCGCGCGCCGCCACCACGCTTCGAAATCCGCGCCGGTATGCTGCCGCGCCCAATAGCCCTTGACGATTTCATAGCTGCCCATCTCGGGTGTTTCGGTGAGCATCTGCAGCACCTGAAGGTCCGAGCGCCCTTCGTAGAGCGGTTGAATGAGAGGCTGCTGAATCGACACCGTGCCATCGAAAGTGCGCGCATCGCCCCAACTCTCCAGGTAGTGCGTTTCCGGCAGGTGCCACTGGCAGACCGCCGAGGTCTCGTCTTCGTACAGGCTCAGGTGCGCGCGCAGGCGGGCCTTCTGGATACGGTCGGCCATGCCGAAATCCACCGGCGCATTGAAAACCGGATTGCCCCCCAGGATCAGCAGCAGATCCACGGCGCCCGCGTCCAGGTCCTTCACCAGATCCTGCAGCGAGGCAAGCTGGTCGACCGGATTGGCCTCGATGGGATCGGTATAAAAGACCGTCTTGCCGACGTTGCCCATATCGGCGTTCATGACGTGCGCCAGGGCGTGGACCAGGGGAGGCTGGTGCTCGCCGGCAATCACCAGGCCGGCGCCCTTGTTGCGCTGCAAATCCCTGGCAATCGCGCCGATCCATTTATAGATGTCGCCGTTCTCGCCCTGCTTGGGTCCCTTCGCTACGCCCAGGCCGGTGGCCAGGGCCCACGCAAACTCCTCGATATCGGCGGCGCGCAGGGATAGCCGATGGTCGGCCTTGGCGCCCGTGGGGGTAGGCATCGGCTCCACCACATACAGCCGGTTCATCTCGGGCTGCGCGTCCGTCACCCTGCGCCGCGCCGAAAACTGGCGCGCATAGCGCAGGCTGGCCGGTCCCGAGGCCAGGAAGTCCGAATCCAGGGAGACCACCACCTTGGCGTTGCTCAGATCGTAATAAGTGTTGACCGGCTGCCCGAAAGCCTGCTTCGCGCCGGCCCGCGCGGTATGCGGTCCGGCGGGCTCCCACTGGTGCCACTTGGCGCTCGGATAGAGCTTTTGAACGGCCGCGAACTGGTCGGCCATGGTAGGCGAGGTAACCGTTTCCGTGAGGATGCGGATGCCCGCGCCGTTCTTCATTTTTTGCTGGGCCAGCGCCTCGCGCAGGCCCCCGAAGAAACCGGCCCACGATCGGATCTCGCCGCCCTGGGTCACCGTGGCCGCGCGGTCCGGATCGTAAAGCTGCAGCACCGACGCTTGGGAAAAGCTGTCGCAAGCGCCCAGCGTGGCGGGATGCTCGGGGTTGCCTTCGATCTTGGTGGGCCGCCCCTCGTGGCTCTCCGCCAGGACGCCGTGCGCCACGCCGTTCAAAGTGGTGGCGGTGGCAAAGAACAGCGGCTTCCCGGGAATCAGCTCTTCCGGCTGCCGGATGTACGGCGTGATGCGCTCGGTGGGTTGCCGCGTGCAAGCGGCCAGGCCGCCCAGCGCCAGCGACGCACCCATCAGTTTCACAAAATTGCGCCGGCCCTGGACGCGGTCCTCGTCTTCGCTCCAGCCGATCGCCTGGCGCGGAAATTCCCGCTCCAGCAGCTCTTCGAATTCGGGCGTCGCGGCCAGGTGCTCCAGGCTGCGCCAGTAGTCGCGTCCCGAGGCGCGCGAGGCCTTCGCGAGGGTGTCGCGAACGGCGGCCAGATCCAATTTCTTTGGTGAGTCGCTCATCGGTGGCAAGTAGAACAACTGGTCAGCACGCGCGCATCCTGTATCTTGTATTCGGTCATCAGCCAGCGGCCGATGGTTTCCTGGTCGCCCGCCGGCTGGTAGCCCATCTGGGTGATGAATTCGCGCGGCCTCACATATTTTTCGGGATTCCGGTGGCAGCCCAGACACCACTCCATTTGCAGCGAGTTCTCCTGCCAGGGTAGAGGCATCCGGTCCACACGTCCGTGGCAGCTCTCACAGCCGACTCCCTTGTTGATATGGATGCTATGGTTGAAATAAACGTAATCCGGCAGATCGTTCACGCGCGTCCAGCGGAGCGATTGGCCGGTCCGGAAACTGGCCCGCACGGGCTCCAGCGTGGGACTGGTGGCCCAGATCTGCGAATGGCAGTTAATGCACGTCTTGGTGGGCGGAATGTTGGCGAAACTGGATGTCTCGACGGTGGTATGGCAATACCGGCAGTCGATGCCGATGGCGCCCACGTGGTGCGCATGGCTGAAGGGCACCGGCTGTTCGCGCGCCTCGGTGGCGCGCGTCTCGTAATTAGAGCGGTCCAGCTCCGCGAACACCCAGGTCAGAAATCCCAGTATGAAAACCGCGCCGAATATAGTGATTCGCGAGAAAGTGTTGGTGCTGCGATGAAAGATCTGGGGCATGGCTAGTGGCCGCTCCGCTCCACACCGGCGCGGGCCGGTTCACCGGGCACCAGGTCACTTTTCAGTAATATGTTTCGCATCGGGAAAAGACAGCAGCTCAACTAACTACCAACATCCGTTTCACGTCTTGTTCCAGCTTCCCAAAGATTCCGCAAATCGATTGGATGAGGAAACTGGAAATTTGTTTCATCGCATTCAACCGGTCCCGGACCCCACAATCGTTCCATTGCCGCCGAGCGCTCCCCTGGAGACGGCGGTAGGGCAGGCGATTCGCCTGCCTAGGTCAACGCCGATGGCGGGCGAGCCTACCCCACCGCCCCACACTGTCAGGCTCGTCTTCATCCGGTTCGGTGGGCCCCAGGCCCATGGTCACTCCCTTACGGGAAGCGGTTACTTACGTTCCAAAAGGTACGCCGATGGTTCATGACGGCTTTCGCGTTCGCTGGTCGAGACGGCGAAGCGTTTCCCTCCCTGGGCCGGGCTCCAGAGCGATGCGCCTGCGTACTCTCCGTCTTTACGCAGCACGTAGAAGTCTAAATCGATCCCGGCGAGGCGCTTTTCGTCGTTGTCGAAATTGCGCGCCACACGCTTCAGGGCGTCCAGCGCCGCTTCCTTAGGCGACATCCCATGGCGCATGTTTTCAACCACCGTGTGAGCGCCGCACACCCGCAGATTCTCTTCTCCGCGGCCCGTGGACCCGGCCCCGCCGACATCCTGGTCGAGCCACAGCCCGCCGCCGATAATTGGCGAATCGCCTACCCGTCCGGGGATCTTGAAGGCCATCCCGCTGGTGGTGGTGACGGCCGACATCTCACCCTTGTCGTTCAAGGCGATGCAATTGATGGTGCCGTGCGGTGGATGGATGGCGTTTTCCAAGGCCTCCTCCAGAAACTCCTCGCCATACTGTGGAAACAGTTTCTTCAGCTCGTTCAGCTCGGCGGCCTTTTTGGCGGGAGGCGCATCCACGCCGGACTCCCAAAAGCTGTGCCCGCTTTTGTCGCGCAGGTTGCGTTTCCAAATCAGCCACTGGGTGCGCGACTCGCCGGTCAGCAGATCCTCTTCTTTGAAGCCGTAGGCCTTGGCGAAGCGCAACGCGCCCTCGCCCACCAGCATCATGTGGTCGGTCTCGAAGGCCACCTTCTGCGCCACGTTCGACGGCGTCTTGATGTTTCGCAGAGCGCCCACTGCTCCGCCGCGCCTCGAGGGCCCGTGCATACAACTGGCGTCCAGCTCCACCACGCAGTCTTCGTTGGGGAGGCCGCCATACCCGACGCTGTTGTCGCGCGGATCCAACTCGACGATGTTCACGCCGGCGATCACCGCATCGAGCGTATCGCCGCCCGATTTCATCACTTCCATGGCCTTGGCGCAGCAATTGATGCCGCCGTCGTTGCGGTTGGCGCTGGAGATCGCCACGCTGCGCGGACGCGTTTGGGCGTGAACCAAACCGGCTACCGGAAGCGCGGCCGCGCCCAAAAGGGCCGCCCGCCTGCTGAAAGTGTTGTCGCTCATGGTCATCGCGCACGCGCGCGCCGCGGAGATTTCACATTATGTCACAGGCTAAGGGGGAGGCAACAGTCTGGTTTCGCGGAGTTCGCGGAGTGGAGCAGGCGGGCCCAGCACAGGCGCTAAAATAAGCCCGGCCGGACTGCGATGTGGCGCTTCAAGGGGAGGGCGTTATTGGTTCGCCGGGCCCTTCGGGCTGAGCCGGAAGCGTTGCCGTAGACCCGGATCGAGCTTTCTTCCGGAACGAACCCATTCCGAACATCGATGTTCGGAAATTTGGGGAGGCTCTGTTGAAAACAAAAGAGTTAACAGAGGGCAGACCGAACATCGATGTTCGGAATCCGCTTTCCTCGGGGCAAATTCGCCCTCGCGAAGCCCTCCCGAAGACACATTGTATCCGGCGGGCAGGCGGAGGGCGGCGGGGGAGAAAGGGGCATGGGCTGGTAAGTGGTTGGAGCGGTTAGAGTTGCAAGCTTGAAAAAAGTTATCGAACTTTGCGAACGGGATGGGGAGGGTGGTCGGCTCAGCGGGGTGGCCAGTGTTCCGACGGCGGGACCGGAGTGGGACGGACTGTGGCGGGCGCGGGACGATCGGCGGCATGCGCGGTCCTTGCCCGCGCACCCGATTTCCCGGGCGCTGTGGGGTTCAAGTCTCTGTGGCCCGACTGTGGCGCCGGTAAATCGAGCACCGGCCGGGCCTCGGCTGAAGGGTGGCGGTGCGGCACGCTTCGCAATGCTCCTCAACTACAGCTTGGGTCCTTTTTTAATTGAATGCAGGGACCTTCCCGGTCGCGGGCCGTACCTCAATGCTGGCGCCAACGTTCGCAGCTCGGGAGCGCTGCCGTCGCAAGAAAGCGAATCGCGCGAACAGAAGAAGCGCGACCGTGCCCAGCCACGCGGGATCCCCAGACCACCACGCCCAAGACAACGCCCCTGAACGAAGACCCGTCTGGACGTAATCCAGTTGGTACAGCGACTGCGAGTAATTGCGGTTTTGCGCCATGATCCGAATATCGGGGTCGCGCGGAACAAGACAATTCACCAGGTAGGCTCCGACGCTCAGTTGGTGACGGTTCTCGAAAACGAGCCTTCGGTTGGGGCCGCCACGAGGCAAATCGGCTTTGAAATCGATCCGAATCCCGCCGCGCCCCTCTTTCATCTCGTCCATGCTTGGGAATTGCATCGAAAGTAATTGAGGCGTCAGGGGACGGCCGTCGATCGCGAGCGACAAATCGCGGAGCACCCGCCCGGCGTACGCGCGCTGCTCGATCTCTGAGACGACTCCGTCCGCATCGGTATCGATGGTGGCGGCCAGCATGGGAAATACGGCCACGCCCGGAGTCAGAGTGATCTGAGCCTCAAGCCGGTTTTTCCCAATTGAGATGATGGTGCCTTGCAGGTACTCATCAAGCCTGTGTGTGAGTGCAGGCGCCGGAGCCAACAGAAGGACGACCGCAGCCAGCTCAATTTTCATTTGGCGGCAAGCTTCCTGCCATAATCGTTGGTCGGATCACGGTACATGGTATGGACATGCAGGGCCGGATCGCCGCCCAGTTGCTGGGGCGAATATTCGATCACGAGGTGCGGCCCCTGAATCCGATAGTACGCTGTGATATTGCTTCCCGGAGCAGCCGTGGCCGGGCCGCTCCATGCGAACCAAGTCTCGTTGATATCTGCTTTAAGCTCCGCCATGCGGGCCGCGGCTGCACTTTCGTGAACAATACCTGCCCATTCCGATATCACATCGAGCAGCATGACGCGTTGGCGCTGGTTCATGGCGGAAGCCTTCAGGCCCTCGGGTTGTATGGTCTTCCCGTCCTGCCCGGGGCCGAGTACAAGATCGGCCACACGGTAACTCAAGATGGCTTGTTTCCGCTGATTCTCGTCGAGGGCGTTGAGCAAGGCGAGAGCCTTGTCGCTCTCCTGACCGAGGGGGCGCACGGTCTTCCCGTCCAGTGTGTAGAGAGCGGGCTGGGCGCCGGTCAGGGTGGGAGTGAGAACGCCATGTTCGCCGGCGATGGTGATATTGAGCGCCAGATGGTGACCTCCAAACTGGAGCATCCAGGGGTCCTTTTCGGAGGGTGTTCCCAGGATGGAGATGTAGTAGAGATCTTTGCCGAACATTGCGCCGTTAGGCCCTCTACCACCGGGCGGGCCGTTACCTTTTCTACCGCCGGGCGGTCCGTCGCCCTTTCTACCACCACCCGGGGGCCCACCACCCGGGGGCCCACCACCCCCTCTGCCGGACGGCGGCCCGTTGCCTTCGCTGGTCTTGAGGACCTCGTCGCCTTGCATAATCTGCTGAACCTTCTCGAATCCTCTCGGACTGAGGGCGGACGCAACCAGAGCCATCGCGGCGGAACGTTGCGCCGGGTTCAGTTCTTTCAGGCTGAGACCGGCGCGTGGGACAATCGAGGTCGGCAAGTTGGACCAGCGTACCCGTTGCTGTGGGTCGTCAAACGCAAACAGCACGCTCTGCCGCTGCGTCTGGTCGAGCGTCGCGAGGAATGCGTTAGCGGAGCTGGTGATTCGCGAGCTTGCGGTTTGCGCGCCGGCGGCGCTGAGCGACAACAAAATCAGAGCCCATGTCCGGAGGTTGAGGACGGTTCTCATCGACACTCCATCTCTCAATGTTGGTAAAGACAAGTGAAAGTTCCTGTTCCTTTCTTCGGAGCATCAGTCTGCCGGGAAGGATGGGCGAGTCCCGGCATTTGCCTCCGAATTCTGTTAGGTAAGGGCGTCTGTTGGATGGCGGTGGTTATGTGGGAGACGTTAAGTATTGTAAAGCCTGCCGATTCGCAATTTCGATCGCAAATCCGTAGGCAACTATGGGATGCTCGACGCCTGCGAATGGCCAGTTGTACTATAGCGAGGACCTTCTCTCTGAGTGGATCTCCGCATTCGGGAAGCCATCCACATGAGCGGGAAGTCGCGCGCGAAGTGCTGGCCGCGTTGGGAAGCCGCCTACCGGAGCAGTGCAGACGGACTGGAACACCGGCCTGGCAGTGAGGAATGCCTTCGATCCAGAGCAGTGCGGCTCGCTATTTGAACGCCTATGGGCGGGCCCAGGGGGCGACCCGCCTGCCCACCCTACAGCTTCAGTTCCCAGCCCTTGCGGAACACCGGCTTTACAAACTTGTTGGCCTCCGCGCTGTTGGTGAAGCGCAGGTTCTGGCTGTCCCACTTGAGCTTGCCCGGCACGTGCAAAGCGATGGCGGTCAGCGCCAGCCACTCGGCGTAAGGCGCGGTGATGCTGAAATCCGAGCAGCCCGCATCGCCGCCCTTGCAGGCGCGAATCCAGTCCAGCATATGGCCTGGCGAGCGCGTCAGAATCGGCGGCGGCAGCACGTAGTCCTTCCAGCGCGAGGCCGGCAGCAGCCACACACCTTCCCCGCGCGAGGACGTGGCCATGATGCCCTTGGTCCCGATGAAGACGCTGCCATTGCCGGTGAGGATGCCGGGCTGCGCGGGACTGGCCGGATCGCCAAACACGCGCACGCCCGGGCCGCCCGCGCCGCGCCGCTCTCCGCTATTCGCCGGGGGACGGTTGCCGCGCGCGGGTGCAGACGCTGCCGCTGCGCCTGCTCCATCCGGCCCGCCGCGGCCGGGTCCGCCTCGCCCGGCGCCGCCACCACGCCCGCCCATCGCCCGGCCCTTATCGCCCAGATTGTTGGTCGGCGGCAGAATCGTCTCGTTCTCCATGCCCGGCACGTGGTAGGCTTCCGCGTCGCTGGTGCGCGTGCCGTCGTGATAGTAGACCTTCACCGGAGGCATCTCGCCGCGTGCCGGAAACTCCAGGCAAACCACCGCGCGGTTGGGATAGGTGATGCCGCTGCGGCCATCCACCGAGAGGCATTCCAGGCTGGTGGGCGCGCCAAGCTGCAGCGCCGTATGCACCGGCCCGGCCGTATGGGTGGCCCAGTTGCCGATCTGCCCGGTTCCGAAATCCAGGAACCCGCGCCAGTTATACGGCACATAATAGTTGCTGAAAGGACGCGCCGCCGCGCCCCCCAGCCACAGGTCCCACTCCAGCGTCTTAGGCAGGGAGTCTTCGGGCGGCGGTTCCGTAAGCCCGGTGGGATGGGTGCCCGGCGAGGTGGAGATGTGCGCCTCGGTGACATCGCCGATGGCGCCCGACCAAACCATCTCGGCCGCCACGCGGTTGCACTCGTGCGAGAATCCCTGGTTGCCCATCTGGGTGGCGACCTTGTACTTCACGGCCGCATCCTGGAGCAGCCGCGCCTCCCACGGAGTGCGCGTGAGCGGCTTCTCCAGGTAGACGTGTTTCCCGTGCTGCATGCAGGCGAGCGCCACCGTGGCGTGCATGAAATCGGGGATGCCGATGGTGCAGGCGTCGATGTTCTTGCCTTCTTTGTCGAGCATCACGCGGAAATCTTTATACTTGGGCGCCTTGTCATAGCGGTTGAGGTTTTGCGCCGCGCGGCTTTCATCCACATCGCACAAAGCCACGATGTTTTCGGTGCGCGCGGCGTCGTTCAGATCCGCTCCGCCCTGCCCGCCGCAGCCGATGGCGGCGACATTGAGCTTGTTGTAAAACGGTTTGTACCCCAGCGCGCGGAGCGTGGGGACACTGCCAAAACCGCCGCGCGGCACAGCCCCGGCCAGCAGCGTTCCAACGAAGAAATGACGTCGCGAGACACCTTGGCTCGACATAATTCGGCAAACCTCCAGAGGCGCGCATCCAACGCCCGCCCAATCCTTAGTTATCTGAATTGAGTGCCGAAGTCAACGGGCGCATAGACGCGTAGGCGGAAGCGTTGCTGGGGAGTTGGCCCTGGAGGCTCGCTCAAGATGGCCGCTTCTCGGAAGAAACCTTGTGGATGAGCTTTTCGCGGAAAGGCAGGGGTGCGGCCTTCGAGAAACGATAACCTATTGATCCTAAGCGCCTTGATTTCTAGAAACGGCAGCACCGCGGCCGTTTCGTCCCCAGTAGCGCATATAAACCTGCCGAAAACGGCTCGGCGGGGAAGTGGTGCGCAACGGCTTCGAAGGCATCGCGGGGGAGACGATCCGGACCGGCGCCAGCCAAAACGGCGGACGACTCGTCGAGAAGATCGAGACGTCAAGCCTTCCGACGTGCGCCACCTCCGCGGCTATCGCTGTCTCTTGGTGCTCTGTCGGGTTTCGGCGCCTGCGCCGGCGCTGCTATTGGCTCCACAATCATGCGCAGACCCACTGCTTGCAGCACGGAATACAGTCTATCGAAGCGAGGGTTGCCGGTCTCCGAGAGCATTCGTTAGAGGTTCACTCGATCGACGCCAGCTTCGCTGGCAACCGTGCTCATGCTCTTCTGTGCCTCCACAACGTTGCGCATAGCGGCCAGAAAGGTCTCTGCCGAGTCCCGTGACGCTGCGGACAGATTTTTTGCGCAGTATCTCAAATCCTTAAGCCGATCGATCAGGTCGTCTCGGAATTCCTCTGCCGGTCTTTCCATCCTTGCTTCGCTCCTTGTAGTCGGCCCGGTAGTCCTTGGCCCATCCTCAATCAATGCGTCGGCCATGTCTACTTTTTCCTCCTGGGTGTGCCGGCGGCCACTAGCCGGTCGAGCAGGGCAGGATCGATACGGAAATTGGTCTGACGCAATCGGGCGAAGGCGGGGGCCAGTTCGATCAGTCCGCGTTCGGCACCGCGATCCAGGACTCCGAGTGTGCCGGTTAACCATCAGACCCAGGCGGCGTGCTTCCTCGACACCCTCCCGCTGGTCCATAATCACGAGGTCTGCTTCCCGGCAGAGGGCCAGAAGAATGGCTTCGGATTCACCGGGATCCAAACCAGACAACGCCGCCGAAGCGGATCCCTTCGTCAAGGCAACGACCTGAAGCCAGGAAGGCCGATGGGCGATCCAGAGCCGCACCGGTTCCGGCGTCGCGGGGTGGTTCTGTTCGGCGGCAACCGCATCGGGAATGAGCACCTCGGCGTAAAGCGCCGGGAGGAGATCCGCCTGGGCCGATCAGGAACCAGATAGCGAATCGGCGAGGTGTCGGAGATAACGACGCGCGGCATGGCTCACAGGGCGAGGCGTTCGTGCGTCTCCCGGTCGTGTTCCAAATCCTGCCACGTGTACTCCAGCCAGACTTCGTGCTGCTTCAGAAAGCCATCGAGTTCGTAGCGTGATTCAAACCCCAGGAGGCGGCGAAGTTGGGCAGTGGTGACCTTGCGTTCGCGATCAGCCTCAAGGGCGATGGCTTCGAAGGCGGCGCGAGGGACATCTTCGCGAGAAGCAGCCAAAACAGCGGAGAGCTCGTCGGGGAGATCGAGAGTGAGCTGCATGGGATAAGTATAGCGGACAACTGCGCGGTAAGATGGGAACGGAGATAGCGGCGGGTGCACCATGCAAACCTTTGCTGAATTCATGGCCGAATCTTTTGACTCCAACGCGAAGCTGTTATGGGATTATCCCCGGCGCTCCCACGCAACGGCTACATTCAACGTGGACCGTATCAAGGCGATTGTGTCCTTTGAACAGCGGGACACGAACGGGCCGTGGTATGTCGTGTTTGAGGTCGATCGGGGCGACAGCACGGCGGCGGTACATTCCTCGTTCGAGATTTTCAACGGTGTGTTTCAGGCCGTTGAGGAGTTCATTGAAGTGCGGGAGCCGGAGACGGTCGTCTTCGCCACGAAACGGGATAAGCTGGCCGGCATCTACCAAACGTATTTACGGAAAGAGTCGGCGGCGTTGGAGAAATTGGGTTACGAGCTGGAAGGGCCGCATCGGGTCGATCCATTTATGGAGTTCGTGTTGAAAAGAACGAAGCCGTCTGACTGGAAGGCGTAAATCCCACTCCGACGAACTGCGCGCCGCCGGCCGGCCCCTCAGCTCAGCTAAAGCGCAACCGCTCTCCACTTTCGTTACACTGAAGTTTCTTTCTGAATCCCGTGAGCGCCGTTCGATTTCAGGGTGTTTCCAAGAGCTACGCGATCTACGATGCGCCGGGCGACCGGCTCAAGGAGCTCCTCTCGCCCTTTCGGAGCAAGCATCACAAGGACTTCTGGGCGCTGCACGATGTCAGCTTCGCAGTGGAGCGCGGGGAAACCTTTTGCATCGTCGGAGAAAACGGCTCCGGCAAGAGCACCCTGCTGCAAATCGTGGCCGGCATCCTGCAAAGCAGTAGCGGCACCGTGGAGGTGGCCGGTCGGGTTTCGGCGCTGCTGGAATTGGGCGCCGGTTTCAATCCCGAATTCACGGGGCGCGACAACGTCTACCTGAACGGCTCCATCCTCGGCCTGACTACCCGCCAGATCGACCAGCGGTATAAGGATATCGAAGCCTTCGCGGAGATCGGCGATTTCATCGACCAGCCGGTGAAAACTTATTCCAGCGGCATGGTGGTCCGGCTGGCGTTCGCCGTGGCCATCAATGTCGATCCCGAAATCCTGCTGGTGGACGAGGCCCTGGCGGTGGGCGACATCTACTTCCGCCAGCGCTGCATGCGCAAGGTGCACGAGCTGCGCTCGCGCGGCATCACCATCCTGTTCGTCTCCCATGCGGTGAGCGATGTCAAAGCCATCGGCGACCGCGCGCTGTGGCTGGACCACGGACGCGTGGTGGACGTTGGCGAGCCCGACCGCGTGATCGCGCGCTACCTGGCGGCCATGGTGGAAAAGGACTCGGCCTACCTGCTGCAAAGGGCCACCGCGAAGGAACCGCGGCCGCGCATGGGGCGGATCGAAGCGCCCGAGGTGATCGAAGGCATCCCCAACATCGACCATCGGTATGGCGATGGCCGCGCGGAGGTGATCGGCATCGGAGTCTTCGACGAGCGCGGACGCCCCCTGCACCTGCTCACCCCGGCCACCCGCATCCTGGTGCGCATCAGCGTGCGGGCCCACGAAGACGTTCCCCTGCCGATCGCCGGTTTTATGCTGCGCAACCAATTGGGCATGGACTTTTCCGGCACCAATACCGCCCGCGAAGGCTACGAGCTGCCTCCCATGCAGGCGGGCGACGTCTGCACGGTGGATTTCTATATCGACCTGCCCGAGCTTTACCCGGCCTCGTTTTCTTTTTCGCCGGCGATTGCCGATGGCACCCTGATGGGCTACACCATGTGCGACTGGATCGATAACGCTGTAACGCTGCAAATGAGCCGCGCGGAAAACGAGATCTACGGCTATCTGCACCTCCCCTGCCGTGTGGAGGTGAACGCGCGCATCCGTGGCGAGGCCAGGCCGGCAGAGGCCAGGCCGGGCACGACCGCGCCGGGTACCGCCGCGCCGGGTAACGCCGCGCCGGGTAACGCCGCGCCGGGTACCGCCGCGCCGGGTACCGCCGCGCCAAGCCTCACTCTTCGGTTGGAGAAACGCATTGGTTGAATTCACCGGCGAGCGGGTGATTCCCGACCAGGTCAATGTGGACCTGCTCAACGAGCACATGGCGCGCTACATGTTCGCGGCGCGGCTGGCCTCGGGCAAGCGCGTGCTGGACGCCGGATGCGGCGCGGGCTATGGTTCGGCCGAGCTGGCCCGGACGGCCCTGCGCGTGGTGGGGATCGATCGCGCGGCCGAGGCGGTGGCATTCGCCCGCGAACACTACCAGGCGCCCAACCTGGAGTTTCAGAAGGCCTCCTGCGCCGCGCTGCCGTTTCCCAGCGCCACCTTCGACCTGGTGGTGGCCTTCGAAATCATCGAACACCTGGATGCCTGGCGCGAATTCCTGCTGGAGGTGCGGCGCGTGCTGGCGCCCGCCGGCCAGTTGATCGTTTCCACGCCCAACCGCCTGTATTACCAGGAATCGCGCGGCTCGACGGGCGCCAATCCCTTCCATGTACACGAGTTCGATTTCGACGAATTCCGCCGCGAGCTGAAGCTATTTTTCCCACACGTTTCGATGTACCTGGAAAACCATACCGAGGGCATCACGTTTCAGCCGCACGAACCCGGAAATACCGCGGAAGTCCGGGTGGACGCGGCCGAAGCGGTGGCCCACGAGTCGCACTTCTTCCTGGCGGTTTGCGCGGACCGGCCGCTGATGGGCAATCCCACGTTCGTGTATGTGCCGCGCGCGGCCAACGTGCTCCGCGAGCGCGAGCATCACATCGTGCTGCTGGACAGCGAGATCGCACAGAAGAACGAATGGCTGGCTGACGCGCAGCGCCGGCACGAGGAGTTGCTGGCCCGCTTCGCCGAACAGAAGGAATCGCTGGAGCGCAGCAACCGCTGGGCCGAATCGCTCAATCGCGAGCTGGAGGAGCGCGCCGCGCGGATTGCCGGGCTGCAGGAAGAGATGGCGCGCGAGCAGGAGGCCGCTCGCCAGATGGCCGAAGGCTACGCCGCCAAAGTGGCCGAGATCGAGGCGGACATCCGCGCCAAGACCCAGTGGGCCATCGACACGGAGACCCGCCTCACCGCCGAACTGCGCCATCAGACCGGAGAGTTGGGGAAGGCGGTGGAGGCCCTGCACCACACCGAAGAGGAACTGGCAGAGCGCACCCGGTGGGCGCTGAGCCTGCAGGAGGAGGCCGCGCGCCTGGCGCAGCTCCTGGCGGTGGTGCGCGGCTCGCGATGGGTCAGGCTGGGACGCCAGGTGGGATTAGGCCCGGAGCTGCCGGCCAGTTGACATGGCTCTCCTGAAACGCGTCCTGCGCGCGCTGCCGCTGCTGCTGATTTCGCCCTTGCTGGTGCTGCTGAGCGCGCTGGCACTGGCGGTGACGGATGTGGCTGCGAAGTTGCGGCCCCAAAGAGCGCCGAGACGAGTCTCGGCGCTGCAGGCTGAGAGCCTGCGCCACAACGCCGATGTGGCGCAGACACTTGTGTCTGCCGCGCCGAGATTCGTCTCGGCGCCTGCCTCCGCCTCCGTGGTCATCCCCAACTGGAACGGCCGCGATTTGCTGGAAAAATACCTGCCCTCGGTGATCGAGGCCATGGCGGGCCATCCCGAAAACGAAATCATCGTGGTGGATAACGGCTCGTCGGATGGCAGCGCCGAATTTGTGCGCGCGGCTTTCCCGCAGGTGAAACTGCTGGCGCTGCCGGCCAACCTGGGCTTCGGCGGAGGGTCCAACGCCGGCTTCCGCGCTGCCAGGAACCGCGTGGTGGTCCTGCTGAACAGCGATATTCGAGTGGCGCCCGATTTTCTGCCGCCGCTGCTCGAAGGCTTCGGCGATCCCGAAGTCTTCGCCGTCGCCTGCCAGATCTTTTTCAGCGACCCCCAAAAGGTCCGCGAGGAGAGCGGGCTGACCCAGGCGTGGTGGCAGGATGGCGCGCTGCGCGTGCGCCACCGCATCGATCCGGCCATCTCCGATCTCTTCCCCTGCTTCTATCCGGGCGGCGGATCGAGCGCCTTCGACCGCGAGAAGTTTCTCGAGCTGGGCGGCTTCGACGAGCTACTGGCGCCCTTCTACCTGGAGGACACCGACCTCGGCTACATGGCCTGGAAACGCGGCTGGAAGGTCTTCTATCAGCCGCGCAGCGTGGTGTACCACGAGCATCGCGGCACCATCGGCAAGCGCTTCCGCGAAGACCAGATTCAGGCGGTGCTGAAAAAAAACTTCCTGCTTTTCTGCTGGAAGAACATTCACGAATGGCCCCGGCTGGCCTCGCATTTCTTCTTTGCGTGGGCCGGAGCCGTGCTGGCGGTGTTGTTTGGCGACGTGCCGCTGCGGCCCAACCTGGCGGCCCACTGGCGCGCTTTCCGCCAGCTTCCGCAAGCCGTGCGCTCGCGCTGGAGGGCGCACCAATTGGCCCGCTTCACCGACAGTGAAGTCTTCCGGCGGCCGTTGGGAGGCTACTTCCGCGACCGCTTTCACCGGATGGACCCGGCGCCCGAGCAGCCGCGCGTGCTGTTCGTGTCTCCCTATCCGGTGTGCCCGCCGGTACACGGCGGCGGCGTCTTCATGTACCAGACCCTGCACGAACTGGCCCGGCTCACCGAGACACACGTGGTGGAGTTGCTGGACTGGCCCTCGCAAGAGAAAGACAACCAGGAGCTGCGCGAATTCTGCGCCTCGGCCGAATGGCTGGTGCGGCCCTCGGGCGACCCGCCGGGGGCCGGCTCGATGCGCCCGCGTGCCGTGCGCGAGTTCTCGAACGAAGATCTCGACTGGCTCATCCACCGGCAGATCTACCTGAAACGCATCGACCTGCTGCAGCTCGAATACACTCCCATGGCGCAGTACCGCGGCGAGTACCGGCGCATCCCCAGCGCGCTGTTCGAGCACGACATCTATTTCCAATCGATTGCCCGCGGCTTGGGTCACATGCCGGGAATGCTGGCGGATCTCAAAGCCCGCGTGGAGTACCTGCGCGCGCTGCGCTACGAGCTCGAAACTTTACCGCGCTGCGACCAGGTGCAGGTGTGCACGCCCGCCAACCGCGATTACCTGCTTTCGTTCGACCCGCGCCTCGGGCCCAAGCTGCGCGAGGGCCTGCGGGCCGGCATCGACACCGCGCGCTACCAGTTCCGTCCGTGCGGCCGCGAGCCGTTTACCATGCTGTTCCTGGGCAGCTTTCGCCACGACCCCAATCGCGCGGCGCTGGACTGGTTCGTGCTGGAGGTGATGCCCCTGATTCTGGAGCGCCAGCCCGGCGCGCGGCTGATCATGGTCGGTTCCGACCCTCCGCCGGCGCACGCCTACGCGGATCGATCGGGCGCGCTGCAAATGCTCGGATATGTGGAAGACGTGCGCGAGCCGCTGGATCGCTATGCCGTGTTCGTGTGCCCGATTCTGAGCGGATCGGGCGTGCGGGTGAAGCTGCTGGAGGCTTTTTCCGCGGGTATCCCGGTGGTCTCGACGCGCGTGGGCGCCGAGGGACTGGCGGCCAAGGACGGAGAGTTCTGCGCTCTGGCCGACGATCCGGCGGGCTTTGCGGAGCGCGTGCTCCGGCTGTTCGAAGATCCGGGGAAGGCCGCTGAAATGGCCACCCGCGCGCGAGCGGAAGTGGAGGCCCATTGGGATATGGCGGCGATCACCGGCCGGCTGGTGGAGGGGTATCGCGCCCTGGTGCGCCAGAAGCGGGCTACTTGCTCCCCGAGTTGGGACTCCCCGGGTTCAGATCCTTCTTGATGCGGTTTACAATGTCGGAGGCGGTGCGATCCAATTGCTTGCTGGTGTCATCCTTGGGGGGATCGAATGTCGACCAGACTACCTGGCGCGATTTGGCGTCCACCAGAAAAACGTTGCCTTTGCCGCGCCCAAAAGAGGAGTTCATGGCCGGGTTGTCCAGCTTGTTTACCGGGTCGCTGAACATGGAACTGCCGGAACGGGATGGCTCCGCCGGCTTGGCTGCGTCCTTGGCGGCTTCCTTAGGAGCTTCCTTGGGGGGCGCCGGCTTGGGGAGAGCCGCGTCCAATTGCGCCTGCAAAGCGTCGCCCAGGCGGTCGCTGAAGAAGGCGTCGGCCAGCTTGGGATCGGTCACCACACGGAACACATGGTCGTTGGTCAGCCGGTTCGCGAGGTACTGGTCCATCCCGCGCGACATCGGAAAAAGGTACACCGCGTGCACGCCGGAAAGCTCCGCCGCCGCGAGCAGCAGGCTGGAGCCGAACAGGAGACACACAAGCCGCTTCATGACTTCCATGATATCGAGACGCGCAGGGGGGAGAAAAAGACGGAGGGTGGCGGGCGAAAGCGCCTGCCCCACATGGCATCATGGACATGTTGCCAGGCAATGTGGGGCAGGCGCTTTCGCCTGCCAACGCCATGTATAAAGGCCAATCCCTCACGGTGATCATCCCCTGCCTCAATGAGGAGCAGGGGATCGAGCGGATCCTGCGCGCCATGCCGGAGTTTGTCGATGAAGTCATCGTGGTGGATAACGCTTCCACCGACCGCACGTCCGACGTGGCCGCCGCGCTGGGCGCCAAGGTGATCCGCGAGGATGTCCGCGGCTACGGCAGGGCTTACAAACGCGGCTTTGCGGTGGCTACCAAGGACCTGGTCGTCACGCTCGATGGCGACCAAAGCTATCCGGTGGATGCCCTCTCGTACCTGCTGGAGGCCTTCCTCCACCTGAACGTCGATTTCCTGAACGCCTCGCGATTCCCGGTCCGCGACCCCCGCGCCATGAGCCGGCGCAGCCGCTTTGGCAATGTGGTGCTGGGGCTGGCCATGTCGCTGCTGTTTTTGCGCTGGGTACGCGATTCGCAATCCGGCATGTGGGTGTTTCGCCGCTCGATCCTGAAAGATATGAAGCTGGAGTCCGACGGCATGGCGTTTTCCGAAGAGATCAAAATCGAGGCGATCCGCAACCCGGCCGTACGTTTCGGCGAAATCACCATTATGTACTCTTCGCGGCTGGGCGAGAGCAAGCTCAACCCGTGGCGCGATGGCGTGCAGAACCTGTGGTTCCTGGTGAGGAAGCGTTTCTTCCGGTGAGCGTCAGCGCCATCATCCCGGTGTGGAACGGCCGCGAGCTGCTGGAACGGCTGCTCGATACGCTGGACGCCCAGACGCAGCCGGTGGGCGAGCTGCTGGTGGTGGATAACGGCTCGACCGACGGCGCGCCCGAGCTGGCCAGGCGGCGCGGCGCCCGGGTCCTCGCCATGGGCCGCAACGCCGGCTTCGCCCCGGCGGTGAATCGCGGCATCGCCGAAAGCCGCGGCGATTGGATCGCGGTGTTGAACAGCGACGTGGAGCTGGCGCCGGACTATCTGGAAGCGCTCGCGGACACCGGCGCGTGGTTCGCCACGGGCAGGATTCTGAAAGCCGGCGCGCCCCACCGCATCGACGCGGCCTTCGACGCGGTCTGCCGGGGGGCCACCGCCTGGCGCGTGGGAAACGGCCGCAACGACGGGCCGGCCTTCGCATCGGCGCGCGCCATCTGGTCGGCCCCGTGGACCGCCGCGCTGTTTCGCCGCGAACTGTTCGGCCGCGTGGGCGTGCTGGAAGAGAGTTTCGAATCGTACCTGGAAGATGTGGATTTCGGGTTGCGCTGCGCGCGCCTCAACCTGGCCGGCCAATACGTGCCCGGCGCGGTGGCGTGGCATCGCGGCAGCGCCGCACTGGGCCGCTGGCACCCGGACACGGTACGCCATATCGCCCGCAACCAGCTTCTGCTGGCGGCCCGCCACTATCCGCGCGCCTGCCTGCTGCGCTGGAGCTGGCCGATTCTGGTGGCCCAGTTGCTATGGGGAGGCGTCGCCATCCGTCACGGCGCCGGCGGCGCGTGGGCGCACGGCATCTGGCAGGGCATCCGGAATTTTGCGGCCTTGCGCAGGAAAAGTACCGTGTGCGACCCGGAACTCCTGCGCCGCATTCTTCGGGAGCACGAGCGCGCCATCTGGCAAATCCAATCGTCCACCGGCTTCGACCTTTACTGGAGGCTGTACTTTTTGCTCACTGGTGGTGGGGCAAGGTAACCCATGGGCGATATCGGAATCGTGATCGTGACCTTCAACTCGGCGGCGGAAATCGGCGCCTGCCTGGACGCGGCCATGGGGACGGGCGCGCAGGTGGTGGTAGTCGATAACGGATCGCAGGATGGAACCATCGCGGAGATCAAGCCGCGCGCGGAGCACCGTGCCGCGCGCGGCGGTGTGGGGCGCGGTGTGCTTCTGATCGCCAATCCCTCCAATCAAGGCTTCGCGGCAGCCGTCAATCAGGGCTTCGCGGCATGCGATTGCCCCTACGTGCTGGTGCTGAATCCCGATGCGGTGCTGGCGAGCCCCCTGGAGCCGATGCGGGACGCCTGCGCCAGGCCCGGCGTGGCGGCGGCGGGCGGCTGTCTGGTGGATTCCGAGGGGCGGCCGCAAGTGGGATTCATGGTGCGGCGATTCCCTACGCCGGCCGTCCTGGTTTTGGAAGCTCTCTTGCTCAACCGGCTCTGGCCGCGCAATCCCATCAACCGGCGCTACCGGGAGTTGGATCTCGACCCATCCGTGGCGCGCGAGGTGGAGCAACCGGCGGGAGCGCTGCTGATGGTTCGCCATGCGGTATGGCGGGAAACCGGCGGCTTCGACGAGGATTTTTTTCCGCTTTGGTTCGAAGACGTCGATTTCTGCCGCCGCGTGGCCGATCGGGGCTATCGCCTGCTTTATGTGCCGGAGGTTGTCGCTAAACACACAGGAGGCCACTCTATTTCGCACTTGACAGTAGAGATGCGGCGATTTTACTGGTATGGTAGTCTACTGAGATATTCAGCCAGGCACTTCCGCCCGATTGCCTTCCGGGTAGTGTCCTTGGCCGTAGTAACGGGCTCCTTCCTGCGGATGATTGCCGAATCGGCCTCCCAACGGAGCCTGAAGCCCATGGCAGCTTACGGGAAAGTCGTGCGGCTCGCCAGCCGATGCGGTTTGTTCGGCTGGGGGGAAGGGCCCCTTGGGGTCCGGCCCCCGAAAATAGGCTAACGGATGTATAGACTGCTCGGACATTCAGGTTCTCGTTCATGGTGCACAACGACTTCGTCTCCGTCACGATAGTTACCTACAATAGCGGCCGTTTTATCAAACGCTGCCTCGAATCGGTGCTGGCTCAGCGATACCGGTTCAAAGAAATCATCGTGGTCGATAACGCCTCGACGGACGGCACGGTGGACATCCTGGAGCAGTTCGAAGACCGCTGCCAGGTCTGCTACAACGACGACAACGTGGGGTTCGCCGCCGCGCAGAACCAGGCCGTCAAAATCTCCAGCGGCGATTGGGTGCTGACGCTCAATCCGGATGTGTTGCTGCTGCCCAATTTCATCCAGGCGCTGGTGGATGCCGGACAATTCGATCCACGCATCGGCTCGGTGTGCGGCAAACTGCTGGCCATGAGCGCCCATTTCGAGATTCCCGAAAAACCTTTGGTCGATTCGACCGGCATCTATTTCAACCCCATGCTGCGCCACCTGGACCGCGGCAGCCAGGAAGTGGATAACGGGCACTACCTGCAGTACGAATATGTGTTCGGGGCCACCGCCGCGGCGGCGCTGTACCGGCGCAGCATGATCGAGGACATTTCGCTCGACGGCGAATTCTTCGATGCGGATTTCTTTGTCTACCGCGAGGACGCGGATGTGGCCTGGCGCGCGCAGTTGATGGGCTGGAAGTGCATGTACGTGCCGTACGCGCGCGGCTATCACGTGCGCAAGGTGCTGCCCGGCAACCGGCGGGCGCTGCCGCCGGAGATCAACATGCACTCGGTGAAGAACCGCTTCCTGATGCGCATCAAGAACATCTCCGGGGACCTGTATTCCCGCAACTGGTTTTCCATTACCAGCCGCGACATTACTGTGATCCTGTGCTGCCTGCTGTGGGAGCACACGTCGCTGAAGGCCTTCTGGTTCCTGGGCCGCAACTGGAATCGTGTAATCGCCAAGCGGCGGCTGATTCAATCGCGCCGGCGCGTGGATCATGCCTACATGGCAAGCTGGTTCCAATACGCTCCGGTGAGCAAACAGGCGCCCAGGAAAATGGCGCGGATGCTGTCGCGCTCGGAAGCCGCGAGGGCATTGAGCAAATGAGTCAGCCTTGTTCTCACCGCGGAGACGCGGAGAGCGCTGAGGAAGCGCGGAGAAAACAAAATCTGGGTTTCTTCTCCGCGCTTCCTCAGCGCCCTCCGCGTCTCCGCGGTGAATAAGAGCCGCCCGCGTGCGCATTGCCCTCCTCGGCACGCGCGGCATTCCGGCCAACTACGGCGGATTCGAAACTTTTGCCGAGGAACTCTCCACCCGGCTGGCCGAGCGGGGCCACCAGGTCACCGTTTACTGCCGGGACCAAGGGGCGCCCCGGCATCCCCAAGCGGTGTACCGGGGCGTGCGTCTGGTCTATCTGCCCACCATCCGTCACAAGTATTTCGACACCCTGGCGCACACCTTTTTCTCCACCCTCCACCTGCTGGCGCATCGCGCGGACGCGGTCCTCTACTGCAACGGCGCCAACGCCATCTTCACCCCGCTGCCGCGACTGTTCGGGATGCCCGTGGCTCTCAACGTGGATGGCATCGAGCGCCGGCGCAAGAAGTGGAACCGCCTGGCCAAGGCGTGGTATTTGGTCTCGGAGTGGTTGGCCACTTTCTGCCCCAACGTGGTGATCGCCGATGCGCGCACCATACAGGACTACTATCGCCAGCGCTATGGCAAAGAGAGCACCTTCATTCCGTATGGCGCCGAAGTGGGCCGCGCCGCGGGGTACGGCACGCTCGAACGGTTGGGATTGCAGGAGGGCCGCTACTTTCTCTATGTCAGCCGCCTGGAGCCGGAGAACCATCCGCTGGAAGTGCGCGAGGCCTTCGAGACGCTGGATACGGCTATGGGCACGTCCATGAAACTGGCGCTGGTCGGCGACGCGCCCTACGCGGCGGAGTACATCCGGCGGGTGCGCGATACCGCCGATCCGCGCGTGATTATTCCGGGAGCGATCTACGGCGAAGGCTATCGCGAGCTGGGCGCGCACTGCTTCGCGTATGTCCACGCCACCGAAGTCGGCGGCACACACCCAGCGTTGATCGAAGCCATGGGCCGCGGAAACCTGGTGCTCTACCGCGATACGCCCGAGAACGCGGAAGTGGCCGGCGACGCGGGCGTTCCGTTCGCAGCGGCCGATCTCGCCCGGAAGATGAAGTTGCTGCTCGAAATGTCCGAAGAGGAGCGCCAGG
Source organism: Bryobacteraceae bacterium (assembly GCA_052144935.1). Taxonomy (GTDB): domain Bacteria; phylum Acidobacteriota; class Terriglobia; order Bryobacterales; family Bryobacteraceae; genus JOPF133. The sequence continues at coordinate 44,865 of JBKQPR010000181.1, forward strand.
CGCTACGCCGCAAGGCCGCGGCCCGCGCCGAGGCGTGCTATTCGTGGGAAGCGGTGACCGGGGCCTACGAACGCCTGCTCATGGGAATGTAGAGGTGGGGCATGCTTTAGCTATGCTTTAGCTTGCCCTGGCTCCATCCGGCCACGCCGATAGGCTATAGAGTGGGGCCGATCTCACCGTTGAATTGAAGTGTACCTCGCCGGCTCTGGTAAAGTTGGCGCATCATAAAACAGATGCGATGTTGCGAATATAGGCCGCTCGACGTTGGGCGGTCAGGATTTCAGAGCGGCGCGGATGTCCTTAAGCAGCCGGAATAGATGGTAGGGATCGCTCGGCGACGCGACAAAGTCGAAGTGCTCATAGAAGGCCTTGGCCGCATCGTCTTTTGCGTGAACCCCAAACGCCCGAATGCCGGCGATATCCGCGGCCTGCAAAGTGCGAAGCATGGCGTCCTTGAGGAGACCGCTGCCGAGACTCTTACCTTGCCAGGGGGTCGCCACCGCAAGCCGGGCAAGCAGCATGATCGGCACAGGATGACGGGCAAGGCCTTTTGTCAGGCGCTCGGGTGCATCGCTGTACTCAACCTGTCCTACTACCAGGGTGTAGTAACCGGCTACCTGTTCATCCGCCATGGCGATGTAGGTTTGTGAAGCGCCGGCCTGTTGGTTCTGAAACGCGCACCGTATCAGAAAGCGGTTGAGAGCCTCCCTACCGCAGTCGAACATGTCGACACTGTGGCCGCGCTGCAGCTTTTCGATGCGGAGCGTGGCCACTTAAACTGTGCCGCGCTCGAACACGCTCGGCCTCTTGAGAAGCCTGGCCAGCCGCGGCGCCGGCCGCGTTGGAGCCGAGAGAGCCGCTTGGAAGGCTTTCCATTGCCCGGCGCTCAATCCGAAGCGCTGGCGATCGGGCAGGGTCTCCTCGGCACGCGCGAGGGCACTCTCCAGAACGAATTCGCTTACGGAACAGTGCGCGGCGAGCGCGGCGATTTGGAGTGCACGTTTCGCCGAAGGCGTCAGCCGAAGATCCAGTTTCTCGTTGCGGGTTTCGATGCTTGGCATGGCGCGCTCCTCCGGTTGGTTACGAAACCATGGTCGCATAGTCGCCAGACAATGTCATGACATCCTTGGCGATCTCGCTACGCCGGAAGAATTTCCGCTAAACAGGCGAGCGGCCCTCGGTCAGCTTCGGCGGGACGATTCCGCAAAGGATAACCTCGCCGCCGTGCGATTGCCACGCCGCGGCTGGCGACCAGGCAACCCTCGGATGCGGTCCGGTTATGCTCTACTTCATCGCCTTCCCGTTCACGCTCACGTCTTCCATCACCAACCCTTCGACATGCTCCACCGTGTCAGGCGCATCGGCGTGCCGGAACGTGCAGTGGCGCAGGCGGAAATCGCGGATGGGCGCGTTGGCGTAGCCCCGCAGCGAGAGGGCCTGGCGGCACTTGCCGACGGTCAGGGTCTCCACCTCCACGTCCCGCACCACGGGAGTGAACGCGCCCTTATCGCCCTCTTCATAGTGGAAATCCACCTCGATGGCCGGCCCCGCCACCTGGCCGGCCTCGACGTTCCGCATGTAGACGTGCTCCAGGACGCCTCCGCGGGCGGCGTTGTCTTTGAAGCGCAGAACGCGGTCGAGGTTGGGGCTGTCCATATGGCAGTTTTGCGCAAACACGCTGCGAATGCCCCCGGAGCATTCGCTGCCCAGCGTCACGCCGCCGTGGCCATCCTGCATGGTGCAGTTCTGCACTACGATATTCTCCGACGGCGCGCGCAGGCGCCGCCCATCGGCGTTGCGGCCGCTCTTGATGGCGATGCAGTCGTCGCCGGTCTGGAAGGTACAGCCATCGATCAGCACGTCCACGCTCGATTCCGGATCGCAGCCGTCGTTGTTGGGTCCCAGGCTGGCGATCTTCACGTTGCGCACGGTGACGTTGCGGCACTCGACCGGGTGGATCTCGTACATCGGCGAGTTGACGATGGTCACGCCTTCGATCAACACGTTGCTGCAGCGGTAAAGCTGGATGAACATGGGCCGCAGATAACCGCCTTCGGCGAAGACGCGCTTCTCGACAGGCACGCCGCCCTCGGCCATGCGGCCCAGTTGATCGCGGGCCTTCTGCTGGCTCGGGTCGCCCTGTTTCCAGCCGCAGTTGGTGCGGCCTTTCCAGGGCCACCAGTGGCCGCAATCGGCCTGGCCATCCAGCGTGCCCTCGCCGGTGATGGCGATATTCCGCCGATCCAGCGCGTAAATGAAGGGCGAGTAGTTCATGCACTCCAGGCCCTCGAAGCGCGTGAGGACGGTGGGGTATTGACGCGTCTCGCGGCTGAAGCGGATGGTGGCCCCCGCGCCCACGTGCAGGTTGACGCCGCTCTTCAAGTGGATGGCGCCGCTGAGGAAGACGCCCTCGGGAACCACCACGCTGCCGCCCGATTGCGCGGCGGCGGCGATGGCCTGTCGGAAAGCCTCGGTGCAATCGATCTTGCCACCGGGCCGTGCGCCGTAGCGCGTGATATCGAAAGCGCGGCCGGAAAATTGCGGCGCTTGAATCCGGCTCAGAATCCGCGGAAGCTGGGTCCACGGGTCGCCGGCGGCGCAGGCTCGCGGGCGCGCGAGCGCGGCGGCTCCGAAAGCGAACAGGGCTTGTCTGCGGGAACACGGAGGCATGTCAACCAAATGGTAGCGGTCCCCAGCGGTTCGGGCAAGCGGCCGGCATGCGTCGTTTAGCTCTGTTAAACGATGAGTTTCGTGCAGGGAAACCAGCGGGGCTTCCGCCGCGGATTATAATTGGTGCGGATTCATGCTGACCATCAACAGATTTTCCCTCGGAGTGGGAGACCGTTTCGCGCACCAGGCCGTGGCGCAACTCCGGGCCTGCGTGCTGGCCGCGGGGGCGCCCTCTGGGCCCGGGGCGGAAGTCATCCCCGTTTGGAACAAGTCGAACCGCGAGCACAACATCGTCGGATCGGAGCCCGCCAGCGTACGCGCCGCGGCCGACGCCGCAGTGGCCAGGTTGGGCTGGCGGAAGCCCTACCACGTGGACGCCGACCACATCGGCGTGGGCACCGTGGACCGCTTCCTGGCCGCCAGCGATTTCTACACTCTGGACGTCGCGGAAGCCATCGGAAAACCCGCCCCCGACAGCGCCGTGGATGCGTTTGTGGCCCGCCATCCCGAGCTGGTGGGCCGTCTTTCCTTGCCGGGAATCGACCAGCCGTTCGTCACCACGCCCGAATCCATCGAGCAAATCGCCCGCAAGTATCTTTTCGCGGTGCTGCAGGCCGGCTGCATCTACCGGCACATTGCGGAGCGGAAGAGCGCGGATTTCATTACCGAGGTTTCGATGGACGAGACCGACGCGCCCCAAACGCCGCCGCAATTGCTGGTGATTCTGGCGGCCATCGCCGACGAGGGGATTCCGATTCAAACCGTGGCGCCGAAGTTCACCGGCCGGTTCAACAAGGGCGTAGATTACGTGGGCGACCTGGCGCAGTTCGAGAAGGAATTCAACGAGGACCTGGCGGTGATCGCCCACGCCGTCCGCCAGTACCAGCTTCCCGCCAATCTCAAACTGAGCGTGCATTCGGGGAGCGACAAGTTCTCCATCTACGCGCCGATTCGCCGCGCCGTACGGCGGTTCGGCGCGGGCGTGCACGTGAAGACGGCCGGCACCACCTGGCTGGAAGAGCTGATCGGCCTGGCCGAGGCCGGCGGCGATGGCCTGGAGCTGGCCAGGACAGTGTACGCCAAAGCTTACGCCGACCGCGTTGCCCTGTGCCAGCCGTACGCCGCCGTCATCGACATTCGCGAAGAGCGGCTGCCGAAACCGGAAGAGGTGGCCCGGTGGACTTCGGAGCAGTACACCTCGGCGCTACGCCACGACCAATCCAATCCCGCCTTCAATCCCGACCTGCGGCAGCTTCTGCACGTGGGATTCAAGGTCGCCGCAAAAATGGGCGAGAAATACCTGCACATGCTGGACGAGTGCGAGGAAACGATCTCGCGCAACGTGACTACGAACCTGTTCGACCGGCACATCCGGCCGTTGTTCCTGGAGGCGGATTGAGGCGCCCGGTGTTTGGGCCGCAACCGCTCCCGGGGTGCCCCCAGGGCCCGGTGCCCTCTGGGCCCGGCTCAGCAACGGTCTCGAACCGAGCCGCGACCGTCAGAAGCTGTAAAGGAATTGGTTGGCAGGCGAAAGCGCCTGCCCCACAGGGCCGCAGCAAGGTGGGACAGGCGCTTTCGCGTGTCAACCCCGCCATCAGCGAACGGCTGCTCTTCCTCCTCGCCCTGACTGCCGCCTTCGCCTCCGCGCAGGACACGCGCCACGTCATCGAGCCGGCGTTCCCAGCGAGCTGCGCGGTGCTGACCGCCAACCTCACGGCCATCGACGGGAATAAAACGCTCGCGGAATCCGACGAAACCCGCCTGGATACCGCGCGGATCCAGAAGGCCCTGGATACCTGCCGGAAAGGGCAAGCCGTCGAGTTGACAGCCGAGGGCGGGCACAACGCCTTCCTGAGCGGGCCCCTGGATCTGCGGGCCGGCGTCACCCTGCGCGTGGCCGGCGGGACGATTCTGTTCGGCTCGCGCGATCCGCGCCTGTACGATCTGCGGCCCGGTGTCTGCGGCACCGTCGATGAACACGGCCACGGGTGCAAGGCCATCCTCAACGGCGAGGACATCGCCGATGCCGGAGTGATGGGCGAGGGCGCCATCGACGGGCGCGGCTGGGCCAAGGTGTTGGGGAAAAATGTTTCCTGGTGGGACCTGGCGGAGCAGGCCCGCGCCGGCGGCAATCAGAACTGCCCGCGCATCCTGATTCTGTCGCACGCCAACAATTTCACGCTTTACAACATCACCCTGAAAAACTCCGGCAATTTCCACGTGGCCTACAGCAACGGCGACGGATTCACGGCATGGGGCGTGATCATCGACACACCCAAGAACGCCCGCAATACGGACGGCATCGACCCGGACGCCTCCACCAACGTGACCATCACGCATTGCTACATCCACACCGGCGACGACAATGTGGCGATCAAAGCCGGCGGTCATGTTTCGCACATGACCATCTCGCACAACCATTTCTACACCGGCCACGGCATGTCGATCGGCAGCGAAACCTATGGCGGGGCGGATTCCATTCGCGTCACCGACCTTTCGATCGACGGCGCCGACAACGGGATCCGCATCAAGTCCAACGCGACCAGGGGCGGGCTGGTGAAGGATGTGGTGTATAGCGACGTGTGCATCCGCGACACCAAGAACCCGATCTACATGGACTCCGTATACGAGCACGTGGGCCGGGACCAGGGCAACCGGCTGCCGGAATTCACGGGCATCGTATTGAAGGACGTGCGGGTGGAGGGCGGCGGCAAAATCACGCTCGAAGGCTTCGATGAGAAGCGCCGCCTGGGCATGACGTTCGATAACGTGCAATTCGATTCGCCAGGGCAATCGCAGGTGATGGCGGAGCACGCGGCGCTCACCTATGGGCCGGGACCCATGAATCTGAAGGTGAAAGGCGAGGATGTGACGATCGAAGGAACCCCCGGGCAGGGCGCACCCAACGCCTGCAGGGACAAGTTCGTGCCGCTTCCGCGGCGGTAAGCTCCGCGGGCAGACCGGCGGGCCGGACCGGTAACCCCTCGAGCTATCTTGTGATGTCGATGCCGAGTTTCTTGAGCTCTTCGGAGTAGTACCGCCTGAGCAGCAGGTCCCACTCCTCGGTGCCCTCGGAGATTTCGCGCTTTTGGCTGCGGATCTTCTGCCGGGCCGCCCGGTCCACTTTCTCTTCGGCCACCAGCAACTCGGTCATCGCTTTGACGATCATCAGGCGGACGTTGTTGGTGTCCTTGTCTTTGAGGCGCACGTCGCGGCTCTTGCGGAGCGCCTCGACCAGCTTATGGGAGATGTCCGTGATTTTATCGCGCGAGAGCTTCATGGCATCGCCGGTATCGCGGCCGGACGCGCGGATCACCTTGCGCTGCTGGATCAGGGTGTTCTTGATGCGGCGGAACATCTCCTGGTAACTCACGCCTTCGCGGCGCATGTACTCGCTGTACTGGCTGAGCAGATCCCGCACCTCGTCGTTGAGGCGGTCTTCGGTGGCCAGTTCCTCGCCGATGACCGCGGCGATCTTTTCGGCCACGGCGTCGGGCGAGGTGGTGTCGATGGTCCCTGGTATCAGCCGCCTTACAATTTGGCGCGAAAGATAGGCGACGAATTCTCGGGCGAGCAGCATTCTGTAAGTGCGAAAGGGCTAGTTTATCACGTATGCGCATGGCAGCGCCCGGCGCAGTGGGGCGCAGCGGCTGTGGAGGCCGCCCGGGCTGGCTCACAGGCAATTTGCGCGCCCGGCCGCGCCAACGCACGCGCGGACAGGCTGCTCGCCCGGTTGCCGCCGGAACGGAGGGTGTACGATAGTATACAGACGGCCCGAATCGTAATGGGGCGTTCCGTCCGATGGCGGGCGAACGAGATGCAAGTGTGCGATTTTTCTGGAGGGAACCCGGGGATCGGAGACCGGGAAGGAGGCAAATTATGTTGCCACACGGCCTTTCCACGGTGGCTGTTGAAGATCCTTTGACTTATTTACCCCGTAAGCCGGTGCAGGAATTTACCCGGCGGCGCGTCATTTACGATGCGCAGCAGCCGACCGGCTGTCTGTACCTGGTGATCCTGGGAAGAGTGACCGTCAGACTCAATTCCGAAGACGGCTGCCAGACGATCGCGCGGATCGTCTGCGCGGAGGGGATCTTCGGCGAATCGGCTCTCATCGGGTCGGTGGCGCGGCAGGAATCCGCGGTCGCGCTCGACGACGTTACCGTGATGGCCTGGTCGCGCGAGGAGATCGAGGTGCAGATCGAGCGCGAGCCGCGCCTGGGCCTCGCGCTGGCGCAATACCTGGTGCGGCAGTGCCTCGAGCTGCAGGACCGTATCGAGAGCCTGGCCGTACATAAGACGCCGGAGCGCATCATGCTGGCGCTGGCCCAGTTGGCGGTCTCGATGGGAACTGCCCTGCCGGATGACGCCACGCGCATTCCCGCGATCACCCATCACACGCTGGCGGAATATGTGGGCACTTCGCGCGAGATCGTCACATTCCAATTGAACCGGCTGCGGCGCAAGGGATGCCTGCGCTATACGCGCAAGTATATCGACGTTTTCGTGCCGGCGATCGACGCGGAACTGCTCAGCCAGGGAGTGCATCCGCCCCCCCGGCACCCGAGCGGCGAGCTCCGCAAGGCGGCCCCGTAACCCGCACAGGCCCCGGCGGCTGGCCGTTGCGCTGGCGGACCCGAACGCCCAGCGTCCTCCCGGCAGCCCCAATGGACCGGAAACTCGCGCCGCCGGCCGCGCATCCAGTGGGTTGATGCGGCTCACGGTGCTCCTTTCGAGTGTACTGATTCTGGCCGGGCGCGGGCACAGCCAAGACCTCACACTGAAGATTCCGCCGGTCAAAACGTCGTTCGACGCCGGCGGCCAAGCCATTGCGGTCACCGCCTGGGGGACGGTTTCCAGCGCTTCTAAGGACGTCTTCCGGCTGGCGTTTACGGCCGACCTGGCCGGGCTGCAGGACAACATCACGCCGCTTCTGCGCACGGAACTGAATCGCTCGGACCGCTGCGGCGAGCGCCTCTCGGTGGACCACGCGGTGCTTGGTCCATCCGATCCGGCGGCGTTTTTGACGGTCAACCTGCGCTACGAGCGTTGGGCCTGCGCCAAGGTGTTCGGTAAGGAGGCCGTGAAAAGGCTGGTGGGCGGCAACGGCGTGGTGGCCGTGAAGCTGACGCCATCGGCCGGGCCGGAGGGAATCGGCATGGCGGCGGAAGTGCAGAAAATCGACGCCGATGGCTCGCTGGGCGAAGTGCTCCGCTCCGGTTCCTTGGGCGCCTCGTTGAAGGAGAAGATCGCCAACAGCATCGAGTCCGCCATCCGCAGAAGCCTGGACCTGAAAGCCGCGTTGCCCCCGCGCATCTCGGCAGCCGTGGCGTTCGAGACCGCCCGGTTCTCCAGCGGCCCGGAAGCCCGCTCATGGATTTCCGTGGGCGCGGGTCTGCGCCTGTCTCCCGATGAGTTTCAAGCGCTCTCGCGCCAGATGAAATCCCAGTGAGCGGCTGGCGTGGCGCGGTCTGGCGGACGCTGAGCCGCGAGGTCCGCCAGCATGGCACTCAGATCCGCGGCGTCCGGCACCGGCGTCACTGCGGGCCGCGGGTGCGATACCTTCCGCACTTCTCCGGATCGGCAACCCAGCCAAGTGGATTTCGAGGGGCTGAAAGGATCCACTGAACGCTCCTGTCGAGGAATGCCCGCCAATCGCACGGTACGGCCACGGAGGCTTGGTTCATCGGACGCTAGTGCTTAATTGCATTAATACATTTATGTATTAAAATGTTTGGGATGCCCAGACATGCACCTGAATTGGAATGCTCGATCGAAGACAAGGCGAGTTTGGTGGCCCTTGTGAAGAGCCGCACGGCGGAGGCACGAGCCGTCGAGCGTGCACGGATCATTCTGGCTTGCCTAAAGGGCAAGGAGATTCAGCAAGTGGCTCGGGAACTGAGGATCTCCGTCCCCTCCGTTTCCAAATGGCGCGAGCGCTTCTCTCTGTGGGGGCTGAGAGGACTACGCGACCAGTCGCGACCGGGCAAGCCGGTCAGATATGACACGTCGTTTCGCAACCGGGTGTTGGCCCTGCTGGAGGAGACACCGCCATCCGGCATGTCCCACTGGGACGGACCGGCGGTAGCGGAAAAGCTCGACGCCAGCGTTTATGCCGTCTGGCGTGTTCTGCGCCGCGAAGGAATCTATCTGCAACGGCGGCGCAGTTGGTGTGTGAGTACCGACAAGGACTTTGCGCCCAAAGCCGCCGACGTGGTGGGGCTATACCTGAACCCGCCGTTCAACGCGGCGATCCTGAGCGGGGAACCAAGCATCCAGGTGATCGAACGGGCCTCCGGTTATGTGGAGACCAACAGCGGTAAAGTAGTGCGCGGGCTGAAGAGCACTTACAAGCGTCACGGGACGCTAAATCTGTTCGCCGCCCTCGAAGTCGGCACCGGCCAGGTTCACACAAAGTTCACCGAATTCAAGAAGCGGGAGGACTTTCGTAGCTTCCTGGACGGCGTGCTGGCCGATCAGCCGCAAGATCGGGAAATCCATGTCATCCTCGACAACTATTCCCCTCATAAGCGGAACGACGACTGGCTGGCGAAATTCGAGGGGCGAGTCCAGTTTCACTTCACGCCGACTTCGGCCCAGCCCGCTGCAAGACCGTACAGATTTCCAAACATTTGGTTGCGAAAATGTCTTGACACTACCAAACTAGTGTCCTGTGTCAGAAGTTCTGCACCACGGCCGGGCGACCTCGCATCCTTCCCTGCGCATGACTGAGGGCAAGATGGCCTGATCCTGGTCAAAACTGCGGCCAACTGAGATTTCGCTGGACGGCGCAGCAGCCGCCAATCCCCATGCGGGTTCGCCATATTAAGGTCAGGTTGATTGCCACAACCAGCAGGGATTGACTGACATTGATTTTGGCGCCATTGCAGCAAACTGGAAGAGCAAGGGAATCGATCTTGCGGTTGGGCGCAGCCTTGACCCTGCGGCGATCTACAAAGCCGCGGATGCGATCCGGGATATGTACGCCGGTGAGGGACAAAAGGTCCGCGTGGAGCAAACCGTGACGCAGATACCTCCCCGGTCATTGGGGGTCGCGTTTGAGGTCATTCAACTTTGCGCCTGCAATTGAAGACTTCAGTTTCGGTATTGAGAAAAGAGCCGGCCGTTCCGGCGCAACCAGTCAAAACTACTCGACTGGTAGCGCGGCGTCGAGTATTCGAGCCAGCGGTTGTGGTCCGTGTCGATCACCGGGTGGAAGTCACTTACCAGACGGGCCAGGCCGCTCGGGGAGACCAGCACGGCTCTGTAAAGCTCATTCACCAGCGGAGCGGATCGGAAGCGTCGGGCCAACTCCGGACGCTGCGCGTCATCCAACACCAGGGGGCGAGCGGAGGCGACCATCTGGCCTTGGCCGCCATAGAGCCACAGCCCCACGTAGGGGAAGGCGGCGCGCGCCGTCGCCAGCGCACAGGCCACTTCGTTAGGGCCGATGTGGTGCAACTGAACCCACTGCTGCAGCACGCCATCCGGCTTTAGCCGCTGGCGCGCCAGCTCGTAGAACTCCTTCGAGTAGAGATTCGTGGCGCCGGCAAACCAGACATTGGTTATTTCGATAGTGATCAGATCGTAGGCGCGCTGACGGTTGGTAAGCAGCACGTTGCGGCCGTCCTCAAGGAACAGGCGTGTGTGCGGATCGTCCAGAATACCCTCGTTGAGATGGGCAAACGACTGGCGTGCCGCGGCCACGATTCCGGGGGCAAACTCGGCGATGTCGATTTCGCTGTAGCCCAGATGTTTTAGCGCCGCGGCGCTGTGGCCCGTCCCCAGGCCGATCAGCAAGGCACGATCGAAGTGGCTCACGAAGAGCGAGGGAACGGCCGAGAACCCGAACTGCGCGTTCATCTGGCCCCCGGCGTTGTCGTCGCCTTCAAATTTACCGTTGGTGTACAGGGTGCGGACGGCGGTAGTGTCGCCCGGAGTCCGGGTGCTCCGGCGCACCACCGTGGTCAACCCGCCTTGCACGCTCTCGTCGTGGAAGATGAAGCTGAAGAAGTACTTCACGCTGGGCGCCGGGGGGCCCGCTTCTGGCCCCTTCTGGCCATAGTAGTTGCCGAGGCCGGCGGTCAGTGTCCCCCAGTCCCAGTGGAGCGAAACCAGGATTGCGGCTGCGCAGACGGCCATCACGGCGGCCAACCGAAGCCGGCGCGGCGTGGGCCGCTCCTGGAGCAGGAACAGCAGCCAGAACGCAGCCAGCGCCAGAGCAATGACTTTGAGCGAAAGTTCGGAACCGAGCGATGGGATCAGCACGAACACGCCCAGCAGCGCACCCGTCAGGCAGCCCAGCGAGTTTGCGGCGCTCAAGTAACCGGACAGATGCGAGTTGCCTTCGCCCTCGAGTTGCGGGCTGGCCAGCAGCGCCGGGTAGATCAGCCCGAGAATTGTCGACACCGGAACCAGCAGCAGGCACGTGACCGCCAGTTTGTACATCTCCGCGAAGTAGAACGACCCCTGAAAAGCGGCCGGCGGCCCCATGCTGAAGAAAAACGGAACACGGTCCCAGAGGCGAAGCTGCAGGAGCAGCAGAAGGGCGCCGCCCTGGAACAGGAACGCAGGGTTGATGGTCGAGCCGCGCCGCTGCCGGCGGTTCACCAGCCATGCGCCGATCAGCAAGCCCAGAAGGACCGCCGTGAGCATCCAGGAAAATGCGTAGATGCTGCAGCCGATGACTACACCCACCAGGTGCGTCCAGATAACTTCGAGCGCGAAGAATACGGCGCCCGACGCGAAGGCGGCGGCCAGCAGCAGGCGGATGCCCCGGACGCCGCGGGGCTTTTCCGCGGGGTGCCCTCTGGGCCCGCCGGCGGCGCGATGGCACAGGGGCGCAGACCGTAGCGCGGCGGTGGCCGCGCAGACGAAGCTCGTGATGGCGAAGCAGAGCCACAGACTGCCACGCAGCCCCAGGGCCGGCATGACGATCAGGGGCGCGGTTCCGGCAGCAAGGAGGGCGCCCACCAGGTTGGCGGTGTACACCTGGGACCAACGCCTTTTGCCCGCGGGATCTCCGCAATCGAGCGCGCTGGCGATCAGGGGAAACGACGCGCCCATCAGCGCAGCCGTTGGCAGCACCAGAACGCAGCCACAGAGAAACCGCGCTTGAAACCGCAGGGCCGTGCCGCCGAACAGGTTCTGTAACGGCGCCAACGTTTCAACCAGGCCGTGAAACGAATAGGAGAACACTACGCATGAGATACCGACCAGCAACTCGATGAGCCCGTACATCAACAACGGGCGCGCAATTCGTCTGCCTTTGATGAGCCGGCCCGCCACGACACCGCCCAATGCGAATCCTAGAAAGTAGGTGAACAGCACTACTGCGGAAGCCGATGCCGTTGCGCCTACCAGGAGCGCGATATACTTCTCGAACCCCTGCTCCGCCAGCAGTCCTGTAAAGCCCGTCAGCGCATAAAGAAGGAAGGGCGTGCGGTCATGCCAGGGGTGGCGGTTAGCCGGCTGCGGTGGAGCAGATTCCGCCGGCCTGTCGTTCAGTAAGGTAATAGGCATTTACCTGTTAATGCAATATGATGACGCGGCGGTGAAGAATGAACAAGACGGGATATGGATAACAATAAGGTGCTGACGAGAGTTAAGTACTGGGCCCCCGACACCGGCCCACTGCCGGCCCGGGGGCTAGCGGGCCACTTTCCGGCCATCGGCCAAGCGCTCCCCGCTCACTGCTCGAAGCGCAGGCAGGCCCGGCCCAGGTAGATCGCATCTCCGGGACGCAGCTTCTCTCCGCGCCGGTTGCCCTTGGGCAACTCGATGGGGCGGCCGTTGCGAAATGCGCGCGTGCCGAATTCGCTTTCGTAGTCGCACAGGCGGTACCCATCGGCTTCGCGGCGGATGTGCGCGTCGCGCCGCGAAACCGTGCCGTCGACCTCGTCGCCGCCCTCTTCGAAGACTATATCGTTGCGGCGCACCACCCTCTGCCCGGAGTCCGTCAACCCGGCCATGCGTCCCAGGTTGGTGCGGGCTCTTTCCAGCGTGTACTCGCCGGGTTCCCCTTTGCGCTTCACCACCACCAGACGCGCCGGCCGCTGTGTTGCTCTCCGGGGCCGGCCGGGTCGCCAGCGCTTCAGTCGCGGGGCCGGTACAAAAATACTTCCCGGCGGTGGGTTGGTGGACGGGTCTTCACGCTGATGAGTGTAACACGCGATTTGGTGAAAGCGCCTTAGGGCTGAATCGTGATGGGGGAGCGCGCTGGTTCCGATCTCACCAATAGGACGACCGAAACCAACGTCGATTACTGGAGAAGTGCCCCCGTTGGCCCGCGCGGGTATTCTTGGCGCTAACGGCCCTTACCACGAGCAAAGCGGCCGCGCGACCGGATACGGCGCGCCGGGAGCTTCCAGGAACTGCCTGGCGCCGCCTCTCCGTCCGGGCGCAGCCCGGCCCGCTCGGCTCACTGCTCAAACCGCAGGCAGGCCCGTCCCAGGTAGATCTCATCTCCGGGACGCAGCTTCTCGCCGCGCCGATTGCCCGCGGGCACCTCGATGGGGCGGCCGTTGCGAAATACGCGCGTGCCGAATTCGCTTTCGTCGTCGCACAAGCGGTAGCCATCGGCTTCGCGGCGGATGTGCGCGTGCCGCCGCGAGACCGTGCCGTTGACCTCGTCGCCGCCCTCTTCGAAGACTATATCGTTGCGGCGCACCACCCTCTGCTCGGAGTCCGTCAGCTCGGCCATGCGTCCCAGGTTGGTGCGCGCTCTTTCCAGCGTGTACTCGCTGGGTTCCGCTTTGCCTTTCACCACCACCAGCCGCGCCGGGCCGGCTACTGGCGTTGCCTCCGGAGTGCCCCCTGGTCCCGGCTGCGGCTGGGGCGCCGGCTCTACAGCGGCGGGCGGCGCCTCGACCAGGTATTCGATGGTGAACGGCGCGGCGGGCCCAGAGGGCACCCCAGAGGGCGCTCCCTCACCGCCAGCCTCCGCGCTCCGCACTTCCACCGCCATCCCTCGCGGCGTCTCGCAGCCGGTGCGCTGCAGGGCTTCGCGGATGCCGCTCGCGAGGCGCCCGCCCTCCCCGAGAGCCGCCTGCCAGCGCGTGCGACGCTCGGCATCCGCCGCCACCAGCGTTACGATCACGCGGGCATACGGGAACACCCGCCGGCCGCCCGCCAGCGTCTCCACGCGGCCTTCGATCTCTTCCAGAATCGCGCGATGCACCAAGAGCAGCTCGTTCGATTCCGCGGGGCCCAGGACGCGCTCGGTCCACTTGCGGAACCCGCGCTCGATGCTCTTCTCGATCTCCGCAAACAGCTTCATGGTTGAATCAGCCCCAACTTCACCGCGGCGTTTACAATCTCGGCCGCCGCCGGCGCCGCCGCGGTGCCGCCGTATATTCCATTCTCTACCAGGATCGAGAAGGCGATTTTGCGCGACCCCGTTTGGTAGGGCGCATAGCCGATGAACCACGCATGCGACGGCGCGTCGGCCAGTTCGGCGGTGCCCGTCTTTCCCGCCACCGGCACGCTGGCGGCCGCCAGCCGGCCGGTGCCCCCAGTTACTACCTCGCGCATGAATCGGCCCAGCGTCTGTGCCGCGCCGGCAGCCATCACGTTCTCGGGCGGGTTGGTGCGCGCGTTGGTTTCATCGGTGATCCAACGGCCTTCCGGCATGGCGCCGCCCGCGGCCACTGCCGCCGCCACCCGCGCCATCTGGAACGGCGAGACCACCACCTGCCCCTGCCCATACGAGGATTGCGGCAGCGACTTCTTCAATTGCGCCGCGGTGAGCGGCGAAGCCACCGCGATGCCCAGCAGCTTGGCGGTGTCCAGCAGCGCTTGCGGGCCCACATCGTAAGTCCCCAACTGCGCGAAGTAGGCATTGCAGGAGACTACGATGCCGCGCTCCATGTCCACGGTGCCGTGCGGCGCGGTGTCCTCGACATCGTCGCGAATCGGGCGGTTGGATCCCTTGATGTAGTTTCCCACGCGACCGTCCGGCAGCCGGATGCACTCGTAGGTTTTCTTAGCCAGCGCCGGGTCCTTGCGCAGCGCCGCCATGGCGGTCACCACTTTGAAGGTCGAGCCGGGCGGATAGAGGCCGTAGCGGGCGCGGTCCAGATACGGATTGGGCGAACCGGGCGGCGGCTCGGCGGCGGGCCCGGCGGGCCCAGACGGCACTCCGGGGGGCGCCTCGGAAGCCGCCCCGGGCCCGGAGGGCGCCCCGGCGTCGCTTTGCTCGGGCGGCAGCGGAAGGCTGACCGCCGCCAGCATGTCGCCGGTGGCCGGATCGAGCACCACGGCCGACCCGCGATCCTGTTTGGCCTGCTGCAACTGCCGGCGCAGAATGTCCGCCACCTTCACCTGGAGCCGCGCGTCGATGGACATGCGCACATCCCGCGGCCGGTCGAGCACGCGCCGCACGGCCGGATTCTGCGGATCGTAGCGGTGCCGGAGAAGCGGCACCAGCTCGCGGTAGTCGTAGCGGATCACGCGGTCCACGGCGCCGGTTTTGGGGTTCTTCACTTCCACCAGCGTGGGCCGGTCGTCGTAGCCGCGCAGACGGCGCGCCGAATCGCGCTCCACGTACGATGTGTTGGACGCGGCCCAGCGCATGCGGGTGCGCAAATCGCCCAGCAGGTCGAACGTCAGGCCGCCGAAGGGATAGTGACGGCTGTCGGCGCGCGCACAGGCCCGGTCGATATCCACGCCCAGCGCCTGATATTCGGCCCGGTGCTTCTCCAACTCATCCCAACTGCTGGTGGCCAGGGGCAGCCCGTTGCGGTCGTAGATGGATCCCTTGGGAATGTCGCGCATGATTTCCTGGAATCGCGGATTGTACTGATAGCGCCGCGCGCCATCCGCTTCCACCACCAGGGTTCCTTGTCCCACGTAACTTCCCGGCGCGATCGCCCCGACCAACGCGGCCTTGCCCGCCACAACGAGGCCGGCGGCGGCGAATATCCAACCCGCCACGAGCAGGCCGCGACCGGAGGCGGCGCCGCTGCGGCCCCCCGAAGCGCTGCGGCTTTCAGCCGCGCCG
Source organism: Bryobacteraceae bacterium (assembly GCA_052144935.1). Lineage (GTDB taxonomy): Bacteria > Acidobacteriota > Terriglobia > Bryobacterales > Bryobacteraceae > JOPF133. The sequence goes on from JBKQPR010000181.1 coordinate 60,535, forward strand.
CCGCTCCCCACCGCGCCGCTGCGGCCTTCCGCAGCGAGCAGGCCGCGACCGGAGGCGGCGTTGTTGCCCGCGGGTTGACAGACGGAAGCGTCTGTCCCACCTTGCCGTCGAAGCACTTGCTGGGGTGTGGGGCAGGCGCTTTCGCCTGCCAACCGCGGTGCTTCCCCCCGCGCGGAGATCGATTCCAGAATCGCCAGCAGCACGAAGTTCGCCAGCATGGCGGTGCGCCCGTAGCTGAGGAACGGGGTCACCACTCCGGAGAGCGGCAACACGCCCAGCGCGCCGCCCGAAATCAACAGGAGCTGCAGCACGGTGGCCGCGCCCAGCCCGGCTGCCAGAAAGTATTCGTAGTCCGTGCGGGCCAGCCTGGCGATGCGGAAGGCGCGCCACACAATCAGCGCAAACAGCGCGAACACTGCCGCCACGCCGAGGAAGCCCAATTCTTCGCCCAGCGCCGAGAGGATCAGATCGGTGTGGCCCGCCGGAACGAGCTGCGGATCGCCGCGGCCGATTCCCATCCCCGCGATCCCGCCGGTAGAGAAGGCCCACAGCGAATGCGCCAATTGATCGCCGCCGTGTACCAGATTGTTCCAGGGCGAGAGCCACATGGAAACGCGCTCCCGCACGGTGTGCGGCACGCCCAGAAAATAGCCCCCTACGAATCCGCCGACTACCATGCCGAGCCCCACCACCGGGACGAAAGCGCTGCCGCGCGCCAGCCCGTACAACACCAGGAACAGGCAGGAGAACACCAGCGCCGGACCCATATCGCGCTGCAGGAAGAAGAAGACCAGCGAGAGGACCACCGAAGCCAGCATGGGCAGCGTGTATTCCACCGGAGGAATGTCGAACCACCTGGTGAGCGGCGCCAGCCTTTGGCGCGTTTCGCGCGCATGCCGCAGCACGTCCCAGCGCGTGGCGAAATAACCGGCCAGGAAGAACACCAGCAGGATGCGAATGAGTTCCACGGGCTGAAATCCGAACAGGTTGACCTTGGCGTCGCTGGTTCCCGGCCCGCGCCCGAACAGAATCAGCAGCGCCGAAAGGGCAAAGCTGGCGAGCAGCGGAACGAAGCTGAGCTTGCCGAACAGGCGCTCGTAATCGAGGCCGCTGAGAGCTGCCAGCAGCACCGATCCTATAGCCACGCCCTGCGCGAAACCCACAAACAGAAGCTGGTCGCGGACCGGATCGCGCAGGCTCACCATCAGGATCAGCCCCACCCCGGTGAGTAATAGCGCGGCCGGCAGCAAGGTCTGGTCGCCGCGGAAGCCGCGCAGGCTCCACCACAGGTGGGCCGCCAGAAAGCCGGCCAGAAAGATCGCCACCCAAAGGAAGAAAGCGCGGCGGAAGCGCTCGGGCGTGCGCACCACGAACAGCGGCTTGAGCGCGCGGAACTGTTCGCCCGAAACCGCGCTACGGATTCCACCCACGTTACCGAGCCCGCCCGCAAAATAGTAGATTTTTCGCGCGGTCTCTTCGCGGTCGTGCGGATCGGAAACGACCGACAGGGCGGGCAGCAGGTCCTCGCGCGCCGTCAGGTCGTTGAGATTCAGCAGTTTCTTGGCCGCGAGGTCCCGCTGCACCTCCGCCAGCGCGGCCGATTTGGATCGATACACCAGCCCGAGGCCGATCGCCACGAGCAACCCGGCCGCCAGCATCCCGAGCAGCTCTCTGCGCCGCCAGTCCACACCCGCGGCGCGCTTCCGCTCGACGACGCGCTCCGCCGATCTGCTCTTGGTTACGGCCATAGGTGCAACAGGCGTTTTAGAATCGCTCCGATCAGGGGCGCCCGCTTGTCCGCCGGGGCGGCGGTTCCGGCGGCGTTGTCGATCTCCTTCACGCGCGTTTCCACGCTCTCCAGGCTGGATTCGACGCGTACGATCTGCGCGGTGGCGTTGCCCCAGGGCGCGATGCTTTGGTACAGCTCCAATGCGCGCTGGTAGTCGTCCCTGGCGCGAATGATCTGGTCCCTCTCCTGCGGCAGACCGCGCACGTTGCGTGAATCCCAGAACGTCCGGTCGGCGCGGGCCTGGTAGCCATCCGCCAACTGGTCTTTCTCGCGGCTGCCCAGCGCAAAGCCGCGCTTCCGGGCCTCCTCGAGGGCTTGGTAGGCCTTGTCGATGTCCTTCAAACCGTAGACGTAAGTGCGCGCCAGCCCCAGCTCCGGATCGGGCGAATCGGGCATCAGGTGGGCGGCCTCGTTGAACTTGGCCACCGCCAGATTGAGCAGCAACGGATCGCCATGGGCCATGCCGTTGATGCGCGCGATCTGGCCATCGCACAGGCGTATTTTCCCCCGCACTTTTTCGTCGGGCTCCAGGGACAGCGCACGCGCCAGTTGGTCGTGAGCGGTCTTCCAGTCGGCTTCCTTCACCGTGTCGGTGGTGCGGTAACTTTCGATCACGCGATCGGCGGCCTCGACCAGCCGCTGCTTTACATCCTTACGCGCTCCACTCAAGAGCACAGACGAAGGATGCCCCTGGGAAAGTTCCGTCCACTTATTCCAGATGGCGTCGGGGTCGGTGACTTGCTCGGTTTCGATGTCGTGCTTCAACTCCTGTCCATGCCGGAACAGCAAATAGCCCGACCCGGCCCCATAGAGCACAAAGCCGAACGCCAGGGCGGCGATGGCCTGCACCCACTTGGGGATCGTCCGGGGCGCGGGCCGCGGGGTTCCGAATCGTTTGGGTGGCAGCGGCGATGCTCCCGTGCGCCCGGTGGCGTCGCCCGCTCCCGCGGCCCCCGCCGGGGCCACTCCGGCCGCTCCGGCCACCACCGCGCGGGTGCGGTGCGTGTCGTCGGCCACTTCGGCCTCTCCGGCCACTCCGGAGACCGGGCGGGTGCGGCGCGTGTCGTCGTCCGCCCGGCGCGCGGTTCTGCGGGTGGCCTCCAAATCTTCGGCGGCCGCCCGCACCGGGCGGCCGGCGCGAAAGGCCAGCAGATCGGCGAACAGCTCGGTGGCCGATTGATAGCGCAGATCCGGCTCCGGCGCCAGCGCCTTCAGCAGAATTCGCCGCAGCGTGTCGGGACAGGGATCGGGGGCTGGCGGCGCGGGAATGCCGGACTGGATTTTGCGCTCCATTCGCTCGGTCGAATCGGCCACATACGGCAGCATCCCGGTCACCATCTCGTATAACATCACCGCCAGCGACCAGAGATCCGACAGGAAATTGACTTCCCCCAGGTCGAGGCGCTCGGGCGAGGCGTAAGGCACGCTGCCGAATTCGTTGCGCGTGAGTTTCCGCGAAAGCGAGAGCGCCTTGGCAATGCCGAAGTCCAGGACCCGCACGTTGCCCTTGGCGTCGATGCGGATGTTCTTGGGCTTGATATCGCCGTGCACCATGCCATGGCAATCCTTGCCGCCGATGGTCACAGTCAGGTGATGGGCGTGGTCCAGCGTTTCGGCCACCGCCAGCGCCACATCCACCGCGAACTCCACCGCCAGTGGGCCGCGGCGCATCAGATCGGAAAGATCCTGGCCGTCGATGTACTCCATGGCGACATAGAAAAAGCCATCCACGTCGTTGCAGTCGTAGATGCGGACCACCCGCGGATCGATGGCGGCCAGGTGCGCCTGCAATTCCGCGCCGCGGCGCTCGGCATCGATGGCGTCGCGGGTGTCGGAGTCGGCGCTGTGCTCGATGAGCTTGAGCGCCACGGTGTGTCCCAGCCCGGTGTCCTGGGCCAGGTACACATCCGCCATGCCGCCGCGTCCGAGCTTTTGGCGGATCTCATACTTGCCGACATGGCGGCTGGCCGGAGCGATCATTTCTTTTTCCCCTGCGGCGCTTCATCCCTCAGTCGCGGCACTTCTTCGCGCACGCGCGCTTTGGGAGCGTCGATCAGGAAGTCCCGCTTATTAGAGACGTCCGGCGGCAGATCGACGGTATTCTTTTCGAAAACGTTGCCGACCAGGGATGGTTTCGAGCCTGGCCGCGCCACCAGACCGGCGCCCTTGTTCCGCTGGAAGGAGTTGTGCGAGATCCAGGGCGCGGCTTCGCCCGAGACGAGCACGCCTTCGGCCAGGCAATCGTGAATGGCGTTACCCACCAGCGACGGCGCGCCGCCGCGAATCTCGACGCCGACGCCGGCGCCCGAGATATCCAGATCCGCCACCTCCACCTGAGAGTTTTCGAGCAGGACGGCCGGCGAGAGAGGCGCCTTCGGATCGGCCACAATCTGGAAGCCCTCGATGCGCGCGGCTTTGACCCCCTGCGCCCATACGGCGACGGCCGGCGCGCCTCCCTGCGCGGCTGCTTGTGCGGCTCCTTTCGCGGCCCCCTGCGCGGCTCCTTGTCCGGCTCCTTTCGCGGCCCCCTGCGCGGCGCGTTGTGCGGCTCCTGGTCCGACTGGCGCCGGACCGCCGGCGGCCGGGGCGGCGCGCAGCACGGCTTCGCGCGGCACGTGGCTGCGCACGGTGACGCCGCTCTTGAGCCGCACCTGTTCGGGATAATCGCCCACCATCACATCCACGGTGTCGCCGTCGCGCGCTTCGGCCATGGCGGCGGCGATGGTGGAATAAGCCGCGCCCTGCCCAACGGCGAGCACTCGCGGCTTGATCACGACCGGCGGTGGAACCCATAGGCCGCGGGAAAACCAAGCGGCGCCGGCAGCCAGCGCCAGGCCGTACAGGAACCACGCCGGCCGGCTGGCGACGAGCGCGCGGCGCGGCACGGCGATGGCAGGCCCAGAGGGGCGCCCCCCGGAGGGCGCCGCAGTTGCGATGAACTGCTCGCCCTCCACCAGCAAGACCGTGACGTTGTCTTTCCCGCCCGCGCGGTTGGCGGCTTCGATCAGCTCGCGGACGGCGCGCTCGGGATCGCCCGCATAGCGCTCCACCGCGGCGCGGATCTCGGCCGAGGGGACCAGGTCGCTGAGCCCGTCGCTGCAGAGCAGCAGGGCGGAATCGCCATCGAACGGGATGCGCTGCAGCTCGATGAAATCCTGGTCGTCGGGAGTGTGGTCTTCCGATCCCACGTCGCGGAAGACTTCGTTGCGGCGCGGATGGCGCATGGCTTCGGCCTCGGTCAGCTCGCCGGAATCCTCGCGCTCGCCGACCGGCGAATGGTCGTGGGTGATCTTGCGAATCTCGCCGCGGCGAATCTGGTAGAGGCGCGAATCGCCCACATGGCCGACCACCGCCTCGCCGTTCTCGATCACCGCCACGGTGAGCACACAGGCCATCCCCTGCCACTCCGGATTGGCGCGCGCCGCCTGCAGGATTTCCTTATTGGCGTTGGCGATGGCTTCGCGGACGCGCTGCTCGGTGGTGCCGGTCTGGCGTTCCAGGCGCGTGCGGATGCGGCCCAGGGCGATTTCGGCAGCCTTCTCGCCGGCCGCCTGCCCGCCGATCCCATCCACCACCAGGAAAATGCCGCGCTCGGCGTCGATGTGGAACGCGTCCTCGTTGTTGCGCCGCACCCGCCCGGGGTCGCTGGCTCCGAAGCACTTCACCTTGGTTCTAACCATGCATTCTAACCATAGGAAGCGGCGGGATCGCTCGTTTGTTCTTTCCCCGCGGCGCTGCGGAATTCCAGGAACAGAACGTCCGCCAGGCCGATGCGGGCGCTTTCGGGCACGGGCGCTTCCACGTTGCGGTCGCGCTTTTCGCCCTCCACGAACTCGATACTGGAGGGCGCTTTTTCGCCGTTGATGGTGGTGCCCAGGCGGCTCAGATCCTTGAGGAAGAATTTTCCCGTGGCGGCATCGCGGCGCAGACGGAAGTGCTCGCGGGAAACATCGGGCAGGGTGTCGAGTTGCAGATCGGTCCAGTAGTCGCGGCCGCCGCGTCCCACCACGATCTGCTCCTTGGTCATCTGGAAGACTTTTCGGCCGCCGTGGTCTTCGTACTCGATCACGGCGAGGGACCCGGCCGCCGGCGCGGCGGCGGTCTGGGGCGCGGTCTCGGGCGCGTCCGGGGACGCGGAGTTGTGCGCTGTCTCGGGCGCGGCCGCCGGCGCCGGCTTCTGGTCGTAAGATTGCGAGCCGCTCTCCTTGCCCGCCAGTTTGCGCGTGGCGATGCGCTTGGTCATGGACCCGGCGCCGAACTCGGGTTTGGCGGGCATGGCCAGCTCCGAATAAATAACAATGTCGCCGGGTTCGACCCCATCGTCGGTGTTTTCGAGGAGACGAATCTGCCAGCCGCCCTCGGGCGCTTCGACCTTCGGTTCGCCGCGGCGGGCGATTTTGGAGGCGATCTTGAGGCGCTCGGCGAGGGAGGCCTTGTTCAGCTTTTCGAGTTCGGCATCCAGAGCGCGGCGCGCCTCGGCCTCGATCCGCGGGGCAATGCCGCGCAGGCGGTCCATATCCTGGGAGTGCAGATAGACGTGGTAAATGGACGGAGCCAGCGTGGAATCGAGCAGGGGTTCCAGGCCCTCGCGCATATTGCGGACGATTTCCAGGATGATCTCGCGAGCAGTGGCGGGGTGAGCGGTGGCAGGACGGTCCATAGTCGGAACCTCATTCGATTCTACCAGCCGGGTGGCGCGAGCCATAACGTTGGATAATACGCGGGCGGCCGTGAAGAGGTTCCCGGGGCCAAACGGGTTCGGTCTGTGAGGAATGTAAGCGGTTGGTTTGATAGGGGTTGAGCTTCGAAATGGGTTGGTTCGGGAACTTGGCGAAAGGCGCCTCGGCGCGGATTGGCGGGAGTACCGATGGGGCGAAGGGGCTTCCGGCTAAGGAGGTTGGTTGCCGGGCCGGGCCGGCGCCGCCGGGCGGCCATTTCGAGGGTTGTAGTCAGGAAGCGTTAAACGCCCGTGATCCGGATTTAAAGCCCCCCAAGGTTGGGCTCCGGCGGAGGCGCGGGGACGCGCGGTCCAATCCTAAGAATCTCTCGCCAAGCCGCCAAGGCGCCAAGTAACGCCAAGAGAAAACAACACAAAGACGAAAATTGAGACGGAGAAGAATCCAAAACCGAGGGCGCTGAGGCGGCGGCCACGGGGCGAGCAGGCCGGGAACCTGCGTGCTGGCGCGAGGTGAGAAGCTTGGCCAAGATCGGCCGGATATGCGGCCGGCGCAGCAGGAGGTTCGGATCGCGGCCGGTGGTTTGGGTGAAACCGGGACTGCGCCGGGTCCGTTCCCCTATTGACATTCTATACGAACTCACGGTAGCCTTCCTATAGAAAGTCTATAAGAGGTGCACATGGCCGGCGGCCCAACCAATCTCCTCCAGGGAACGCTCGATCTGCTGATTCTGAAGGCCCTCGCGCTGGCGGAAATGCACGGGCTGGGGATCGCCAACCGCATCGCGCAGATCACCAGGGGCACGTTTCAAGTGAAGCCCGGATCGCTGTTTCCGGCGCTGCACCGCATGGAAGAGGCGGGCTGGCTGAGCTCCTACTGGGGCGAGTCCGAAAACAACCGGCGCGCCAAGTATTACCGCCTGACGGCCGCGGGGCGGCGCCAGTTTCAGGCCGAAACCCGCCAGTGGGAAACCATCGCCCTGGCCATGCGCAGCGCCTTGCGCGCGGAATAGGCGGAGCGATGCCATGCCCCTGCTGAACCGCCTGTCGAGCCTGCGCCGCAACCTGCTGCACAAGGCCGCGGTGGAAGACGATCTGGACGGCGAGTTACGCGCGTACCTCGACCAATTGACGGACCGGCACCTCCGCGCCGGCCTCGGCCCGGTGGAGGCTCGCCGCGCGGCGCGCCTGGAACTGGGCGGCATGGAGCAGGTGAAGGAAGAAGTTCGGCAAGCGAGGGTGGGTCACATGCTGGAAGAAATCGTACAAGACGTTCGCTACGGGCTGCGCACGCTGCGCAAGAATCCCGCATTCGCCGCGGTGGCGGTCGCGGCGCTGGCTCTGGGGATTGGCGCCAACACCGCCATGTTCAGCGTGGCATACGGGGTTCTGGTGCGGCCGCTGCCGTATCCCGAGGCCGATCGTGTGGCGGTGGTGTGCATGCGGTTCTACCCTCGCGATTTCCAGTTCGGCACGCTCTGCCTGCGCGATTTCCAAATGTGGAAGGATGCCAACCGGGCCTTCGAGGAACCGGCGGTATTCACCAACGCGCTGAAGGACGTCGGCGGCCAGGAGGGACCGCCGGAGCAGGTGCAGGGGGCTACGGTGACCGCGGGATTCTTCAGGGCGCTACGCGCGCAGCCGTTGGTGGGGCGCGTCTTCGCGTCGGGAGAAGATCAGCCTGCCAGCCCCTCGCTGGCGGTGCTGGGCGAATCGCTGTGGCGGCGGCGCTTCTCGGCCAATCCACACGTGGTGGGAGAAACCATCCTCTGCAGCGGTGCGCCTTGCACTGTGATCGGAGTGCTGCCTGACGGGGTGCGTTTCCCGCGTCCCGATACACAACTCTGGACCAATCTGAAACTGGTTCCTCCGAGCCGTTATGGCCCTTGGTTTTATCGCGGCCTCGCGCGTCTGAAACCGGGCGTGACGATGGCGCAGGCGCAGGCGGAGACCAATGCCATCGGCCAGCGCTTCATGCAGCAGAACCCTAATTACAAGCGGCTGATGCTGCCGGTGGTAGGGCTGCGCGAATGGCTTCTGGGCGGAGGCGGCGCGGCCATCGGCGATACGCGGAAGGCCCTGATTGTGTTGATCGGCGCGGTGGGGCTGGTGCTGCTGATCGCGGTGGTGAACGTGGCCGGCCTGATGCTGGCGCGCGGCTCGGTGCGCGACCGGGAGATGGCCCTGCGGTTGAGCCTGGGCGCCGGGCGAGGGCGGCTGGTGCGCCAGTTGCTTGTGGAGAGTGTCCTGTTGGCCATGGCAGGCGGCGCGGCGGGCATGGGACTGGCCTTCGGGATCGTGCGGTTGCTGCGGGTGTGGAATCCGGGCAGGCTGCCGTTGATGGATTACATCCGGCTAGATGGGCGCGCGCTGCTCTTCACGCTGGCAGTGTCGGTGGCCGCGGGGGTGTTGTTCGGGCTGGTCCCGGCGCTGCACAGCTCGCGCACCGGCTTGAGCGCGGCGCTCAAGGAGGGCGGCCGCTCTGGTTCGGCGGGACACGCCCGGCGGCGTATGCGCTCGGTCCTGGTGGTCGCGGAAATCGCCCTCTCGCTGGTGCTGCTGGTCGGCGCCGGATTGCTGTTGCGCAGTCTCGACCGGCTAGAGCGGGTCGACGGCGGCTTCGCGGCCCCGCCGGAGAAGATTCTCAGCATGGTGATTTCACCCGGCGACCCGAAGTATCAGGACCCTAAGTTGGGCGTGCCCTTCTATCGGGAGGTGCTGCGGCGCGCACTGGCGGTGCCGGGTGTGCAGTCGGCGGCCTTGACGGACGCGCTGCCGCCGGACCGCCAGGGGGATGCCGACAGCTTTGCTGTTGCCGGCCAGCCGCTACCGCCCGGCGAGATCCACCCTATCGTTTCGGACGTCACCGCCAGCGCGGACTATTTCCAAACCATGCGGGTTCCGCTGGTGCGGGGCCGTTACTTCAGCGAGCACGACACGGCCGATTCCGCGCCCGTGGCCCTTATCAGCGAGAGCATGGCGCGGCGGTTTTTCGCCGGCCGCGACCCGCTCGGTCAGCGCATCATGCAGAGCGGGCCGGGCTTCGGCAACCCCTGGATGGAAATCGTGGGAATTGTGGGCGACGTGAAGTATCTCGGCTTGAAAGAGGGCCGCGATTCCGACGCCGCCTATTACATGCCGTTGGGACAGAGTTACACGCCGCGGCTTTACCTGGCGGTGCGCACCGCGGAGGATGCCGGAGCCATCGCCGCCACGCTCCGCCGGGAAGTTCAATCCGCCAATTCTTCGGCCACCGTGGCGGGCGTGGGCACCATGCGGCAGGCCCTAGACCGCAGTGTGTCGCAACCGCGCTTCGATACGCTGCTGCTGGGGCTGTTCGCCGGGATTGCCTTGCTCCTGGCTTCGGTGGGGATCTACGGGCTGATCGCCTACTCGGTGGCGCAGCGCACCCAGGAGATCGGCATCCGCATGGCTCTGGGCGCGCGGCACACGGATGTGCTGCGCATGGTAGTGAGGCAGGGGATGGCGCTGGCGCTGGCCGGGATCGGCGTGGGTCTGGCCGGCGCGCTGGCGCTGACGCGGCTGCTGAAGACGCTGCTGTTTGGCGTCAGCGCCCTGGATGCGCCCACCTTTCTTTTGGTCCCGCTGGGCCTCGCGGCGGTGGTTCTCGCGGCCACCGCCATTCCCGCGCGGCGCGCCACCCGCATTTCGCCGGTGGTGGCGCTACGGTACGAGTGACGGACGACCTCTCTCATGTCGTCCGTCTCCTTAATCGACGAGCCGGTTGAGAAGCGGCGACAACCAGGGGCGCGACAAGTTTTTCATAAAGCCCGAAGAGATGCTCGGCGCGGTCGCGGTCGCCAGTGAATGGCGCGGGGCGATAGAGCTTGTCCACGCCATAATCGAGAGCGCGGTGCGCCTTGCGCAATTGCGGGGGCATGGCATCAATATCGTAGAGGTCCCCGAGTGTGGAGGTGGGAAACTGAGCACGGGCGTCGAGAACGGCTTGCGCGAGCGTGCGGATTTTGGTCCGCTGGTGATCCGCAGTTTCCGGCCACGGGAAAGTGTTATAGACGATTCCCGCGGAGTACCGGTAATCGCTTTTCAGGCGGCCCCCGATTTGACGAAGCCATGCCATGTGCATCGTCGAGGTCAGAATACTGAAGTGCCACAGGTTGGCGCCTTGAAGAACAAAAACGAGATCGCTCGGTATCGTGGGAGGGTTCATCCATCCGATCGGAACGTAGTCCCTTCGTTCTGAGCTTACCTTCGGAATCGCCAAGAACGGGCTGGACGGCGCAACCGTCACGTGAAAACGAGTCGGGGTCTCCGCTAATTTGCGAGTCCCCTCGCTCTTGCTCTTAAGCCGAAACGCCCTCACGGCCGCGATCCTCTCTCTAACCGCTGGCATCGCCCGCAGCTCGTTTGGTTCCGCATCCGCGAGATAAAGAATCCATCGGCCTCCCCCGTTGATAAACTCCACAGAACCCACGTAGGGATGAAAGTATTTTGCCGCGCCCGGCTCCTTACGCAGAAACTCTAGTCGCTCCTCGCCAGAGAAAATGTAATGGCCTTCGTCGATGGGTTTGGAACCGATAACAAGCTGCGGGATCTCACACAGTGGACGGCTGGCTTCTTCAACCACAAGATGCCGGTTCACAACGGTACCGGCATCAAAAAGATACGGCGTCAGCGCTACATGCCGGCTTTCAGTAGGATCTCCCTTAATGTCGCCGTAGGAGAACAGGCGTTTTTCGGGTGGTTCTTCATCGCGCCGGGCCAAGCCGACGATCACGACGTGAACGTGCGCCACACCGCGAGCATCGCTGCCCCATGCGAATGTGCGGTGAGCGAAGCTGATTTCAAGGCCGTAGCGATCAAATAGGACAGACCAGAGCTGTGCTACCTGCTCACCTTGAGTGATGGAATTCGTGGCAACAAATCCTATATGGGCCTGGGACCGCCGCAGATATTCAGCGGCCCTTATGAACCATGCCGTCACGTAGTCGAGCGTTCCGCCGCTGCCGCCGAGATCTGCTACGCGGCGCACCTGCGCTCTCTGCTTGTCGCTTTGGTACTTGGCGCCTCCGAAAGGCGGATTGCCGAGAACGTATGAGCACTCGGTGGGCGCGATGAGATCCTCCCAAGCCATTTCGAGCGCGTCGGCGTTCCGGATGTGGGGCGACTTTTTCAAGGGGATGCGAACATAGCTTTCGCCGAATTCCAGCGAGAGCTTGTTATTCATGATGTGATCCATCATCCACAAGGCCACTTCAGCGATGCGTGCGGGGAACTCGCCCAGTTCGATGCCGTAGAACTGGTCCACGTCGATCCGGCACAGCTGGGACACGTCGAGCGACAACTGGCGGTCCTTGCGGAGCGCCTTTAGCAATTCGATTTCGAGAAGCCGCAGCTCGCGATAAGAGATGATCAGGAAGTTTCCACAACCGCAAGCAGGGTCGAAAAACCGAAGCGCCGAAAGCTTCTGATGAAACATTTCGATTGCCTTGCGGCGGCCACTATCACGGCGTTCGGTTAAGCGTTTAAACTCATCGCGCAACTCGTCGAGGAAAAGAGGCTCGATGACCTTTAGAATGTTCTTCTCCGTCGTGTAGTGGGCACCCCTGGAGCGGCGCTCGTCCGGGTTCATCACGGACTGGAACAGCGATCCGAATATGGCGGGGGAAATCGCATCCCAACTGAAGTCGAGCGCGTCAATGAGGAGCGAGCGCATCGCGGCATTGAAATCCGGGAAGGGCAGCCGTTCCTGAAAAAGGTCGCCATTCACATACGGGAACTGCGTTAGGTCGGCATCAAGGTTATGTTGCCGTTGCTTGGTCGGAGTGTTCAACACCTCGAAAAGCCGGCTGAGCCATAGGCCGGCGTCGCTTCCATCCGAATTGGTACGCTGCGCAATGAGCGTGGAGAAAATGTCCCTGGGTTCAAAGATGCCGGTGTCATCGGCGAAGAGGCAGAACACAAGCCGGACGAGAAACCGCTCCAGATTGTGCCCGACGTAGCCGGCTTCCTTGAGGGCATCGTGCAGCTTGCCCATCATTTCCGAGGCTTCGATGTTTACCGGGTCCTGGTCGCGGAACGTGCGCTTTTGGACGCCGAGAACGAAACCGAAATCCTCGACGTGCTCCGGGAGTTGGCAGAGCAGGAATCGAATCGTGGTGTTGTCTTCGAGATCGCATAGCTCGAAGGTCTGGAAATCGCTTACCAGAACGTAGCGGGGAAGCTCGTACTCCTTGAGGCCGGGAAAGTAGTCAAGGGCTTGCTGTTTGGCGCGGGTCAGGTCGCGGCCGGCGCTCTTCTGCTCGACGAGAAGCACGCCTTTCCAGAACAAATCGATGAAGCCGCGCTCGTCGCCGAGCCTTTTGACGGGTTCCTCGAAGCTCGCGACGCGGCGGCGGGTGACGCCGAATACCTCGAAGAACTCGTTGTAGAAGGTCTGGCTCTCGCCGCGTTCATACTGGGCGTGTTTCCACTCGTCGGCGAAGCGGGCCGCGCGTGCTCTGATCTCATTCCAGCTAAGCCGCATTTACCGAGTTTCTTTCCTTGAACTGTTGGGAGGACTTCCTGGTTTATATAACCTTACCCATTGTACGACCTTGCCGGAGTCTACAACGTGAAACCGGGAGGGCCGCCAGACGAAATCGCCGCTTGTGCGCCCGGTCCGAGAGCATTTTTCTTTATCGTTGTGCCGGGCGGGTTTCCGTCCGATCTACGCCTTTTTAACGCTAAATTCGGCGGTATCGCACTGGACTACGGGGCCGCACGGTGTGAGAATGAGGTCATGCCGGAAACCGTTATCCTGATCGCCAGTGGCGACCTGCGTCTCTCCGCCAACCAGAGATGCTGGGCGGCGCAGGCCCGCGCCGAAGAAGCCGTCATGAATGCCATTCGCCGCGAAGGGCGCGAGGTGCGCCGCGGCCATCCCTGCGACCCGCACAAGGGACATGGTTTCATCGACAGCCAGAAGTACGGGATGGAAGTGTTCCGCAATATTCCTCCCGAAGCCCCCCTGGTCGTGGTGGAGGCGGTGTGGCAGTACAGCCATCACCTTTTGCATGGGCTGTACACGCATGGCGGCCCGATCCTGACGGTGGCCAACTGGAGCGGCGAATGGCCGGGCCTGGTGGGGATGCTCAATTTGAACGCGTCCATGACCAAGGCCGGCGTGAAGTACAGCTCGCTGTGGAGCGAAGATTTCACCGACGAGTTCTTCACCGGCGGATTGCGGCGCTGGCTGGCCGGCGAGCCGGTCCATCACGATTTGAGCCACGTGCATCCGCTCGGGGAGTTTCGCCTGCCCGCGCGCGCCGAGGAGATTGGCGCCCGCCTGGCGGCCGACCTGCGGCGCGGCAAGGCTATCATGGGGATCTTCGACGAAGGCTGCATGGGCATGTACAACGCCATCATTCCCGATGAACTGCTGCATCCCACGGGCGTGTTTAAGGAGCGGCTCAGCCAGTCGGCTCTGTACGCCGAGATGCAGCAGGTGAGCGACGCGGAAGCCACCCAAGTGCGGGCCTGGCTGGACCGTAAGGGCGTGCAATTCCGCACCGGGACGAACCCAGAAACCGATCTGACCGACCTCCAGATTCTCGAACAGTGCAAGATGTACGTGGCCGCGTTGCGCATCGCCGACGATTTCGGGTGCGACGCGATCGGCATCCAATACCAGCAGGGATTGAAGGATCTGGCGCCCGCTTCGGACCTGGCCGAGGGCCTGTTGAACAATGTGGACCGGCCTCCCGTGATGGCGCGGGGCAACGGCCGGGTGCTTTACGAAGGGCGGGCGCTGCCGCATTTCAACGAAGTCGACGAGTGCGCCGGGTTGGATGCGCTGGTCACCAACCGGGTGTGGACGGCGCTGGGGTACGCCCCCGAGACCACGCTTCACGACGTGCGCTACGGCGAATCCTTCCCGGTGAACGGCCGGGAAGAATTCGTTTGGGTGTTCGAGATTTCCGGCGCGGCCCCGCCGGCGCACTTCATCGGGGGATACGCGGGCACGGTGAGCGAGCGGCAGCCTCCGATGTATTTTCGATTGGGGGGCGGCGGCCTGAAGGGCGTGAGCAAACCGGGCGAGATCGTGTGGAGCCGGGTCTTCGTGGACGCGGGTGTGCTGCGCGCGGATCTGGGGCGCGCCAAGGTAGTGGAGATGCCGGCCGAGGAGACCGAGCGCCGCTGGCGGATCACCACGCCGCAATGGCCCATCATGCACGCGGTGCTCGACGGCGTCACGCGCGACCAGCTCATGGCGCGGCACAAGTCGAACCATGTGCAGGTGGCCTACGCTCCCGACCGGGCGGCGTGCGATCTGGCGCTGGCGGCCAAAGCGGCGGCGTTCCGTGAAATGGGCCTGGACGTATCAATCTGCGGCAACTATGGGGGCTGAACGTGGGGCGGACGCTTTCGTCTGCCAATATCGTCACCGCAGGAATTCCAGAACTTTAGGCGCCATATACTCGAGCACGTCGGTCAGCTCATGGCCGGAATCCAGGATTTCCAGCCGCACGTTCGGGCGGCCTTGGGAGAATTCCTGGGAATATACGGGCGGCACTACGTCATCCCGTGAGCCGTGAAAGATCAGGGTGGGCTGCCGGAAATCCGGGAAGTCCTCATAGCGTTCGGCGTCCGCCATCAATTGGTAACCCAGATTCACGGGGCGGTTCTCGCCGTAGTGAAAGACCTCCATGCTGCCACTCTCGCGCCAGCGCGCCACGGCCTCTTCGCCGAGATGCGCGCGCCAGCGTCCGGCGAATCCAAAGGCCGGCGCCAGCAACACCACGCGAGCAACTTCCGATCCGACTTGGGCGTGCCGCGCGGCAAACAGGGCAGCCAGATAGCCTCCCATGCTGGAGCCGATCAGGGAGACGGGCCGTCCAGCCGCGGCTCGCTCGATCACGGCGAGTTGGCCGGTGAGCGTGAGGCGCTCGAAATCGCCGGCGGCCAGATCGGGGATCTCGACCGCCAGGCCGGCGGCCTCCAGGAAGCGCCGGAAGTAGCCTGCCTTGCTGGAGCCGGGTCCGGAGGCAAACCCGTGCAAGTAGAGGATGGGAGTCATTTCGCGATCACTTCTTGACGGGCGGCGGCGGATCGGGCAATTCCGTGAACTTGATTTCCGCGTCGGCGGCGAAGAGCTTGAACGCCTCGTAGAGGTACAGGTTCTCGGTCATCAGCTTGCCATCCACCAAGTGGCGGTGCAGCACCGACGCGGGCGTCAGGAACCCGTGCGTGGAAAGGGTATATTCGACGGTGGCCTCGTCGCGAAAAGTGTGATCGCGCTCCGCCGTTTCGGCCATGGCCTCGACCCGCAGGGGGAGGCCATCGGGATCGCGGACCCACAGCACACCGTGCATGGGCCGGCGCGCCGCGGTCCGCCCGCGAAACTCCAGCTCGGCGCCGGCGGCGGAGGTTTGCTCCCAGCGGATGGCGCGCGCGGCGTCGGCGCCGATGCGGGTTTGGCCGCCCATCGCGACCTTCATATGCTCCAGTCCCCGCTTGCCAAAGGCTAGCAGGATGAGGCCGTAATCGGTGGCGATATCCACCAGGCCGTGCCTGGCGAACTCCTCGATCATGCGCTTGCGCAGCCGGTCGTCGGGCGATTGCATGCCGAGCGAGAGGGCATGGCGGGCGCTCTCGGCCGACTGCACGGGACGGCCATCCACGGAAATGACTTGGCGGAACTCGACGAGGTCGCCCGAAACGGAGTCCTTCAGAGCGCCCACGGTATATTCCGAAACGAGCTGGCGGACCTGGATCCGGGGAGCCGCCGCCTGGGCCACGGCGGCAGCGCCGGCGCGCGGGTGAAAGCGCGAGGGCGCCATCAGCGCGCGCTGTTCCAAAGTCTCCTGGCTCAATGCTTTGGGAGCGTTCTGGCGAAGCACTTCGGACTCCTCGGCGACTCTTGACAGAAGCTGTTCGAGAGTGGTGACTTGGGCCGAAGCGCACGGCGCCAGACAGAGCGCCAGGATGCCGAAGAGCCGCAAGTGCATGGCTTCATTCTAACCCCGGATCGGACGGCGGGGCGGCGACACGATTATTTTCCGCACTGAAGCGCCTTGTTTTCTGTGAGTTAACGGGTAGATTTGTGACTTTCAAGCCCTCCCTGGAGAATTTCAGTTGCGTGACCCTTGCTAACCCCGGGAGGTTCTGGTATCCTGAACAAGTCACCAATTGGGGATTTTGAGGTTTTGTGCGCCGAAAAATGCGGTGACTTGCGCTTTCGGTGTGTTTGATGGTATAAAAACACAAGATCCTCTGCAAGGAATGGTAACAAAACTCTGTGCGGGCCACCGCGCGGAGCGGCAACGGCCTTCCTGTTTGGCTCTTTTTTAATTTCTGCAAAGATTTTTCCGGCAGCGGCTGTCTCTTATGGGAGGCGGCGCGCCGGAGCGAGTTTCGAGGCCTGCAGCGTTTCCTGGTATCGAACGGATGCCGGGGGGGGTTGCGCAGATCATTGACAATCTGGTTGGATGCAGTAAGGAAGAACTCGTCAGAACTCTGAGTAAACCGGAGCGAGAAGTAAACTCTACATGTTCAAATGAGAGTTTGATCCCGGCTCAGAATCAACGCTGGCGGCGCGCCTAACACATGCAAGTCGAACGGGAAAGTGGGCAACCATGAGTACAGTGGCGTACGGGTGAGTAACACGTGGGTAATCTACCTCTTAGTGGGGAATAACCCTGGGAAACCGGGGCTAATACCGCATAAGCTCGAGAGAGGAAAGCAGCAATGCGCTGAGAGAGGAGCCCGCGGCCGATTAGCTAGTTGGCGGGGTAAAAGCCCACCAAGGCTAAGATCGGTAGCCGGCCTGAGAGGGCACACGGCCACACTGGCACTGAAACACGGGCCAGACTCCTACGGGAGGCAGCAGTGGGGAATCTTGCACAATGGGGGAAACCCTGATGCAGCGACGCCGCGT
>JBKQPR010000182.1:0-71547 GCA_052144935.1 Bryobacteraceae bacterium
CGGCATTTCGCGAATTCCTAACCGAAGGTTAGGAATTGGCGGAATTCTACAATACGCACCCAGCGCCTGTCAACACGGCGTTTGGCGGCCTCCGGGGAGGCCGGAATGCGCCGGATCCAAGTAATAGAGACCGGTTAGTGGACTAAATGCCGGCGAATACCAGTTAGTGGCGCCGCGAACGGCCGGGCAGGTCTTGATGCCGCCAGGTGTGGTTTCATTGTTGGGCGTGAGAATCGGACGTCCGCCCGCATCGAGTCCAGTCGACCACGTCAGCTTCTTGACGAACGGCTTGCCCAGGAGAAACTTGCCGTTGGTCCGGTCAAGAACATAGAAGTAGCCATTTCGATTGGCGTGCAACAGCAGCTTATGGTCTCTGCCTTGAAACATAGCATCGACTAAGACAGGCGGTTGCACCGCGTCCCAATCGTGCAGGTCGTGCGGCGTGAATTGGAAATACCAGACTAGTTTGCCGGTCTTCGGATCGAGCGCCAGGTCGCAGTTGGTGTGGAGATTGTCGCCCCCGCGGTCCGTGCCGTCGGTATCCGGAAACGGATTGCCGGTGGGCCAGTAGAGCAGCCCGGTTTCGGGATCGTAAGTTCCGGTGAGCCAGGTAGAACCGCCGCGGCCGTCCACGGCGTTTCCCTCCCACGTTTCCGAGCCAGGCTCGCCGGGATTGGGCACCGTCCAGAAACGCCAGGCGAGCTCGCCGGTGGCCGCCTTCCACGCTCCGATGAAACCGCGGATCCCTTCATCGCCGCCGGCCACACCGGAAATCACCAGATCGCCGATCACCAGGGGCGACGAAGTTGCTCCATAGTGCTGCGGAGTTTCCGGCATGAAGACGTCCCACAGAAGCGCGCCCGAGAGCCGGTTCAGGCAGATCATGTGCGCATTGTCGGTGGCGAAGAAAACGCGGTCGCCCAGCAGCGCGACGCCGCGGTTGGCCCCTATCCCTGCATCGCTCGCAATGGTTCCGGCCGGCGTGCGCGGGCGAACATAGCGCCAGATCTCGCGGCCGGAGCGGCCATCCAGAGCGAATACCTGGTTCGGACCTGTCACATACATGACGCCGGCCGACACCAGGGGAGTTGTTTCAAGCGGCTGATATTGGATCGGGTAAATCCACTGTAACTGCAGCCGGCTGGCATTACGCGTGTCGATCTGGTCGAGCGTGCTGTAGCGGTTGCCGCTTAGTTTCCCATAGTAAGTGGGCCAATCGCCGGCCTTAGGAGTGAGGATCGCCTCGAATTCCGCGGGCGCAGGGGGCGCAACTGAGCCGGTCACAGGGCCGGTTGCCACGCCTCCCAGCCGGCTCAACCACCTCAGCAGATCGCGCTCGACCTCGGGCGTCGCGCGAAGCGGCGGCATCAGCGAAGCCTCTTCCGTTTTGATCTGCCGGTATTCGCGATCGGTCAGCAGGCGCATGCCGCCATCCAGCGTCTGCAGTTGCAGGTCGTGGCTTCCGCGGCTGCGCGCGAATCCGCGCAAAGTTTGTCCGTTGCTCAGGGTGACATCGACCACGCCGTATCCGGGCGCAATGCGGGCGTTCGGATCGGTGAGTGACTGCTCCAGCTCCGCGAGCGTCAACTGGCGCGCGATGTTCGACAGATCCGGTCCCTGGGAGCCTCCCCGGCCCGCAACGGTGTGGCAAGCGCTGCAATTGCCCGCGCCGAAGAAGAAGCGTTCGCCTACGGCGATATCGCCCTGCGGTTGGGCGTCGAACGCGCTGGCATTGAGCGATCGGACGTAATCGGCCAAAGCGCTCACTTCGTTTGCAGGCAGCGCGAATCCCGGCATGCCGCCGGGCGTTCCGTTGCGGATGATATTGGCGATGTCGCCAGAGGCGCGAGATCGCAAGCGGCGGTTGCCGGCGATCCCCGGTCCACGGCCGGTGCCCCCCGCGTCGGCCCCATGACAGACGGCACAGCGGTCGACAAACAGTTGCCTGGGCGAGCCAGTCTCCTGCGCGGAGCAGAGCGTCGCAGCGGTCAAAAACACAAAAGCGGGGAACCGTTTCAGCATGCTTTTCCGAAGCGCCGCGTCAGAAGAGCGCGAGCGGGTTGAACGGGCCGCCGGTTGCGCCCGGCACTCGCAAGGGCGCCACGGTCATGCAGAAGGTCGCGCGCCGCAGCTTGGCCGCCTGCTCGCCGGCCGCCTCCAGATCGCAGTTGTCGAATAACGGCGTCCCCACTGCAACCAGAAAGAGCTGATGGATCGGTTGATTGACGCCCTCCACGCGCGAGGGGCGGACATCCTGCACCACGTCGCTTCCGAACAGCGCGATGTTCCGTTCCTTGAGCCATTTCGCGCATGACGCGTAGAGGCCGGGCGCCTTCACGTTGAGATCCAGCGGGCCTTTCTCCGCCACGCGCTTCCACCGGCCGGTGCGCAGCAGCACGCAATCGCCGCTCTCGATCTTGACGCCCGTCTTCTTTTCCCAATCGTCGAGATCCTGCGCGTAGATCGCCTCGTCGTCGCCCATATACGGGACGTTCTTAAAACGCGGCCAATCGATCAACACGCCGCGCGTGACCAGGCCGTCCTTAAACGGCATCACGTCGTTCTTCTCGGCTCCCCAGGCGGTAATGCTGCTGGCTGGAAAGCCGTTGTAGATGTGCCCGTTGAAGATGAAGTGCGAAAGGGCGTCGAGGTGCGTCGTGTTATTGCCGTGAAAGGTGACCGCGATGGAATCGACCGCATAGCCGCTCGGACCTCGCATGTTCAGGCCGTTGGAGCGCATGGTGTGCTCCCACGTATAGCGAGGGCGGCGGCCCGCTTGCGGCTGCTCCGCCGGCGCGTCCTTGGGAGCGATATCGGCGTCCAGCGACATCGAGACCGAGATGCCTTCCTTCACCAGCGACGCGGCCTGCTTGCGCTTGGCGGCGGTGATCAAGTTGACCGTTCCCGCCTGGTCGTCCTTTCCCCAACGGCCCCAGTTGGAAAGCTCGGTCATCCAGCGGTCGATGTCGTCCTTCGTGAGATTGCGCGGATACTTTTCGGCATCCGCGGCGCGGCTGGCGGGTATGCCGGAGATCGCCGCCGCGCCGAGCCACCGCAGACGCGCGCGGGCGGTGAACTTACGATCGTCCGATGACCCCATCATACGTCGATCCGCTTGGTCATCTTATCCAGCACATCGCGATCGAACGGGTATCCCAGCCCCGGAGCCGTGGGCGCCAGAATGTAGCCGTCTTTGTCGATGCGGAACTTATCCTTATGATAGGGCCGGTCCGCATACTCGGCGGGATGCGGCATCTCAAACCAATACGCATTCGGCAGCGCCAGCTCCAGGTGGAAGTGCACCGCCAGGTCGAGCACGTTGCCCCAATTGTGGGGCGTGCATTCGAGTCCGAACGCGTCCGCCAGCAGCCCCACGCGCATCGAACCGCTGATGCCGCCCACATTGTCCGCGATCAGGCGCACCACGTCGACCGCGCCGCGATGGATGTATTCGGCGAAATCCGAAATCGACGCCAGAAACTCGCCCACGTGCAACGGCACATCCAGGGCATTGGCGAGTTCCACAAGGCCCTCTAAGTCGGTGGTGCGGATGGGGTCCTCGAACCACAAGTAATCGAGTTCATCCAGCAGCCTTCCCACTTTGAGCGCTTCATAGCGGTTATACGCCTGCACAGGATCGTGCGCCAGAACATACTCATCGCCCAGCGCCTTACGAAGCTCTTTGATCTCCTCCATGTGGCCCACATAAGAAGGAATGGGCGGGCCCTCTTTGTGCTGGCCCGATCCGGGATGGATCTTATATCCCCGGTATCCCTGCTCTTTGGCCTTCATAGCGTCGGGCACGTAGTCTTCGATGGAAGGCAAATGCTGCGAGCTGGCGTAGGCCATCATGCGGTCTTTCCTGCCGCCCAGCAGCTTGTAAATGGGGCGGTCGACCGCTTTGCCCAGGATGTCCCACAGGCAGATGTCCGCGGCGGCCGCTTTGTAGTCGGGCCACGAGCCTCCGCTGCGGCTGGGCACGGATACGAAATTTCCCGCCGCGGGCCGGGCGGCCGCTCCAGCGGGACGCTGGCCTGCCCCGCCACCTGTTCTCGCGCGGGCATTCAGTCCGCCGGCGCTCTTCATCCCCGAAGTGGCGTTCAGCGCGGGCAGCAAGTCGAGAACATTCTGGCCGACGAGTGTCGCCTTGGCCCATTCCAGCCAGCCCGTGGTCCGCTCGCGATTGCCGATCGTGTAGTTGCCCTCGATCCCGCTCCCGGTAACCACGGACACGATCTCGCCGGTCTCGGTGCCGTTGAGGCGGTGAATATTGGCGGTGTCGGTGACGTAGACCTTCACCTGCTTCACGGTGAGATCGGGCAGGTCGCCCTTCTTCACGCCCACGGATTGCGCCGCCGCCGCGCCCGGATCGGCCAGCGCCGCGAAACCAGCCGCCGTTCCCGCGGCCGTGGCGGCGAAGAAGTTCCGGCGCGTCAGCGGATCTTTCAGCAGCCGCTGCCGTTTCTTATCGATCATGCTCAACCTCGCAGATAGGGCTTGAGATAAGTGCTCAGCGCATCGCGGATCTCTTTCTTGCCGGCTTCGTCGAGCGCCGGGCCGCGCCGGCCGCCTCCACCCGATCGGGCGCCTCCGCCTCCGCCGGCCAACGTCATGGCCCGCGTGATGGTGTTCTCCTTGAAGACGCCCCGCGCAATCAGCACGTACGCGCTGGCGTTGGGGATGCTGTCGAAGGCCAGCACGCGGCCGAACATATCGTAGCCCTCGCGTTTTTTGCCGGCATGCCACAGATCGAATGCCTGGGCGTAAATATCCGCCAGCCCGGTGGTGGGGCAATGCCCGGAAAATCCACGCTCCATTTCGGTGATCATGGTCCGGACGCCGTTTCCGGAGAAAACGTTCAGCTTGCCGCCGGTTCTCTCGCGAATCTCGGCCACCCGCTGTAGAGGATTACCCGCCTCGTCCTTGACCACCCGCATGGTGGGTATTTCCTTGAACATCCGCACCACCAGATCCACGCTCATGTCGCCCGTGCTCTGCACAAAGAGCGGAAGGTCGGTGGCCTTGCCGATGGTCTTGTAGTACTCCAGCATGGTGTCGGCGTCCGCCTTTTCGGGAGGCAGCGAGACAATCGCGTCCGCGCCGTTCCGCGCCGCGTGTTTGGCATACTCGACCGCGCCCGCGGTGTCGCCGCCCTGCGTCTGGACGCCGATCACGAGAGCCGTCTTTCCTCCTTTGCCCGCCGCCAGGATCGCTTCGGCGCCGTCCATGCGTTCCTTTTGCGTGAGTCCGGCCCATCCGCTGGCGATCTGCGGCCACACGAAGCCGTGGACACCGCCCCGGTTGCAGAATTTGACTTCCGCCGCGAGGCAATCGAGGTCCAGTTGGTTGTCCGGCGTGCAGGGAGTCTGGCCGATGGGAAACAGGCCCCGCAAGGGCTTGCCTTCCGCGGCGAAGTTGCTGTTCGCCAAGCCCAGCGATAGGGCGCCTGCGCCGATACGCCGGAGGAATTCGCGCCGTCCTTGCGCGTCGAAATGAAGGTTTGCTGCATGGTTCGTCATGGGCGGCCTCCTGAAGGTCTCGTGGGAGACTAAGGTGCAGCATATAACCGGCGGAATCCCACGTCAAGCGAGCGAAGTGGAACGGGTGAGTAAAAAATGAAATGCGCTTCACAACGCGGCGGAGATTTGGGACGCCCTGGCTTTCAGCGCCTCGACGAAGGCTTCCTTCCGCATTTAACCGCGTGCACGCATCGCCGGCAAATTGGGAACGATACTCCTCCGCCAGTGGCCAGGCCCGAATCAACCGGCCAGCGTGACTGCCGAAGAGGATGCGGCGCAAACGGATGGCCCGCGGTGGGTGAGTGCCCACGGGCACCCGGGCTGCGTAACCCGCCGCGCGCGCGCGCAATACTCCCGCGCGGGGGCCTACTGCCGCTCGAATGTCTGGACCGTGTGCAGCTTCGCTCCATCCTGGGCAGTGGCATCCGATTCGGAGACTAGCGTCTTGCCATTGTTGGACACCGTCATCTTGCCGGAGGAAGTAGGGCGATGAGGACCTTCGAGCATCACCAGGTACTCTGAGGCGCGGCCGCGTGTGACCTTGGCGACGCCGATCTTGCGCCCGGCGGAGTCCTTGACGTCGGCTGGGGAGCCATCCAGGCGCGCGGCGAGACCTCCTGCTTCCGATCCACCGCCACGGAGCATTCGAATTCCAGCAGATCGCCCGATTGCGCGATGCGCAGCGTAAGGGAGCGCGAAGCGGTCTCGCGGCCCGAGACCTGCTGGCTCTTCAGCAGCCACTTTCCGGCGATCGGCTCGGCCGCCCAGGCCTGCGCCATCGTCGCCAGCAACGTTACCGCAGCGGCATACTTCACGATTCGTCGCATCATAGCATCACTCGAAGCTCTCCGCGCGGCGGCCGAGCGTGGTCCAAAGCTCGTCGCGCGGCGAGGACTCCAGCGCCAGCGCCACGAAGCCCGTCATGTTGGCTACGGCGAAGCTGAGTCCTTGCAGGTTGCGCTCCCGCGGGACGCCTGGGATGGGCCGCGGATAGGGTGAGGCCAGAAACAGGCCGTCGCGATAGCGGAAGCGGTCGCGTGGGCAACTCTCGCCGGCATCCACGCCGACCACGCCCGCGAGACTCCCGGCAGCATGTGCGCGCCGCTCACGACCACGGCGTTGCCGCGCACGGCGTCAATCAGCGTATCGCGATGCTCCGGATTGGCCGTTCCCAGGCTTAGGTTCACCACATCCATGCGATGCTGACGGCACCAGTCCAGGGCCCGCAGAAGCGCGCCGATCGGGGCGGTGAGCCTCCGGTCAAACACTTTGACGGCGAACAACTCGGCGTCCGGGACCTTTTCGCGGATGGCCGCAGCGACGGCCGTACCGTGACCTAGCCGGTCCACCGGATCGTCACCGATGCCATCGTTCGTGAAGTGGACGGACGCCGCCGCCGCGCCCACATGCGGATGGCCTTCGTGAATGCCGCTATCGATCACCGCGATTTTCATCCTGATGCGCGAATCCTCATCGCGGCGCGATCCTCATCGCGGCGGGTGCCCAAGCGCCCCCAGCGTCCGCAGGATCGATCCTGGAGACGGAAAATGTCCATTTGGGCAAACTCAAAAGCAAGTCGCTCGTTTTCAGCAGTTTGTAGATGGCCTTTCTGTCCATATGGGCATTTTCATGATAAACATAATGGCCCCAGCGTGACCACCTGGTGGGCGATGCGTGCCAGCGACGCGCGATGGGCGCAGAATGTGGCGCCACGCCCTTGACACCGTCTAACAGGAATACGAAATAATTAGTAAAGAGGTGTCCAAGATGCTGGCAGAAATCGCGCGAACTGGTCTGGTGGTCTTCACTGTCGCTCTGGCTTATGGCCAGACCGGGGAAAGATCGCTTACTTTCGATGTGGCATCGGTGAAGCCCGCGGCTTCGCCGGTGGCGGATGGCAGGGGAATGATCCGGATGGCGGGGCCTAGCGGAGGACCAGGCACGAAGGAACCGGGCCGGATTCACTACCCCTACATGAGCCTGAAAAACCTCTTAATGACCGCCTACGACGTGAAAAACTTTCAGATCGTGGGTCCGAGCTGGCTGGATACCGAAAGGTTCGACATCACCGCCACCATGCCGCCGGACACTACCAGGGAACAGTTCCACGTGATGCTGCAAAACCTGCTGGCCGAGAGGTTCAAATTGACGCTGCATCGCGAAACCAAGGAGCTTCCCATGTTCGTGCTGGTGGTGGCCAAGAATGGGCCGAAGATGAAGGAATCGGCGGAGGTCCCTCCTCCGAAGGAAGGGGACGACGCGGCGCCTCTGCCTCCACCTCCGTCGCAGCCCAAGATGGGTCCGGATGGGTTTCCGATAATCCCCGGGCTGGCCGGCCGCGCCGGCCTGTTCGGGATGATGATGGCCTCTCCCAACGGTCCCCCCCGCGCCCGCTGGATCGCCAGCCAGCAGACCATGCAGGATCTGGCGAACCGGCTGACCAACCAAATGAGCCGCCCGGTGACGGACGCGACGGGGCTCAAGGCAAAATACGATTTCACGCTGACCTTCGCACCGGAGCCAATGACGGGGCCGATGGGCCCCCCGGGGCCGGGCGGAGGCGTTATGGTGTCAGTGGCGCCGCCTGCTCCGGCTCCCCCTGGAGGCGCCGCGGGCGGCGGCGGGGCGCCTCCAGCCAGCCAGCCGGAAGCGGAACCGCTCGCCGATATCTCCGCTGCCCTCCAGGCACAACTGGGGATCAAACTGGAACCCAAAAAGGGACCCGTGGAGCTGATCGTGATCGACCACGTGGAGAAAACGCCGACGGAGAACTAGCGGGACTGGGGTTAGACGGGCGGCCATCCGTTCACCGCGGAGACGCAGAGAACGCAAAGGAAGCGGAGAAAACAAACAGAGAATTGGTTTTCTCCGCGCTTCCTCCGTGGCTCCGCGGTGAATCTTTACTCGCCCCCCAGCCTGCGATACCGGCTGGCGAAGTGGATCAGCGGCGTCCCTTCAGTCACGTGCGCCCGCAGCATTTGGCCCACCAGGATATCGTGGTCGCCGGAGGTGAATCGCTGGTGCACTTGGCACTCGATGGCCGCCAGCACACCATCCAGCAGCGGCACGCCCGATCGGCCGCGATGCCACTTTACGCCGGTGAAACGGTCGTGGCCTTTGCGCGCGAAGCGTTCCGAAAGGTCGCGCTGCGCCTCGGTCAGCACGCTGATTCCGAAGTGCGTGGCCGCGCGGAAACTTTCGATCATGGTAACCTCGTGGCCCAGGCAGATCAGCACCAGCGGCGGATCGAGCGACACCGAGGCGAAGGAGCTTACCGTCAGGCCGTGGGGCGTGCCCGCCAGGTCCATTACGCTGGCAATCGTCACGCCGGTTGCGAACCGGCCGCAGGCGCGGCGAAACTCCTCGCTCCCGAGGGCCGGCGGCGAACCCTCCGTTTCTTCGCTTGACATGAGAATAAATTCAATCCTATCATATGGTTGACTGATGCGGCATGAACTTGGCCCATCCCCCGGATAAGGAGGCGCGTTTGATTAAGCTGGACATCATTAACGAAGTAGTCAACCGGACCGGCATCACCAAGACCAAAGCCGAAATGGCCGTGGAAACCGTATTCGAGTCCATGAAGAAGGCCCTCGAGCAGGGCGACCGCATCGAGTTGCGCGGTTTCGGCGTGTTCAACGTGAAGCCCCGGAAAACCGGGATCGGGCGGAATCCGCGCACCGGCGCCGAGGTTTCCATTCCACCCGGAAAAGCCGTGCGCTTCAAGCCCGGCAAGGAGCTTCAAACGCTGCAGTAAACCGCTGCGCGCGGCCCTATCGTGTCTTCCCAGGATTATTCTCCTGCGCCCTACCCGCTGTACGCCGAGAACGGTGTGGGAGGATCGCAGCCCGGGGCTTCGGTCCGCACTCGCGAGCGCTATTGGCTCTACGGTCTGCTGTTTGCCGCCACGCTGCTCACCACCACCGTGGTGGGCGCGGCCATGCAATACGATTTCGACCGCAACCTGCCTTTCGATCTCGAGCACAGCTTCACGCTGTGGTCCCGCCTTTGGCGCCATCCGGCCACGCTCGCGGAAGGTCTGCCCTATTCCCTCACCCTGCTCGTCATCCTGATGGCGCATGAGATGGGCCACTACCTGGCGGCCCTCTATCACCGCGTGGATGCCAGCCTGCCGTACTTCCTGCCGTCGCCTTTCCTGGGCACTTTCGGCGCCTTCATCCGGGTGCGCTCACCGATCTATTCCAAACGCCAGCTTTTCGATATCGGAGTGGCCGGACCGCTGGCCGGGTTTATCTTCCTGTTGCCGGCGCTGGCCGTGGGCCTGGCGTTCTCCAAGGTGATTCCGGGCATCGAGCGGCAGAGCTCCATCCAGTTTGGCGCTCCGGGCTTGCAATGGTTGCTGGAGAAGACCATCTTTCCAGGAGTCCCGGCGGCCAACATCTATCTGCATCCGATGGCCCGCGCCGCCTGGGTGGGCATGTTCGCCACCTGCATGAACCTGCTCCCCATCGGGCAGTTGGATGGCGGCCACATTCTGTATGCCTTCTTCCCGGAGCGCCACCGCACGGTTTCGAGGGTGCTCTGCATCGCGCTTCTGCCGCTCGGCAAGCTGTGGCTCGGCTGGCTGTTTTGGGGCGCGGTTCTGCTCTGGCTGGGCCGCCGTCACCCGTTGATTCTCGATGCCAGCGATATCGGCCGCGGCCGCCGCCAACTGGGCTGGATCGCTTTGGTCATTTTCCTGCTGTGCTTCACGTTCCGGCCGATCGGCGGCCCGGAGTAGGATTTGAAGATCACCGCCACCATCATCACGCTTAACGAGGAGCGCAACATCGCGCGCGTCATCGAAAGCCTGCGATGTTCGGACGAAATACTGGTGGTCGACTCGGGTTCCGTGGACCGCACCGTGGAACTGGCCCAAAATCTGGGCGTGCGCGTGATCGAGGCCGGTTGGCGCGGATATGCCGCTCAGAAAAACTGGGCCGCCGAGCAGGCCAGCCACGATTGGATTCTCTCGCTCGATGCCGACGAAGCGCTGAGCGAGGCGCTGGAAGCCGAAATCTGGAATCTCAAGAAGACCGGCCCGCGCTACGACGCCTACACCATGCCGCGGCTGGCCCGCTATCTGGGCCGCTGGATTCTCCACTCGGGCTGGTACCCCGACCGCAAAATCCGTCTCTACGACCGCGCCAAGGCGCACTGGGTGGGCGATTTCGTGCACGAGAGCGTTCAGGTTACCGGCCGCTTGGGGCACCTGGACAGCAACATCCTGCACTTTACCTGCGACTCGCTTTCCGAGCACCTCAGAACTCTGGACCGCTATACCACGCTGGCGGCGCAGGAACTGGCCGCCCGTAGAATCAAGGTGCCGTTCTCGCGCATAATCTTCGACCCGGCCTGGACCTTTCTGCGCACCTATTTCCTGGAGCGCGGATTCCAGGACGGCCTGGAGGGCCTGACCATCGCCCACATGGCGGCCTTCTACGCGTTCTTGAAATACGCGAAAGCGAGAATCATGAGCTGATGCGCATCCTGCACCTCGATGCCGGCAGGGAAATGCGCGGCGGCCAGTGGCAGGCGTTGCGGCTCATCGAGGGGCTGTCCGCCGCGGGCGTGGAATCCACGCTGCTGGCCCGCGAGGGCGCTCCGCTGTTCGCCCTGGCCCGTCAGCGGGGTGGGGCAGGCGATTCGCCTGCCCAAGGTCCGCCGATGGCTGGCGAATCGCCTGCCCTACCTCCGGTCTTCGGGGGAGCGTCCATGGGCCGGCGGCCCACCGAAGCGCCCGAAGGCGCGGCTGGGCGCTCCGGCGGAGCCGGTGAGGTGGGCCGCGTCTTCGGGGGAGTGGACGTGCAGCCGCTGACTCTGGCGCGCGTCGCGCGGCTCTCGCGCCGTCACGATCTGGTGCACGCCCACGACGCCCGCAGCCACACCCTGGCGGCGCTGGTGGCTCTGGTAGTAGGTCCGCCGCTGGTGGTCTCGCGCCGCGTGGCGTTTCCGGTGCGGTCCCGCTGGAAGTATGGTCGGCCGCGCCGGTACCTGGCGGTCTCGGAATTCGTGCGAGGGGTGCTCGAGGCCGGCGGCGTCCCGGCGGAAAAGATCGACGTGGTTTACGATGGGGTGCCGCTACTGGAACCGGCGCAGGGCGAGACCATCGTGGCACTCGCCAACGCCGGCGATCCCGAGAAGGGCGAAGCGCTGGCCCGCCAGGCCGCCCGCCTGGCCGGAGTCGAGTTGCAGTTCTCCACCAACCTGGAGCGCGACGTGCTCCACGCCGGGCTGCTGGTCTACGTCACTCACAGTGAAGGCCTGGGATCGGGCGTGTTGCTGGCCATGTCGGCCGGTGTGCCCGCAGTCGCCAGCAATGTAGGTGGCCTACCCGAAGTGGTCCGCCATGGGGAAAACGGGATGCTGGCCGAGAACACGCCCGAATCCATAGCCGCCGCCATCCGCCAACTGCGCGCCGACCCCGCGCTCGCCCGCCGCCTGGGCGCCGCCGCCCGCCGCACCGTGATGGAGCGCTTTACCGT
This sequence comes from Bryobacteraceae bacterium, assembly GCA_052144935.1. Lineage (GTDB taxonomy): Bacteria > Acidobacteriota > Terriglobia > Bryobacterales > Bryobacteraceae > JOPF133. Next base: position 12,005 of record JBKQPR010000182.1, read on the forward strand.
GGAGCGCATGGTTGGCCGTACCATGGAAGTTTACCGGCAGGTGCTCTCTTGACCGAATCCATCCTGGCGCTTTTGTTCGGACTGATCATCGGCAGCTTTCTCAATGTCTGTATACATCGCTGGCCGCGCGGCCGGTCGGTGGTGCGCCCGCGGTCGCATTGCGTGCGCTGCCGCAAAATGATTCCCTGGTACGACAACATTCCGCTATTCAGTTACCTGGCCCTGGGCGGGCGCTGCCGGTTTTGCGGCCGGCGCATCTCGCTGCGCTATCCGGCGGTCGAGCTGATCACCGGCCTGCTCTTCTTCTTCTTCGTGCGGACCCTGGGACCCACGCCGCGGGCGTTGAAGATGTGCGTCTTCAGCGCCATTCTGGTGGCGCTGATTTTCACGGATCTGGAAAAGCGGCTTCTGCCCGATGAGCTCACGCTCGGCGGCGCGCTGGCCGGGCTGGCCTTCGCGCTGTTCGTGCCGGTTCCCGATGTCACGGGGCAGGCGATTCTTTGGCTATTGGGCGCGGAGGTCGGCGGCCGGGCGAAATGGCTGGCGGAATCGGCCTTCGGAGCGCTGCTGCCCGCGGGGTCTCTGTGGCTGGGCGGCTGGATCTACGAGAAGGTGCGCCACCGCGAGGGGCTGGGCCTGGGCGACGTGAAACTGATCGCCATGGTGGGCGCTTTCCTGGGACTGCAAAACGCCCTGCTGGCGCTGGTGATCGGCTCGGTGACCGGTTCGGTGCTGGGCTACGGCTATATCAAAGCGACCCGCCAGGACGCTTCCACCTATCCTCTGCCGTTCGGCGCGTTTCTGGGCGCGGCGGCACTAGCCGCGGCCATCGCCGGGCAGAAGATACTGGGTTGGTACAGCGGACTGTAGGCCGCCGTGTATGAGCGCATTTCGAATCGCACTCGCCAACATCCGGTTTCCGGCGACTCCCGAGGAGTCGGTCACCTTAGCCGAGCAGGCCATCGGTCAGGCGGCCATCGAGCGCGCCGGCATCGTCTGCTTTCCGGAATGCTTCGTTCCGGGCTACCGGGGAACGGGCAAGGCGGTGCCGCCCGCCGATCCGGTGTTCCTGGAACGCGCCTGGTCCGTCATTGCATCGGCCGCCGCCAAGGCCAATCTCGCGGCCGTGCTGGGCACCGAACGCGTCGTCGACGGTGGGCTTTTGATTACCGCCCTGGTCATCAATCGGGACGGGACGATCGCCGGTTTCCAGGACAAAGTGCAGCTCGACCCCTCCGAGGAGGGTACCTATTCGGCCGGCTCAGGGAGGCGCGTTTTCCAAGCCGGCCCTCTGACATTCGGTGTCGCCATTTGCCATGAAGGATGGCGCTATCCGGAAACCGTCCGCTGGGCCGCGCGCCACGGCGCGCATATCGTATTCCACCCTCATTTTCACGAAGCCGAACCCGGGGGTTACGTGCCCTCGACTTTCGCCGATCCCGCGAACTCGTTCCATGAGAAAGCCGCCTTGTGCCGCGCCGCCGAGAACACCTGCTTTTTCGCCACGGTAAACTATGCCAGCGCCGGATCGCCGACTACCTCAGCGGTGGTGCGGCCCAGCGGGACGCTGCTCAGCTATCAGCCTTACGGCAAGCCAGGCCTGCTGATCGCGGACATCGACATCACGGAGGCCACCGGCCTCTACGCGGCGCGCTGCAAGTCGGTCTAGTTGAGCCGAGTGCCGCGATCGGGCTGGTACACCGGATTGCAGGCCGCGGCGGTCACGCTCTTTCACGGGTGCGGGCGGTGCCCGGCTCATAAGCGTTGCTAAGCGTTGCGATAAGCCCGGCTGCGGCTGACAGCTCCACGGGTGTTGCAGCCAACTGGCATCTCCGAATCGGTTCTCAGGGTACGAGCCGACTTATGGGGAGTAATCCATGCGGGAGCCCGTTTTGCCAATTCACTGGTGACGAAGTGCTTTACCTCCGAAGTGCGGATGCCGGACCGGACACGGGCCCCGCGCGCCCGCATTGGCTTTCCGACTGCTCCTCGACCTGATAGACTGACCGTATGTTCGATCGGATCACGTTTGACCCCGCGGTAATGGGAGGGCGCGCCTGCATTCGCGGGATGCGGATGACCGTCTCGCTTGTGGTCAATCTCGTGGCGAACGGGATGTCCACAGAGGACATTTTCCGTGAATATCCCGAACTTGAGGCCGAAGATATACGCCAAGCGCTGCAGTACGCCTCCGCGCTGGCTAACGAAGAGATCGGCTTTTTCAAGAGCCCCGCCGCGTGAGATTTCTGGCCGACATGGGCGTGTCCATCACGACCGTGCAAGCCTTGCGAGCGGCCGCTCACGACGCGGTGCATCTCCGCGAAGAAGGTCTAATTCGGCTTCCCGATCCCGATATCGTCGCCAAAGCCGCCCAAGAGCAAAGGGTCGTGCTCACATTCGATCTGGATTTCGGAGACATTCTCGCCGTGGCTCGCACCGAAGCGCCCAGCGTCATCATTTTCCGTCTTCGAAATCAGACGCCCGCCGCCGTGACCCCGAGGTTATTTCGCGTGATCGGCGACTGCGAGAGCGAACTGGCAAGTGGTGCGATCATCATCGTCGAGGACCAGGGATATCGCGTCCGGCGATTACCAATTCGATGCTGAGAAGGCTCGGCCGAGCGCGGGTGGACGCGCGGCGCCACGAGCCGGCTTGTGGGGAGTAATCTGACCTCTCAGCCGGCGGCAGGCGCCGGGATTGCCTCTGGTGTACATATGTGTGTACACTGAATCGTGGCGGTCCTCTGGGATCCTGAGAAAGCGACAAGCAACGCCGCCAAGCACGGAGTACGTTTTGCCGACGCGGCCTTGGTGTTTGACGATCCAGTCGCCATCACCGTCGTCGATGACGAATCGGACCCCATCGAGCAGCGTTTTGTCATTCTTGGCGCCGATGCCGCCGGGCGGATACTAGTGGTGGTCTACAGTTGGCGCGGGGACGATATCCGGCTGATCTCCGCCCGGCGCGCCGAGCCCCATGAACGGGAGGAATACGAAAAACAATGAAAACCTACGACTTCAGCAAAGGCAAACGCGGAGCGGTACTCCCGGTGCCTCCCGGCAAGGAGCGAATCACGATCCGGCTGGATTGTGACATCCTCGATTACTTCCGCGATCAGGTCGAGCGTGCTGGTGGCGGCAATTACCAGACCGTTATTAACAACGTGTTGCGCGACTATATCGAGGGCAAGAAGTCTGCGCCCGGACTGGAGGACACTTTGCGGCGTGTCATCCGTGAGGAACTGCGAAGGGTTTCCTAAATATCGGGCTTTCGCAAACCCCGACGATCTGGTCCGTAGACGCGGCTTATCCTCCGTAAAGCGCCCCATTCGTCAGCGAGGCCGAGGCTCGGCATTGCCTTACGGGATCCGAGCTGACTTGTCGTTCCTAATCCGCCCATCCTCCTCGGTGCGACGCTCGGAGTTGTGACGCTCGGAGTTGTGGCCAGCCGTCCCCCGATGATGTAGCCTGTTTTTGTGGAGACACCAGACGCTATCGAAGTCCTTATGGTCGATGGGCGCGAGATCCGCATTACCCACCCGGATAAGCTCTACTTCTCCAGACAGGTGAAGGTCTCCAAGCTCGAACTGGTGCGTTACTACCTGTCGGTAGCCCCCGGCGCTCTGGCCGGCATCGCCGACCGCCCCGTCGTGCTGAAGCGCTTCGTCGACGGCGCGGAACGCGAAGCGTTCTATCAAAAGCGTGCGCCGAAGGAGCGCCCCTCTTGGCTCCGCACCGTGGTTTTGTCATTCCCCTCAGGTCGTACCGCGGAAGAGGTGGTTGTCGATGATGCTGCCGGCCTGGCTTGGATAGTGAACCTCGGCTGCATCGAACTCCATCCCCACCCCGTCCGGTCGCGCGATCTTGACCATCCTGACGAACTCCGCGTTGACCTGGATCCCGGGCCCGGCGTTCCCTGGGAGCACGCCCGCGCGGTCGCGGTGGAAGTCAAAGCCCTCCTTTCCGACATGGGCCTCCACGGCTGGCCCAAAACCAGTGGTTCCCGCGGCATGCACATCAACGTCCGCATCCAGCCTGCGTGGACCTTCGCCGAAGTGCGCCGCGCCGCCGTGGCACTCTCGCGCGCCGTCGAACGCCGCCGGCCTGATATCGCCAGTTCCAAGTGGTGGAAAGAGGAGCGGCACGGCGTGTTCCTCGACTACAACCAGAACGCCAAGGATCGCACCACCTGCTCTGCCTACTCGGTCCGCCCGCTCCCCGACGCTCGCGTTTCCACACCCCTCGACTGGCGTGAGGTCCCGGACTGCGACCCCGCCGACTTCACCATCTTCACCGTGCCCAATCGCTTCGCGACTATTGGCAACCCGCACGCCGACATGGACCGCCACCCTGGTTCGCTTGAAAAGCTCCTGGAACTCGCTGCCAAAGATGAAGCCGAAGGCCTCGCCGATGCCCCTTGGCCGCCTCACTTTCGTCGCGCAGAGGGAGAGGCGCCGCGAGTCGCACCCTCACGCGCTCGCTCCGTCCCCAAGCCGCGCGCCAAAATGCCTCTCATCACCGTCGCCAACTCGCCCGATCGCGACGCTGCCCTCGCCGGCTTCGAACGCTGGAAAGCCAAATACCCCGCCCCCGCCGCGTATCTCGCGGTGGACGACGTCCTGGTCGACTCCATGCGCGGCCGCTCCTCCACCTGGACCCGTATTCGCGTCAACCTGCGCCACGTCCCCGAAGACATCCGGCCTCGCCAGGAAACGCCCGATCCCGATGACGATCCCACCCGCCAGTGGCGCGAATTGCGCGCCGGCCGTGGCTCTAAAAAGGCCACCTGACAGCCCTTCTGAAGACTCACCGCGCGGCTGCGAAAATCGTAGCCAGTTCGTGCGGCGGCACGACCTCCAACTGTTCGTACGTGCAGTCTGGCGGTCTCTTATCCGTTCGCCACCTGCGGAAATGCGCCATGTGGCGGAAACGCGAACCCTGCATGTGCTCGTACGCCACTTCCACCACCAGCTCCGCTTTCAGCGGCTCCCAGGAAAGATCCTTGCCGCGGCTCCAGCGGCTCTGTCCCCCCGGCACACGGCCTCCTGTTTCTCCGTCTGCCGTCAAATGGCCAGCCCATTCCTTCCACGGGTGATTGTCCAGTACGTTGGTGCGATATGGCGCCAGAAAGTGCAGCAGTTCCCTTCTTTTCTGCGCTGTGAAACTCGCGCACACACCCACGTGCTGCAGCCTGGCCGCTTTGTCATGAAGCCCAAGCAGCAGCGACCCGACCGTGTCGTTCTCCGCGCCCTTGTACCAGCGAAATCCCGCTACCACGCAATCGCACTCCCGCTCGTGCTTCACTTTGAGCATCACCCGCTTGTCCGGTTCGTAGTTTCCCGAAGCCGGCTTGGCCATCACGCCATCCAGGCCTGCTCCTTCGAATCGCCGGAACCAGTCCAGGGCGGTGGCCCGTTCCTGTGTCGCGGGCGTAATGTAAACCGGTGGCGCCGCGTTCCGAAGGATGTCCTCAAGCATCATCCGCCGTAATTCGAAGGGCTCATTCCGCAAATCCCGCTCGCCGCTCGAAAGCAAGTCGAAGAACACAATCGAAGCCGGCGTCTGCTTCGCTAGCGTTTTCACGCGCGATGCGGCCGGATGCAGCCGCAGTTGAAGCGCCTCGAAATCGAGTACGCTCCCGCGCGCAATCACGATTTCCCCATCGAGCACGGCGCGCGGCGGTAACTGAGACTCGAGCGCCTCCACAATCTCAGGAAAATAGCGGTTCAGCGGCTTTTCATCGCGGCTTTGGATTTCAAGTTCGCCGCCGTCCCGGAAAACCAGCGCACGAAAGCCGTCCCATTTCGGTTCAAAGATCCACTTGCCCTCGGCCGGCAGCTCATCCACTCGCTTTGCCAGCATCGGCAACACCGGTGGGTTCACAGGAAGGTTCACGTCCTAATCTTATACCGGGCTTCCCACGAGATGCCCCCCGACCGCCCCGTGGCTTTAGCCGCCGATGGCGGCTCCCAAACGGCAGTTGCGACCGTTCCTTTGATTCGGAGTGCGGTATTGCGCAATATGGCAGGACGCCGATCAGGAACGAGAAACGCGACCGCGTGCGGCAATCGCGCAACGTGATCGCTTGACGTGGACGTGGCCGCACGAGGCCGACGCACCTGATTCGGCGGTAAAATACAGTGATGGACATGGCGTCTGAGGATGAGCTCGAGGAGTTCCGGCTAGACCGCACGCAATTTTCCGTCGCGCGCTTGACCGATCCCGACGATGCGGTTGGGTACTGGCTGTCCCGGCCAGTCGAGGAGCGGCTGCGGGCGCTCGAATTCTTGCGAAGGGCCTTCTATGGCTACACCAGCGCTAGCGAGGGACTTCAAAGAGTTCTTGAAGTCGCTCAACTCGAACCACGTTGAATACCTGCTGATTGGCGGGTACGCGGTCGGGATTTACGGTCATATCAGGGCCACGAACGATCTCGATATCTGGGTCGACATTAGTCCGGAAAACGCCGCCAGAATTGAGCGGGCGCTTCGCGAGTTTGGGTTCGCCGCGGCAGGGCTGACCTCAGACCTGTTTCTTGCCCGGAATCACGTCGTCCGCATGGGGGTGCCACCCATTCGGATTGAGATTCTCACCTCCATTTCGGGGGTTGAGTTCGAATCGTGTTACGCCGAAAAAGGGATGGTTCAGATTGAGGAGATGGTGGTTCCTGTGATCAGTCTGGCTCGTCTGCGGGAGAACAAGGCGGCCAGCGGGCGGGCGAAGGATCTGGCGGACCTGGAAAATTTGCCACGGTAGGTCTCCGACCGCGTGATATTGTGCTTCGTGCGCTAACCGCTCCCTACGGCATCGGCGGATTCCTTTCCTTCGTGGTCTCCGGGCGCGCTCGAGAGATCGGGATTCGAATCTCGCTCGGCGCCCAGCCCCACGAAATCCTGGGAGCGGTGTTCCGCCGCGGGCTGGCGATCGGCGGCGTGGGGCAGCTCTTGGTGTTGCGATAGCCCGTCGCGGTGGCACGGACCATGCACGCTTCACGGTGCTGCGCGGCTGGGGCAGCCGGCATTGGCGAATCGAGTGAGGCCGCGGCTGGCTCAGGGACCCCCGCGGTCGCCTTGACTACCTACCGCCCTCACACCGCGCCGCTGCTGGGCGATTCTCGCTGCAGGATTTCCACCGGTACATAAAACCGCTTCCCGCAAAACCGGCAGTGCCGCGGAATCTTGCTGAAGCGGCGCATAATCAGGTCCAGCAAACCTCGCGGCTCGGAAGATACCAGGTCCTTTCCAAAGCATCGCGGGCACCGCAAGGCGCCCGACTCCAGATCGATGTGTTGCTTTATCTGCACCGTATTTGACTTTGATTGATCTTGGCGATTTATCCGGCGACGAATCGGTACGATCTTACCATGCAGGGGCGCTCCGGGCGCCCGGTTGCGCAGTGGTAGTCTGGAGTTCGTGCGCAGCCTCTTCCTGTTCCTCTCGCGTCAAAAACACTTGCGGCGCTGGATGGAAACTTCCTCCGTAGCCCGCAATCTCTCCCGGCGGTTCGTGGCGGGCGAGACCTTGGAACAGGCCCTGGCGGTCAGCCGCAAACTCAACGGCGAAGGCATCCCGGTGACCCTCGACTGCCTGGGCGAAAGCGTCACCACGCTGGAGGAGGCCGCGCGCGCCCGTGACGTCTACCTGCGCACCCTCTCGGCCGTCCACGAGTCCGGCATCCAGGGCAACGTCTCGCTCAAGCTCACGCAGTTCGGCCTGGATCTGTCCCCCGGCCAGTGCCGCGCCAACGTCGAGCAACTGGTGCGGCGCGCGGCGGAACTGGGCGGCTTCGTACGCGTGGATATGGAGTCGAGCGAATACACCAGCCGGACGCTCGATCTGGTCACCAGCCTGCATGAGCAGCTCGGCGCTGTCGGCACGGTCATCCAGGCCTATCTCTACCGCAGCAAAGAGGATGTTGAAAAACTCTGCGGTCATGGCATCCGCATCCGCCTCTGCAAGGGCGCCTACCTGGAGCCGCACTCGGTGGCCTTTCCCAAGAAGGGCGACGTGGACCGCAATTATGTCGAACTAATGAAGATCCTGCTGGATACTGGCGTGTACCCCGCCATCGCCACGCACGACGAGAAGATGATCGCGGCCACCAAGGCCTACGCCGCCCTCCGCAAACTGCCGCGCGACGCTTTCGAGTTTCAGATGCTCTACGGCATCCGGCGCGACTTGCAACGCCAACTGGTTGCGGAAGGCTACCGCCTGCGCCTCTACGTCCCCTTCGGCCAGGCGTGGTATCCCTACTATATGCGCCGCCTGGCGGAGCGCCCCGCCAACCTGCTGTTCATGCTGCGGAACCTGTTCCGTCATTAATGCCGCGTGAATGGAGGGTCGCGGTCGTGGTACCTTAGAAACTAATCGCACGGTAGGTGAGTCTAATCTATATGCGGTACTGGGGCTATTTTGCGGGAAAGCTGGTGGCGGCGGCTGGAGTGTTGTGGGGGCTGCTGGCGGTACTCAACTGGTACTGGCCTCCGGAGCCGCGCTTCTGGTGGGATAGCCGGCACAGCTACATTCCACCCCGGTTCGGCTACGATCTGGGGTATACCGCCGCGTCGCTGGCCTGGTTTCTTCTCCTGACGGGAGCCTTGTACCTGGTCATTTTGGACCAGCGCTACCGCTGCCGGGTGTGCCTGCGCAAGCTGCGGATGCCCGTGGAGACCGGTTCGTGGAGCCGCATGCTCCAGTTTGGGCGGCCGCGCATCGAGTACATCTGCCCGTACGGCCACGGCACGCTGCGGGAAGAGGAGCTGCAGATTTCCGGCCTGCAGAATCCCGAATGGACTCCCCACTCGGATGACATTTGGGAGGAGTTGTGCGCCTCCAGCAAGGAAGCCGGTCCGGAATCGTGAACTCGGTTCCGCGCTGGCGGATCGCCGCCGCGGCCGGCATTCTGGCGGCCCTGGTACTGCTCCTGGCGTTATTGGCTCCCGCCTATGTCCACAACCTGGATCTGCAAAACTACGTGTCGGGATTGACCCGCGACGAGGCGGGGCGGGCTACCTCCGACGGCGCCTTGCGCGAGGAAATCGTCGATAAAGCCAAGGCGCTGGACCTGCCGGTGAGCGCCGATAACGTGCGCATTACGCGCGCGGCGGACGGCAAACTGGAGCACCTCGACGTGCGGTATTTCGTGGACGTCAATCTGCCCGGCTACACGGTCAAGCTGCATTTCTACCCCGGCGCCGCCAGCCAATAGTGCGGGGCAGTTTCGCTGAGTCACCAATCTCGCCCAAGCGGAACTCCTTCCATTCCGCCCACTTGGCCCCGACGGACGGGAGGCATGCCGCATCTGCGTGCTATATCTCAAATTGGAAGGCCACCGATGCATCATCCCCATGCCACCATATTGCTCCACTCGCCGCGCCCCCGAAACCTCGCCTTTGCGCCGGCTCGGCGCCCCTCCCGCACGAATTTACCGAACGAACCCATTTTTTCCTGCAAGCCCAAGAAATCAGGCAGCTTCCCAGCCGCGCGACGAACCCTCTTGCCCCCTTGCCGAATTGGAGAAGGACGCTCCCTTGCGGCGGCCGCCGTCAGACCGCAAACCACTCCCGAAAGCGGCCGAACTGCTGCCTTCCCGCGGATCGCCTGGCCTCAAGCGCGAGACCACACGGGCGCTTTGAATGCGCCAATGCCGGCAAGCCTGGCGCCGGGAGGTCTCGGCGGCGGTCAGCGAGGCCGGCCCGGCTGCTCCCCAGGTGCTTGTACGCGGGTGGCGCGCCTGGGCTGTTATGCGGCATCGTGCAGATCCAAGTGATGGTTCCCAGCCAGACGCCCGCGGGCCTTTCACAGTGCCGCCATCGGTGGGGCTAACGGGATCCCGGTCCTTCGAACTCCCCACAACCAAAATCGGACTCGCGCATCCAAATATACTGCCGCACTTCGATTCGCGCCGATTGCATCCTCACGGGCCGTCTGATACTATCTAGTTGGCAGAGACTGGAACCCGCCGTTTGAAGTGCCGAATCCAACCAACGGAGTAGAATAATCAACTGAATGAGCTTCACCGTTTTTCTTGGCAACCTCCCAACCTGGGTCACCGCCGATGACATCAAACAATGGCTTTCCGCGGAAGACCTGGTCGCCGACGCCGTGAAAGTCATCCGTAACCACGAAACGCAAGAATCCAAGGGCTTCGCCTTCGTAGAAGCGCCCACCGCCGATGAAATGCAGTCGATCATCCGCCGCTTCGATCGCGCCCCTCTGGAAGACCGGCTGCTGCGCGCCAATCCCGCCCAGCCGCCCAAGGGAAAAGATGCGCGCAGCCCGCAGCCGGGCTCGCCGCCGCAGCCACAGCAGGCCGCTACTCCCAATGCCAACCGCATGCAACAGCGCCCCGACCGCAGGAAGCGTGGCGGCAAGGACCGGGAACAGAACCCCCGCAGCGCCTTCGCCACGGAGTTGGCCAAGGCCCTCTAGTTACCGCTCCAGGGCCCATCCGGACGCTTCGGCGGCTGGCTTTTTCGAATTCCACACCTGTGAACGCAAGTCACTACAGGCTTCATCCCATCCCCTTTTATTCCACAGCTTTACCGTTGGCCCCCGGCGTGCCATTGAGCTCGCCATGAGATATGCCTGGCTCGGCTGCCTGCTGTTCGGCGGCCAGCTCTTCGCCGGAACGCAGGACTCCGAGTTCAACGTCAATACCCGCTACACGGTGGAAACCGTGGTGGTTTCCGGCGATGGCTGGACCAGCAACCTCGGCGCCGATCCCCACAGCGAGAAGATCAGCTCGATTCTGCGCCGCGACATCCTGGCGCTGATCGGCAACAAGCTGAATCCGGCGGTGCTCGATCAGATGGCCAACCGGCTGCGCCGGGAATTTCACGCCCGCACCGTGGAACACCACGTGCTCCGCGGGCAGACTCCCGAATACGTGCAGGTGATCTTCGATATCAAATTGCGCCCCACGCGCTTCGATCTCTCCGTGCCGAAATTCCTGTATAGCAGCCGGCAGGGCTGGAATGGGGCGGTGGAAGGCGCCGCCACGGTGGCCAACCATAACGATTTCACGGTGGGCATTGTCAGCGACGCCGACCAACTGGCCGAGCGCTACGCCGGCCTGGTGGCGCGCTACGAAAACACCAGCCTGGGCGCCGGCCGCGCCCGCCTGGGCTTCCAGTTCGAAAGCTACCACGACGAGTGGAACGGCAACACCCTGGCGCTCCAGCCGGCCGATTCCACTGTCGGGAGCGTCTACCGCGCACGGGAAAACTTCCAGCCGGAGGCCACCCTGGTTCTCGCCAAGCCGCTCAGTCTCACCATTGGGACCAGCTTCGAGCGACTGCAGCCGGAGTCTCCGGCCGCCGAAACCGAATCCGCCAACGCCATGTTCACCACACTGCGGTATCATGAGTTGCTGGAGGGTTCGGACAACCAGCAGGACCTGGACGCAGAGTACAGCCTGCGTGCGGCCAGCAGAGTTTTGGGTAGCGACTTCATTTACGCCCGGCATCGCTGGGATTTCCGCTACAAATGGACCCGCGGCAAGACGGTCATTATCGAAGACATGTCCGCGGGCGTGATTACGGGGCGCGCGCCGCTTTACGAACGTTTCGTACTAGGAAACAGCAGTACCTTGAGGGGTTGGGACAAGTACGATCTTGATCCGCTCGGGGGAAATCGCATGGTGCACAATTCCGTCGACATTCGGTACGGCATTTTTCAGGCATTCTACGATACGGGCGCGGTCTGGGACCATAATGACTCAGCCACGTTCCGGCATTCGGCCGGCATCGGCCTGCGCCAGGGCATTTTTTCTCTGGCGCTGGCATTCCCGCTTCGCGAAGGGCGGATCGACCCGGTTCTCATATTGGGCATGAATTATTGATGACAGCGCTTCCGGCGCGAGACATACGGATCAGCCGTCGAAGCTGGCTTCTGGCCGGCCTGGCCATCCCTCTGCTCCGCGGCCGGACAGCCGAGTCTCTGCATGTCAGCTTCGATGGCGACAACCTGCACGTGGCCGCTCCGGGCCTGCATTTTCTTACCGGCAAGCCGTTGGAACGGCTGCGCGACGCCGCCACGGTGGTGTTCCTCTCGCAGCTTACGGTGTATAGCGACGATCGCGACACGGTGTTCCGGCGCTTCCCGGAACGCATCATTGTGAGCTACGACCTGTGGGAGGAAAAGTTTGCAGTCTCGATTCCCGGCCCGGCGGCGCGCTCCAAGTCTCACATGGTGGCGGCGCAGGCGGAAGCCTGGGTGATCGACGGCTTGGCCGTGAGCGCCCTGGGGATCGACCCCAACCGCCAGTTCTGGCTGAAGTTCGAGCTGCGCACCGCCGACCGCCGGGAACTGTCCAAGCTGGTGGGCGATACGGGGATCAGCGTCAGCAGCTTGATCGAGATGGTCACGCGGCAGCGCGGGCTGGACGATTCCTACTGGAGCCTCAGCGCCGGCCCGTTGCGCCTGGTGGACCTGCCCCGCACCGGCCGCGGGACCAGAAACGGGTGAACCGGCTTCGCAACAAGCTCATCCTGATCTTCCTGGCCGCCACCCTTGCCCCGCTCGCCGCTACCGTCTGGATCACTACCAAGCTGCTGGAATTCAACCTGGATTTTTCGGCCACCGCCGACCTGGAAGCCCTCTCGCGCTCGCTGGAGCGCACCGGCCGCGAGTTCTACCAGCACAAGCGCGAGGACCTCAAACAAGACGTCCAGGCGGGGAAATTGCAGCCCCAAAAATTCCCGGCCGCCGCGAGCGCCGCCGGGCCCGAGGAAGTCAAGGCCTTCGCCCAAAGCGACGAGCCGGAGCGCTTCGTCACGGCCGGACAGGAGGGCGACCGGCTGGAATACCTGGTGCGCCATGGCGACGACGTGTGGCTCTATTCCGTGAGTCTGGGCGAAATCGCCTTAAAGCGCATGAGCAGCGAGATCGGCGACGCCCGCGCCCTGGTGGAGTTCGTCAAGGAGCACGACCTGCGCCGCGGGGTGCCGCTGATCTACATTTTGCTGGCGGCCTGCTTCTGGGTGCTGTCGGTGGGCATGCTGATCTACCTGGCCCATCGCATCAGCCGCCCCATCCAGCAGTTGACCGCGGGCCTCAGCGAACTGGCGTCCGGGGATTTGAAGGCGCGTGTCCCGGCCGGCCGCGACGACGAAATCGGCCGCGCCATGGAGGCCTTCAACCACATGGCCAACAAGCTGCAAGAAAGCACCGAGCGGCTGGTCTACCTGGGCCAGCTCGCAAGCTGGCAGATGCTGGCCCGCAAGACGGCCCATGAAGTGAAGAACTCCCTCACGCCCATCCGGCTCACCGTGGAGGAGATGCTGGCGCGCTACGACGACGCCGACCGGGCCTTCATGGAACAGGCCGCCCAGATCGTGGTGGACGAGATCGAGACCCTGGAGCGGCGCGTGCGGGCCTTCTCGCAGTTCTCGACCGAGCCGCCCCTGGCGCCCGCGCCGGTGGACGTGAACCTGCTGCTTGAAGAGCGCGTGGCGTTCCTCAAGAACGCGCATCCGGAGGTGGCTTACGAGTGCCGCCTGGCGGCGGACGTGCCTCCCGTGGTGGCCGACCAGGACATGCTCAAAGGGATTCTGACCAACCTGCTGGAGAACGCCGCGGAAGCCGCCGGCGAGGGCGGCCGTATTCTGAGCCTCACGGCGGCGGCCCATGGCCAGGTGGCGATCGAAGTACACGATTCCGGGCCGGGGCTCAGCGAGCAGGCGCGCGCCTCGCTTTTCCAGCCCACCATTTCGTTCAAGAAGCGCGGCATGGGACTGGGTCTGTCCATCGCGCGCAAGAGCGCGCTGCTATCGGGCGGGGACATTGTTGTGGTGAAAGGAGAACTGGGCGGCGCAGGATTCCGCGTGCTGCTGCCCGTTGAAGCCAATGGCATCCAAACGCGTCCTGATCGTGGATGACGAAGAGAATATCGGGCGCTCCCTGCGCATGATCCTGGAGCGCGAAGGCTACGCCGTGAACGTGTGCCGGACGGTGGCGGAATTCGGAAAGCATCCCGAAGTCCACCGCGCCGACGCCTTCCTGTTCGACATGAAGCTGCCCGATGGCAACGGCATCGACCTGTTGCGCGCCATCCGGCAGAACGGCGCGCCGTCGCCGGCCATCATGATCTCCGGCCACGGCACCATCGCCGACGCCGTGGAGGCCACCCGCGCGGGAGCCTTCGATTTCCTGGAGAAGCCCCTCAGCCGCGACCGTGTGCTGCTGGCCATCAAGCACGCGCTGGAACAGAACACCCTGCGGCAGGAGAACGAGCGGCTCCGCGAGCTGGTGGGCGGGGCGCCCAAGATGATCGGCGCCAGCCCGGCATGGCAGCGCGCCGTGGAGCAGGCCTCCATGGCCGCCCGCTCGGATGCCCGCGTGCTCCTGATCGGCGAATCGGGCACCGGCAAGGAACTGCTGGCGGCGCATATCCACAACTCCAGCCCGTTCGCCGCCGGCCCCTTCGTGAAGGTGAACTGCGCGGCCATCCCCACGGAGCTGATCGAGACCGAGCTGTTCGGCCACGAAAAGGGATCGTTCACCGGGGCCACCGCCACGCGGCGCGGCAAATTCGATCTGGCCGATGGCGGAACCATCTTTCTGGACGAGGTCGGCGATCTGCACGGCGCGTCGCAAGCCAAGCTGCTGCGGGTGCTCCAGGAGGGCGAGTTCCACAGGGTGGGCGGCGAGCAGATCATCCACGTCAACGTGCGGGTAGTCTCGGCCACCAACCGCGATCTGGCCGCCATGGTGACGAGCGAAAAGTTCCGCGAGGATCTCTATTACCGCCTCAGCGTGGTGCCCATTCGCGTGCCGGCGCTGCGCGAACGGCCGCACGATATCCGCCTGCTGGCGGAATACTTTCTGGAGGACTTCTGCGGGCGCAACAACTTCAAGCGCAAGGTCCTGGACGAGAGCGTCTTTCCGCTGCTCGAGAGCTACGCCTGGCCGGGCAACGCCCGCGAGCTGCGCAACGTGATCGAGCGCATGGCCATCCTGACGGCGGGCGAGCGGCTGACGCGCGACTCGATCCCGGTGGAAGTGCGGGTGCAGCGCGAATCCGGGCCGAAATCGACCATCCAGGAAGCGCGCGAATCGGCCGAGCGCGAGCACATTCTGCGGGCGCTCGAAGAATCCAACTGGAACGTGTCGGGTGCCGCGCGGGCGCTGGGCATGGAGCGAACCAACCTGCACAAGCGCATCCGCGCCCTGGGGCTGAGCCGGGGAAAGTGAGATACTGAGGTCATGGCGACGTTGACCAGCGTCCCGGTCGAAGAGTACTTGCGAACCTACTACGACCCCGACCGGGAATACGTGGACGGGCAACTCGTGGAGCGCCACGTGGGTGAACACAATCACAGCCGCCTGCAGATCATGCTCGGGGCGGAGTTGTATCGGCGGGAACAAGACCGTGGATTCCGAGCCTTCACGGAACAGCGGGTTCGCGTGAGCGACGAGCCCAGGTACAGGATCCCGGATCTCTGCGTGAAAGCCTTGCCGTATCATCAGACCTCGGTCTTGATCCGGCCCGATCTGGTTATCGAGATCGTCTCGCCGGATGACGAGCCGATGGACATGCTGCAGAGGATCGCGGATTATCAAGCCGCCGGAATCCCGTACATTTGGGTAGCCGACCCTTACAAGCGCAAGCTGATCGAGGGGGACCCGTCCGGCATGCGGCGCCCCACTGGCATGGTGCTGGCCACGCCGCTGGTGGGCGAGGTCGATTTTGCACCCTTATTCGCACGACTCGACGAGCCGGCGGAGTAGCCTTCCCACGCGCGACGCTGGCCCCGTCTCGCGCCCACGCATCGCGCTAAACTAACTTCTACACGCGCTCCATGCCCCACCTGCAAGATATCGAAAAACTCGAAGCAACCCTTTGGGAGGCGGCGGACAACCTCCGCGCCAACTCCCACAAGTCCTCCTCCGAATACTGCATGCCGGTGCTCGGCGTCATCTTCCTCCGCCACGCCACTAACCGATACGACGCCGCCTGCCGCGAGATCGCCCAGGATCAGGCCGCCGGCAAAATGCCCAGGCGCCCGCTCAACAAGGCCGACTTCCTCAAACGCCGTGCGCTCATGCTCCCCAAAGAGGCCCGCTACGACGGGCTCATGCGCCTGCCCAAAAACGAGGATTTTGGCGCCGCCCTGGTGGCAGCCATGAACGCCATCGAGCGCGAGTTCGAACCCTTGGCCGGCCAGCTCCCCAAGGATTACGGCGAGTTCGAACCCTCCGTGCTCGAAAACCTGCTGCTATCTTCGACAGCGAAACCCTCCGCACCGCCGGAGGCGACGTCTTCGGCCGCATCTACGAATACTTCCTCATGAAGTTCGCCATGCAGGGCGCGCAGGATAATGGCGAGTTCTTCACGCCGCCTTCCCTCGTCCAGACCATTGTCAACGTGATCGAGCCGGACCACGGCATCGTCTTCGACCCCGCCTGCGGCTCCGGCGGCATGTTCGTGCAATCCAGCCACTTCATCGAGCGCCAGAAGCAGGACACCGCCCACCGCGTGACTTTCTTCGGCCACGAAAAGACCGCTACCACCATCCGCTTGGCCCGCATGAACCTGGCGGTCCATGGCCTCCAGGGCGATATCCGCGATGCCAATACCTACTACATGGACCCGCATCGCTTGCAGGACGGCAAACCGCTTTGGGGCCACTGCGATTTCGTGATGGCCAATCCCCCGTTCAACGTGGACGAAGTGGACGCCGAGAAAGTGAAAACCGATCGCCGCCTGCCTTTCGGGTTGCCCGGCGTCAATAAGAACAAGAAAGTCTCCAACGGCAACTACCTCTGGATCTCCTATTTCTACAGCTACCTGGGACCGAAAGGCCGTGCTGGTTTCGTGATGTCTTCGCAGGCCAGCAGCGCCGGCCACGGAGAGGCCGAAGTGCGCCGCAAGCTGGTCCAGACGGGCGATGTGGACGTGATGATTTCCATCCGCTCCAATTTCTTCTACACCCGCACCGTGCCTTGCGAGCTCTGGCACCTCGACCGGGGCAAACCCGAGGACCGCCGCGATCGGGTGCTCATGATCGACGCGCGCAACGTCTATCGCAAGGTCACCCGTAAGATCTACGATTTCTCCCCCGAGCAGCTTCAGAACCTGACCTCCGTCGTCTGGCTCTACCGCGGCCAGCAGGACCGCTTCCTCGACCTCGTACAGAGCTATCTGGATCGCACCCTGGAGGAAGCCGCCGCCGTCGCTCCTCAAATTGAGGCCTTCCGCAACGCCTACACCGCGCTCGCGGAAGCCACCGCGCCATTCCTCAAATCCTTGCCCAAAGAATCGCCTCTCCGCGTCTTGGCAACGGAGCGTGACGAGGCAGTGAGGCAGATTGTGGGGCAGGCGCTTCCGCCTGCCAAGGCGAGCACCGCTCGCCCGCCCCTCCCGGCACAGAAGAAGCTCCTCTCCAAACTCTCCAGCCTCGCCACCGCCTGCCGCGCTCGCATCAAGGACATCGATCTGGCCTCCAAGCTCGCGACCCGCCTTGTTGACACCGCCGAAAAGGACGCCGCCGCCCGCGACCACGACTCATGGGACAGCCGCGCCATCGGACGCCTTGTCAAGGATCTCGACGCGCGCCGCAAGGACGCCGTCGATCAACTCAAGCTCACCGCCTACTTCGAGCGACAGGCCGATTGGCTGCTCTCCCGCTTCCCGGACGCCGAGTTCACGGCGGTACCTGGACTGTGCCGCGCCGTGAGCATCGCCGACATCGAAGCCGCCGACTGGACTTTGACACCGGGCCGCTACGTTGGCGTCGCGCCACCGGAAGTGGATGAGGATTTCGATTTCGAGCAGACCATGCGCGACATCCACCTGGAGTTGGCGGACCTGAATCGGGAGGCGGCAGTGCTCGCGGCGAGGATTCAGGAGAACCTCGATGGGCTGGGGATATGAGACATGCCACTCTAGCCGAACTCGGGGAATTCAAGAACGGCGTGAATTTCAAGGCCGACCGGATGGGCTCCGGGTTTCCGCTCATCAACGTCAAGGACATCACGAATTCACACCGGATTGACACGACCAGCTTGGACTTGGTCGAGGCCAAGGCAGACGACGAGATGTTCGCGCGCGACGATGATATTTTTTTCGTGCGGTCGTCTGTCAAGCTCGACGGCATTGCGCTCGCTGCTAAGCTCAGATCCACCGAACAGGCGACGATTCACTGCGGATTCGTTATCCGGTTCCGACCCACTTCGCGGGATGTCGATTCCGACTACTTGCTATACCTCTTGAGAAGCGCAGAATACCGGGAGAGGCTGAAAAATCTCTCCAGTGGCGCGGCGATCGTAAACATTTCGCAATCAAACCTAAGAGGACTCGATATTCCGCTGCCGTCGACGGCGGCGCAACGTCAGGTTGCCGACATCCTCTCCGCCTACGACGACCTGATCGAGAACAACCGGCGGCGGATGGCGTTGCTGGAGAAGGCCGCGCGACTGCTTTACGAAGAGTGGTTCGTCCGCCTCCGTTTCCCCGGCCACGAGCGCGCGCGCCTCGTCGGTCGCGTCCCGGAGGGCTGGGAGCGAGCGCCTCTGGTTTCGCTCTGCGTTGACAGATATGGCATTCAGACTGGACCGTTCGGCAGTCAGCTTCATCAATCCGACTACAGCGAAGACGGGGTGCCGGTTGTGATGCCCAAGAACCTTATCGACTTTCGGATTGCATTGGAGGGTATCGCTCACATCCCCGAAGCTACGGCCGCAAAACTCGCGCGCCACCGAGTGAGGCCCGGAGATACTCTTTACGGGCGGCGGGGTGACATTGGACGCCGAGCGTTTGTGTCAGCTCTGCAAGCCGGCTGGATGTGTGGCACGGGTTGCCTGCGTATTCGACCGAATCCAGATAAGGTTCGGCCCCGATTTCTTTTCGATGCACTCGGCTCTCCCGAGACCGCCGGAACGATTGCTAATCGCGCCAAGGGAGCGACTATGCTGAATCTCAACTCTTCGGTCCTAGAGTCGGTTCTTGTGCTCGTAGCCCCGCAGCACCTTCAGGAGCGCTACGTAGCGCAGGTCGAGCCGATATCCGACATGATCGAGGTGATCGAAGAGCAGGGCCGGAAGCTGGGAGCCGCCCGCGACCTCTTGCTCCCCCGCCTTATGAGCGGCGAGCTCGCCACATGAGTCCATTGGGAACTCAGTATGTCATGCTCATGCCGGGATGCTCAGCACGCCTCTGACCCGACGCGTATGCGGTACGCCAGACATAGGGCACCATGGCAACCCAGAACAATCTGCATGTCCCGGACGATCTGCTGAACGCCGTGAATGAAGCGGCGAGCGCGGAAGGGAAAACCACCGAGGAACTCGCGACGGATGCTCTGCGGCGATACGTGGCGCACCGGAAGCTGGAAGAACTCGGCAACTATGGGCTTGGGCAGTCGCTCCGGCTTGGTTACACGGAGGACGATGTGCCCCGCTTGATCGCGGAACCCGGCGTGAACATCGTGGCCGCTAAGATCACCCCACGTCTACGTGTCGGCTTTTCAGTTCGGCGGCATGTGCTCGGGTGTCTTAGATGGTCGTTACTAGCTCGCACTTAGCCGCAAGAGGCTCAACAGTCTTTCGGCGGCCATGGCCCGGATTCGTTTCCTCGATGATCCTCACGAGCCCAAACGACGTCAGTATCCTGACATCTCGCTTTACGGCTGTACGGTCCCTCTTCAGAACCATGGCAAGCTCCGAAACGGGTGCTGGTTTCTTGCGAACCGCGTCCAGCACACGAACTCGTTGGGCCGTCAGCACACGGAGCAAATCGGCGGGATCCTCAAAGGTTAGCCGCAGCTCCGCGGGGATTTTCTCGCCACGGTCCAGCTTGCGGGCGCGATTCAGCGACCTCTCGAAGAACGCTTTCGCCGTACCGGTGCCCGCCTTGAGCTTATTTCCTGTTTTCATCTTCCTTCCTCCACAACTCCTGTACTTCCTCCCGGAAACGAACCGCCAGCGATTCATAGTCCGTGAATTCGATAGCCTCCACGTTCCCCATGAAGTGCCGATGGTGGTAATCATGGCTGTTGTCGTAGCCAAGCACCCGGCCGTTATCCACCCGGCAGACCAGGTGATTGATATATGCGAGATTGTATTTCGTAACCTCGCCGTTCTGCGTCTGCCACACTTCTTCCCTCAGCCTGGCGCCGCGTCTGGGCCGCTTCAGGACGATCGTCTCATCCACCACCTTTTTCTCGAGAGGCTACCGGGCGTCCCGTGCCACTTTTCGATTTTGGCACAGGTGGGTCATCGAGTGTCCCTTCTGCTGCTATGGCGCGCGGCGCGGCGATAGGTGCTATCAATAGTGCTATTGTTAGCCACTTGTGGAGTCAGACGAAACGACGGATTAGACCCAGGTTCGAGGGATCGAGGCACTTGCAGCGCGGAAGCGGCGTTTCGCCGGCCATAGAGACCGATGATTACCGGCATCAACAGCGAAGACCGTCTGGTGCAGGCCACCTTTGCCGAACACCTGGAAGAGAAGCTCGCCTGGGACAGCATCTTCGCCTGGAACCAGGAGACCTTCGGACTCGGCGGAAGTCTGGGCCGCACAGACACTCGCGAGGTGGTCCTCACCCGCGACCTCCGCAAAGCACTGTATCGCCTCAATCCCCAACTGCCTCCAACGGCGGTCGATGACGCCGTCGCCCAACTTACCCAGCACGATTTCTCCCGGTCGCTGCTTCAACACAACCGCGACTTCTATCGCCTGATCCGGGACGGCGTTCCCGTCACCTGGCGCGACCCGCACGGCCAGATGCGCACCGAGCGCGCCCGCGTCATCGACTTCCGGAACGGCGCCGTCAACGGCGTCCCCAATAACCGCTTTCTCGCTGTGCGTGAGCTGAAGATCACCGGCTTGCGCTCGCCCGCCTACAACCGCCGCGCGGACCTGGTCTGCTTCGTCAACGGCCTCCCCCTGGTCTTCATCGAACTCAAGGCCGTCTACAAGAACATCCGCGCCGGCTTCGAGGGCAACCTGCGCGACTATCTCGATGAACACGTCATCGCCCACGCTTTCCACCACAACGCGTTCCTCATCGTAAGCAACGGCCACCATGCGCGCTACGGCTCGATCACCAGCCAGTGGGAGCACTTCGCCGAATGGAAGCGTCTCGACGAACGCGATAAAGGCAGCCTGGACGCGGAGGTGCTGCTAAACGGCATGCTGGAACACCGGCGTTTGCTCGATTTGGTCGAGAATTTCATCCTCTTCGATGAGAGCAAGCCGGGCGCAACCCGCAAAATCGTGGCGCGTAACCATCAGGTGCTTGGCGTCAACAGCGCGGTACAGTCGGTCCTCCATCAGGAGGAATTGAAGAACGAGTTTCCGCCGGACAAGCGCCTGGCTTGGCGCGTGGTCGATCTCCCCATCGAGGAATTCAGCGAGCCGGACCGCCCGCCAGTGGCACAAGAGACAGGGAACCACCGCGGCACGCAGGTCCTGAAGCTGGTCGAATCCGCCCATCCCGACCTCGGCAGACTCGGGGTCTTCTGGCACACCCAGGGAAGCGGGAAGTCCTATTCCATGGCGTTCTTCGCCGAAAAAGTGCGCCGCAGGGTCTCGGGCAAGTTCACGTTTTTGCTAATGACGGACCGCAACGACCTCGATAGCCAGATCTACGCGACGTTCGTGGGATGTGGCATCGCCGATAAGCAGACCCCGCGGGCAAGCTCCGGAGAGGATCTGCGCGAACTCCTAAGCGAAAACCATCGCTTCATCTTCAGCCTGATCCATAAATTCAACCAGGATGTCACCCCGGACCAGCCCTACAGCACCCGCGACGATATCGTCGTGATTTCGGACGAGGCGCACCGCACACAGGCCGGAAGGCTCGCGCGCAACATGCGCCTGGCCTTGCCCAACGCAGCGTTTATCGGCTTCACCGGCACTCCCCTCTTCAAGAACGATCATCTGACGCGCCGCATCTTCGGCGGCTACATCTCGCGCTACGATTTCAAGCGCTCCGAGCAGGACGGCGCCACCGTAAAGCTGGTCTACGAGAATCGCGGAGAGAAACTCAGGCTCGCGCGCCTCGATCTCAACGACCGCATCGCCGACGCCATCGATCAGGCAGATCTCGATCCCGATAAAGAGGCGCTGCTCGAAAAGCTGCTCGGAAAGGATTACGAAGTGATCACCGCGGGCGACCGGTTGGATAAGATTGCCGGTGACTTCGTGGAGCACTGTGCCACCCGCTGGGAGTCCGGCAAATGCATGCTGGTCTGCATAGATAAGGTCACCTGTGGCCGCATGTGGCAGAAGATCATGCCGCGCTGGCAGGCGAAGCTTGCCGCGGTAAAGGCGGCCATCGCGGCGAAAGCTGCCGGGCTGGCATCTTTCACCGGCCCGGACGAACGCGATGCCGCTGTCAAAGAGCTCGCTTGGCTGCGCGGCCAGTCTACCTGGATGGAGGAGTCCATCATCGAGATCATCGTCAGCGAGGGGCAGAACGAAGTCGCCGATTTCAAGAAATGGGGGACCGACATCATCCCTCATCGCGCCCGCATGAAGCAGGGCTTCGATAGCGGCGATACCCGCATGAACGTGGATGATGCCTTCAAGAACCCGCATCATCCGTTTCGGGTGGCCATCGTTTGCGCTATGTGGCTCACGGGGTTCGATGTCGAATGCCTCTCTACCCTCTACATCGACAAGCCCATGAAGGCCCACACCCTCATGCAGGCCATCGCCCGCGCCAACCGCGTTTATCCGGGCAAGGACTTCGGCCTGATTGTGGACTACAACGGCATGTTGGCGAGTCTGCGCGCGGCGCTGGCACAGTATGCCCTCGGCGACGATGACGCGGGCGAGACAGAGGTTGTGGCGCCGGTCGAAGAGCGGGTGCAGGCACTCCTACAGGCCCTCGACGAAACTGAAAGGCACCTCTCCAGCTTGGGCTTCAACCCCGCCAGTCTGCACGGAACCAAGGGCTTCACACGGATTCAGGCGCTGGCCGATGCTGTAAACGCCGTCTATACCTCGGACGAATCCAAACGGCGCTTCGAGATCCTCGCCCGTCAGGTCGTACTTCGCTTCAAAGCGCTCCTGATGGAGCCGTCGGTGTTTGCCTACGCCGAGCGTCACGACAACATTGAGGCCATTTATTATACAAGAAGCTCGAGGAGCGGCGTGACCTTTCAGACGTCAGCGACCTGATGAAAGAACTGCACCGCATCGTCAATGAAGCTATCCGCGCCGCTGCGCCGGGAGACGATCAGGCCGATTCGAGATTCTACGACCTGAGCCATATCGACCTCGAAAAGCTCCGCGACGAATTCGCCAGGAAAGTCAGGCGGAAGGCTTCCGCACTGCAGGACGTTCGCCAGTTAGTGGAAGACAGGCTCGCGCGGATGCTGGCGCAGAATCCGCTACGCATGGACTACTACCGCAAGTACTCCGAAATTGTTGCCGATTACAACCGCGAGAAAGACCGCGTCACCATCGAGGAGACTTTCGCCAAACTGGTGGACCTCGCCAATAGCCTGAGCGCCGAACAGCGTCGCGCCGCCGAAGAAGGCTTGACCGAAGAAGAGCTGGCTCTCTTCGACATAGTCACGCGCGCCGACCTGAGTAAGGCCGACCGAGAGCGGGTCAAGCGCGAAAGCCGCAACCTGCTAATCAGGCTGCGCGACGTGATCGAAAGAGTGGACCGCTGGACCGAAAAGGAACAGACGCAGGCCGAAGTGAAAAGTCTTATCCTCGATCACGTTTTCGCGACACTGCCAGATCCGCCGTTTACGGATCTCGATTAGGAAGCTGCCGCAGACCGCCTCTACCAGCACGTCTGGAGCCTGAGCGCGAGCGGAGGATTCGCAGCAGCTTCGGCGGTCTAGTCCTGCCCCCGGAACTGACGCAGCCTTTGTCTTACCGCGCCGCCGCCACCGCTTCCCATCGCACGGCGGCCTTCTGAATGCGCTGGGCCGCTTCCATCAGGTTGGCCAGCGAATTGGCGTAGCTGAAGCGGATGTAGCCGCGGCCGTATTCGCCGAAGCAGCGGCCGTCCAGGCAGGAAACCCCGGCCTCGTAGAGCAGCAGATCGGCCAACTCCTTGGAGTCCATGCCCGTGCCGGTGATGTTGGCGAAAGCGTAGAAGGCCCCGCCGGGCAGCGCGCAGCGGAAGCCGGGAACCTGGTTGAGCGCTTGGCAGAAGGCGTCGCGGCGGCGGCGGAACTCGGCCACCATAGCCGTCACGGCATCTTGCGGGCCTTCCAGCGCGGCAATCCCGGCGCGCTGCGTGAAGCTGGCGGTGCACGAGTTGGAATTCACCATCAGCTTGTTGACCGCCTCCACCAGCCAGGTGGGCATCACGCCGTATCCCATGCGCCAGCCGGTCATGGCGTAGGTTTTGGAGAAGCCATCCAGAATCACGGTCTGGTCCAGCATGCCGGGCAAGCTGGCAATCGACGCGGGCGGCTCGCCATCGTAATAGATGCGGCTGTAGATTTCATCGCTCAGGACAATCAGGTCGCGGCCGCGCAACATGCCCGCCAGCGCCTCCAGGTCGGCCTTGGGGATCACGCCCCCGGTGGGGTTCTGGGGCGAGTTCAGAATCACCAGCTTGGTGCGCCCGGTGAGCCGGCTGCGGAAAAGATCGAGATCGAAGGAAAACCCGCGGCTCTCTTCGAGCGGCATGGGTACGGGCGTGGCGCCGGTGAACCGGATCATCGATTCGTAGATGGGGAAACCGGGGTTTGGATAGATCGCCTCGTCGCCCGGCTCGAGCAGCGCCAGGATCGGGAAGAACAGGATCGGCTTGCCGCCGGGCACCACCGAAACATGCTGTGGCCCCACCTGAATGCCGCGCGTTTCGGAGACATGCCGCGCGATGGCCTCGCGCAGATCGGGAAGCCCCTGCGTGGGGCCGTAGTGAGTCCAGCCTTCGTCGAGCGCCCGCTTGGCCGCTTCCACGATATGGCTGGGAGTGGGAAAATCGGGTTCACCGATCTCCAGGTGAATCACGCTGTGGCCTTGCGCCTCCAGGGCGCGGGCCCGCACCAGAACGTCGAAAGCCGATTCGACGCCGATGCGACTCATCCGTTCCGCCAGTTTCATGACACTACCTTTCGGAAATACGGGACGCCCGAGCGCTCCTCCACTTCGATCACGCGATCGCCGATGGCCACGCGTTCCCCGATCACCCGGCCGGTGACGCGGCCCGTGCCGCCATCCAGGCTCACGATGGCGGTCTGATAAGGAACGTCCTTGGTGAAGGCCTCGGGCGCCGAATAGATGACTGTCTCGGTGTACACGGTGCCGCTTGTCATGGCTCTTCGTTCCTCATGGCTCTCCGTTTTCTCATGGCTCGGCCAGGATGCTGACCACGCAGGTGGCGCCCGATCCGCCCAGATTCTGCGCCAGCCCCAGCGAGTGGCGTGGAATCTGGCGCTCGCCGGCCTCACAGCGGATCTGCAAGGCCAGATCGCAAATCTGCGCAACCCCGGTGGCGCCCACCGGGTGGCCCTTGGCCTTCAGGCCGCCGCTGGTGTTGATGGGCCGCCAACCGCTGCGCGCGGAGTGGCCCTCGAACGCATACGGGCCGCCTTCGCCGCGTGGGACGAAGCCCAGATCCTCGCTGGCGATGATCTCGGCAATGGTGAAGCAATCGTGCAGCTCGGCGAACTGGATATCGCCGGCGGACACCCCCGCCATACGGTAGGCCAAGTCCGCCGCCCGCCGCACCGCGGGGAAGGTGGTGATGTCGTCCTTCTGATCGAGGGCCACATAATCGGAAGCCTGCGCGATCCCCAGGATGCGCACTGGCTTGGCGGTGAACTCCGCGGCGCGTTCCAAGGGCGCCAGGATCACCGCCGCGGCCCCGTCGCTGATCAGCGAGCAATCGTAGAGGTTGAGCGGATCGGCGATCGGCTTGCCCGCCAGCGCCTGCTCCATGGTGATAGGCTTGCGCATGTGGGCGTCGGGATTCAGCGCGCCGTTGGCGTGGTTCTTGACGGCCACCGCCGCCAGGTGCTCCTTGCGCGTGCCGAAATCGTGCATGTGGCGCCGCGCGATCATGGCGAACAGCGAGGCGAAGGTGTTGCCGGCCTTCATTTCGCCCGCGCAATCGCCCGCCGAGGCCAGGATCTCGCTCACCCGCGCGGTGGTTTGCGAGGTCATCTTCTCCACGCCCACCACCATGACGACGTCCTGGATGCCGGCCGCCACTTCCGTCCAGGCATGGTAGAAAGCCGACCCGCCGGATGCGCAGGCCACCTCGATGCGCGTGGCGGGCACGCCGCGAACGCCCAGCGCCGTGGAAACGTAAGGCGCCAGATGATTCTGGCCCACAAACGAAGGTCCCGCGAAGTTGCCCAGGTAGAAGGATTCAATGGCCTGGGGGGCCACCTGGGCGTTGCGGAGGCACTTCTCGCCGGCCTCCACGGCCAGCGACCTCAGATCCCGATCGGGGAATGCGCCGAACGGCGTCTTGCCCAAACCGACGACGGCAACCGGTCTCATACTCTCAGATTAGCGGAAACCACCGGGAAGTGGGGGCAGGAAATTTGGGCCGGGATGGAACCGATCTGTAAAACCATCTCTGGGCCCTCGCCCGCCGGGTGACGAAGCGGCCCTGTGGAATCGGGCGGTGGAGGTAAGCGCGCTTTCCTGCGAATGTGTCCATGGCCGGGTGTCCTGCTGGAAGAGCAATCCGGTTCTGCCATGACGCAGTCTTTGGTTGCGGCACCCGGGCCGCCGTGAGCGGGTCGCTGCCCTCCGTAGTGCTAGGCTAGGCGTATGGAGAATAACCCGCTTCGCAGCTCCAGGAAGATCGAGCGGCACCTATGGTTCCACAGTCCGGCGAAGCTCGTCGAATTGGGGTGGTCTCCCCTGGTGACCGTCCTTTATGTAGTATTGAGCCTGGTCAATGCAAGACCGCCGGATTATTCGGTTTTGACGGCCCTGATTGTCTTGAACATTACGTGCATTGTCTATGCGCTTAAGCTTCACAAGAAGCAGGAACCGCCCGTAGAGCATCGGAGAGATGAGAACGAACCTATAGAACCAGGACCGCCCGTAGAGCAACAGAGGGAGCAGCGCGAACCCCCAAAAAAAGGACCGCCCGTAGAGCAACAAAGAGAGCAGCGCGAACCCCCAAAACCAGAACCGCCCGTAGAGCAACAGAGAGAGCAGCGCGAACCCCTAAAACCAGAACCGCCCGTAGAGCAACAAAGAGAGCAGCGAGAACCCGCAAAACCAGAACCGCGCGTGGAGCAACCCAGACAGCAGAGAGAGCCGCCAGGCGCCGGCGCGCTACAAAAGGAATTGGACGAGAAGAAAAGGGAGTTGGAACACTACAAACAGGAATTGGGCGAGACGAAAGGGGAGTTGGAACACTACAAACGGAGCTCAGCGGCCTTACAAAGTGAAATCGACGAACATACAAAGCGCACGGCAAAACGTCTGGGTGTAACCTCCGCGATCACGCATCTGAAGGAACGAGCCAGGGCGATTCGCCGTCAATGGCCCGACGCACCCTTCTGCCAGCGGCCTCTACGAGAGCAGTGGTGGACTCCGGGTACCAGTCAATCGACTTCAGCCGCCTGGCTTGGCAATGCTTATGAGTGGCACGCACACTTTAAAGAAACCCGCTCGCGATTCTTTCCTAATACTCCCGACGATCTTTACTTGCGCTCGCTAGACCTGGAGGAGGTTATCGACTTCCTGGACGGCATTATCCTGTCGCACGATACGCCCCCATTGTACCGGGACACGAACGTATCTCCCAGTACAGCTCCGATTCTAGCCATAACCGGGTGGGGAGCGCCTGAAGGGGAAGATGATAAGTGCGGCTTTTGGATTCGTAATACCGGAGAGATCATTGCTACCAATATACAGATGGCCCGCGCTTCAATCGGATCCAAGTCGCTTAGCATATACCTGCCGCCAACTTCGGTATTATCCAAAGACCAACGCGTGTTTGTGATCGCCAGCCTGAGCGGGCCCCAGAGGGTCACAGCCTACAATCTGGAAGACTTGATGAGAAAGCTTCCGGCAAATGGAATCAATGGGGCCAAGCCGCTTGGTGTCGCATTGAAACTTTTATACGACTCCAAGGACGGCAACCGTTACGCCAGCAGGCATGAGATGACCATGGAGGATACCGGGATTAAGATAGGGTATGTGAACACCGAAGTTGTTTCTATGCCGCTTTAGCTGCAATCCGCGGCGAGGGAAACGATCTCATGACTCGGCCACAAACGTCCGGGATATCGCGCAGAAAGTTCGTCGGAACTTCTCTGGCATGGGGCGCCTTGTTAGGATCGGGCATCTCGAAGGCGGATTCACCGGCTGGCGCCGCCCGGTGGTCGTTGCCGCTGGATGGAGACTGGCTATTCGGGGATTCCAGAGTTACCCTGCCTCATTGTGCCGCCAAACTTTCCTGGCAGGATTGGGACCCCGCCGCCTGGGCGGATGTCCGGACTTACCACCGGCGCTTTGCGCTGCCCGGCGAGTTCCGGAATCGGCGCGTGTTTGTGCAGTTCGACGGAGTGATGACCGCGGCATCACCCTCGATCAATGGCCATGCTTTGCCCGAACACCTCGGCGGGTACTTGCCGTTTCGCTATGAGATTACCGATTGGCTCACGGGCGGCGATAACGTGCTGGCCGTGGCGGTGGACTCGCGCTGGGAGAATGTGCCCCCGGAAGGCTCGCCGAAAGGCCCGGGTTCGATCGACTACCTGGAGCCGGGCGGCATAATCCGCCCGGTCAGGCTTTGCGCCGTGCCACAGGTTTTCCTCAGCGACGTGTTTGCCAAGCCGGTGAAGGTCCTCGATTCCGGCCGCCGGGTCGAGGTCACCTGCTCGATCGACGCGGGCGCCAGGATGGACAAACCCATTCAGATCAAAACGGAGCTGATGGACGGCGCTCGCGTGGTTTCGATGGCGCAGCAGACATTGAGGCTCGAGCCGGCCGGCAAAACCGAAGCGGTATTGACCTTGTCGAATCTGGGCAACATTGCGCTGTGGGACACCGATGCGCCGCGTCTCTACGATGTGGTGACCACGCTCATGGCGGATGGCAAGCCGGTGCACGATTATCGCGTGCGAATCGGATTTCGCGAGGCGCGGTTCGATGTGGATGGATTCTTTCTGAATGGCCGGCGGTTCCGGTTATTTGGCCTCAACCGGCATGAATTGTACCCTTATGTGGGCGGCGCGATGCCGCGGCGGGTTCTGCGCCGCGATGCCGAGATGCTGCGCCGCGAATTCAACTGCAACATGGTGCGCTGTTCCCACTACCCGCAATCGGAAGCGTTCCTGGATGCCTGCGATGAACTCGGCATGATGGTCTGGGAAGAGATACCGGGATGGCAGTATCTGGGAGATGAAGCGTGGAGAGAGTTGGCGGTTCGCGATGTGAGAGACATGGTCTTGCGCGACCGGAATCGTCCCGCGATCGTGATCTGGGGAGTTCGCATCAACGAGTCGGCGAACGATCCGGCCCTGTACCAGCGCACGAAGGAGGCTGCGCGCGCGCTCGACGATTCCCGGCCCACGTCCGGCTCCATGACGCCCTCCTCTACCAAGGATTGGCAGGAGCAGTGGCATCAGGATGTCTTCGCGTTTGACGACTACCATTCCGCGCCCGACGGCAGTGTCGGAATCCTGGAGCCGCTGCCCGGCGTGCCGTACATGCTGGCGGAGACCGTGGGACAGTTCAACTACACGCGCGGCACGGTGTTTGACGCCAAATATCGCCGCGCCGGGGATGCCGGGCTGCAGCAGGCGCAGGCTTTGCGGCACGCCCAGGCGCATGACCGGGGTATGGCTTTCCCGCGCCTGGCGGGCGTGATCGCCTGGTGCGCGTTCGATTACGGCAGTCTGATCAACTCGTATCGCGGAGTGAAGTATCCGGGAGTTGCGGACGTCTTTCGCATTCCGAAGCTGGGTGCTTCGTTTTACCAGGCGCAAGTCAGTCCCCAGGTCCGCCCCGCGATTCTTCCCAACTTCTACTGGGATTTTGGCCCGGAGACACTCGGCGGCCCCGGCAAGAATGCCGCCATCTTTTCGAACTGCGACCGGCTTCGGATCTTCGTGGATGGAAAGCCATGGGCTGAGGCACAGCCGGATCGGGCAGGTTTCCCGCACTTAAAATACCCGCCATTTTTTTGCGACCTCACGGTGGGCGGCGCCAATCGTCCCGAGCTGCGCATTGACGGGTACGTTGGAGACAGGCTGGCGCTTTCGAAGTCATTTTCCTCCGATCGGACCAAGGACCAATTCTCCGTGGGCGCGGACGACGAGGAATTGATTGGAGACGGCTCGGATGCCACGCGACTGGTCTTCCGGACCGTGGATCGGTTTGGCGCCGCGCGCCCGTTCGGCGGCGGAGAAGTCACGTTCAAGCTCACAGGCCCCGGAACGATTGTCGGCGACAATCCCTTTCGGCTAGCGGACAGCGGAGGCGTTGGCGCTGTCTGGATCAAAACCCTGCCGGAGAGCTCCGGGCATATTGTGGTCGCGGCCACGCATTCCGTGTGGGGCACGAAGTCGGTCCGCATCGGAGTGCGGCCGGCTGCGCCCGATCGCTAGCGAGGCTTCACCTCAGACCCGCCAGGCCCATTCACCGCGCAGACGCGGAGGACGCGGAGGGGGAACGCGGAGAAGAGCAACTTGACCCGGCTGCAGGCCAGGTCTTCTACTTCGCGGCGGCGTGCGCTACGCTGGCCTGCTCTTTGAGCGTCTCGGCCTTGTCGGCGGATTCCCAAGTGAAAGTGTCTTCGGTGCGGCCGAAATGGCCAAACGCGGCCGTCTTGCGGTAGATCGGGCGGCGCAGCTTCAAGTGGTCGATGATGCCGCGCGGGGTCAGTGGGAAATTCTCGCGGACCAGTTCGGTGAAGCGCGCGTCCGGCACCACGCCGGTGCCAAAAGTGTCCACGCGCACCGAAACCGGGTCGGCCACTCCGATGGCGTAGGCGAGCTGCACTTCGCAACGGCTGGCCAACTTAGAGGCCACGATGTTCTTGGCGATGTAGCGGGCCATGTAGCAGGCCGAACGATCCACCTTGGTCGGATCCTTGCCCGAAAACGCGCCACCGCCGTGTCGGCCCATGCCACCGTAGGTGTCCACGATGATCTTGCGGCCGGTCAGCCCGGTGTCGCCGTGCGGTCCGCCCACTACGAAACGGCCGGTGGGGTTGATGTGATACTTGGTTCGGGAATCCACCATGGCGGAGGGAATCACCGGGTCGATGATGTGCTTCTTCACTTCCGCGCGCAGCTCCTCGGTGGAAACTTCGGGATGATGCTGCGTGGATATCACCACCGCTTCGATGCGCACGGGGACGCCGCCCGAGTATTCCACGGACACCTGGCTCTTGCCGTCGGGCCGCAGAAAATCCAGTACGCCCTCGCGGCGCGCCACGGAAAGCTGCCGCACCAGCTTGTGGGCCATCATGATTGGCAAAGGCATCAGCTCGGGGGTTTCGTCGCAGGCGAAACCGAACATCAAGCCTTGGTCGCCGGCGCCGCCCGGGTCCACCCCCATGGCGATATCCGGCGATTGCGACTGGATCAGGTTATGCACGCCGCAGGTGTGGCAATCGAATCCGTAAGTGGCGTCGTTGTAACCCACATAATCGATGGTGCCGCGGGCGATGCGCTGCACGTCCACGTAGGTCGTGGTGGTGATCTCGCCGGCCACGATGCAGGTGCCGGTGGTCACCAGAACTTCGCAGGCCACACGGCCGGTGGGATCGTCGGCCAGGACGGCGTCCAAAACGGCGTCCGAAATCTGGTCCGCGATCTTATCGGGATGACCCTCGGTTACGGATTCCGAGGTGAAAAGGTGTCTTTGCTTGTCTGCCAAAATGTCCTCCTGCGGTGTTTCCTCTCACTGTAACATGGAGCGGCGAACCGGCGGCCGGCCGGGCCGCGGATCAGTACCGGTCGCCGCGCGGATCAGTACCGGTCGCCGCCGGCTCAATAGCGGTAGTGGTCGGGCTTGTAGGGGCCTTCCACGGGCACGCCGAGATACGCGGCCTGCTTGGGCGTCAGGGTGCTCAGCTTCACCCCGATCTTCTCCAGGTGCAGCCGGGCCACCTCTTCGTCCAGGCGCTTGGGCAGCGTGTACACGCCGGGCTTGTAGCCGTCGCGGTTCTTCCACAAATCCAGTTGCGCCAGGGTCTGGTTGGAGAAGCTGTTGCTCATCACGAAGCTGGGGTGCCCGGTGGCGCAGCCCAGGTTCACCAGGCGGCCTTCGGCCAGAACGAAGATGCAGTTGCCGCCGGGGAAAGTATACATATCCACCTGCGGCTTGATATTGGTCTTCACCGCGCCCGATTGGTTCAGCCGGTCCACCTGAATTTCATTGTCGAAGTGGCCGATGTTGCACACAATCGCCTGGTCCTTCATGCGCTGCATGTGCTCCAGCGTGATGATGTCGCAATTGCCGGTGCAGGTGACGTAGATATCGCCGCGGCCGAGGGTGTCTTCGATGGTGGTCACTTCGAAGCCTTCCATGGCGGCCTGCAGGGCGTTGATGGGGTCGATCTCGGTCACCACCACGCGCGCCCCCATGCCGCGCAGGGAGTGCGACGAACCCTTGCCCACGTCGCCGTAGCCGCAGACCACGGCCACTTTGCCGGCCACCATCACATCGGTGGCGCGCTTGATGCCATCGGCCAGCGACTCGCGGCAGCCATAGAGGTTATCGAACTTCGATTTGGTCACCGAATCGTTCACGTTGATGGCCGGCACCAGCAGCTTGCCGGCCTCCTGCATTTTGTAGAGGCGATGCACCCCCGTGGTGGTCTCTTCGGAGACGCCGCGCCACTCCTTCACCACGTTGTGCCAATGCCGGGAGTCCTCGCTGTGGACCTGCTTGAGCAGATCCTTGATCACGGATTCCTCGTGGCTGTCGGAAGGCGTATCCACCCAATCGCCGCCCTCCTCCAGCTCATAGCCCTTGTGGATCAGCAGGGTGGCGTCGCCGCCATCGTCCACGATCAGCTCCGGGCCTTGGCCGTTGGGGCCGCCGGGGTGCGTGAGCGCCTGGTAGGTACACCACCAGTACTCCTCCAGCGATTCGCCCTTCCAGGCGAACACCGGCACGCCCGTCGCGGCGATGGCGGCGGCGGCATGATCCTGGGTGGAGAAAATATTACAGCTTGCCCAGCGAACCGAAGCGCCCAGGTCGGCCAGGGTTTCGATCAGCACGGCGGTCTGGATGGTCATGTGCAGCGAGCCGGTGACGCGCACGCCGGCCAGCGGCTTTAGGGCGGCGTACTTGCGCCGGATAGCCATCAGGCCGGGCATTTCGTGCTCGGCAATGGAGATCTCCTTGCGGCCCCAATCGGCCAGGGCAAGGTCGGCGACCTTGAAATCGGCAACGGTCTGGTTCAGCGTGGCAGTGCCCATGAGTATCCTTTCTACAACGTATCGAGAAATCTTGATACATTGATATTAGAACAGTGCCCCCTAAGCCGTCAATCCTGAAATCGCTGCGGACCGCCGCCGATCCCAACCGCCTGCGCATCCTTCTGCTGCTGGAGCGCGAAGAACTGTCGGTGGCGGAGATCCAGGAGATCCTGTCCAAGGGCCAGAGCCAGATTTCCACCTGGCTGGCGCAGTTGAAGCAGGCCGGCCTGGTGGACGACCGGCGCACCGGAAAGAACGCCTTTTACCGTCTGACCGCGCCGCCCGAATTGATGGCGCTCCTGCGCCAGGGCTCGGGCGAGATCCCCGAAGCGGCCGAGGATCGCGAGGCTCTGCGCCTGGCGCTGCGCAACCGGCAGGACAAAATGCGGCGCTATTTCGACGAGCTGGCCGGCAAATTCGGACGCCAGTATGTGCCCGGCCGGTCGTGGAAAGGGATTGCCGAGGCGCTGCTCAAGCTGATGCCGCCGATGGTGATCGCCGACCTGGGAGCCGGGGAAGGCACCATCTCGCAGTTGATGGCGCAGCGCGCCAGGCGCGTGATCGCGGTGGACAATTCCGAGAAGATGGTCGAGTTCGGCGGGGAGTTGGCGAAGAAGCACGGCATCGGCAACCTGGAATACCGGCTGGGAGACCTGGAAGATGTGCCCATCCGTACGGGCACGGTGGACCTGGCGTTTCTGAGCCAGGCGCTGCATCACGCCGTCCACCCGGAGCGGGCTCTGGCGGAGGCCTGGCGGATCCTGAAGCCGGGCGGGCGGATCGCCATCCTGGATTTGAATCGCCACCAGTTCGAGGAGGCGCGCGAGATGTACGCCGATCTGTGGCTGGGTTTCACCGAGTTGGAGATGGAGCGGTATTTGAAAGGCGCCGGGTTCCGCGGAGTGGAGACGGCCGTGGTGCACCGGGAGACCGAAGCGCCTTACTTTGAGACGATTTTGGCTACGGGCGAGAAATAGGGGCGCGGGCTTGATGTCGCGCGGGCGTCGCGATACGGTGGGAGAGGCGACACCGATGGAGCATGAGCCAATGAATGTGGTGCTGAGTCCGCGCGGGGCGGATCTCCTGCGTGCGGCGCGCGGCCGTCACCCGGAAATGTCGCCGGCCGAGATCCTTGAGGCGGCGCTGGGCGAACGCTTCGGACGCGAATTGGAATCGACGGCGCCACGGCTGCGCACACGCGAGGAAATACGGGTCTGGCTCGATGAGCTCGCCGCGCTTTCCGACAGGATTCCGGCGAGGCCCGGCGAAAGCTTCTCCCGCGAAATGATTTATCAGGATCACGCTTAGTGGCAGTACCGGGTCATTTGGTCGATAGCAATATCCTACTCAGAATCGCGCGGCGGGATGACCCGGATCATGCCATCGTGGATGCGGCGGTGGCCCGGCTGGCGGGCGAAGGGGCCGTTCTCTATTGCACACTTCAGAACATTGCCGAATTCTGGAACGTCGCCACGCGGCCTGTGGATAGAAACGGGTTTGGCTTGACGGTGGCGGACGCGGAACGGGAAACGCGAGTGATAGAAAAGGGGATGGTGCTTCTGCCGGACAATGAGGCAATCTATTACGAATGGCGGCGTCTCATTCTTGCTCATTCCGCCTCTGGCGTGCAGGTACATGATGCCCGCCTGGCCGCCGCTATGAGTGTTCACGGCGTCACTCATCTGCTGACGCTGAACGCGGACGACTTTAAGCGCTACGCCCACATTACCGCGGTGCATCCACGCAGTTTCTTGTATTCCAGCTAGTGTAGGGCAAGAATAGCAGGGGATACCGGACAGTCAAAACAAGGCCCTGGGTGTTGAACTCCGGGCATCGATCACGCACAGGCATATTTGGCCGGCCGGGGGATTCCATCGCCCGCCTGACGCTGTCCTTACTGGTGGCGGTGATTGGAGAGGAAGAGCGGCCAGGCGGGTGGTTGAGACCGCTCAATGATGCACTATCCTTCTTGCTCCCCTCCGCCAGCCTGGCGGCCGTTAGCCATCGGCGGTGTTGATCGGGCCGCCGGCGCCCAGTGATCGCCTGGTTGCAAACAAAGAAGGGTACGTTAGGCGGTACGTGTGGCGCCGCCAGGTTCTTGAGCCCGAAGTCAAGGAAACGATTGCGCCCTTACGATGGCGGGCCGGGATAGGCGACCGCGCGTCATTCTGAGGCGTCATGCAGATACCATCCGAACCAGCGCGCGCAGATTGGCTGCCTGGCGCGGCACGTCCTTGGCGGCGTCGTTGTCCTCGTATTCCAGCCCCACATAGCCTTTGTACCCGGATTCCCCGATCATCGTGAACCAGCCGTTTCCAGTCGGCCTCCTCCTTCTTTCCGTCCTCGCCGGCGATGGATCCCTTGAGGTGCACGCTCGTGGCGTAGGGGAGCATCATCGCGAACTGTGAATATCCGTCAACGCGCAGATTCCCCGAATCCGCGTTGATGCCCGCCCAAGGGACGCCGCCCGCTTCACGATCTCGACAGTCGGCCCTGCCGCGGTGGTCAGGCCGCCATCGTCTTCGACGCCCAGCGTGATCCCTCGGCTGCCTGCATACTCCGCGCCCCGCTTCAGCACCTCCACGGCCCAGGCGATGGCCTGCTGTTCGGTGGCGTCTTTCGGAATCTGCCCGCCAAACACGCGCACGTGGCTGGCGCCGAGCCGGTCGGCCACATCCACCCATCTCTTGATGTTCTCGTACTGCGAAAGCTGCAGCTCCGGAGTCGGCTGGCACAATTGCACTCGAACGCCGGCATTATAGATCTGGACGCCGTTTCTGAACGCGGCCTTGCGAATCGAGGCAAGGAACTCGTTGGAGGTGTCGGGGAACCAATAGACGGTGCAGTCCAACCCGTCGAGGCCCCAGTCCGCGATCATGCGGATCAGGTCTTCGTAATTCAGGGACTTCGCGGCAAGCTCTTTCCGATAAGAGTATGCAACCAGGCCGCCGCGAAGATGGAACTGCGGGGCGGACTGAGCGCGCAGTTGGGCTGCGGTCGGAATTGCCGCGGCCGCTCGAAGGACCTGGCGGCGATTCAGGCGCATAATCACTTGTACCACGCCCGGTCGCCGATAGTCCCAGTTTATGCGCCGTATCCTCATAGCCTTGCTGCGGGTGCGCCCACCTTCCACCTCCGGAGTTCTCCGCCGGAGTGCTGCTTGGTAAACAGCGCGCCCCAGCGCCGGCCATCACTTTTCAACCACTCGGGGCTACCGTTGCGCTGGCACGGGACATGGCCGGCGAAGCCGCTTCGGATCGGCGCTGTTTCACCGCGGCCCAAGGCGGCGGTAGCGGTGCCAAAAGCTTATTTCGTGTCATGTGAAGCTGCGGGGAGCGCGTCCTTGCGCCGGCACACGGTCGACCTCGCTCAGAAACTCCACGAACTTCCGCGCGCAGCGGTCCAGGTTCTCCATGCTCGGCCCGCCCGCCAGCGGCGAGCACATCTCGTAAGCCACGGTGCCCTGGAAGCCTCCCTGGCGCATGGCACGCAGGAACTTGCGGTAGTCGATAAAGCCTTCGTCGATCGCGACGGCCTGCAAGTAGGGCGGCAGGGCCACGTAGTTCACCACGCCCGGATCGTAGTGATAGCGCGGCCGCTTCTGGTAGTTGGCGATAGTCGTGTGCGCGGTGATGGGCGCCATCCTCTTCGCGGCTTCCGCCAGGTCCGCGCCGTGCAGCGCCGGCGCCCAGGCATCGAACAGCGCCTTGCAGTTGGGCTCGCCCACGGCCAGGACCAGGTCGTGCTGGCTCTCGAATCCCGCGCCCAGGTCGTGGTGATTCTGCACGCCGATGGTCACGCCGAACTCGGCCGCGCGCCGCGACAGTTCTTTGATCGCGGCGACTACGGCGTTCCACTGCGCGATATAGCCCGCCGCCGGGTTCTCGTAGCCGGTGAAGATGCGCAGCAGGTCGCCGCCCAACTCGCGCGTGAGGCGCGCCAACTCCGCCAGGTAATGGATCTGGATCTCGCGGTGGGGCACGTCGCCGTGTTCCCAGTCGGCCGTGAAGTTGTTGTACGCGGCCACGCAAACGTGCGCCAGCTTGCGCTTCTCGATCTGCTTGCGTAACTGCGCGCGCTGTTTGTCGCCGTAATCGAGGATCGAAAGATGCGGCCGCTTGGCCCCCAACATCACACCCTGGTAGCCGAGTTCAGCGGCCTTATCGATGAACCCGTCGAGGGGAAGCTGCGCCTGTCCCCACGAACCCGAATAGCTGACGGAATGCAATAGAGCCGGAAACGGCATAGAATAACTCTACCGCAGAGGTGCCATGCCCGAGATCCCGTTCCCTTCGGTGTTCTCTTTTTCCTTTCGGCGGAATGAATGACGGTGCGCGGGAGCAAGAGATTAATCAAATCGGAGCGCGGTCAAAGGGTCCATCCGCGACGCACGCCGCGAAGGTATATAGCTCGCGGCGAGCGCCATGACGATTAACGCCAATGCAGCCGGAGACCGCGTAACGGGCGCCAGTCGGTCGAGTTGTCGCCACACCAAAGTGCGGCGGCCAGGAGCGGCGGCGCGATCGCACCCATGAAAGCGAACCTCTGAGGGGCAGTACTCAGTTAGCCGGAACTCTTTCCCGCCCCCAGCGCGGCCTTGGCCTTCCTGGGCAGCTTCTGAAGCACCAGCTCATACGATTGCCGCAAATATTGCTTCAACTCGGCCGCGTTGAGCGCCTCCTCGCTCTCCAGCGCCACCCATTGCGCGCGGGCCAGGTAGGGCGCCGGAATAATGCCGGGGCGCTCGGTGAGATCGGCGAAATCGTCGGGCGTGCATTTGAAGGAGAGCCACACGTCCGCCGGTTCCAATATCGCGATGGCGAACATCTTGCCGCCGATCTTGAACACCAGGTCGTTCCCCCACTGCACCGTCTCAGTGGCGTAGGGAAACGACATACAGTAGCGGCGCACGAAATCGACGGCCATGTTCCCGAAAGTTACTTAGCGATCTTGATCAGTACGACTCCGTGCTGCGGCACGTCGGCGGAAAACTCGCCGGCCATCTTACCGAGGTCCTTGTGGGCCCACAGGTCGCGCACGGCACGGGACCCGCTGACTCCCAGGTCGCTCCACTTGGCCGTCATCTTGGCCGAATTGCAGCCGCGGTTGAATAGCGCCACGGCCACTCCGCCGTCGTGGAGCGGCTTCGACCAGACCTCGCTGGTCTCACCCTTGGCCAACCGGACGGCCTGTTTGCCAAGCCTGTCCTGGTCGATCGCCACCACCTCCTTATTCATCAGAATCGTGGAGACCGCGGGCGGCATGTCGCGGATGTCGTTCCCCGCAAGCAGCGGCGCCGAGAGCAGTGACCACAGGCTCATGTGGGTCTGATACTCCGCGTCGCTCATGCCGCCGTTGCCGATTTCGAGCATGTCGGGATCGTTCCAGTGGCCGGGGCCGGCATACTTTTCGCGGCCGGGCTGAAGGTCGAAGCCGATATGATCCATGGACTGCCACCGGTCGCTGATATCGCCGGTGGTGCGCCACAGATTGCCGCCCACGCGCTCGCCCCATTCGCCGACGTCCAGGTTGCCGTACTGGCACAGGCTGAAGACGATGGTGCGGCCGGAGTGCAGCAGGGCGTTCCCCATTTTGGCGTAAGCCGCGGCCATGGTGGCCTGGGTGTTGTCGTAGACTTGCGAGGCGCTGCACCAGTCGTACTTCAGGTAGTCGATGCCCCAGGAAGCCCAGGTCTTGGCGTCCTGTTCCTCGTGCTGGTAACTGCCCTCGTACCCGGCGCAGGTCTTGGGGCCCGGCGAAGAGTAAATACCCAGCTTGAGACCTTTGCTGTGTACATAAGCGGCCAGCGCCTTCATGTCGGGAAACTTGTTATTAGTCGTGATATTCCCGTTGGCGTCGCGGTGCGCTCCTTCCCATGTGTCGTCGATGTTGACATAGACATAGCCCGCATCCCGCATCCCGCTGCTGGCGATGGCGTCGGCCATCTCGCGGATCATCTTATCGCTCACCTGGTTGCGGAACTTATTCCAGCTATTCCAGCCCATCGGCGGAGTCTTGGCCAGACCATTGGATTTGACGGGCTCCGGCATGGGCAGGGAGACGGCGGGCGCTCGCGGCGCGAGCGGCTTGGGGACCTCGGTCGAGACGCGCGCCAGTTCGACCACCTGCGGCGGCGCATTGCCGCGGCCGGCGCCGCCAGGCGCAGAAGCAGCGGCCGCGGCGCCACGGCCGCCGTCGGTTTCGCAAGGTCCGCGGCCGGCATCCGCCCCACGGCCCGCGCCGCGGCCTCGCCCGCCAAAGTTCACCACCGGCATGGTCAGTGACAACTTGCCACTTTCCAGCACGCCGGTATAAGTGGCCTTTACAGGTTCGCCGCTGCCGCGGCCGGGGCGCTCGGCTTCGAGAGTAACATGGCTGCCTTCGAGCTTGCCGTCGACGATCGTGTCGTTGGCGCGCGCCGAAACGACGTATCCGGTGATTTTGCCGTCGGCGCCCTGATTCAGGGCGACCGTCATTTCCAGGCCGTCATCGGCGGTCGTGGCCGGTCCCGCCCAGCGGCCGGTGAGGCTCTGGGCGTGGACGGCCGCCAGGCTGACCAGGGCGGCGGCACATAGACGCAACGTTTTCATTCGAGTTATACCTCCAGTTTCCATGGCGAACGATACTTAGCTTTGAGATATGGCTTGATGTCGTGCTGTTTCACGGTAAATGCCTTGTCGTCCCAATCCAGCGTGACGCCGTGGCGCAGCGCGAGATTCGCGAGCAGACAACTCGTGGTGGTGCGGACGCAGGTTTCGATGTCGCTGGTGGGCTTTTGGCGCGTCCGCAGGCACTCCAGGAAATTATTCCAGTGGGGCACGTTCATGTCCGACAACCCGCGGCTCGTCTCCTCCACCGGCTCCTTGCCTTTGGCAACCGGCCAGATCCAATAGCCGCCGCGGTTCACCATGAGCGTGGCCTGGGTCCCGTGAAACGCCGTTCCGTAGGTGTTGTTGTAGAAGGGGAAGGGGTTGGTGGTGCGGCTTTCATAAGCGCCCAGAAAGCCGGGATAGTGGTAGGTGGCCAGCATGGTGTCGGGCGTTTCCGCGTTGTCGGTGACATAGAACTTGCCGCCTTGGGCCGAGATGGAAACCGGCATGGCTTCATCGAAGGCGAACTGCACGATATCGAGCAGGTGGACGCCCCAATCGGTCATCGCGCCGCCGGCGTAGTCCCAGAAATAGCGGAAGGTGGACCCGCGGTTGGGAGTCACGCCCCAGCGGTTGGCGTTGAAGGGGCGCTTGGGGGCGGGGCCCAGCCAGAGGTCCCAGTCGAGGCCCGCCGGCGGGTCGGAATCCGGCGGATTGCCGAAGCCTTCCTTGCCGGTGGCGCCGGCCTGGAAGGTGTTGCAGAACGTGATGTCGCCCAGGTCGCCGCTCTTCACGATTTCGCGGGCCTTCCGGAAAAAGCCGCCCGAGCGCTGCATGGTGCCGGCCTGCACCACCCGCTTGTACTTGCGCGCGGCCTCCACCATTTTGACGCCTTCTTCGACATACACGCAGGCGGGCTTTTCGCACCACACGTCCTTGCCGGCCTTGCAGGCCTCCACGGTGATGTAGGCGTGCCAATGGTCGGGCGTGGCGATGGAGACGGCATCGATGGACTTGTCCGCCAGGATCTCCCGGAAATCCTTGTAGGTTTTGACGCTCGTGAAGCCGAGCCGCCTCGCCTGGGCTTGGGCGCGCTCCAGGGCGGGCTGGTAGACATCGCAGACGCCGGTGATCTCCACGCCGCCGGTCTTGGCCGCGTAATCGATATTGCCGGTGCCCATGCGGCCGCAGCCGATGAAGGCGATGTTGGGCTTGTCATTGGCGCCGCGCAGATTGCCGGTGAACAGGGAAGTGGTGAGCGCGGCGCCCCCGGCGGTTTTCAGAAACTCGCGGCGATCGGGGGAATCCTGTCCCATCTGTTCTGTTGTATCAGGATTGGAGGCGCGGCGGGGTGGCCGGCGGTTACTTCATGTACCTCGGCCGGCCGAACCGCGCAGCGCAATTGTCGCGGGGACCTACCCAAACTGCCTCCGCCCGGCGAAGTACTTCGCGGTTCCTTGATGGAACGCTGCCTGACCCGCGGCAACCCCAATTGCGAAATGGGTGACC
Organism: Bryobacteraceae bacterium; assembly: GCA_052144935.1. Classification (GTDB taxonomy): domain Bacteria; phylum Acidobacteriota; class Terriglobia; order Bryobacterales; family Bryobacteraceae; genus JOPF133. Next base: position 53,435 of record JBKQPR010000182.1, read on the forward strand.
GTGGCGTAGCGGAACTGAGCGCCCGGCCCAGCACGCGGCCGGCCCGCCTTTCCCGTGAGAACTGCGGCAAGGCGATCAGTTAGCGGCTAGGCAAGGTTCGCTTGTTTCCCCTTGATCTGAGAAACTCGCCGCCGCGGTGTCCTGCGCCTTTCTCGGCCGCGCTTTGCTTGCCACGATCTCCAGAATTCCCTTGTCCAATGTGGCAGAAACTGTGTTCGGGTCGATGCGTGCGGGCAAGTCGAATTGCCGAAAGAGCCGCTGACCGAATTCGCAGAAGTGCAGCCTGGCCTCCAGACCTTGGTGGTGGTGCGTTTCCGTGCCTTGTATAAGTAGCGAAAGCGGAGTCGCCGTGACTTGAACGGACTTTGGATCGAAGCCGGGGACGGCGGCCCGCAGCACGATGGCGAGGGCGTTCTCGAACAGTTCCGCGTGCGGTTTCCAAAGAACCTCGCGTTCGGCGCGCAACCAGTCATCCCAATCGTTGCCCACCAGTTGGCCGCGCTGTTGGAAATTGTCGTAGGCCCGATTGCGAATATCCTGCAGGTGTTGTTCGGTCTGCGCCAAGAGGATGGATGAGGCTTCCTCCTGGTCGTTAATTCTCGTAATCGAAATACGCGGTGTCATACTCTTCCTTTCCGCTCCGTTGATTCGATCTTAGTGGGATCCGCACCTTTGCAGCTCTCCTCCAGCCGCTTGCGGTATAGCCGAAGCCAGGCGGCGAAGGCATCGCACCGATTCTGATCCGATTTGGTTGCGGCGCTTTCGTGCGTCTTCCCGAATCGGATGCGAAAACGCGTCCATCCCAATTGCATCGCAACACTTCCGGTGGGCACCGCGAGGCGCGCCACCGAGCGCTGTCTCGCCTGTTTCGGGTTGCAATCCATGCCGTCTTTACGGCCAATCCGCCGTAACCGGCGCAACCGGCCGGCCAGAACCTACCGTAGCGCTGTCTTAACCTTTCTCACGGTGCGCGTGTACCAATTCCTGCGCCGCCAGCGCCACGAACGCTACTGCAAATGACCGGCACTCCACGTTGTCACACAGGACTATCGCGACGTACAGTGCCCCAGTCGCTAGCAGGAATAGGTCCCACATCAGTCTTTTCGGCATTGTGATCCCCCGTGGACCGGCCAGAGAATAAAGCCATGCTATCGGCAGTTGGGCGGCCGGCCGCGACATGCTGCGGTAGAGGCAGAGCGACCTCGATGGTTGTACCTTGGCCCGGCTCGGAATTAATGGTCACGCTGCCCCCCAGGCTCTCGGCGCGTTCCTGCATGCCGATCAGCCCCAATCCATTCGGACGGGGAGTTCGAAATCCCCGCCCATCGTCTCGGATCCTTACCGAAATGCGGCTGCCGGCGGCAAGCACCGTGATCTCCACGGAACTGGCGCGCGCATGACGGCATACGTTGTTCAAAGCCTCCTGCACGATCCGAAACACACAAATCTTGTGCTCCTCCGGAAGGTCGTCGGGAAGCCCATCCGCTCCAATCTTGATCCTCACTCCCGTCGACCTCGAGACCTGGTTTGCCTGCCACTCAAGCGCCGCGGCCAAGCCCAGATCATCCAACATGGAGGGACGAAGGAGCAGCGCCATGTTCCGCACCATTGCCACGGAACTCTCCACCAATTCGCGGATCCGGTCGACCCTCGTCCGCAGCGGCTCGGGGTAGGGAGCCAGCACCACGCCCAGGTCGTGCAACTCAAACTGGACCGCCGACATGGATTGGCCTACAGCGTCATGCAACTCGCGCGAGATATTCTTGCGTTCGTTTTCCTGGGTCTCTACCAACCTCGCCGAAAGATCTCTCAACTCCTGCCGGGCGCCCGTAACCTCTTGGAGGTGCGCTATCGTCTGACCCTCCAGCCGGAGGATGTGCAGCGCGGTAGCGAAAGCCAGCGCAAGGCCGCACAGGAACATGGCTACCACGGCGATCATCAACTTATTGCGAAGGCCGGAAAACGTCTCGACTAGCCGATGATCCCTTTCCACAAGCTGTTGCTTGTTTACCGAGGCAATCGTGTCCGCGATGCTCAGCGTACTGGACCGCCGCGGCAACACCTCGTCATGGAGGAACCGGTACCCTTCCTTGTGCCGCTGCTGCGGGTTCCAGTTGAGGACAGGGTCCAGCGTCCGCCAATACTCTTTTATCTCTCGCCGCAGAGCATCATACATCGCCTGGCCGGCCCCGTCGGGTTGGGAGTCCGTGAGCGAAATCATGGATTGGATCTGACCCCGTGTATCGGCCAGCGCCAGGCGGCTTTGCTCTGCTGTGGCCGGATCCGGCTCCAGCAGGTAGTCCCGGACATACGTGCCGGAGAGATAGATGGCCGACCGCAGTTCGTCAAGCTTGGTCTGCCGTCCAAGGAACTCACTCAGGATGTTTTCATTGCTGGACTGCAAGCGGGAAATAACGTTGACGGCGTTGATCCCGGAAAGCACCAGCAGAGTGAGCAAAACGCCAAACCCGATAGCCAGGGCCATCCTGGTAGTAAGCAATCGCCGCGCCGTTTGCCGTGCATGAACGTTCACTGCCATTAACCACCCCTAGACCACGGCGCCCTGGCTCGAAGAGATGACTCCCTTACGAATCGCATAAAGAATGAGATCGGCCAGACTATGCAGGTTGAGTTTCTGAAAAATGTGCTGCCGGTGGCAGATCACCGTAGTGGCGCTCAGGTCGAGCATTGTGGCGATCTCCTTGTTGGATTGGCCTTCGGCCAGCAACTGCAGGATCTGCCGCTCGCGGCTGGTCAGCAGATCGTAGCTGTCTTCGACATGGCTGGTTTCCAGGTAACGCATATACTCATCCGCCAGCATCCTGCTCACCTTGGGACTGAAGTAGGCCTTTCCTTGCGAGATTGCACGGACGGCTTCCACGATTTCGAATTCCGCCGAGCTCTTCAGCACATACCCACGCGCGCCGGCCTTGAGCGCACTGAGGAGATAGCATTCATCGGCGTGGACCGTGAGCATGATGAGCTGAACCTCGTGGAGCTTATTGGAAATCTGTCGGGCGGCTTCCAGACCGTTCAGAATGGGCATGCTGATGTCCAGAATGGCGACGTGGGGGAGTTCACGCTCCGCCATTTGCACCGCCTCCCGGCCATCGGAAGCTTCCGCAACGATTTCGAAACCAGGCTCGTGTGCCAAGAGCGCGCGCAAGCCTCTGCGGATGATCGCATGATCGTCCGCGATAAGAATCCGTACAGGGCGCATACGCCTTCCTTGTGGTACACTCGTTACCATCTTATGGCGTGGGCGCAGCCGGAGGAAATACCCTGAATGCAGTATTTTTCGCCCCGAACAAGCAGAGGCTGTTGTGCCGGCGGCAAATGGGCCGGCGCCTCCCTCGCTTTTTCGAAAAAACTCCTCAAAGTCGGGTATGTGTCTTGGGACACTGGCTCGGTATCATCGTTTTCGTGGCCCTCCGCTGGCGTGCATTCGAGGACTGGGCACCGATCCGATCTGGCGACCGGCGGTCACGGTCTGGCGACGGGGGGTCACGCCATTCCGAATTCCTAGCGTTTGAACATGAACCGTATGTTACCCAATGGCCAGCCTCTCAACGGCTTAGATGCACTCCGCCGGTTCGACACCTGCACGCTCTCCAACGCAATTGAGAGGTTGCGTGTCCGTCCCCGGAACGAGGGTTTCATGAACGGCGGCGCGATTTGTCAGTTTCCGCACTTTCCGCCCGTCGTTGGGCGGGCGGTGACCGGCCGGATTCGGACTTACATGCCTCCGATAGCGGGAAAGTGCTACTACGAGAATATAGAATGGTGGCGTTATCTGGTGACGATCCCGGCCCCGCGGGTCGTGGTCTTGCAGGATTGCGATAACCGCCCGGGATTCGGGGCCCTGTTTGGCGAAGTACATGCTCGTATTTGCCGGGCGCTGGCCTGCGTTGCCTACGTCACCAATGGCGCCGTGAGGGATCTCGACGGAGTGGAATCGGTTGGAATTCAGTTATTCGCCGGGAGCGTCGCCGTTTCGCACGCCTACGCTCATATTGTCGACTTCGGAGACCCCGTCGAAATCGGTGGGCTCCAGGTCCAGCCTGGCGACATCCTTCACGGCGACCGCCATGGAATTCTTTCCGTGCCCCACGAACTAACAGGGAAGCTGCCGTCGGTCGCTGAACAGATCCAGTCGGAAGAGAAAGAGCTATTCGCGCTGACGGAAAGCCCCGGATTCTCCGTGGAGACGCTCGCGGCAAAGCTCCAACATTTCGCTCAGAGACGACCATGCCCGTGATTACCCATCGGCAAATTCTGCCAGCGGCTGCCGCAGTCCTGTCGGCCGTGGTCTTTGTAGGATGCTCCAGCTCGAAAGTGAAGGCCAGCGGAACGCAACCGGCACAGGCGTCCGTCACCGTGGGCGTTGCACCGGTGGTCCGCAAGCCTATTGTGCGCCAGATCACCGTTTCCTCGGAGCTGGTTCCCTTCCAGGAGATCGACCTTTACGCCAAGGAGTCGGGATACATCAAAGACCTCTTGGTGGACTACGGGACGCGCGTCAAGAAAGGCGACAAAATAGCTGTCCTGGAGATCCCCGAGCTGGAGATGCAACTGCAGCAGGACGCGGCGGCCATCAAGGATCGGGAGGATATGGTACACCAGGCTCAGCGCCAGGTCGAGCGGGTGGATGCCCAGGTGAAGCCGTATCAACTTCAATACAACAGGATCAAAGAAGTTGCGGAGACCAAAAAGGGCCTGGTAGCGCAGCAAGAGGTAGACGACTGGGAGGGCAAGTATCTGGCGGCAGCGGCCCAACTGGAAGCCGCAAAATCAGCCCTGCAATCCGCGGATAGCGAGTTGCTGGCGGCCAAAGCCAAGGAACAGCACGATCGCATTCTGTTCGACTACTCCACGGTCTATGCGCCTTTCGACGGCGTGATCACGCAGCGTTACGCGAATTACGGCACTTTGGTCCAGGCAGGCACCAGCTCCAGCACCAACGTACTGCCGATCGCCAGACTCTCCGAAGACGACAAGTTCCGGCTGGTCATTCCCGTGCCCGAATCCTATGTGAAGTTCATTCACATCGATGATCCGGTCGACGTCCACGTGTCCTCGCTGGACCGCCATTTCCCGGGAAAGGTGGTTCGCTTTTCCACCGACGTAGCACAGGATACGCGCACCATGCACACGGAGGTCGACGTGCTCAACCCGACTCATGTGTTGATCCCAGGGCTTTATGCGGACGCGACGCTCACATTGGAGCGGAAGAACAATGCGCTGTCCGTTCCCTTGCAGGCGATCAATCACGAAGCTGCCGGGGACACCGTGTTCGTGGTGACCGCCGGCAACCAGATCGAAATCCGCCCGATCCAGGTTGGGTTGCAGAGCGCAAGCTGGGTCGAGGTCCTGTCGGGTCTGAAAGAAGGAGACAGCGTCGTGGTAAGCGACCGCGCCGCGCTGAAGGCGGGCAACCTGGTGCAGCCTCATGCGGTAGAGGCGACCGAGTACAAACCTGAGAGCCAATAGCCCCAGGAGCCGATAGACACCCATGCCTCGATTTTCGATTCGCAATCCCTATTTCATTGTGGTCATCTGTCTTGCATTGGTCCTGCTGGGAGCGTTGGCCGTATTCAGCATGCCTGTGGATCTTTTCCCTCCCATTAATATTCCTCAGGTAATGGTCGCCACCTTCTACTCGGGAATGCCTCCGCAGGATATCGAAACCGATATCACCGACCCTTTGGAACGCTTCTTTACCCTCGCCAGCGGGGTCGACCACTTTGAATCCCGCTCGATGCTCGGCGTCAGCATCATCAAGATCACCTTTCAGACCGGCACCAGCGCCGATGCCGACGTGACCCAGATCTCGAATCTGGCCCTCGCCGACCTCAAGCGGCTGCCGCCTGGAACGTTGCCTCCCGTAGTGCTGAAATTCGACGCTTCCAGCCTGCCCGTCTGCCTGCTGACCGTGAAAGGGGAAGGGCTGAACGAGACACAACTGCACGACTTAGCCCAGTTTCAGATTCGCAACCAGATTCCCGGAGCGGTCAAGGGCGCGGTGATCCCTCCTCCATTTGGCGGCAAGTATCGCCAGGTCATGGTTTACGTGGACCCATATAAGATGTTCGCCAGGCAACTTAGCCCCATGGATGTAGTCAATGCGGTGAACCAGTCGAATCTGATTCTGCCGGCGGGCGACGTGAAAATGGGGCCTTATGACTATTACGTCTATTCCAACAGCCTGGTGGAGAATGTCAATGACTTAAACGCGGTGCCCCTCAAGACCGTGGGCGCCAGGTGGGTCTCGGTCGGTGACATCGGAAAAGCCGAGGATGCCGCCCAAATTCAATACAACATCGTTCGCGTGGATGGCCAGAAGTCCGCCTACGTGCCCATCATGAAACAGGGCGGCGACACGAACACCATTGAGGTGGTGAACGGGGTTCGAGACCTGATCCCCAAGTTAGTCGACCTGCCCAAGCAATTGGTAGCCAGCGTGGCGTTCGATCAATCGGTCTATGTCAAGCAGGCGCTGGAGACCGTGGGGCACGAAGGACTCATCGGGCTGATGCTCACCAGCCTGATGATCCTGATCTTTCTGGGAAGCCTGCGAGCTACCTCCGCGGTCCTGCTATCCATTCCCCTCTCGGCTCTCACCGCCGTCGTGATTATGTCCCTGATGGGAAGCACCATCAACACCATGATCCTGGGCGGACTGGCCCTGGCATTTTCCAGGGTCATCGATAACTCGGTGATTTCGCTCGAAAACATCTACCGACATCTCGAAATGGGTTCTGCGCCCGCGGTGGCCGCGGAGGTCGGCGGCGCCGAGGTCAACCTCGCGATTCTGGCCGCCACCCTGGTGGATGTGGTGGACTTTTTCCCCGTCACGCTGCTCTATGGAGTCAGCAAGTTCCTCTTTTCCGCGCTGGCCCTGGCCTTCTGCCTGGCGCTGCTGGCGTCCTTTGTAGTCTCCATGACCGTAATCCCGCTGTTCTGCTCGAAATTCCTCAAGGGCGTGCCCGGCGGGCACGGCGCCGGCCATGAGGCCCCTGCCGGCGGCGGCTCTCTCTTCACCAGGTTCAACCGGGTATTCAATCGCGGCTTCGGCAAGCTACTCGACGTTTATGAGCGGGCCGTGCGGTGGGCTTTGATACGCCCGGGCCTGACAGTGGCAGCGATTAGCCTGCTATTCCTCGCCAGCCTGGCGATCTATCCCTTCCTTGGATTGGCCTTTTTCCCGCGCACCGACGCCGGCCAGTTCACCATCAACGTCAAGGTTCCCACCGGCACCCGGATCGAGATGACCAACCAGTACATCGCCAAGGTGGAAGATCTCATTCGGCACACCATCGACCCTCACGATATGAAGATGATCGTGTCGAATATCGGCGTCGTGCCCGACTTCTCTGCGCTGTACACCACCAACGCCGGCCCGTACACCGCCACCGTACAGGTGGCCCTCCAGGACGATCACAAGGTCAGCAGCTTTGAATACATGGACCGCGTTCGGGATGGACTGGCGACACGCTTTCCCGATGTCCGGACGTTCTTCTCCAGCGGTTCGATGGTGGACGCGATCCTGAACTCCGGTATGCCCGCGCCCATCGATCTTCAGGTGAGCGGCTCCAACCTGCCGCTGATTTATGGGATCGCGCAGAATTTCGCCACCCAGATCCGCCGGTTGCCGGGCGTCGGCGAGGTATACATCCCTCAGGACATGAACTATCCCGCCCTGCGCCTGAATGTCGACCGCGTGCACGCCGGCGAACTTGGTTTGACCCAAAAGGACATCATCGACAATGTCATCACCGCCCTGAATTCGAATTACATGATCGCGCCCAATTACTGGGTGGATTATAAAACCGGAAACGATTATTACCTGACAGTGCAATATTACGAAAACGGCGGACCTGCCATACACAATTTCACGGACTTGAGCAATATCCCCCTGCGGGCGCCGAATCTGAAGGAACCTACTACTCTCGATACGGTAGTCAAGCTCGATCGCTTCCTAACCACTACCGAATACGATCACTTCGCCATTCAAAGGGTGAGCGACGTGTACGTCACCCCGGCGGCAGAAGATCTGCAGACGCTCAAGAAAGCCATCGAAGGGCTCATCGATAACGCCAAGCCCCCCGAGGGCGTACACGTAACCCTGCGCGGCATGGTGCTCGGCATGGACGAGTCCTTCAAGCGATTCGGACTCGGCTTTGGTATTTCGTTTGCCCTGCTCTTCTTGATTCTGGTCGCGCAATTCCGGTCCTTCGTGGATCCGCTCCTTATCATGCTCGCCATTCCAATGGGATTTATCGGCGTACTGGTGATTCTGCCCCTGGTGCATAGCACTCTCAACGTGATGTCCCTGATGGGAGTGCTGATGCTGATCGGCATCGCGGATTCGAACAGCATCCTGATCGTGGATTTCGCCCACAACCTGGAGGGTCAGGGACTCCCGGTGGCGGACGCCGTGATTACCGCCTGCCGGGTCCGGCTGCGCCCCATCCTGATGACCTCGCTCGCGACCATCATTGGAATGATCCCGATGGCTATGAAGTTAGGGACGGGAGCCGAGCAATACGCGCCTATGGCCCAGGCCATTATCGGAGGCCTGACCTCGTCGGTACTGCTAACCATCTTCATCGTGCCCGCCGCATATCTGTTGGTTTACGGCAGACGGGGACCGCGAGCGGGGCAGCCCGTCACCGGCGCGCAGGCTCTGCCACAACCGGAAGGAGCTTAAATGCGATTCGTACAAGCAATTCCAACTCCCGGTCGGAAACGCCGCCCGGCAGGACTCCGGGTTTGCGTGCTCGCCGCCGCCTGGACAATGTCCGCTTTCGGTCAGACCGGCGCCCCTGTGCAGTTGAAACTCAGCGACGCGGAGGCCTTGGCCTTGAAGAACCATCCTCAAGTGCTGGCGGCGCAGAACGAGACGTTCGCTCAGAGCCGCCGCGTCGTGGAAGCGCGTTCCTCTTACTACCCGTCGGTCAACGGGGAAGTGACTGGTTCGGCAGCCAATATAGGAGCGCGGATTGGAGCCGGATTCCTCTCCGCTTCCAGTGTCTTCGACCGGTTCGGCGATGGAGTGGAAATCTCCCAGTTAATCACCGATTTCGGGCGCACACCCAGCTTAGTCTCGCAATCGAAATTGCAGGCCAACGCGGCGGAACAAAACTACCAGGCGACCCGCTATGACGTCCTGTTGCGCGTGAATCAGGCCTACTTCAACTCCTTGCGCTCGCAGGCGCTGATCAAGGTCGCGCAGAAAACCGTCGATGCACGTCAACTGCAGGCCAGCCAGATAACCGAACTGGCCCGGAACAACCTGCGCTCCCAACTGGACGTCAGCTTTGCGGATGTTACCGTTTCCCAGGCCAAATTGCTCTTGATCCGGTCGCAGAATTTGGTTCAGTCTGCTTTCGCGGAATTGACTCGCGCCCTGGGCGCACAACAAGCGGTCACTTATCAACTGGTGGAGGAAGCGACCCCGCCCAGTCCCCAGGCAAATGCCGAGGACTTAGTGGGTCAGGCGCTGCAGAACCGCCCGGAATTGGCCGCCCTTCGTTTAGCCCGCGACGCGGCTTACCGGTTTGAAGACGCCGAACGGGACCTCAAACGCCCCACGGCGAGTTTCGTTGGGGTGGCCGGGTATATGCCGTACATCGACCAGATTAATCTTCCTCGTGTCATTCCTAACGAATATGCCGGCGCCGGGGTGAATGTCCAGATCCCGGTCTTCAATGGCCACTTGTTCACGGCCCGCCGGGAAGAGGCCCATTATCGCGCGGTGGAAGCCGATCAGCGCGTGCGCGATCTGGAAGACAGCATCGCACGCGACGTCCGGGCCGCCTGGGCCGACGCCCAGACCGCCTATCAGGCGCAGACTGTAACCGCCGAGTTCCTCCGGGAAGCTACCATGGCTCTGGACCTGGCTGAGGGTCGCTTCCAACTCCAACTGTCCACTATTGTGGAGTTGACCCAGTCCCAACTGAATCAGACCGAAGCGGAGATCGAAAACCTGAACGCCAAGTACGACTACCAGAGCCTGTACGCGGCGCTTCAGTACGCGATTGGCGCGCTGCGGTAGGGAAGTTCGTAGATCATGCGCGCAGACAGAGCGGTGCTTTTTCGCGAAAAGCAGTCGTTCCACCTGGGCTACGCCAGGATTGCCCTCGCGATGCCGCCTGCGGCGCTGGTGATCATTAGTTGCCGCCAGATTATCTGGCATCGTCCCTGGGGGGACCCTCCCACGACAAACGGTGGCCTCCTGTTCCTGACGGCCCTCATTCTGTTGGTCTATATCCGCTTGATCACGGTCCGGCTCGTCACCGAACTGCGGCCGGCGCAGCTTTCGGTTGCCATGAAGGGGCTTTGGCGGCGGACTCGGGTCGCCCTTGCGGACATTCGCAAGGCCGTTGCGGTCGAATACGATCCAGTGACCGAGTACCGCGGCTACGGCGTCCGCTCCGGCCCTCGCGGACAGGCCTACATCGCGTCCGGCAGCCAGGCGGTTCAACTGGAGCTGCGGGACGGCCGCAAGCTGTTGATAGGCTCTCAGCGGCCTCAGGAATTGGCTCGCCGGATTGCTGAAGCCCAGCGCCAACTGAAGTTGGTTTCGTCATCGGAAGCACTTCCGCCGCGCCGCGAGTTACCCGCCGGCTGATTTCTACTCCGATCGTCGTATTTACTTGATCACGACTACGCACTACGCTCGAACTGACTGCTGCCGCGGTCGTCGAGCGGAGTCAATGGCCCAGAGGGTTTTCCATGCCGGTGGGAGGCTTGCCTTGGCACTTTGTCTTACGCTCGCGCCCAACTTGGCGAAGGACAAAAACAAGGACAACCGAAAGGACCTGGATGCTATTGGCAGCCGGGATGTGGGCAAAGGCCTGAACCTCTACTCTTTTGAGAGAGAGATCGCGCTCGGGAAACGGATGTCGCAGCAAGTCGAACGCGGGGCCAAGGTCGTTGACGACCCGATGGTTGCCGCGTATGTCGACCGGCTGGGCCAAAACCTCGCGCGGCACTCTGGCTCCAAAGTTCCTATCATGATCGAGGTTCTGGATAACCGCGAGGTGAATGCGCTGGCTCTGCCGGGCGGCTTTTGCTTCGTCAACTCCGGCGCGATTTTGGAATCCAACACCGAGGCGGAACTCGCCGCCGTCTTGGCCCACGAGATCGCTCACGTGGCGGCCCGCCACGGAACGCGTATGGCGACCAGGGCCGAGCTTGCGCAGTATGCCACGTTGCCGCTCATCTTTGCGGGAGGATGGGCCGCCTACCTCATTTACCGGGGAGCCGGTGCCGCCAGTCCGATCGGCCTCCTCAAGTTCTCGCGCGGGTTCGAGGCGGAGGCCGATAGGCTGGGACTTCAGTACATGTATAAAGCTGGCTACGACCCGGCTGCGCTGGCCGACTTCCTCGAAGACCTCGCGACCCTGCAAAGGAAGAGGCCGGGGCTACTCACCAAGTTGTTCGCAACGCATCCCCTGACGGAGGATCGCATCAAGGCGGCCCGGGACAGTATTCAACGCCTGGCGCCCCGGCCCGCGTACGTGTTGAATACCTCTGAGTTTATGGACGTGAAGGCGCGGCTGGCCATGCTCGAGAATGAGCGCGATCCACAGCGCCCCACGCTGAAGGTGAGGAACTGACGTCGCACAGGCGGGTTCATTCGATTTCGAACGCGACGTACTGAAATCTGCCGTCGCGTTCGATTTGCAGCACCACCGCATCTCCGCGTTTGAAGGAGTTGATCGTTTCCTGGAAGGCGGATAACAGCGCCATCGGCACGTTGTTGACTGCATGAATGATATCGCCCTGCTGGAGATCCACAAACTGGGCTTGGCCCTGAGACGCCTTGGCGGCGACGATGATGCCATAGGAGCGGCGAAGGTCCGGCAGCAACCTGGCGACGTCCTTATCGATCTCGATGCATAGGATCCCCAACCTTGGGATGAGGTTCTTCTCCGGTGACGCCAACGAGGCCAATGGGTCCCACGGCGCTGATTGCTCCTTCACCTCCGCGGAAACTGTGAGCCGTTGGCCGGCGCGCTGGATGACCAGGCTGATCTTTTCGCCGCCTTGCCGCCGGTAAATGTCGTCCTCGAACTGGCGGGCCGTTTCGATGACGTGCGTATTGAGGCTCAGGACGATATCTCTTCGTTTGAGTCCCGCGACGTCGGCCGGGCTGTTTGGTTCCACGTCCGCAATGACCACCCCCTGCTGCAGCGGAAGGCCCAGTCCTTTGGCCATCACGGGGCTGATGTCCTGCACGAATAGACCGGCCGATCCACGCGAAACCTTGCCCTTGTGCCTGAGTTGCTCGTAAACGTTCCGGACAACACTGCTGGGGATCGCAAAACCCAGCCCCTGGTTGCCGCCGGAACTGCTGACGATAAACGTGTTCAGCCCGATCAGCATGCCCCGTGTATCCACCAGGGCCCCGCCGCTATTGCCTGGGTTGATCGAAGCATCGGTCTGAATGTAGAGGATCGGATTATCGTCGCTGACAGCTCTGGCGGCGGCACTGACCACGCCCATCGAAACCGAATTGCTCAGGCCCATCGGACTGCCGATGGCAAAGACCAGGTCTCCTTGGCGGAGGCTGTCGGAATCGCCCAAGCTCAATGCAGGAAGCCCGCTTTCGTCAATTCGGATCAGCGCCAGGTCCGACTCCGAATCGATGCCAATGACGCGCGCGTCCACACTTCGAGTGCGCGGGATCGATGCGGAATCCGCCTTCGGGGCGGCGGTCGTTTGGGTAGGAATCAGGACTCGCACACGGACCGCCCCCTGAACCACGTGGGCATTGGTCATGATGTAGCCCTCCGGGTCCACGATTACGCCCGACCCGCTGGAGTTCTGGCGCGAAATCCGTGTAGCGCTCTGGCTCCTCTGATCGTCGCTGGTGGCGTATCCCATCACCAGAATCTCCACGACCGCGGGAGAGACGCGGTTGGTTAGTTCCCGGATGGAGCCGCTGAGCTGGATCAGAGGGTTTCTCTCACCGGGCTTCTGTGCGAGTGCGAAATGTGCTCCGGATAAGACGAGCACCAAACCTGCCGTTACGCGGCACACCATTGTCCACCCCTCAATCGAGCGATGATCGCCTGACCTGATTATCCGCCGAATCGCGGGTCATTTGAAATACCAATTTCGCAGGATTCGCGGCGCCATGTGAGCCGGATGCTACGCCCGCCGCCCATGTCAAGGCGAGGAAACCGCGGAAATCCGGCCCTGGCCAAGCAATCCCCCGTCTGGGCGGCACCAAGTTCGTTCGCCGCGCACGGCATCGCTGGGCGCATACTATTCGGAAGTCGTGACAATACTCCGCTCAGACGATAGGATCGGCGTTGAAAATAGTCTAGCTTGTAAACATAGTGATAGCTGAGCGGGCCGTCCGCGGCGTATAGCGATACCTTTCCTACTGGCCACCTGGGGCGGCCCGCTCAAGATAATCGTTGGTTGCAGGGAGATCTCAATGGCTGACCCGGCCTCGGCAATCTTGAGACGCTTTCGAAATGTCAGCACCGTGGAACCTGTACCAAGTCGCGCGGCAGTGAGTGCGTGCCGCCAGCCCGCTCCGCTGACACCGGTCCTTCTGGCCTCCGCCCTCGAATCCGACTGCCGTGTCATGCGGGATCTTTTAAATGGCACAAGCTATGTGCTGGTTCACGCGCCCAGTTGGAATCGGGCGCTCAACTTCATGGGCCACGTTGTCGTCCCAATCATATTGTATGATCGGCTCTTTGACATCACTGACTGGCAATTAGGCGTAAAGAGGCTTGTCAGTTCCTGGCGAAGCCCGTCGGTCGTATTGCTGTCGCAGACCAGCGAGGACGGCCTTCGGGATGACCTCATCGGTAGGGGAGGGTTTGAAGTTCTGGTACGGCCGCTGGAGTCCGTTCATGTCTTGCAAACTCTCGACCTGGCCCTCGCTTATTTCTCTCTCCCCACGCCGCGTTCAGCAACGAGCCTCATTGCCTCGCGTCGATCTCCAGGTGCGGTGGTAGAAATAGCCCGACGTTGATCCCGAACATCCCGAACATATCTCTCCTCACGCTTCCAATTAGCACCTATCTGCCTGCCGGCCACTCCGGAAAACCCATCAGCCGCCAGAAAGCGGTGTGGGCTACCGTGTGGAATCCGCGCAATGGAGGGGCGTCCGCCGGGGCGAGATTTCCTCTTGCCAGGCGCGGCGCTCTTTCGATGCTTCGTGGACAGTTTGTATCAGTCGTCTTACGGCTCCAAAATCAAATGGCTTCCAGATAACGCCGCAGGCGCCCCGGTCGAACAAATCTCCCAGGAAGGGCCAGTCGACCGGGTCGGCGACGACCAGCATCGTCACCAAGGGATGCCGGTCTGCGAGCAGGCGAAGGGCGCTTTGCCAGCATCCGCCCTCGAACACTACATCCGAAAGAAGTACTGTGCTCTCCGTCACCGTCAGCAGAAAATCCGCCTGGTCGAGGGATTCCGCGTGGTGCATTCGGAGGCCGGTTAGCCTGAACACATTTCGGAGGAAAGTGAATTCGGAACGAAATGAACTCAGAACCACGCAGTTGATATACAGGTCAATCGGTTGTCGTTGGAGGGCGGGTTGGTTCGGCATGAAGTCTCCACTTTGTGCGATGCTTGCCTCAATCCAGTCTCCAGAATAGGCCAGGGCGCCAACGGCGAGAATACTGCAAACGGGGTATTGTGCCGGAATTGGAGCAGTACGGATAAGGCGGCCGGCGCCACGGGCAAGCGGACCGGAAAGCTCCGGGAAGTTTTAGTGAAAACAAAGCACTTATTTTGTTTCACGTGAAACACTTTGGCGTTTGGCCGGACGCCGGCAGCGGATAGAACGAGGTGTTTCACGTGAAACAAACAGCGGGAGTTTCCGTTCCGGTAGCGGGTTTTGCCGGCTTCGAGCCGCTATAATTGAGAGTCCCCGATGACCGCCGATTGGTCCCCGCTTTGGCTCGCTTTCCGCGCCGCCGGCCTGTCCACGGCTGTAGCGTTGACGTTCGGCCCCTGGTTGGCCTATGTGTCCCGGCGCCAACGGGCGGCCCCGTTGGCCTGGCTGCCGCTGAGCCTGGCGCCCTCCCTGCTCTTCGCGTACTGCCTGCTCGAAACCGCCTTTCGCTGGCCCATCGCCGCCCTGGTAGCCTCGGCGTTCAGCTTGCCCTATCTGATGCGCGCCGCCGCCGCGGCCTACGGCTCCCTGAATCCCGACTATGCCAACGCCGCCCGCGGATTGGGCGCTTCCGAATGGCGCGTCTTCTCGCGCATCGCGGCGCCCCTGGCGCTTCGGCCCATCCTCTCGGCCGCCGCTTTCGTGTTCGCCACGGTGGCCACGGATTGCGGCGTCATTCTCATCCTGGTTCGCGCTTTTCGAACGCCGGGCCCCTTGCCGGCCGCTCCTCTGGCGGCTATCGGCGCGATCGGCCTGGCCGTTCACTACCTGGGGTCTCGCCTGGAGGCGCCTCGCCTGGAGGCTTCTCGCCTTGATCGGGGGCGGATGGGGCGATGACCCGCGCGCGCCTCGGCAAGAAGATTCCGCCGTCCCTCTCGCTGGATGTCGAATTCGAGCTCGCGGCGGGGGTCACCGCGCTCTACGGCCGGCGCGAGTCGGGCCGCACCCTCATCCTCGATCTGCTGGCCGGCTTTGCCACGCCCAATTCCGGGCGCATTCTGGTGGACGATGCGATCCTGTTCGATGCCGCCGCCCGCGTGAACGTGCCTCCGCGCCTGCGCCAGTGCGGCTACATCTTTCAGCGCGACGCGCTGTTTCCCCACCTCACCCTCCGCCAGAACCTGGACTTCGCCGCCGCCCACTGGCCGCGCCTGGAGCGGCATCGGCGAGTGGCCGAAACCCTGGAGCGCTTTCAATTGACCGAAGCCGCCGACCTAAGCCCGCGCGATGCCGCGCCCGAGGTGAGGCTCCGCACGGCCGCCGCGCGCGCCCTCATCGCCGAGCCCAAGCTTCTGCTCATCGACGATTGCGGAATCGAAGAAGCCCTGCTGGCCCAGATCCGGCCGGTTTCCAAGGCGCCCATCCTGCTGGTCACCCGCGACCTGGACCTCTGCTCGACGGCCGCCGCGCAACTGCTGGTGCTGGATGGCGGCCGCATCGCCCAGCGCGGCGCGCCGCGGGAAGTTCTCGATCAACCGGATTCCGTCGAGGTGGCCCGGCTGCTGGGCATCCCCAACCTGTTTCAGGCGACGGTGGCGGCGCTCGACCCCGGCCGCAACACCAGCCGCCTGGAGTTCGAGCACTTCGCCCTCACCGGCCCTTACATCCGCGGCCACTTTCGCGGCGACCGCGTATGGGTGGCGATCGACGCCGAAAAACTGCTGGTCCGCTCCGGCAATGGGGAGGCAGCCGCCAACTGCGTGCCCGCACCGCTGGTGCGCGCGGCGGAAAGGTCGCGCAGCGTACGCCTGGAGTTCGCTTACGGCATCACGGCCGAAATTTCGCGCGAGGAATTCGCCCGCCAGAAGGATAATAAGAGCTGGCAGGTGGAATTTCCGCCCGCCGCACTGCGGATTTTGTAAGCGTGGCTCTTCAGACCTTTGCCGAATACGAACGGTTGGCCGCCGAAGCCCACGGCCACCTCTGCGCCGGCCAGATTCTGGGCCTGCGCATGGCGCTTTACGGCGTCCGGCTGCTGGGCCTGGAAGACCCGGCCGGCGCCGATCGCAAGCGCCTGGTCACGTTTGTCGAAATCGACCGCTGCGCCACCGACGCCATCCCCATCGTCACCGGCTGCCGGCTGGGCAAACGGGCCCTGAAATTCCGCGATTTCGGCAAAGTGGCGGCCACCTTCTGCGACTTGCGCGACCAGCGCGCCGTGCGCGTGGCGGCCCGCGACAGCGCCCGCGAGCGAGCGCGCCAACTGTATCCCGAAATCGCCGGCAAGAACCAGCAGCAGATGCGCGCGTACCGCGAGATGCCGGACGAGGACCTCTTCCGCATCGAGTGGGTTCGAGTGCCCATCGGCCCGCAGGACCTGCCCGGCTACAAAGCGCCGCGGGCGATCTGCGCCGAGTGCGGCGAAGGTGTCAGCTTCCAGCGCGAAGTGATGCGCGAGGGCCGCGTGCTGTGCCGCGCCTGCGCCGGCGAGCGCTACTACGAACCGCTGTGATGCTGCGCTATTCCATCACGCTGCGGGCTGTCTTCGCCGAGTGCGGCGAAGGTGTCAGCTTCCAGCGCGAAGTGACGCGCGAAGGCCGCGTGCTGTGCCGCGCCCGCGCCGGCGAGCGCTACTACGAGCCGCTGTGATGCTGCGCTATTACATCACGCCGCGGGCGATCTGCGCCGAGTGCGGCGAGGGCATCAGCTTCCAGCGCGAAGTGACGCGCGAGGGCCGCGTGCTGTGCCGCGCCTGCGCCGGCGAGCGCTACTACGAGCCGCTCTGATGCTGCGCTATTACATCACCAGCCGCCAGGCGGCCGGGGGCGTCGATGCGCTGCTGCGCTTCGTGAAACGCGCGCTGGGCCAGGGGGTGGACCTCGTCCAGATCCGCGAGAAGGATCTCGGCGGGTACGATTTGTACCAGCTCACGCGCGCCATTCTGGCACTGCCCAATCCGGCGGGGACGCGCATCCTGGTGAATTCGCGAGCCGATATTGCGCTGGCCGCGGGCGCCCACGGGGTCCACCTGCCGGGAGACTCGATCGCGCCATACGCCCTTCGAGCGATTGTGCCGCCCGGCTTCCGGATCGCGGTTTCGGCGCACAGCGTGGAAGAGGTGCGCCGGGCCGAGCGCGAGGGCGCCGATTTCGCCGTCTTCAGCCCGGTGTTCGAGCCGATCTCGAAGGCGCCGTACGGCCCGCCGCAAGGTCTGGAACGGCTGAAAGAGGCGGCCTCCGCGGTGAGCATCCCGGTGCTAGCGCTCGGCGGCATCACGGAAGAGAACACCGCCAGTTGCGTGGAGGCCGGCGCGGCGGGGGTTGCGGGGATTTCGATGTTTCAGAGGTAGGTGAGGGCCACAGACCGGCCGACTCGAAGGAGAAGAATGCTCGGAGCCTAAGCAGCCGCCCAAAAACTATTTCACATTTGCGGCGAGATGGTGTAGTTCCATTTTGGCAGAACACGTTTCTGACGAATGGAGAGTTGGCTGAGTTCCGCTTTTGAGGGCTTGACGCCAGTCGGG
>JBKQPR010000183.1:0-26797 GCA_052144935.1 Bryobacteraceae bacterium
TACACATGCAACGGTTGAATCCCTACATTGAAACTTTTCGGCGCTGGCCGTATGGTCATACTTTTGTAATCTGTTGTGGCGATTTCACTCAACTGCTGCCTAACACCTAACCTGAGAGTTGCCGTTATACTGCAATGGTGCGCTGACACGAGAGCGGCCAAATTGTTTAGCGCATTTACAGGAGACCTAAATGATCGTCGTGACAGGCGCAACGGGACGAACAGGACGGCGAACAGCGGAAGTGTTACTGGCAAAAGGCGAAAAGGTTCGCGTGGTTGGGCGAGACACTAAGAAGCTCATACCGCTCGTGGAGCTAGGTGCGGAGCCCTTCGTCGGTAACGTCGAAGATGTCGCTTCTATGACGGAAGCTTTCAAAGGCGCTTCAGCCGTCTACCTGGTTCTGCCCGAGGACATCTCACAGCAGGATTTGCGTGGCCATCAAGAACGCGTTTCCGATTCCTACGCCACAGCAACCGCCAACGCCCATGTGCGGTTCGTCGTCAATCTAAGCAGTATCGGCGCTCAGCATGCGAATCACACCGGCCCCATCGTCGGCTTACACAATCAGGAGCAAAAACTCGATCGAGTCTCTGGCCTGAACGTCCTACATGTGCGCGCAGCGTACTTTATGGAAAATCTCTTCATGAGTATCGAGCCGTTGCGTTCAACGGACACACTACCGGGTGGTTTGCAGGCGGATGCGAAAATGCCGTGGATAGCCACGAAAGACATCGGCGCCTATGCCGCCACGCGTCTCGCGGCCCGCAATTTTTCCGGCAGTTCAATACAGGAGCTACACGGGCAGCGTGACATCTCCATGAAGGAAGCGGCGTCAATTGTTGGCAACTCTATTGGCAAGCCCAATCTCTCATACGTGCAAGTGCCGAGCATGATGCTCGGGCAGGGCCTTATGAAGATGGGGTTACCTGAAAAAACCGCAGAACTGCTTATTGAAATGTGGGAAGGTGCGAATGCTGGCCTCATCGTGCCCCAGGAAGCGCGCTCGATAAGAAATACGACACCCACTACGCTAGAATCATTCGTCACCGAGGTCTTCGCGCCTGCGTATCTTCAGACAGTCTGAAAGCGGCGCGCGGTTCACTTGAAACCACTAAACATGACGACATCTGCGTCGTTGGAGCGAGCGCGGGTAATGGCGACTTTCTTGCCATCCTGGGACCACACATATGCAATACGGCATCCGTCAGTTTTCTGCTCGCAGCAGCAACCAAAAGCATAAGTCTTGAAAAAATCTCACATTAGACATAATCTAAATTACTCATGGACGCCGAGGCGATTAAACGATCCTTCGACGGCAGCGGGTTGCGGTGCACTCCGCAGCGCTACGCCGTGATGGCATTCTTGATGGAACACAACAGACATCCCACGGCTGCGGAAGTCTTCGAAGCCGTGAATCGCGTGGATCCGCGCTCTTCAAGGGCCACGACTTATAACAATCTGCGGGACTTGGTGCAGGCGGGTTTGGTGCGTGAAGTGGCCGTCGAGGGCCGCGCCGCGCGATTCGATGCGAAAGGCACGCGCCATCACCACTTCATCTGCGACCGCTGCGGCAATGTTGAGGACCTTGAGTGGTACGACGTGCCCAAGCCTGCCTCGGGCTCCCTAGATAAGCGGATTCTTCGCGAATGCGAACTGATTTTCCGGGGGCTCTGCGCGAAGTGCGCTCCCCGGCGCGCTTCCCGTTAACCGAGTGATTTTGCTTGCGCAGACGCACGACTGTCGCAGGCGTGTGGATACCGGATGAATGGCGCGCGTCGGCCAGCGCGGCCGGCGGCCATTGCGCGACTGGGAAAGCCAGGATGGGTTCGTAGTTCGTCACAGTTTTTTAACTAATTCGAAGGAAGATGAAGATATGGAGCAAAAACTCACCACCGCAGCGGGGACGCCGGTCCTCGATAATCGGGAGCAAAACTTGTCAACCGAAACAAAGTGCCCGTTCTCGAACGGCGCTCGCAAACACACCATGGCTGGGGCCCCAACCAACGCAGACTGGTGGCCCAATCAACTGAACCTGAAGATCTTGCACCAACACTCCCCGCTGTCCGATCCCATGGGCGAGGCGTTCAACTACGCCGAGGAGTTCAAGAGCCTTGACCTGGATGCCGTGATCGAGGACCTCCATGCCTTAATGACGACATCGCAGGACTGGTGGCCCGCGGACTACGGCCACTATGGGCCGTTCTTCATCCGTATGGCGTGGCATAGCGCAGGCACCTACCGTATCGCCGATGGCCGGGGGGGCGCGGGCGCCGGAGCACAGCGATTTGCGCCCCTCAACAGTTGGCCGGATAACGTCAGCCTCGACAAAGCGCGCCGGCTGCTCTGGCCGATCAAGCAAAAGTACGGCCGGAAACTCTCCTGGGCCGACCTGATGATTCTTACCGGTAACGTTGCACTGGAGTCGATGGGATTCAAGACCTTCGGTTTCGGCGGTGGGCGCGAGGACATCTGGGAGCCGGAAGAAGACATTTACTGGGGGCCTGAGGGCAAGTGGCTGGGAGACGAGCGCTACCGCGGCGACCGCCAGCTCGACAATCCTCTCGGCGCCGTTCAAATGGGCCTCATCTACGTGAATCCGGAAGGGCCCAACGGCAAACCGGATCCGCTCGCTGCGGTCAAGGATATCCGGGAGACCTTCGGCCGAATGGCCATGAATGACGAGGAGACGGTGGCCCTCATCGCCGGCGGACACACCTTCGGCAAAGCCCATGGCGCTGCCGATCCGATGAAGTATGTCGGTCCCGAACCCGAGGGTGCCGGCATCGAAGAGCAAGGCCTGGGCTGGAAAAACAGCTTTGGCAGCGGCAAAGGCGCCGACGCCATCAGCAGCGGCTTGGAGGGCGCATGGACCACTAACCCGGTGAAGTGGGACAACAATTACTTCGACAACCTCTTCGGCCATGAATGGGAACTCACGAAGAGCCCCGCCGGCGCTAACCAATGGACTCCCAAGGACGCATCCGCAGCGGGCACTGTGCCGGATGCCCACGATCCGTCGAAGAAGCACGCCCCGATGATGTTTACGACCGACCTCGCACTCAAGGTGGACCCGGCCTACGCGAAGATCTCGAAGCACTTCCACGAGAATCCGCAGGAGTTCGCAGACGCGTTCGCCAAGGCTTGGTTCAAGCTGACGCACCGCGACATGGGGCCGATTTCGCGGTACCTTGGCCCGCTCGTTCCGGCGGAGCCGTTGCTGTGGCAGGACCCCGTTCCCGCTGTGGATCATGAATTGATCGGGGAGCGGGATATTGCCGCTCTGAAGGCCAAGATCCTCGCATCCGGACTTTCCATCTCCCAACTGGTCACCACGGCCTGGGCGTCGGCGGCAACATTCCGCGGCAGTGACAAGCGCGGCGGGGCTAACGGGGCGCGCATTCGCCTCGCGCCGCAAAAGGATTGGGAAGCCAGCCAGCCGGCCGAGCTGGCGAAGGTTCTTCCGGCGCTGGAGGCGATCCGGAAGGATTTCAACGGCGCGCAGTCCGCTGGGAAGAAGGTCTCGCTTGCCGACCTGATCGTTCTGGGCGGCTGCGCAGCCGTCGAGGCGGCTGCGAAGAAGGCCGGCCACGACGTGAAGGTTCCCTTCTCGCCGGGGCGCACGGACGCGTCGCAGGAACAGACCGATGAGCACTCCTTCGCCGTACTGGAGCCGGCCGCGGACGGGTTCCGCAACTATCTCCGGAAGGAACACGAGGGATCGGCGGCTGAGCTGCTGGTGGATCGGGCGAGCCTCATGACCCTCACCGCTCCCGAGATGACGGTTCTGGTTGGTGGCATGCGCGCCCTGAATGCAAACTTCGGGCAGTCCAAACACGGTGTTTTCACCAAGCGGCCCGAGACGTTGACGAATGATTTCTTCGTCAACCTGCTCGACATGAACACGAAGTGGCAGAAGTCCGCCACATCTGAAGGCGTGTTGGAGGGACGCGATCGGGCGACGGGCGAACTCAAGTGGACGGGCACTGTCGTCGATCTCGTCTTCGGTTCCAACTCCCAGCTCCGAGCCCTTGCGGAAGTCTACGCGTGCAGCGACTCGCCGCAGGCGTTCGTGTGTGACTTTGTGGCGTCCTGGAACAAGGTGATGAACCTTGATCGCTTCGACCTTGCCTGAGCTTGGCGGAAAAGAGAGCTGTCAACTCGGTACTAACCCCCGTTCCTGTTGTTTGGATCGGCAAAACCGAAGCTCGTCGCTTTTATTCGCTCGCACGGGCCGGATCGCGCGCAATAGGGGCTAAGTCCTGGGTGACGGCGCATCCGGAAACTATCCCTCACCGACGGCCCCCAAAAACCAACTTCCGGATGCCCGGCCACTCCGACACTATTCCGCCAAACCACCTCAAGTGAGGCTGTTATCGGCAATTCCCGCCCTAATAGAAAGAGCGTGCGCATTCCGCCCGCGCCGAGCGGGGGAGGCTTAAATGGGGCCTGATCTTTTGCAGATCGAGAGCGCCGTTTAGATGATTCTTGACGCGATTCTAGCGCACACTTCAGCGTGACACAGGTTGAAACTTCCATAACGTCGCGCGCAGTCCGTTCTTGAGCGCGATCACCTGGCCGTCCCGTGTCCAGCCCATGGAGCGATAATCGCTCCGATTGTCGGACGGAATACGAGTGACGCGGCCGGTCGCAGTGTCGATCACGGCGGGAGGATTGAACCACGAGTCCGGTGGCGCGAGCGGCACCAGCAGGCGGCCATCCGCGCTCAAACCACTTGTTGAGAGCGGAGACACTGCCAGCCGAATTGAGTTGTCCAACCGGATTTCGTGCTCGGGGCTGCCATCGAGGGGCACGCTAAATAGGTGCAATTGAGAGCTTTCGCGCACTTGGACAATTAGACGCCGGCCGGAAGGGTCCGCAACGACGCGGTCGCCTCCGCGAACGTTCCGAGCCTCGCCGCCGGACGAAGGAATCGACCAGATCATCCCGCGGGCCGCAAAATAGAGCATCTTGCCGTCGGGCGAACAGGACATCGAGTCAACTTTACCCTTGCCGGGCGCGATCCTGCGTACGACCCGTCCGGACGCCGGTTCCGTGAACGCAATCGTTTCGCGCGGCGCGGGTCCGATCATGAACGCCACCTCGCTCGATCCGCACGTGGCAAGAGGCGCCATCGTCTCCTCGGCCGTGTTGACCAAAGGCGCAGGGTCTTTTCCCTTCTGAACCACCATCAGCCGATTTTGGCCGGAAGAGCGGACCGCAAGAACGGCGCGGCCGTCGGGAAGAACCGTCATGATGTCGGCGTCTTCTGGAACCAGCGGAAAACCCGCAAGTCGCTCAAATCGGGTTCCGTCAACCGAGAACCGCACAAGATCCGAGGGGCGGTCCAACATACTGACATAGACGCTTCCGTCCGGACTGGCGTCCAAATACCAGACGGTGCTTGTGACGGTGAACAGAGGCCGCTCTATCGCTGCACCGCTTGCCGGAAAGGAGGTGATCCTTGTGAGCGCGCCGGAGTTAACCGCGGCTAAAACCGACTTCCCATCGGCAGCAGCCGCGAAGGCAGTTACATCGGCGCCGTTAAGTCCCGGCGGGCTCAGCCGCTTCATCGATCCGGAGGAGAGATCGACCGCATACAAGGCCAGTGCCGACGCCGTTTGCCCCATCGGTTCGCCCCACACCAAGGCGGATTTGCC
This sequence comes from Bryobacteraceae bacterium, assembly GCA_052144935.1. Taxonomy (GTDB): domain Bacteria; phylum Acidobacteriota; class Terriglobia; order Bryobacterales; family Bryobacteraceae; genus JOPF133. The sequence goes on from JBKQPR010000183.1 coordinate 5,658, forward strand.
ATCGGGGAAAGCCCTGGCCGTCGTATTCTCGGAGGCAGAGAATTCCGTCTGGACCGGGAGTTCCTGCAAGCGCCCGGTGCCGGGCCAAAAACGGTGCAATTTCCGTTTCCGTTCGGCATCGACCTTGGCGATTATCAAGGTTCCGTCCGGCAACGCCTCCGCATGACCAGCGTTGTCCAGAACCAAGTGCTCGTCGCCGCCGAGGACAGGCACGCTGTAGAGTCCCTTCAGCACGCCGTTGGAACGGTTGTAGTAAATCAGCGTTCCGTCCTGCAGTGCGAAAGCAAGATCGCGCGAGGATTGGAAGCGCCGGTCCGGATTCTTGTCGAGACAATGCTCGACGATTCGCTTCAGTCCAGGCGCGATCGATTCGGGCAGCTCGGGCGGGTCCTCTTTGAGGATCGCGCTCATCACTTCCATCGACGATCCGCCGGTAAACGCGCGCCTGCCGGCGAGCATCTCGTACAGCACCAATCCGAAGCTGAAGATGTCCGAACGGTGATCGGAGGGCTGCCCTTTTACTTGCTCCGGCGACATGTAGCCGACTGTGCCTATGATCATGCCGTCTTGCGTCTCCGTGGACGCTTCGGACGCTGGCGAACCCTGCGCTGGCGGGTGCGTCATTTTGGCGAGGCCGAAATCCAGGATCTTAGCGCGGCCATCCCGGTTGATCATGATGTTGGCAGGCTTCAGATCGCGATGCGCGATACCGGCGGCATGCGCGGCAGCCAGACCTTCGGCGATCAGCACCGCGAGATCGATCGCCTGCCGCTGCGAGAGTTTGCCTGCGGCGCGGAGCGTCTGGCCATCGACCAGCTCGCTGACCAGGAAATTTTCGCCGACATCGTAAATGGCGACGATATTGGGGTGGTTCAGCGCGGCCACGGCGCGAGCTTCCTTTTCGAAACGCTGGCGTCGCGACGGGTCGCGCGCAAGATCGTCGGGCAGAATTTTCACGGCAACGTCGCGGTTCAGCCGCGTGTCGCGAGCCTTGTATACCTCTCCCATGCCGCCCGCTCCGATGGGCGCAAGGATTTCGTACGGACCGAGTTTGTCGCCGACAGACAGCAGCATGGAAAGGGCTCCCCTCAGTTTAGCCGATCAAGAAGAGAGCTGAGCCTGGATCACGGCGCATCCGGAAACTATCCCTCGGCGTTCGTCCGCCAAAAACTAGCTTCCGGATTCCCGGCCACTCATTCCCTATCCAAACAAACACATTTCTAATGAATTGCTTACGAGCGAGTTCCGCCATTTAGCGGCGTGAGACGCTATTTGCTCGCCGGGGCGCGGCGGCGGAGTTCGTCGAAGAAATTCAGCAGGAACGTGGCGTGGAGCGAGCCTTTGGACTGACCCTCGGCAGAGCGGGGAAAGAACGCCACGCGCTTGCCGTCGGGAGCCAGGGCAAAGTTCTGCGCCACGCTGGTCCTGCGGATCTGCGTTGGCGACCAGACTCGTGGCTTGCCGGCGCTGAACGAATCGCCTTGTACGGTGTAATCCGCCGCCATAATGCGGTCATTGAAGCCGAGAAACAGGAGTTCGTGAGCCGTCCGCGACCAGGCTGGGAATTTTCCGCCTTCGGCCGATACCTTCCACTTGCCGCCCGGCCCCGGAAACGGCCGCACGAAAATTTCCTCCCCGCCCAATTCGCTCGAAGTGTAGGCCAGAAATTTATTCTGCTTCTGCGCCAGGAGAAGCCGGCGGCGAGGCCGCTGCGCTTCAGCATCCACGCGCCCGACGGAGCCACTGGCGTGGTGAGCCGCCCGGCCATTTCGCCGGACGGGGAGAACGTGGTGTTCAACGCCGTCGCCGGCGGGGAAACGCACCTCTATTTGAACAGCCTGGCCACCGGTCTGACCCGGCAGCTCGCCGGAACAGAGGGCGGAGGCTCGGCAACCTGGTCTTTCGATAGCCGGGCCCTCCTGCTGTCCCGGGGAACGGATCCCCTAGGGGCTGCCCTCGTTCGCATGGACCTGAGCGGCGCCCCACCGCAGCCGCTGGCCCTTCCGTTTCAGCCTTCCGCGCTGCAGGATTGGGGGCCGGAAGGCGTTGTCTCGGGCCGAAGGGACGGCGGCTTGTATTGGTTTCAACCCGATGGTAGCGGCGTACGGCAGTTGCGGGCTCCGGGTCCCGAGCAGGCCGGGGGAATTAGAGCGCCTTCGCTGATTCCCGGCAGCCGCTGGCTGATCTACAACAGCCGCAAGGTGGGTAGCGGCATCGCCACTCCGACCGCCATTCACCTGGCGTCGCTGGACGGAAAGACGGACCGGTTGCTGTTCACCACGGATTCGAATTACGGGTTCTACGCGGCGCCGGGATACATCCTGTACCTGCAAGGCACCGCGCTGATGGCCAGACCTCTCGATCCGAAGTCCGGCCAGTTGCGGGGCGAAGCCCTGAGCGTGGTGGAAGGGGTGGGAGACTTCTCAACCTCCGCTAATGGAGTGTTGGCGTATCGTCCGGGGACGGCCGCCGCGGATAGCCAGCTCACCTGGTTCGATCGCAGCGGCAACAACCTCGGCGCCGTGGGCAGCCCCGCGGAATTCAGCAGCCCGGCGCTTTCGCCGGACGGCAATCGCGTGGCGGCGGGCATCCGCGATCCGGCCGCCAAGACTCGCGATATCTGGGTGCTCGACCTGAGCCGCGGCAGCCAATCGAAACTCACCTTCGACCCCAAGGACGATCTGAGCGCCACCTGGTCCCCGGACGGCTCGCGGATCGCCTTCACCTCGGACCGCCGCGGCGCCCGCGACCTGTATGTCAAGAGCGCTTCCGGCACCGGAGACGACGAATTGCTGTTGGAGTCCAAACTCGATAAGAATATCGAGGCTTGGTCGCCCGACGGCCGCACGCTGATCTACAACCAAGCCAGTCACGATCTATGGACGTGGTCTTTCGATACGCGCAAAGCGCAGCCGTTCCTGCCAGGCAAGTCCGTCGCCCTTCATGGGCGCTTCTCGCCCGATGGCAAATGGGTGGCCTACACCTCGTACGAGTCCGGGCGGCCGAGATTTATGTCCGGCCTTTTGCGGATGCTTCCACCAGCGCGCAGGGACAGTGGCTGGTCTCGAGCGGAGGCGGCGTACAGCCCCAATGGCGGGGCGACGGCAAGGAACTGTTTTACACTTCGCTGGCGCAGCCGCCGCAAATCATGGCCCTGGATATCGAGGAGAGGAACGGCGCCATCCTGCACGGCACCCCGCACGCGCTCTTCGACGCGCGTATCCCCCCAGGTGTCGGGCGCAACCGATGGGTGGCCTCGCGGGACGGAAAGAGGTTCCTGCTGGTGGTGCCGGTGGGGAATGAGCTGCCAACCAGGATCGAGGTGGTTCTGAACTGGCCCTCGCTGCTGCGGAAGCCGTAGGCCAACGCTGGTGCGCCGTTCGACCAGGTCTTCGACCGCGAGATAGCGTGCTTCTTGCGAGGAACCGCTCTCTTACGTTCGCGGCTCCGATCTGAGCCGCGAACGTCAGAGAGCGGTTTCGGAATCGCACCGAACCACACGGCCGGAAACCTAGCGTTGCCGGTGGTCACTCGCGAGTAGTCGCGCAGCGTTTAGGAATGGGTCCCGGACACGGCCTCGTGACCGGACAGAAAACGGGCGTATCGAGAAAGTGGCCTTTGATCTGCCCGTGGCGGTCGCGTCGCGCAAAACGACCGTTTCCGAGACGTGGCGTGGGATTTTATTCCCGGCCCCGCAGAATCGCGGCCATAATCCGCGGACTTCGGCGGCCATGCAGAACGGCGATCACAAGGAGCGGGCTTTCATCCGGAGCATAGGCGACGAGGTAATCGCGCACCGTTATAAACCGCAAAGGCCGCGAAGTAAGATCGGGCCGCCGCCGGCCCTGGCGGGGAAACGGCGCGAGCTTGCCAATAGCTTTGTAAATGTCCTCGCGCACCCGGTCGGCGGCATTCGGATTGTCTTCAGCGATGAATTCCCAAATATCGTCAAGATCGGTGTAGGCTTCCGGATGAAGAACGTAGCCGCTCATGATTGAGAGGCGCGGCGCTCCTGGCTCTTGCGGCGAAGACGTTCAAAGGCTTCCTCGCCGTCGATAGGCTTGACCCGGCCGCTCTTGACGTCGTCGTAGCGGCTGTCGAGCATATGGCGCACTTCTGCCACTTCCGCCAAATAACCTGCCATCGCGTCTTCAACCAGGTCGTCAGCCGGCCGACCGCTTTGAGAGACCAGTTCGTTCAGGCGGGATTCGGTTTCGGGTGTGAGATGTACTTCCATGCCGCCAGTGTATGCTTCGTCAGCAGTCCTGTCAACGCCGTCCTTGCCCTGTTCCGGGGTTCCGGGGTTCCGGGGCGCCAGCCGATGCCCCCTCCGCACACGTGCGATAATAAGCCGTTCCATGCTGGACATCAACGACATCCGCGCGATTCTGCCGCATCGGTATCCATTTCTTCTGGTGGACCGCATTGTGGAATTGGAGCCCGAACGCATCGTCGGGATCAAGAACGTCACCGCCAACGAACCCTTCTTCAACGGCCATTTCCCCGATTTCCCGGTGATGCCCGGCGTGCTCATCATCGAGGCCATGGCCCAAACCGCCGGCGTGCTGGTGCTCAAGACCATCGCGGATCGCGCCAGCAAACTGGTTCTGCTGGTGGCGATCGAGAATGCCCGCTTCCGGCGGCCGGTGGTCCCGGGCGATTCCCTCCGCATGGAGATGAAGGTCATCAAGCGCAAGGCCAGCGTGGCCAAAATGGCCGGTGTGGCCACCGTGGATGGCCTGGTAGTGGCCGAGGCCGAAGTCATGTGCAAGCTCGCGGATAAGGAAGAAAAACCGGCCGTTCCCGTCCCCGCCCCCGAACCCGCCTCCACTTAGCCAATGCCCATCCATCCGACCGCCATCGTGGACCCACTGGCGCGGATCGCGGAGAGCGCCGGGATCGGCCCCTACTCCATCGTCGGCGCGGAAGTGGAAATCGGCCCCCGCACCCGCCTGATGGCCCACAACTACCTGGAAGGCCCCACCTCGATCGGCGAGGACAATCTCTTCTTCCCGTTCAGCAGCGTGGGCGTGGCCTCCCAGGATCTGAAGTACAAGGGCGAGCGCGCCGAGACCCGCATCGGCCACCGCAACCGCATCCGCGAATTCGTCACCATCCATCGCGGCACCCAGGGCGGAGGCCTGGTCACCAGCATCGGCAGCGACAACCTGCTGATGGTCTACTCCCACGTGGCCCACGACGTCCGCATCGGCGACCATGTCATCCTGGGCAACAGCGTCGGCTTGGCTGGCCACGTGGTCATCGAGGACTGGGCCGACCTCGGCCCGTATACCGGCGTCCACCAGTTTTGCCGCATCGGCCGCCACGCCTTCATCGGCCCCTACAGCGTGATCAAGCAGGATATCCTGCCGTTCTCCCTCACCAGCGCCAAGCCGGAAGTGGAGGTCTTCGGCGCCAACAGCATTGGTCTCGGGCGCCGCGGCTTCGAAAAACCGGTCATCGAATCGCTGCAAACCGCCTTCCGCCTGCTCACGCGCTCGCAGCTCAATACCTCGCAGGCCATCGACCGCATCCGCGCCGAGGTCCTGTCGTGCCCGGAGATCGAGGAGCTGATCCAATTCATCCGCTCCTCCGAACGAGGCGTCGTGAAGTAGATGCGCTACGGGTTGATTGCCGGAAACGGCCGTTTCCCGCTGCTGGCGCTGGAGAGTGCCGCCCGGCTGGGCCATCAGGTCACCGTGATCGCGATCGAGGAGGAGGCCTCCCCGGAAGTCGCCTCCCGCGCCGGGCGCTGCCACTGGATCTCTCTCGGGGAACTCAGCCGGCTGATCGACATCCTCAAGCAGGAGGGCATCACCGAAGTGGTCATGTGCGGGCAGGTGAAGCACGCCAAAATCTTCTCCAACATCCGTCCCGATTGGCGGCTCCTCAAGCTGCTGGCCGCGCTGCCTTCGAAGAACACCGACGGCCTGATCGGCGGCGTCGTGAAAATCCTGGAGGACGAAGGCATTCACCTGCGCGATTCCACGGCCTTGCTGAAGCCCATGCTGGCCAGCCCCGGCGCCATGACCCGCCGCAAGCCCGGCAAGGAGGAACAGTCCGATATCGATTACGGCCGGCGGGTGGCTCACGCGCTGGCGGGCTTCGACGTGGGGCAGAGCGTGGCCATCTGCGAGCGCGCGTCGGTGGCCGTGGAAGCCATGGAGGGCACCGACGCCATGCTGCGCCGCGCCGCCGGCCTGGTCGCGGGGCGCCGTCTTACACTGGTAAAGGTGGCCCGCCGCCGCGAGCATCTGCTCTTCGACGTTCCCGTGGTGGGGCTGGACACCATCCCCGTGATGCGCGAAACCGGAACCACCGCGCTGGCCATCGAAGCCGGCCGCACCCTGATGCTCGACCGGGAAAGGATGATCGAGGACGCCAACGATGCGGACATCGCGGTCGTGGGTCTCACATGACGGGGGGCTCTGGAATTCACCGCGGAGACGCAGAGGACACGAAGAAAGCGCGGAGAAATCCAAAGAATGTGTTCTCCGCGCTTTCTCTGCGTTCTCCGCGTCTCCGCGGTGAATTCCAGAGCCCCAACCCAATCCCGAACCATGCCTAAACCTCGCCTAGCTGTCGTTGGCGCCGGAGCCTTCGGGCGGAATCACTGCCGCGTGATCCACGAATCCGAGCGCGCCGAGTTGGTCGCCGTGGTGGACACGGATGCCGCCCGCGCCGCCGAATCCGCGGCCCTCTATCAGGCGCTGGCCCTCACCAATGCGGCCGATCTGGCCGGCCAGGTGGATGCCGCCATTGTCGCCGTCCCCACCGTGGCGCACGAAGAGGTCGCCTGCCTGCTTCTGGAAGCCGGCATCGACGTGCTGGTGGAAAAGCCCATCGCGCCGGACGCCGCCGCCGCCGATCGCATGATCGAAACCGCCGCGCGGGGCGCCCCCGGGGCCCGCCGCCTCCTCCAGGTGGGCCACCTGGAGCGCTTCAACCCCGCGGTCGTCGAGCTGGAGCGCCGCGCCGCCCTGCCCCTGTTTTTCGAGATCCACCGCATGAACCTGTTCAGCCCCCGCAGCCTGGATGTGGATGTGGTGCTCGACCTGATGATTCACGACGTGAACGTGGTGCTGGCGCTGGCCGGCTGCCAGCCCAACGAGATCCGCGCGGCGGGCATCTCGATTCTTTCCGGGAAGGTGGACATCGCCAATGTCCGGCTGCAATTTCCCAACGGCTGCGTGGCCAATCTCACGGCCAGCCGCGTTTCGACCGAGCGCGTCCGCAAGCTGCGCCTGTTTCAGCCGCAACAGTACCTCTCGCTGGATTACGGCCGCCAGGACCTGGCGGTCTTCTCGGTGCGCCAGGGGCAGATCGGTTTCGAGCAGGCGCCGGTCGTCAAGGCCGAACCGCTCAAGCTGCAACTGGACGCCTTTTTGGATTCGCTCGAAACCCGCAGTTTGCCGAAATGCGATGGCCAGTCCGCGCGTCAAACTCTAGCGGTAGCTCTCTTAATTCTTGATAAGATTAAGGAGCACTCGGAAATAGTCTCGCGGACCCTGGCTGGATGGAAACCGTAGTCTCACCTCCGGCGGACGCCGAATTGCAACTCCTCACGCAATGGGGCGATCCGATCGAGCGATCCCGCTCGCGGCTAGCCGCCCTACTATCGGTGTTGGCGCACGTGGTGCTGATCACGGTGCTGATGTCGCTGCCCGCCGAGCTGACCGAACGGCCGCCCGAACGGCGGCTGGTGCGGCAGGTCACACCGCTGGTTGAGCCGCCTACGGAGCTGACCCAAAAGGCCCCCAATAAAGGCAAGGTAAGCAAGCAGTTCACCGCCGCGGAGCTGGCCCCGCGGCCGCGCATCCAAAGCCCCCCCGGAGCGCCCTCCGCGCCGCGCACTCCGGCGCCCGCCCCATTGCCTCCGGCGCCCAAGCAGGTTGCCGCCGCGCCCCCGCCTCCACTGCCCGAGCCGCCCAAAGTCGACGCCACCCCCAAGGAACTGCCTCGCCCCGCGATCCCGCCGGGCCCGGCGGGCGCCCCCACCCTTCCGCCACAGATCCAGGCCGAGGAGAATAAACCCAAATCGCCGTTCGAGAGTCCCAGCGGCCCTCCGCCGCCCCTTCCCAATGCCCACTCGCCTTTCGGCAACCCTGTGGAGGAAGCCCTGAAGCAGGTGACGCACACTCCGGACGGACGCCTGATCGTGGGAGACAGTGGCATCTACGGTCCAGGCGGCCTCGGTCTGGGTATGCAGCAACCGCCCATGCTTGGCTCTCCGGGCAGCGCCGTGCAACTGCTCACCGACACCCAGGGCGTGGATTTCCGTCCCTACCTGATTCGCGTGCTCAACTCGGTGCGCCAGCACTGGATGGCGGTATTGCCCGAGAGCGTTACCAGGATGGGCCGCCGCGGGGCGGTGGAGATTCAATTCGCCATCGACCGCCAGGGCGGGGTGCCCAAGCTGGTGATTGTCCCTGGAAGGAGCTCGGGCGCCGACGCCTTGGACAGGGCCGCGATTGCCGGCATCAGCGCCTCCGTGCCGTTCCCGCCCCTGCCTACCGATTTCAGAGGCGACCGGATTGTGCTGCAGTTCGACTTCGCGTATAACATGCCGAAGAGGTAAGGGTAAGGCAAAGGGCGCGCGCCGCCGGTGCGATGTGCTGCGGGATCTCCATGCGGCACACTGTGGGCATGCCCGCGAAACTCGCGGGAGGGGGCCACGTCCGCGACGGGCGGAATTCGCCAAGCACGGACCCCCTCCTTCCCCGAGGTCTACCGGCCGTTGACAAGGTCGAAAAACCCCCGCCGCTCATGCCCGGGTTGCCGCTTGCAGTGGGCCGCCCACTGGCCCGGTTTTTCATGAAATTCCGCGAGCCGCAGGCCCATCCCAACAGGCGAAAGCGCCAGGCGAAAGCGGCGGCCGAGTGGCCAGGCCGCGTAGCCGCCTAGCCGCCTAGACGGTGGATTGCAAAGCCGGAAGATTCGAGTATAATTACTGGTAGCGAGGGCTGGTACGGCGATCCCCAGCCCTCGCTGCGGTAACTACCTGAGTCTCTTACGAGTCCACAGGAACATTACCGTGAAGCGCCCTACCAAGGGTAGAACGGCAGTCACCAGTAGTTGGATCATGGAGTGATCCTCCTTTCCGCTTCAATTGGAAGGCCCGGCCGGTTACCGGGCTTTCCTTCGATGAAGCACCCGCAAGGAACCCGCTCTCCCAACTTCCGCGGAAGGAAAGCTCATTGTAGCCGGATTCCACTCGGCCGCAAGCAACTGTTGAATTCCTGCGCCGCTCCCCCGCGGGGTTCGGCCCCGGGGTTCACAAGTCGCCCGAGACGCCCGAGATCCGCCCCTGCGCCACCGCTCCTTTTTCCGCTAGAATTGAAACATTGCCGCCCAAGCCCCCGAACGTCATCGCGATTTATCCCGGATCGTTCGACCCGATTACCAACGGTCATCTCGATCTGATCCAGCGGGGCTCGCGGCTGTTTGACCGGTTGATCGTTTCGATCCTGCGGAATGAAAGCAAAATGCCGCTCTTCTCGGTCGAAGAGCGGATGGAAATGCTGCGCGAGGTAGTTCACGTTTATCCCAACGTGCAGGTCGATTCCTTCGACGGGTTGCTGGTGGACCATGCGTCCGCGCACTCGGCTACCGTCCTGCTGCGCGGGATTCGAGCGATCTCGGATTACGAGTTCGAGCTGCAGATGGCGCTTATGAACCGCCGGCTGCGGCCGGGTGTGGAAACGGTTTTCCTGATGTCTCACGAAGCGTATTCGTTTATCAGCTCGCGGCTGGTGAAGGAAGTGTTCGGGCTGGGGGGCAATATCAGCGGGCTGGTGCCGGCCTCGGTAGAAGCGCGGCTGCACCAGCGGCTATCTCAAATTCAAACCAAAGGGGCTTAGTTTTCAAATCATGCAGGCAGTAGCAAACCCGATTGCGGAACGTATCTCAAGCATCAGCGTAAGCTCCACGTCGAGGGTTTCGGCGGAAGCCGAGCGGCTGCGCTCGGGGGGCGCGGACGTGGTGGATTTCGGAGCGGGGGAACCGGACTTCCCCACGCCGGACAACATCAAGCAGGCGGCCGTGCGCGCGCTGGAGCGGAACTTCACCAAGTATACGGCCACCGGCGGCACGGCCGAGTTGAAGAAGGCCGTGTGCGAACGCCACCGGCTGGATTTCGGCACGGATTACAAAGCCGGCGAGTGTCTGATGACTGTGGGCGGCAAGCACGCCATCTTCAACCTGATGCAGGCGCTGGTGAACCCGGGCGACGAAGTCGTCATTCCGGCGCCGTATTGGGTGACTTACAAAGACGTGGTGAACTACGCGGGCGGGCGGTGCGTGTTCGCGGAGACGGACGAGGAGCTGGGCTTCGCGCTGACGGCCGGCCTGGTGGAGCGGCAGCTTACGCCGCGCACCCGCATGGTGATCGTCAACTCGCCCTCGAATCCTTCGGGCGCGGTGGTGGAACGGGGGGAGTTCGAGAAGATTTTCCGGCTCACCAGCGAGCGCGGCATCTACCTGATGACCGACGAATGCTATTGCAAGTTCCTGTACGACAGCCAGCCGTTCTCCATCGCGTCGGTGGCGGGGGCCAAGGAAACCGTGGTGGTGGCGGGATCGCTTTCCAAGACCTATGCCATGACGGGCTGGCGCATCGGGTTCGCCCTGGCGCCGGAGGCGGTGGTGGGGGCGATGGTAAAATTGCAGAGCCATTCCACGTCCAACCCGACCTCGATTTCGCAGAAGGCGGCGGTGGAGGCGTTGTGCGGACCGCAGGATTCCGTGGCCGCGATGCTGGCCGAATACCGGAAGAGGCGCGATTTCGTGGTGGCGCGGTTGCGGCAGATTCCGGGCGTCCGGTGCGCCGAGCCGCAAGGGGCCTTCTACGCCTACCCCAACGTGTCGGTGGCAATGGGCGGGGACGGCATCCGGGACACGCTGCAATTCTCCGAGAAGCTGCTGGCGGAAGCGCAGGTGGCAGTGGTTCCCGGGGAGGCTTTTGGGACGGACCGGCACGTGCGGATTTCCTACGCCACCTCGATGAAGGAACTGGAACGCGGGCTGGAGAGGTTTCATCGGTTCGTGGTAGGGCACTCGTAGAACAAGGGGTTATTGGCCGCCGTTCATCTGCGGCCTGATCTCCTTTCCCATTCTTGCGGCCGCCGCTCCGGCACGCTTCAGAGCCGCGACCGTGAGGGAGCGGTTGCACCGGCAGCGCCTAAGTTGATGGACAGCCATTCTCCGATGACGAAAGCTATTCGCCTCACACCCTCGCTGCGCGAGAAAGTGTGGGGCCGGACGCACCTGGCGCCGTGGTTTCCGGATGCCGGGAAGCCCACGGGCGAAGCCTGGTTTCTGGCGGATCGCGACCTGCCGCTGCTGGTGAAGCTGATCTTCACTTCGGAGCGGCTCTCGGTGCAGGTGCATCCCGACGACGGCGAGGATGGGCCGCGCGGCAAGACCGAGATGTGGCGCATCCTGGAGGCCGAGCCGGGCGCCGAAATCGCGCTGGGGTTCCGCGAACCCATCACGCGCGAGCGCCTGTGGGAGGCGACGCGCACGGGCGAGGTGGAGCAGCTTGTGCGCTGGGTTTCGGTGAAGGCCGGCGAAACCTACTTCACCCCGGCGCACACGGTACACGCCATCGGAGCGGGGATTGTGCTGTGCGAGATCCAGCAGAATTCGGACGTGACTTACCGGCTATGGGATTACGGCCGGCCGCGGGAGATCCACGTGGACAAGGCCGTGCCGATCGCCGATCTGGGCGTGCACCCCGGCGCGTCGCTGCCCGTGCCGCTGCCGGACGGACGCGAAGAGCTGGTGCGGTCGAAGCATTTCATCACCGAATTGGTTCCGCTGGCGGCGGGAGAGCAGCGGACGCTGGAGCCCGAGAAGTGCCAGTTGTGGATTGCCATCGAAGGCAGCGGCTCGATCGGCGAGGAGCCGTTTCGCACGGGCGAGGTATGGCTGATGCCGGAAGAGGGCCCGCAGCCGGCGGTGGCCTCCCAGAGCGGGGCGCGGCTGTTGCGGACGTACGTGCCGGGGGCAGATCTGTCGACGACGCGTCACGCCGCTGGCACGGGCAGATCGCTTCACTTCACGGCGTCTCTTCGAGTCTCAGCAACAGCACGGCTCGATTCGATCCGAGAAAATCGTGGATTCGCGCGGCTTTACGCCGGAGGAGATGCTCTATGATCGCCGTTGGGAAATCACATCGCTCGATTCGAATCACTTTAGGAGGGGGTCCCATCCTCTCCACCAAATGAACCAGGTCGCGGTCGGTACTGACCAGAGCTGAAAATGCCCACTGCCGAGCCCAATTGAAAATGAACGGGTCCGAGGTGCCAATGAGATCATGCTGATAGACGCTCTCCAGCCCAGGGATAACGTCGCTCAGTTGCCGGATCAATTTGGGCGAAAGGTTTTGGTCGAGAGGGATGCGCACGGCTCATCGCCGCGCATAGGCGGCATCCGTCGTATCGGCAGCGAAGGCATAGACTGCCGCGAAGTCGTCTTTCTCGAGGCCAGGGTGCTCCTCGAGAATCTCCTGCTCCGTCATGCCGTGCGCCAACCATCCTAAGACATCATTCACCGTGATTCGCATCCCGCGAATGCATGGTTTGCCATCCCGCTTGTCGGGTTCAATGGTAATGCGCGAGTGGATAACGGTCATAATTCTATTATCGCGCAGCGGCTTTGGCCCGCGAATGGCCTGGCCCGCCTGCCGGAAAAGAACAAGGCGGGTCCGCTCCGAAATCATCCCCAAGGTGTGCGATACTGACCTTCCAGGAGGGGCCGATGATTCGCAAGATCTCTCTCGCACTGTGCGCCTTTGTCATGCTGGCAGGCGCGCAAACTCAGACCTCCGGCGACGAGGAAGCGCCGCCGCGCCAGGCCAACCAGACCATGAAGCAGTTGGTGCGCGGCACCGAGTACGCCGTCGCGTCCATGATGCCGCAGGCCTCGCTCACCGCCGAGCACGTGCTGCGCGCGGGCGGGAACGCCTTCGACGCCATCGTGGCGGGACAGGCGGTGCTGGGGGTGGTGCAGCCGAATATGAACGGCATGGGCAGCGACGCCACGCTGCTGATTTACGACGCGGCCGCGAAAAAAGCCTGGTCCCTCAACGCCGAAGGCACGGCGCCCCGGCTCGCGACCATCGAGTGGTACCAGAAAAACAAAGACGGCAAGATTCCGGTAAACGATTCGCTGCTTTCCGGAACCGTTCCCGGCGTGATGGATGCCTGGTACATCCTGCTTTCCCGCTGGGGCACCAAGAGCTTCGGCGAATTGCTGGCGCCGGCCATCGAGCTGTGCGAGCGCGGCGTGCCGGTGGGGCGCACGTTTGGCTCGGCCGCGCTGTGGAAGTATCCCACCAGCCAGCGCGTCTACGGAGCGCCCGACGGGCAGCGCTGGAAGGATGGGGAAGTCTGGAAGAATCCGGACCTGGCGCGCACGTTCCGCAAACTGGTGGAGGCCGAGAAAGAGGCCGCGCCTCAGGGCCGCCAGGCCGCTCTGAAGGCCGCCCGCGACCGATTTTACAAAGGCGACATCGCGCGGGAGATGGCCAAGTTTTCCGAGGAGAACGGCGGGCTGTTCCGGTACGAAGATTTCGCCTCCTACACCGCCAAGCTGGAACAGCCGGTATCCATCGATTACCGCGGCTACACGGTGTATAAGAACGCCTCCGCCAGCCAGGGGCCGGCCGAGCTGATCGCGCTCAACCTGCTGGAAGGGTACGACCTGAAGAAAATGGGGCTCAATTCCGCCGACTACATCCACACCTCGGCGGAAGCCATGAAGCTGGCCATGGCGGACCGCGATACCTACCTGGGCGACATGGACTTCATCCGGATTCCCTACACCGGCCTGCTCTCGAAGGAGTACGCCGCGGTGCGACGGAAGCTGATCGACCCGGCCAAGGCGTCGGTGGAGTTCCGTCCCGGAGACGTGACCGGTTTCGCCGGGGCGGGCTTCCCGTCGATTGACCGGCCGCGCGACGTCACCACCCACGGCAATGCCGATCACGAAGGCGACACCAGCTACATCGCGGTGGTGGACCGGGCGCGCAACATGATCTCATTCACACCCAGCCTGCACAGCGCCTTCGGCACCAAAGTGGTGATGGGCACCCTGGGCTTCATCTTGAATTGCCGCGGCGATTATTATTCGCTGGTGGCCGGGCACGCCAACGCGCTGGAACCGGGCAAACGGCCTCGCAGCACGCTGCAAGGGACGCTGGTGATGAAGGAGGGGCAGCCGTTCATGATCACGGGCAGCCCGGGGGCCGACGACCAGTGCCTGCGCACGATTCAGACGCTGCTCAACGTGGTGGAGTTCGGGATGAATGTGCAGCAGGCCATCGAAGCGCCGCGCTGGGCCACGCGCAGTTTTCCGGCGTCGCCGTTCCCGCATACGATGTACCCGGGCGACCTTTCGCTGGAGGGGCGCATTCCGGACGCGGTGAGAGACGAACTGTTGCGCCGCGGCCACAAAGTGGCGATGAAGGGGCCGTGGTCGATGAACGACAGCGCCGCCATCATGGTGGAGGTGGGGACGGGGACGGTCAGCGCCGGGGCCGATCCGCGGACTAGCGCGGTGGCGTTGGCTTGGTAGGGAGCGGGCCACGCGGAGGCGGGCTGCGAGATCCTGACCGTGAGATTCGGTGTTGTTCCGGAACCGCTCGCTAACGCTCGCGGCTCCGATTGTCCGGTCGTGAGGGACTGTTTCAGGCAACAGTACAAACATCACTGGCCGGAGACCTGGCGCTCGTACGGGCGGGCGGACTGGGGCCTCCGCCGGGCCAGGAGGGCGCCCCAAGCGAACCGCCGCACCGGGGCGATTCCGAACATCGATGTTCGGAAATTCCAGACTGTTTTACTGAAAACAAACAACTTAAGTGGAGACGGACCGAACATCGATGTTCGGAATCTCCGGTCTCGTAAACGACTGCCGGCCCGTTTTTGGACATGCATGTCCAGGAAAATGGGGACGTTTATTGAAAACAAATCAGTTATTGGTTGCGGGTTGGACATGCATGTCCAAAAGCCGCTTCCTTCGGACCGATTCGCTCTCGCGAACCCTCCCCAAGCCACATTGTATGTCACGCGCTGCGGGAGGCCCGGCGGAGGGAAATCGGACTCGGCCGGTAAGTGGTTGAATTGGATGGCGTTGGAGGCGCAGAAAAAATCGGCGAACTTAGTGAACGACTCTGCCAACAACCGTCCGCATGGCCAGTCTCTGAACCACGAGATCCGATTGCGCCCAAGCGCGGTACCGCTCGCCAGCCTCCCGCAGTTAGATAGCGCTGAGAAACTCCTCCCTGACGATTTGCCCGCCGACCTTCTCGATCGCTTGAGACCAGAGCGCAGCGTGCTCCTCAAATTGGGGTTGCCCGCGTTCCGCAACTTCGTCCTGGAGGTGACTTTCCACGTCAAGAAGCCCGGCGGATCGAAATAACTGCGGGAGGCGATCGGCCATCCGGTTGTCCTAGCCATGCGCCTCACGCCAGGCCAGGAATGCCCGGTAGAAGTTCCGGAACCCGGCCGGCGGATCGGGCGCCCATTGGTTCAGGACGTGATTGTAGTCGAGGACCACGAGCAGTCCCGAAGGCCTGGCGGCTTGGCTCATCCGGAGGACCGCCTGGCCGGGATCGGCGATCCATTGGAGAGTTCTGGCCGCGGTCACGACATCGAACCGGTCGCGGAAAGTCAGGGTTGTGGCGTCGCCCGGTTCGAAATGGAGGTTGGGCAGGCCGGCGTGCGAGCGGCGGGCAATCTCCAGGAGACCGGCATCGCGATCGACGCCGGTCACCGATCCCAGGGCGCCGACCGCCTCCGCAATTCCCGAGGTGATCGCGCCGGTCCCACAGCCAACATCCAGGACAGAAAGACCGGGGCGGAGCAACCCGGCCATGTAGCGATGGTCTCGCTGGAGGGTGCGGCGGCTTAATATGCGGGGATCGGATTGGTGCGATTGGGTGTGGCCGTCCATGGTTTCACCAGCGCTTCAGCGAATGCTGGAGATTAGCCAGGCGAGGTAAGCGGGCGCGCCGGGATCGCCCTCGCGGGGGGCCCAGGGCGCAAACTCCTTGTCGTTGGACGCCGAATAGGGGCCGGGCTTCACTTCGTAGCATACGGCGTGCGGCGTGAGCACGGCGATGGTGTGCCAGATGGCCGGCGCCAGGTCGGCCCCCAGAGGGTCGCCGCCCAGCAGCGTGATGGCGTCGATCTCTCCGCCGGGATGGAAGGTGAAAAGCGCCACGCGGCCCTCCAGCACCAGGAACGATTCGGATTTGGGCGGATTCCAGTGGCGATGCGGAGCCACATAGGTCCCTTGGATCATGACGTTCAGGAAGCGGTGCGGATTGTCTTCCGGGCTGGCGTGGAAATTGTGGTTGACGCGCAAACGCGGCGATTGGCGCGCGCGCTCGATGAGACCGGCGATCAAAGCCGAATCCAGAAGCTGCAGGCCCTTCATCCCTTTCATCATGGCGGATTAAGATGGTCTATGGCCAGGGTCAGGCCGCCTCTCACCGCGGAGACGCGGAGATAACGGAGGAAGCGCGGAGAGAAGCAAGAAGAGAATTGGTTTTTCTCCGCGCTTCCTCCGTTATCTCCGTGTCTCCGCGATGAAGCTCATGGCGGTCTGAGGCAAGGTCCAGGGAGAGAACAAGGTGCCAATTACAGAAATGTCCACCGAGACAGAGCGGGAGAACACGGTCCCGCTGAGCGAGAATATCCACCTTTTGAAGTGGGTGGAGAAGATGGCGCGGCTGACTAAGCCGGCTGCCATCCACTGGGTCGATGGTTCCCAGTTGGAGTACGAAATGCTGTGCGGCCGGCTGGTCGACGGCGGCACGTTCATACGGCTGAACCAGGAACTCTGGCCGGGCTGCTTCTACGCGCGGTCGGACGCGGGGGATGTGGCGCGCGTGGAAGACCGCACCTTCATCTGCCCGGTCTCGCAGGAAGAGGCCGGGCCAACGAACAACTGGATGGACCCGGTTCCCATGCGTCGCAAGCTGAAATCGCTGTTCGACGGCTCGATGCGCGGGCGCACCATGTACGTGCTTCCGTTCAGCATGGGGCCGGTGGGTTCGCCGATGTCGGAGATCGGCGTGCAGCTCACCGATTCGGCCTACGTGGTGGTCAACATGCGCATCATGGCGCGCATCGGACTGCCGGTTTTCCAGGAGATCGATAAGGACTACAAGCGAGTGGTGCCTTGCATGCACAGCGTGGGCTACCCGCTGGAACCGGGGCAAGCGGATGTACCGTGGCCCTGCAACGCGGAGAAGTACATCGTGCATTTCCCGGAGCGGCGGGAAATCTGGTCGTACGGCTCGGGCTACGGCGGCAATGCGCTGCTGGGCAAGAAATGCCTGGCGCTGCGGATTGCCTCCAGTATGGCGCGCGACGACGGCTGGATGGCCGAGCACATGCTGATCGTGGGGATCGAAGACCCGCGCGGCGAGAAGACCTATGTGGCGGCGGCCTTCCCCAGCGCCTGCGGAAAGACCAACCTGGCCATGCTGATCCCGCCGGCGGGGTTCGAGGGCTGGAAGGCGTGGACGGTGGGCGACGACATCGCCTGGATCCGTCCGGACGCGCACGGGCGGCTGCACGCCATCAATCCGGAAGCGGGTTTCTTCGGGGTGGCGCCGGGGACCTCGCAAAAGACCAACCCCAACGCCATGGCGGCACTCTCGCGCAATACCATTTTCACCAACGTGGCGCTCACACCGGAGGGCGGCGTGTGGTGGGAGGGCATGACGGACAAACCGCCGGACGAGTGCCTGGACTGGCAGGGCCACCGCTGGACCCCTGAAATCCACCGGCAGACCGGCGCCAAGGCCGCGCATCCCAATTCGCGCTTCACGGCGCCGGCCTCGCAGTGCCCTACAATCGACCCGGATTGGGAGGCGCCCAACGGCGTCCCGATCGGGGCCATCATCTTCGGCGGGCGGCGGGCGGACACCATCCCGCTGGTGTATCAGGCCTTCAACTGGTCGGCGGGAGTCTACGCCGGGGCCACCATGGGTTCGGAGACTACCGCCGCCGCGGCAGGCGCTACCGGGAACGTGCGCCGCGATCCGATGGCGATGCTGCCTTTCTGCGGCTACCATATGGGCGATTACTTCCGGCACTGGGTCGCGCTGCAGCGGACGCTCAGCGAAACGCCCGGCATTTTTCACGTGAACTGGTTCCGCAAGGACGCGGCGGGGAAGTTCCTGTGGCCCGGGTATGGGGAGAACATGCGGGTGCTGAAATGGGTGGTGGACCGGGTGCGCGGGCGGGCCTATGGGCGCGAGATGCCGATCGGCTGGATGCCGCGCTATGAAGACCTGGAGTGGAACGGGATGGAGTTCGCGAAGGAACGGTTTCAGAAGCTTCAGGCCATCGACCGGTCCGCCTGGCGGCGCGAGATCGCCCAGCACGCGGAGCTGTTCATCGACCTGCACGACCACCTGCCGCCGGAGATCCTCTACGAGCGCGAGCTGCTGATTGGACGGCTGTCGCACGAGCTTTCGCGGCCCATAAGGGACGACCGGCCGGAGCCGGTGTGGTGGGTGGATCCGGACGGGGAGTGAGGGGGAGCGACACGGCGTCAGTTGACGGGCGTGACAGGCCGCTGCCTATCCTTTACCCTGGAAGGAGCAAGCACAAAGGGATCGCGGTATGAACTTAACCATTGAACTTCCGGACGAGCTTGGGAGACGGTCCACCGGCCTCTACGGCCAGCGCCACAGATTCCGTTGCGACGAACTGGTCTTATCAATCAGCCTTTTTCGATACCTTGATCCCTAAAGAGATCAACGGGCTCCAACGCCGAAAGTGAGTCCATCCTATCAATATATAGGATACCTTCAAGGTGATCGATCTCGTGCGCAATTACACGAGCGAGAAAACCCCGCGCGGAAAGAGTTTCTGGTTCGCCGCGTCTATTTTGATAAGAGATGTTGATTTTTTCCCTTCGTTCAACTTCCCCACAGTAGTGCGGCAATGACATACACGTTTCCTTCTTGCGGTCTTTTTTTCCACTGGCTGAGATGATCTGAGGGTTGATCAGTATCAACGTGGGTTCGACCTTATCTGCGGATAAGTTAATTACGGCGACTTTGAGTTGAATGCCCACCTGGGGAGCCGCTAGGCCGACCGCTATCCGATATCGCTCGAAGGTCGCAACGATGTCATCAATGGTTTGTTGAAGCTCGGCTCCGAACGCCGCAACATTCTCGCAAGTCTGGCGTAGCGAAGTGTCCCGCCTTTCGAACTCCTCTCGTTCAAGTTGAACAATAGGCCGTATGCTCATGCGTGCTCAGCGCGCGTTTCGCCTGGCAGTACCCACTTTACTTCATAATGATGGAAAAGCTGGGGCTTACGAATCTCCCAGATGACCATTCCGTTCCGATCAAATGGCAGCGTTTTTGAGCTCAATGCCTTTTTCGTCACAATGCTGCTTGAAACTTCCCCGACAGCTTCTCGCAGGCCCATATCAGAGGGGATTGAAAGTTTCATCTTGAGCAGATCGGTCGGTTCATCTATCGTTGCTGAGAAAAACGGAACCGCCTTGCGATCGGAATCGTTCAATTCCCAGATAACTTCTGTCTCAATCTCCTCGTCCTTTGCGAGGGTCTTCTGAAATCGGATTTCGTAGAGCTGCCAAACATTCTTCCTGAAGGTTTCGTGCACTTCCTGTTCCTGGATCGCACTTTTCATTGAGACGATCCCACGCCCCGTCCAATGGTATTTGTCATGGTAT
The DNA here is from genome assembly GCA_052144935.1 of Bryobacteraceae bacterium. Classification (GTDB taxonomy): domain Bacteria; phylum Acidobacteriota; class Terriglobia; order Bryobacterales; family Bryobacteraceae; genus JOPF133. The sequence continues at coordinate 25,383 of JBKQPR010000183.1, forward strand.
TCATCGAGTCCGTTCCGCAGAGCTTTGAGCAGAAGGCGTTTTCTATAGGTGATGTGGGTCCTGTCGCGATACTCAAACACAATCTCTTTTTCAACAACGCGGAAATCACAGTCGAGACGGCTGAACCGCGGGTGGAATCGACTGAGCTTCTGGTAACCGTACGCGTAAACCCACGCGCCGCCGCTGAGCGCGACCACAGCGATGAGCAGTCGATGTGGCGCAAGCACTCCCCACACAGCGGTGAGCCATTGCGACAACAGAACCGTTACGCTCGCCGCAAAAACCACGCCGAAGCAAAACCTAACAGCTTCCCAAATCGTCGCCCCGGCAGCCGCCCTGAGAAAATGATCGAAAAGCCGCTCAGATTTTTCTGGCACGGAGAAATTGTACACTACTACACTTGTGCGTGCAGCTGAAAAGTTCGCAGACGAATAGACGGGACTTTTTAGAGTAGGATTTTAGTCGGCCATCTCTTGTATTATCGGCCGGTGGCGATCTTTTTGCAACCCCCAGGAAGGACGGAAGGACTCGTGAGGACTCTTTCCCACGTCGGAAGTGGCCATTATAGGGTATATACCTGATGAACAGCGGCGGCTCGGGAACTTGAAGGTGCCCCGGATGGAATTCTTCCTCTTTAGAAAACGGGCCTGCTCTGAACCGTCAGTAGCGGATTAGAATACCGCTCTGGACGAGGTTGACCCGGTCAAAGTTCGGTGGCTGCGAGCCGAGCTTGTACACGGCGTTGACCGCGTAGTGTCCCGCAGGGTCGAACGCATAGCTGATCGAGCATTCTCCATAGGGGCGCCAGCCCGAGACCGCGTCCAAGTATATCGTTTCGTTCGTCTTGCCGCTGAGCTGCAAAGTACCAGTCTGGCGTGTGACGCTTTCGGCTGTGAAGAGATAGCGCGGGTAGACCGAGAGGCTCAACGAGAAGCTTCCAAATTCCCAGGTGCTCGAAACGTGCGGGCGGAGGCGACGGATCGCGTACACTGGGGTCACTACCTGCGAACTCTTGTCGGATGAAATCGCCGTGTCGTCGGTGAGAGCAGATCCGACCTCGGTCCCCAGATCGATCTGAGTGTCGTAGCCGAACTTGGCCTTCGGAACGTCCTGGGGAAGCGTCTTTGGGTCCAGCAAACGCGCCCGCTGAAACGCTTTCTGGGCGCGGTCAGCCTTAGTATTCTTCAACCTAGAAACGGCAGTTGTCAGCCGGTCCCGGGGATGAATTGCGGCTGTCCGAGTATCCTGCCGTTGAGGAAAACACAAAAAATCTTGCTCAAGATGAGGTGCCATTTTTGAGGAGCGGTCAACTGCTCCGCAGCATCGCGAATCCTCGCCAGGAACGAGCTAATCCCTTGCAGTGCCGAGCGCATCTGGGGAGCCTTGGCGTGCAGGCTGGTGACCGTGACGGTGGT
>JBKQPR010000184.1:0-23451 GCA_052144935.1 Bryobacteraceae bacterium
GGAAGAAATCTCTAGGGTGATCTCCATGCTTCCTCCGTGACCTCCGGTATACCAGGCCAAGCCTGGCAAGCCTGGCTGATCTTGTGGACTGAAAGAGTTCACCATGTAAATTGCTCGTTCGTGCAGATTTTGAAGATTGCTCCTATGGGTTCCGTCCAGGCCGGTCGGCCCACCAGGCGTTGGAGGAGATACGCGGGCATGTCCTGGCCGGGTATCAAGCGGTGTACGACGCGGATCTGAAAGGCTACTTCGATTCGATTCCGCGCGACAAGCTTCTGGCTTGCGTGCGCATGCGAGTGGTCGATCGGAGTGTGCTCAAACTGATCCGGATGTGGTTGGAAACCCCCGTTGTGGAACCGGGTGAGGAGGGCAAGCCGGAACGATGGAGTCGCCCAGTCAAGGGTACTCCCCAAGGCGGAGTCATCTCTCCTGCTCTACCGCCTCCGCGTCAAAAGTTTCCTCGCGCCAAGAACATTGACAGTCAGTCGATGCGAAGGCTCCGCGGTGAGTGTGTTCCTGCCTGTCTGAGGCGACAATCGTTATATGTCGATCCGGAATTCGGCCTGTGTGATCCTCCTGGTGGCGCTATCCTCTGCCGGCGCCGATGACGCCAGGCCGCGTTTACGGTTCAGCCACAGGATCGGTCCGGACTGGCCTGCGGACAACTACTTCTGGATGAGCTTCGTCGCCATCAGTGCGGATGGAGCTACGGTCGCAGCGGATGGCCGGACTCCCGAGGGCGCCGCCGGCGGTGCGGGGCTGTGGTCCCTTTCAGACGGGAAATTCATCCGCCGTGTCTCCGGGCACCCCAGAGCCTTGTCTGCCAACTTCAAGCTGATTGCCACCGAAGAGGGCCTGGTGGATCTCAAGAGCGGGAAGCGCCTGGCGCAGCTACCGAAAGAATACTCACCTTCGGCGTTTAGTCCGGATGGAGAGTACCTCGCCTTCGTCCCGAGCCAACCGGCGGCAGGGGCTTCCGGCCCGCACATCCGCGTGATCCGAACCGCGGGCGGATCGCCGGTTCGGGAATTCGGCAGGCGATATACGGCGGCTCTGGCGATTCATCCCGACAACCACACACTCGCCTCGGGCCATTGGGACAACGTGACGCTCTGGAACATGCTGAGTGGCGAGCGCATCGCCCTGCTCGCCGGAATCGGGCGGTACGTATCCGGTGTCGCCTTTAGCCGGGACGGCCGATGGTTGGCCGCGGGCACGGACGACGGCAATCTCCAAATCTGGGATGTCGCCGGCCGCCGGCGCACGCATGCCCTGCGCGTCGGCTGGGAGTATGTGTCCACACCGGCCTTCAGTCCCGACGGGAAACTGGTAGCGGCAGGCACCTACGCCGACGGGACCGTCACATTAGTGGACGTCGCGTCGGGCGCCATTTTGAGTCAGATCCAGGTGTCGATGTTCGGCTGCGGCTCGGTGGCATTCAGCCCCGACGGGCGTTATCTGGTGACGCCTTCCAATTCCGGCCCGTTGCAGTCGGGGCGGTTCGAAAAGGGTGGAAGCATCCGGGTCTTCGAGGTGACCCGGTAGACGGCCCGGTAGACAGGAAGCTCAGCGGCGTATCCGCCGGCCGGCCACCCGGCGCCGCACCAGGCCGGTTTTCGGTTCCTACGAAAAGTTGACTCATTTACTGGCCAATCTATGCCTGTTTTTCTTCAGCAGGCCCTTGGGCGAGCTTTTCAAAGAGGCTGCGGCTGCGGGTGAGGCGGCGGGATAGCAGAAGGAATTGCTTGTTTGCGCTGGACGGAGCCAAGAGTTGGCGATACAGATCCATGGGCCGGAGAGCGGAAGTGAGGGTAGCCTCGACCGCCGGGGCATCGGCGGACGAAACCTCCGCGGCGTCGTGTTGGAGGGCCGGAGGAGGCGGGATGAGGTAGCGCGGTTGAAGACGCGCGGCCTGATACTCACGCGGCAAGTCCAGTTGGGTGAGCTCGACATACCGCAAGGTCATGTTGGCATTGTGATGGCCCAGCAGTTTCATCAAGGCGGGTAAGCTCACACCAGCGCGCAGGCGGAGCTGATGCGGAACAATGCGCGCCTTGATCCCGGTATTCGAGAATTTCTCTTCGAGTCCGCTCAACGAGTTACGGACCTCCCTATCCGGAATCCCAAAACCCGCCTGCTACTCTGAAATCGAAGTAGGAGCTGCTCATCGGTTGCGAAGCAGTCCTCGCGGTAATGTTCGCCGGATCCCAACCTAGGGGGCTTAGATCCGTATCACGGGCGTTCAACGCTTCCTCATCTGTGCCCCCATTTGTTTCCCATGGCTTACAAGGGCGATTTTCGAGGTTCTTGGGGGCACATTTTCGCTCAGACCGGCCCCGCCGGCGGCCTTGAAAACCTGCCACGGGGGCATAAAACCTACCAACAGCGGCACACTCCCCCTTGGGGGGAGCGCTCCTCCTCGTGAGGAGTACGGAACCGGTTTTAAACCTCCTGGGCTGCGCGTCAAAGGGCGCTTGGGGTCTGGGAGACGCCTCGCTAGAAGATTCTCTGGTGTACCCGGTCCACCGAGAATTCCATGCCGGCGCTGTGGCAGGCCGTGCAGCTCTCGCCAAGTATGGTCGTATTGGCCAGGGCGTGCGAAGCGGTGGCTTCGTCGTCGTGGCAACCCTGGCAGGCAGCCGAGATGGGAGGCGTTGTCGGAGTGAAGCCGCCCGGGCTGGCCACCAGAGCCTTGGCCCCGACGTTCTCCACCAGGTAGGTGCCGGTCAAGTGGCATTTGGTGCAATCGCGCAGGTCGCCCGGAAACAGGACCGACTGGTAATTGGTGGTCCCCAGAACGTACGGGTTCACCAGATCGGAACCGCGATGGATGCTATGGATTTGCCAGGCCATGTTCACGCTCTGGTTCGAAGTGCCGTCTGTCAGCGTGGGATTGTGGCAGATCGAGCACTCCTGGGTGTTGCCGCGAGTGCCGCTGTGGACGAAGCCCAAATTCACATGGCAGGAGGCGCAATTCGCAGTAGACACAACCTGTCGCCGCGCCACTACCGCGCTCTTGTCCACCGAGAAGTAGTACTCGACGGGAATGGCTTCATCGTTGGCGGTGGTCTGCACGGTGGTGCCAGCCATCAGCGTCACGGTATTGTGCGCTTCGATGGAAACCGTATACGATCCCCTAGCCGTGGCCGGGATCTTATTGGCCATCGTGTAGACGTACACGCCCTTGTTGTTGGCCGTCCCGACGGGATTTTCGGAGACTCGCATTCCGGCTGTTCCGGTCCCGTAGTCGACGTTCCCTCCGCCCAGAACCACGCGGATTTGGGTGATCGTGCTGATGTCGACCGGATTGTTGGACTTGTCCATCACGCTAAAGGTGACCGTGGGAGCGTTACCCGGCATGGCGCCAGTCACGGAAATGATCTTCGCGACCAGTCCCGGGAGCTGTGTGGCGTTCTCGGGGATCAGGTGCGCGCCGGGGACCGAGGCGTCGAAGTCCAGCGTGGACGTTGCGCTGTGGCAGTTTTTGCATTCGCTGTCATCGGGTTGCGCGAGACCCGGATGGTTCTTGCCGGTGGCGAAGTTCACATTGTCGTGGCAGGAACCGCACGCTTCAGCGCTGGGATTGGTTTTCCAGTTGCTGGCCTGGGTAGCGTTCTGATGACAGGTAGTGCAATTGCGGACGTCCTGCGGGAAGACCACAGTGGAAAAATCCTCCCATGCGCCACGATGGTAGATTTTGTATGGAGTGCCGGCGATCACGCTGGGCAGGCTCGATCCCATGTGGATCTTGTGGATCAGGACCTTCATGTCCATGGTGAGCCCGGTATCAGTATTAATGGTTTGCGGCTGGTGGCACAGGATGCAGAGTTGGGTTGTGAGGCGGGAGCCGCCGTGGCCGATCAGCGGGTCGTGGCACTGGTTGCAGGCGGTGGTGTCCACTACATCGCGCGTGACCGTAACCTTTGAGCCGTTCGGAACGAACGTGAAAACGGTCGTTGGCGGTCTCACTCCATTCGTCGAAGGGGCCATACGGGGCCAGATTGCGCTGCGCGGAGACGCCGATGGCAGTGGTCGCGGTGGCATCGAAGCCGGCGGGCGCTTTCGTCTTGAACGTGTAGGTATAGTCGCCAATGGCGTTATTGGTGAGAGTGCCCCCGGAGTCGTTAGCCGCCTGGGTCTGCGGGGGGTTATTGGATATGGTGGGTTGTGCAACGCTGGTAGTGTACGACAGGTACTGGGTCTGGCCGGCGGGAATGTAGGCGGCGATAAAGCTCAGAGAGACCGGACCCGGTGTGTCTATACCCAGTCGGTCGAGAGGGTTCCCGTTGGAATCCACGATCGTGGCACGGGCGGTGATGGTGCCATCTTTGGCAATGGCGGCGCTCTGGATTTTCACTACTACACCCGTCTTTCCGAGGGCGTCGGTAGGGCCGTTTAGCATGGGGGTAAAGGCCCCCGTTCGTTTGACATGGCGGTCATCGGCGAACGCACTGTTGAAGAATGCGATGGAGGCCAGGCTGAAGATGGTGCTAGCGAATACAAGACTTTTCCTCATGTACAGACACTCCTATTACGACAATCAGAGTTAAATATCCTTATGTAGCGGAGCATTTTATTATCCATCGCAGTTTGCGGAACCGGCACGGCGCCGCAGAGGGTGGTGGAAAAGTCCACACATGGTCGTGAAATCCTTCATATTACGTACTTGTGATGACCATCTAAGGCGTCTGCTATCCCGCGGGCGGGGTCGCGGTGTCCATAGATTGGCCAATGCCGCAGCACTTGATGGGCTGCTTACGGGCTGTTAGTGTGGGGCGTGTTACGCAGAGGGTGCGTAACTGCGAGTCTTGCCCCGGTTCTCCGGGGCTGCGCGGAGTGCGCCGGTTCGTGCTACTCATGCCGAAGCGCGGTGACGGAGTCGATCCGCGTGGCGCGGAGGGCGGGGACCAGGCCGGCGAGCGAGGCGATGATCGCGATCAGCAGCGCGGCGGTGGCGATCACCCAGGGGTCGTGAGCGTGGATGCCGAAGAACTGCGACTCGACGAAGCGCGCCAACAGGTAGCTGATGGGCAGCCCGAGGCCTATGCCGATGGCCACGAATGCGCTCACTTCGCGCATCACGAAGCGGAGCAGGCTTGCGGGGACCGCGCCCAGCGCCAGGCGAATGCCGAACTCGCGCGTCCGCCTCGTTACCGAATACGAAATGGTGCCGTATATGCCGACGGCCGCGAGGACGGCTGCCAGCATGCCGAATGCAATGGCGAGCGTGGCCACCAGGCGGTCGGTGTAGAGCGAATCGTCGATCATCGTCTTGACGGATGTCAGCCGATCGAGCGGCAGGTTGGGATCGATCTGCCGGACGGCGTTGCGGATGGCCGCCATCATCTGCTGCTCGTCGATCTGGGTTCGCACAAAAAATGCGGATTGCCGCAGGAATTCGTCGCCGCCCTGCTCGTAAGGAGTATACAGGAACCGATCCGCCTTCTCGCGCACGGAGCCGTACTTGGAATCCTTCACCACGGCCACGATCTCCATGTCGGCGTCGTTGGCGCCGGTGATGATGTGGCGGCCGATGGGATTGTCGCTGCCGTACAGAAAATGCGCCAAGGTCTGGTTTAGGATGGCTCTCTTCGACCCCTTCTCGTCATCCTGTGCCGTAAACTCGCGGCCCGCCAGCAACGGGATGCCCAGAGTGCGGAAGTAGCCTGGACCCACGGCGTTCTGCCCACACGGGACATATTCCTCGGAAGCGTTCCTGGCACCGGGCGCCTTTAAGCCGCTGCCCCAACCGAAGCCCCCGAACGGTGGCAGCGTGGCTCGCGCCGCCAGCCTCGCGCCGGCCAGACCGCCCAGTTTGTCCTGCAGCTCGCGAAAGAGGATGCGGCTGCGGGCCTGCGTGTAACCGCTCAGGCTCGGATCGATGGAGAAGGTGATCAGGCGGCCGGGCTGGAATCCGGGATCGTCGTGCAGCAGGTTGAGCAGGCTGCGCGTGAACAGGCCGGCGCCGATCGTCAGCAGCAGCGAGAGGCAGATCTGCGCCACCACCAGCGCTTGACGGACGCGCGACTGGGAGCCTGCCGCGCTCATTCCGCCGCTTTGTTCTTTCAGCGCAGGCGCCACATCGGCGTTGGCCGATTGCAGCGCCGGAATCAGGCCGAAGAGCAAGCCGGTTAACAGGGAAAGCGCGAGGCTGTAGCCGAGCAGGCGCCAATCCAACTGGGCCTGCAGCCAGCCGCCGGCAGTGTCGGCCGGCAGCAGGCTCAACAGCCGGCTCAACAGCCCGCGCGTCAGGCCTCCCGAGAGGGCCAGCCCCAGCAGACCGGCGGCCGTTGCCAGCACCAGGCTCTCCACCAGGAGCTGGCGGGTGAGCTGCCAGGCAGTTGCGCCGATGGCTAGCCGCAGGGCGATCTCGCGGCGGCGGGCGGTGGCGCGCGCGATCAGCAGGTTGGCGACGTTGCCGCAGGCAATCAGCAGCACCAGTCCCACCATCACGGTCAGGACCACCAGCGGCGTTTGCCATCGCTCGCGCAATCCGTTGAGTCCCTGGGCGGCGGGACGGAGGAACAAGGGGCGCGCCAGGATTTTCTTGCGCTCGTCGTCATTGACGTCGTGCATCTGGGGCAATTCGCTCTGTAGAATCGCGCGGAACAACGGCTGCAGCATGGCCGAGGCTCGCTGCTGGCCATACCCTGGTTTCAAGCGGCCGAACAGGTTGAGCCAGTGCGAATCCACCTCTTCCGTGCGTTGCCACGAGGGAGCCAAAAGCTTGGTCATGGATAGCGCCGCGAAACAATCGGGCGTCTGCCCTGCGTTCAGGCCGCGAAAGCCGCGCGGAGCGACTCCCACGATCAACACGGGCTGGGCGTTCAGCAGGATGCGGGTGTTCAGCACGGCTGGATCGCCGCCGAGATGGGCGGTCCAGTAGGAATGGCTTAGCACAATTACGGGATTCTGCCGCTCGACGCCGTCGTCGGAAGGCAGGAGCAGGCGGCCCAGAGCGGGCCGGACACCGAGAACCCCGAAGAAATTGCCGCTAACCGCTTCGGCGAGCGCACCGGATGCAGTGCCGTGGTACGCCAAGGTGACGGGAAACGCGGCGCGTGCGGTCAGGCCGGCGAGCGCCTGGTTGCGGTCGCGCAGATCCTTGTAGAGCGGATAGGAGAAGACGCTCCGGTTGTTGTCCGCGCGCTGGTAGCCGAAATCGTTCTTGTCGGACTCGATCAGAACCAATGAAGCGGCATCGGGGACGGGCAGAGAGCGCAGCACCACCTGAAACAGCAGCGAGAAGATGGCGGTGTTGGCGCCGATTCCAAGCGCCAACGACAAGACGGCGACCACCGTGAAGCCGGGCGATCGCCGCAAGGTCTTGAGCGCGAATCGAAGATCGTTCCACATGCTGTGAAACAGAATGGCACCAGGTACGACGGGTTGCAAGCAGTAGGATCAGGCCCGCGTTCCCAGGGCGCTGCCTGCCTGGGCGGCCCGCGGAAGTCCCAGCAGTCCAGCCGGGCTTGATCCTAATTAACCCTGAAGCTGGGCACGGCACCCCTGATTGGCTGCCCGCCCAGATTCCGGACATCAAAACGGCAACATCATCTGCTCGTCCGATGCCGAGGCTCGCCGGTAGTCCAGCCGGTCCGCCTCCTCGTGGCGTCCCCAGGCTTCCAGAATCCAGACCATTTCGCGGGCTGCCTCGTCCAGCGCGCGGCGGTCGGCGCGCGCTTCGGCGGCGGCGTACCATTGCTGCATCATTTCGTAGCACTCGGCCAGACGGCCGCTATCTCGCGTCAACCTTCGCCCCAGGCGAGCCAGGCGGCAGAGTTCCGCCCAATCCGGCTCGCCGGCAGACTGCGCCAGCGCCAGGGATCTCTGGGCCGCGATCAAATCGTTCACCGCTGGAGGAGCGGCCGAGGGGACTTCCACCATCAGGGTGGAACACCGCCCGCCGAACACCAGATCCCAGGCCGGCCCCTCGGAACCGCTCCCGGCCAGGATCGCCAGGAAACGCCGCGCCATACAGAACTCGCGCAGGCGCGCCAGGTTGCTCTCCGTATCCCCTTCGAGGCGCAGGCCGAGCTGCGCCGCCAGGTCGCCGGCCAGCGCGGCCAGCGAACGCCCGCCGCACTCCAGCCGCAGGATGCCGTCGAAATCCTGCCGGAACGCGTCCGCGAAATCCAGCGCCTGCTCCAAGCTGGGGGCCATGTCCGAGCCGGGACGGTCCGCCAGCGCGATCCCAAGCAGTTCCACCTCCAGCTTGTGGCCGGGAGCGGGCGGCGCCAGCGCCTCGTCCCGGCGGCCCGGCGCGCGGCGCACCCAGCGCTTCAGCGCGCGCAGCCCCGCCAGGGACAATCCGCCGACCTCGAAACGCGGCTCCAGCACGCGCGGCGGCACGCAATCGTCCAGGCGCAGGAAGGCGATCCGCACGCCTTCGGCCGCCGGCTCCTTCACCAGGGCGTCCTCCCACTGGGCGCGCGGCCATCGCGGCGGCAGGGATTGGCGCGAAAAGAGGACCAGAATGGTGTCGGCCGTGCGCGCCTCCCGCGCCTTTTCCGACAGATCCTGGCCGCGCCACATGCGGCCTTCGTCGAGAAACACGCGCACATCCGCGCCGCGCTCCAGAAACGCGGCCACACCCGCGGCGATCTCCCGGTCGGCCTCCGCGTAACACGGGAAAACGGTCTCGGTCAGAGCTTGCACAACACCGTCAAACCGTCCCCCAGAGGCACGATCCCCAACGTCACGCGCGCATCGGCGTGCAGCTTGCGATTGAATGCGCGGATGGCTTCGGTCTCCGGATCGTGGTCGTTCGTGTCGGCCACCAGGCCGTGCCACAATACGTTATCGGCGGCCAGCACGCCGCCCGGACGCAGCAGCGCGATGGTGCGGTCGTAGTAGTCGCAGTAGCCGGCCTTGTCGGCGTCGATGAAGGCGAAATCGAAAGTCCCCGCCTGGCCTTCCGCGATCAGCCGGTCCAGGGTTTCGAGCGCCGGCGCCAGATTCAGCTCGATGCGGTCTTCCACGCCCGCCTCCTGCCAGGTGCGCCGGGCGCGCGCGGTGTACTCGGGGCTCACGTCGCAGGCCACCACTTTGCCGCCGGGGGGCAGAGCCAGCGCCACCCAGGTGGAGCTGTAGCCCATAAATACTCCGATTTCCAGTGCTTTACGCGCGCCCGTGAGGCGTGCCAGCAGTTGCAGGAACTGTCCCTGTTCGGGAGACGTTTGCATGGAAGCGTGGGAGTGGTCTTCGGTTTCCTCGCGCAAGCGCTTCAAAGGTTCCGGCTCGCGCAGAGTGACGGAGCGGATGTAGGCAGCCAATTGGTTGGTGACGGGTGTGTGAACGCGGGACATGGCAAAGGTCAATTTTACCCCGCCGGGCGCCGTGCCCGCCTCACCCTGAATTTCGACGCAGCCTTTACTTGCGAATCCCCTCGTGCCAATGAGCGCGGTTGTAGATCGCCCACACCAGACAGGCGACAATACCCAGCGCGATCAGGATTTCTGGAACATCGAGGTTCCTCATAGGCGCCTCCAAAGGGGATTATAAAATCTTTATGTCGGAAAATCAATAGGGCAAAAGAGGGGCAAGGGGGTAAGGGGTAATGGGGTAATGGGGTCATGGGGTAAGGCGGCCTAAGGCGGGCTAAGGCGGGCTAAGGCGGGCCGGGAGGGGCGAGCGAACTGACCGGCCTCGGACCGGGGCCGCGCAATAGACTCCCACGCAAAACAGGGGTCCAGTCCGGAGGACAGGGGATTCTGGGAGAGAGCTTGAGTTCTTTAGGAGACGCGAAGCTCACAACGGACGACCGGGAAGGCAGGGTCGCACGAGGGGGCGGTATCTTTGCCCCGAACCTGATCCTGGAAGCGCGTCAGAACTCGATGCGCCGCTTACGTCAAGCGACAATGAACAGGAAACCGGTGAGCATCAAAACCGGAGTAGCCGGCTCCGGAAACACATTTACAGCATCCTGGACCAAGGAGAGACTTACCGTGCCGCCGGCCGTCGTGGAGGTCACATTCATGTCCTCCGTAACCTGGATCTCCGAAGACGCAGGAAAAAAGCTGTAGGCATCTATGTGGGGATCCGCAATAGTCACGGTCAAAGCAGGGAGATCGCCGCAAGTGAATGGGAACAAGCAATCAGGCCCTTCGGTTACGGTTGCCGTCGCCCCATCCGTGGCGACGGCGGCCTCACCAAGATGGCGGCCCACGATTGCAAGGTCGCCGGCGTTGATGTCGTACTGAATCTGGATATCCTCACTCCCAATGCCCGAAACCGACAGATCCGGGATAAACTCGAACCCCCACACATCGACAAACCCATCGAAGGAGAGACCCGGGTTAATCAGAATGTATGACATCTGGGTGGCTACCGGTTGCGTCCCTGTGCCAGTCGCGCTGGAGGCAAAGGTGAAGTTACTAAACACCAGATAGTAGATCTGACAACCAGTTGTGCCTTGGGCCATCAACGTGGCGTAATTTGCGGTGGCCAGACTGGAGCAGAGCGGAGTGGCTACGGCGGGCGAAGCTGAAAGCACGCCCAAAAGCACAAAACTGTAAAGCAGTTGTTTCGCTCTCATTTTGCTGTGCCGTCCTGGCACCTATCGATTATGCCGATAGTATACGCCCCGGTTCGTATGGGATCAAGGGAACGAATTAGTGCCACTAATGCCAAGCGCGCATGATTCCGTGGGCGCTTCCCGGCTTTTCCGGACATCCCGTTCGGCGCGCGGGCCGGGGCCGGCCGGCCAGCCTATCCTGCCGGCTCGATCACCGCCGACATCGACCCCATCGACCGCGGCAGCCGCCAGTCCGCTCCGTACGCGTGGATCTGGTCGCGCGCGAATTCGGCCTCCGGCAACTCGCAGGTGATCAGCACCGTCCGCCCCGCGCGGTCTACCTCCTCGGCGTGCCGGTAGGCCTGGTCCAGCGAGAAGATGAAGATCTGTTGCAACATCTCGATCACGTAATCGTAGGTGTGATCGTTGTCGTCCAGCAGCACGACTCGATAGAGCGGCACTAATTGCTCGCGTTCGAGACGCTCGGTTTCCGGCGCAATGGACGGCTTGGGCATGAGGACCGGCTCGATTCAGCCGGTATGACCAGTATCCAGGATTGCAGCGCCCGGTACAACCCTGGGAAACGCCGATGGCTGGTGGGCGGTAGCCGGTGGCCGAGAGCTTCGAGCTACTCGTAGCGCAACGATATGGCCGGGTCGACGCGTGCGGCGCGCCGCGCCGGAATGTAGCTGGCCAACATGGCGATGAGAAGCCACGCCAGCGCGGCGCCGGCGAACGCCACCGGATCGAGCGGGTCCACGCCGTAAAGGAAGCTGCGCAGAAAGCGCGTCGCGACGGCGCTCAGGAGCAGTCCGGCCGCGATGCCGGCTGCCGTCAATCGCAAGCCACGCGCCAGCACCATCCAGTGCACGTCGATTTTTTGGGCCCCCAGCGCCATGCGGACACCAATCTCGTGCGTGCGCTGGGCCACCGTATAGGCGACCACGCCGTACAGGCCGACCACCGAGAGCAGGATGGCCAGCAGACCGAAGGCCCCCAGCAGACCCGCCTGCCACCGCACGCGCCAGAGCGACAGCTCCACCAGATCGTCGAAGGTGCGCAGCTCGTACATGCGCAGATCGGGTCCGCCCGAGCGCGCGAGTTTGAGGAGAGGTTCGGTCAAAGCATGCGGATCGCCGGCGGTCTGCAGGATCAAGGCGAAGAACCCGTTCCACCAGACTTGCCGCCGGGAGACGTAGAAGAACCGGCGCGGACCCTCATCCAGGGAGCCGTATTTGATGTCCTTCGCCACTCCGATGACCTGGGCGGCAATTTGGGGATCGTTCGGCGGGCAGCCTAACCACACTGCCTTGCCGATGGGGTCTTGGCCGGGCCACCGCTGGCGGGCCATGGTCTCGTTGACGATGATGGAGGGCGGCGGGGTGCCCGCTACGATGCCCTTGGGCGTGTCCAGGACCGCCTGGTAGTAAGGGGCGAAGTTGCGCCCGCGCAGCAAAGCGACATGCATCATCTCGAAATAGTTCGGCTCGACCACGTTGATGGAGGCGTGGCCGTCCGGAGAGCCGGGGCCCGCGCTCACGCATTCGCCATCCATGAAGCCGAGGACGTCGAACGACAGGGTCGCGTCGCCGACACCGGGTAGCGCGCGCGCCTGGTCCAGAAGGCGTGTGAAAAGCCGCGTGGCGCTGTCCGGCGTGAAGTCCGGTTCCGGCGCGAAGAGGCGGATATAGATCCGGTGATCGGTGGCGAACCCCGGATCGATCTGCGCCGTGTGCTGCAACGCTCGCAGCAGCAGCCCGGCAGCGATCAGCAGCACCAGCGACAGCGCCACCTGCGCGATGACGTAGAAGTCCCGCTGGCGCGAGGGTCCGCGGCCGGAGCGGGCATCGGTTTTGAGGGCGGACACAAGGTCCACTGAGGCGCCTTCCAGCGCCGGCGCCAGGCTGAACAGCACCGCACAGACGAGCGCGACGGCCGCCGTGAAGGCTGCTACTCGCCAGTTCATTTCGAGCGAAACGCCGCGCAGGAAGGACTGCGGAATGGAGGTGGGCAGCCAGCGCGAAAGCGCGCGGTCGGTCCACTGGCCCAACAGGATGCCGAGCGACGCGCCGCCCAGCGCCAGCAGTGTGCTCTCGGCCAGGCCCTGACGGACCAGCCTGCCGCGCGAGGCCCCCAGCGAGCGCCGCAAGGCCATCTCGCGCTGCCGCACGGCGGCCCGGGACAGAAGCAGGTTGGCCACGTTGACGCAGGCGATCAGCAGCACGATTCCAACCACGGCCAGCAGCAACACCGCGATGGGGCGCATGGTGCGGCGCGATTCGGGAGACGTGATGCCGCGGAACACCCGCACCTGGATGGGTGCGGCATCGCGGGTTTCGCGCGGGTACTGCCGGCTGAGCCGCGCATCGACGACCGCGATTTCAGCGCTGGCGCGCTCTGCGGTTTGGTGAGGCCCGAGCCGCCCAACCAGACTGACTTCCGGCCCGCGGCTACGCGGGTCATCGAGCTGCCCCCGGAATATCCGGAACGTCACCAGCGGCAGCCAGGCATCCACCCGTGCCGGCGGCGAAATCCCACGGAATTCGTCCGGCGCGACGCCCACAATTCGGTACCAGAGCAGCTCGATCCGGACATATTTGCCGATCACGCCGGGGTCGCGGTGGAACCAGGTCTCCCAGATGTGGGCGCCGATCACCACGGCTGGCTCCGCGCCGGGTGCTTCGTCGGCTGGCGCAAACCATCGGCCCAGCGCGGGCTTCACGCGTAGGACATTCGCGTAGTTTGCCGAGACGGTCTCGGCGACGATGCCGAAATTGGCGCGATCGACGTCCATGAACGTGCCTCTGGCTTGCGCCGCTACCACGCCGCTGAAGGCATGCAGGCTGCCGCGGAACTCGAGATAATCCCGCCAGGAGCACGGCGCCGCGCCGTTCCGGTCGATAGCGACGATGCGCTCAGGCTGCGCCAACGGCAGCAGGCGAAAGTACATCCCATCCAGGAGGCTGAAAACCGTGGAATTCACGCCGATGCCCAGCGCCAGACACAACATGGCGGCCACGGCGTATCCGGGATTGCGGCGGATGACGCGCAGGGCGTAGTGCAGGTCGTGCCCAAAATCGGGGATGGCGCAGCGGTACGGGGAAAGCCGGACGCGGATGCAAGTCAGCACCTGCAGCCAGTACCACATCCGCCCGCCGCCGCGTTCGGCATAGGCCTCGTGCAGATCGCCGGCGATGACATCACCATCTCTACCGGGGACCAGCCAGTGCAAAAATCGCTCGGCGATGCGCGGCGGACGATCAGGCATGAGATCCTCCCTTCACGGTGACTCCCTGCCACATGCGGTCCAGCATCGATTTCGACCGGGCCAGCGCCTGGGCGCCCTCCGGCAACAGGCGGAAGTATCGTTTGGAGCGGCCGCCGCGCTGCGCGGTGGCCTCGGAAAACCGGGAATGCACGTACCCTTTGGCTTCCAGACGATCCAGGGTTGAGTAGAGCGCTCCTACGCTGACGCGGCGGCTGGTGCGCTTTTCGATTTTGTGGCGGATGGGCACTCCGTAGGCCGCCTCTCCAAGCCGCAGGATGGCCAGTAGAACGATCTGCTCGAACTCGCCCAGGTATTCCGACATATTTGTTCCACATCATAGGACAAATGCGGGCGGGCGGCAAGGGCGGGTGGTGCGGGAGTGCCGGGGGGCGCGGTTGCGGGCGTGCAGTTGCGGGCAGTGCGGTCGCGGGCGGCGGTTGCGGGCGGCGGTTGCGGGCGGCGGTTACGGGCGGCGGTTGCCGACGGTGAGGTTGTCGGCGGACGGGGCGGCTCTCTCGCGGTTCCCGAGGCTCCCTGGATCGCACCGCACACCATGCCCCACCCGGTTACACTAGGGACATCGTGAGATTTCGCGGCCTTCTCCTGATTGGCGCCCTCTGCCTGCCGTTGACGGCCGACGAGGGCATGTGGCTGTTCAACCAATTCCCCAAAGACAAGGTGAAGGAGAAGTACGAGTTCGACGTCACGGACGGCTTCCTCGACCATCTGCGCCTTTCCACTTTGCGGATCGGCAGCGGAACCGGAGCCGGAACCGGAGCCGGAACCGGCTCGTTCGTTTCGCCGACCGGCCTGGTGCTCACCAACCAGCGCCTGGTGGCGGACTGCCTGAAGGCGGCTGCGGGGCACGACTATCTGAAGGACGGCTTCTACGCCGCCACGCCGCAGGAGGAGCTGGCCTGTCCCAACCTGGATGCCGCCGTGGTGGTCTCCATGGAGGACGTCACCAAACAGGTGAAGGAATCGGCTAAGGAGGGCGCCAAGCCCGCCGAAGCGCTGGCCAAGCGCAATGCCGCCTCGGCCGCCATCGAGAAGGCTTGCGCCGAACGCACCCACAACACCTGCACGGTGGTGAAGCTCTCGTCGGGGGAGCGCTACGACCTGTACCAATACAAGAAGTACAGCGATGTCCGGCTGGTATTCGCGCCCGAATCGGCCATCGCGCTATTCGGCGGAGCGGCGGCCGATTACACCTTCCAGCGCTACTCCCTGGATGTGGCTTTTCTGCGGGCGTACGAAAACGGCAAGCCGGTGGCCACGCCGCAATATCTGAAGTGGAGCACGGAGGGAGTGACGGACACGGCCCTGAGCTTCGCCGCCGGAAATCCCGCGCCGACTTCGCGCCTGGCGACCGTGGCCCAGCTCACCTTCTACCACGACACCATGCTGCCGGCGATGCGGGCACGCATTCAATGGCGGCTGTTGGATCTGCGTAACTTCGCAGCCAGGAGCGAGGCCAATCTGGCCATCGCGACGCGCCACGTGGGCGATCTGAACACCAGCTACAAGTTCACCGCGGGGCGTCTGATCGGGCTGGACGACGTGCGGCTGATGGCGCGCAAGGCGAACTTCGAGAAGAAGCTGCGCGCGGCCGTCGAGCACGACCCCAAACTGGGAACCGAGGGCGGCAAGGTGTGGGACGAAGTGGCCACCGCCTATACCAACTGGAAGCACTCGGAACGGACCTACGAAGTGCTGGAGCGGCCCGGCGCGATTGGCTCCGACCTGTTCCGCATCGCGCGGCAGATCGTGCGCCTGAGCGAGGAGCGCGCCAAGCCCAACGAGCAGCGTTTGCCGGAGTATCGCGACGGCAACCTGGCGTCGCTCGAGGCGAGCCTGTATTCCCCGGCGCCGATTGACGACCCGATCGAAGCGCTGATGCTGGCGCGCTACCTGGAGGAGATCAAGTCCCTGGGCGAGCGGGAGGTTCCGGTGAAGGCGATCTTCGGCTCGCGGACGCCGACGCAGGCCGCCGAAGAGTATCTGAGGAACACCAAGCTGAAGGACGTGGCGGAACGCAAGCGGCTGGCCGGCGACCGCGCCGCGGTACAGAAATCGGAAGACGGCATGATCCGGCTGGCGAAGCTGCTGGACGAGCCGGCCCGCAAGCTGCTGAAGAAGCGCGAAGAGACCATCGAAACGCTGGAGGTTTCGAGCGCCGAGAAGATTGCTCAGTACCGTTTCAAGATGTTCGGCGCGGCCGATTATCCGGACGCCACCTCTACGCTGCGGCTGACCTTCGGCGCAGTGAAGGATTACAAGGATCGCACGGAAGCCAAGGTGCTCTACGACACCACGTACGGCGGCCTGTTCTATCTGGCCGGCAAGAATGTTCCGCTGCTGCTGCCGCAGCGCTGGATGGACGCCAAGGGATCGCTGGACCTGGTGACGCCGTACGATTTCCCGACCACTTGCGACATCGCCGGCAGCGCCGGCAGCCCCACAGTGGACAAAAAGGGCGAGCTGATCGGGATCGTCGTGGATGGGAACCTGGAAAGCATCGCGCTCACCTATCTGTATACCGACGAGACCGCGCGCGCCGTACACGTGGCCACCCAGGGCATCGCCGAAGCGTTGCGGACGGTGTACAAGACGACCGCCCTGTTGCATGAACTGGGCGTGCCGGAAACGAAGAAGAGCGGCACGGAGTAGGGGATCAGCTCTGTTCGCGGTGCCCGGCGGGCGTGCGGGACGGTTACGCCGCCTGGTTGGGAGCCTTGGAGCCGGCTCTCTGTTTGGCCAATCGACGCAAGCCTTCGACCACTAACTTGGCGTCCTCACGGGCGGCTCTACGGTTCGCCTCGATCTCCACTGCTGATGCGGCGGTAGAGGTGTTCGCTGATTCTTCCGGCTTCGTATTCGCGATCGAGGATTTCATGGAGGCGCCTTATAATTTCAGTGTAGTCCTGTGGGGCCGCTAACTCAATGGCGCCTTCGCGTGCGCCGGTGCTGGAATTGTCGACGAACAGGAACTCGACACTGGGATTGTGCTGTAATTCCCGCGAGAGGTCGCGCACATCCTCGGCGGCGCCCCGGTGGGAGCCGATCACTTGGTTGATGGTGACGACACGCCCCTCCAATTGAGCGCGATCCAGCATCGCCACAAAGATTTCGTCCAGCGGCCGGGTCACATACAGAACGGTTACGGTCTTGCCCGCGCCGAGCGCTTGGTCCATCAGGCGTCGAGCGTGCTTGGGGTTGCTGAAAGTGGAGTCGAATACAACCTGGGCGCGTTTGGCAAGGCCGGCCACCGCCAGCGCCGTCGACTTGCCGGCGGCGTTTCCGCCCGCGGTGAAGACCACACGGTTCCGCCCCTCGGGCGCTGCCTGGGTGAGCGCCCGCCGGAAGAGTTCGTCACGGATCCAAGCAGCGGCCGGATGAACGGCGGCGCGGTACTTCGCTCGGTCCTGGTTGTATTCGTCGAACAGAGCTGCCGCGTTATCGGCGTTCAGAACGTTGCCGAAAGCGTGGGTGTACCTGGTGAGGTAACGCTCCGGATCGGCCACCAGTTTTCTAATCGTCTCCCGGCGAACTCGCTCCTCGTCCAAGTCCTCATCGGACACGGAGGGCAAGCTCAGGCCTGCCCCACGATGGTTCGGAGCAGCCCGATGGCGGCGGCGATGTCGCGCAGGCGCACGCATTGGTCTTCGGTTTCGCGCTCCACATTTAACGGACCGGTGAAGCCGATTTCCTTCAGCGCGGCGACGAATTGCGGAATCCCCACGGATCCCTGTCCCAAGGGCCGCTCAGTGCCCAGCGCGCCCGGCGTATTCGCTGGCGGCCAGTCGCCGTCCTTGCAATGCACCGAAACCACGCGCGGGCCCAGCGCGCGCAGCGCTTCGATGGGCTCACCGGTGCCGTAGAGAATCATGTTGGCGGGGTCGAAATTGATCCGTAGATTGGGGCGCGCCACGTCGTCCATGAAGCGCAGCAGGATCTCGGCGCGCTCCTGGCCGGTTTCGAGCGCGAAGGTCTGGCCGTGGGCGGCGGCGTGATCCGAGACGCGCCGCACCACCTCGCGCACTTCGGCGTAGTCGGGATCGGCGGCATCTTCGGGAACAAAGCCGATATGGCAGGCAATGCTGGGGACGCCCAGGTGCGCCGCGAAATCGCTCACTTCCAGGGTGCGTTGCTCGCGGGCGGCGCGCGTCTCGGGCGGGATGAAACCGACGGTGCGCCGGACGGTGGGAATATCGGCGTAGCTCTCGCCTGCGTACGCCGCGAACACAGTCACCAGCGTGAAGCCCGCGCGATCGAGCGCTTGCCGCCACGCCTCCGCGGCGGCGGGCGTCAAGTCCATTTCGCCCGGCAGGCCCAACTGGCCGCAGCGCACCCCCACGGCGGCAATCTCCGCCAGGTTGTCCCGTTTGGCCCAGAACATTACGCCAGGCTCCAGCGGCTTCAAATGGTGCATTCGATTTTCTCTCCGTTCCGGCGGCCGGCCTGCAACAGGAGCAGCGCAAGTGCGACGGCGTCCGCCGATTCGCGCGGCGGGCAAAGCTCGGGCGCGCGGCCTGTATGGCAGCAGTCCGCGAAATAGGCGATCTCGGCGGCATAGGCATCGCCTCTGGGATCGCCCGCGGCATCACTCACGCTAGGTTCCAGCGGCCGGGTCTCCTTGGCGCTGTAAAGCATGGCGGGCCGCCCGATGGAGCTGTACTCGGCGGTGGCGCCTTCGAAGGTGACGGTGTACTCCATGCGAAACGGAAACGCCCCGGCGTGTTGCCAGCCGCCGGAGATGTGCGCCACCATGTCCGGGTAGTAGAGTTGGGCGTCCAGCAGTTCCGCGTACCGCACGGCGGCCACCGCCGAAGGCCTGCCGAAAAGGTGCAGGCACATATCCACGTCGTGGATCAGCAGGTCGAACGCGCCTCCGCCGCTGAGCGCGGGGTCGAGCAGCCAGGGTCCCCATCCGGGCACCGCGGAGCGCCTTTCGAAACGGGCGTGGCGCACGCGGCCGAACTGGTTGCCGCGCACGGCCTCGCGGAGCGCCACGTAGGCCGGCCAGAAGCGCAGCACATGGGCGATCATCAGGATGCGCCCCTGGCACTCGGCTTCGGCGGCCATCGCGCGGGCGCTTGGGGCGTCCAGCGCCATGGGCTTCTCTACCAGCACGTGCTTGCCCGCTCGCAACGCATTGATCGCAACGCGGGCGTGCAAGTGCGTGGGCAGGCAGATATCCACGGCGTCGATGGAGGCATCGGCCAGCGCGGCGTCGAGCGTCAGGCAGGGGAGGCCGTCCGCGAGCTTGCGGGCGCCGCGGGTGACCACGCCCGCCACGCGCGCGCTCGGCACCTGGCCAAGCGCCTGCAGATGCGTGGCGCCCATGAAGCCGAAGCCTACGAGTGCAAGGTTCACGCTACCTATTGTAAGTGCTCACCCGCGGGGCAGCCAATCCTGGCTGGATAGCGTCGGGATAAACCGGCGTGGAGTAGTGAATGAAAGAGTCACACAGGAAAGGAGTAGCGACCATCCTGACCCCGAGCCATGCGAGGGCAGCCGCAAGGCTGCACTTGAAGCGTTGGACAGGGGCATATATGGGCTGGGTATTGAGCTCCGAAAACGGCAATCCAGGGAGCCGACGGCGTCAGCCAGTACGGAAGGCAACAGAGCGGTGCGCGATAGCGCGAGCGTGCCGTGCCCTGCGGAGTCGAAGATCCCATGCACGCATAGGAACGGGGTGCCCTCTGGGCCCGCGAGAACCGAGAGACCCCGTGGCCGCCCGTGGCCGAGAGGCGGCGGGCCGGGAGGAGAAGGCGATGAGCCATAAGTCCACCATGCACGGCGGCGGGGAGTCGTACAGCGGCGTAGTACCTGCGAAGCAGCCGAACAAGAGCGGGAAACCGCAGGCGGAGGTTGTGGAGGAAAGGCCGCTGGCCAAGGAAAACACGGAACAGTCTAACCAGTGCCGGACGCAGAGTCGGGAAAGCGGGCCAAACGGACTGGAACGTGTGCGGGAAGTAGCGAGGAAGGACAGGGAGGTGCGGTTCACGGCCCTGCTTCACCATGTGACAGTGGATCTGCTCCGGGACAGTTATAGCCGCCTGAAGAAAAAGGCGGCGCCGGGAGTGGACGGAGTGACGTGGCGGAAGTATGGAGAAGGCCTGGAGGCGCGGTTAAGCGACTGCACGGGCGAATCCATCGGGGGGAGATTCATGCGGAGCTGCGGAAACGGATGCACGAGAATATCCGGGGAACCCTGAAATGGCTACAGGCGGTGGTGCGGGGGTATTTCCTCTACCATGCGATTCCCGGAAACGAGGAGCGACTGAGAGCGTTTCTGCACGCCGTGAGGCGAAGCTGGCTACGGATGCTAAGGCGACGAAGCCAGCGGACCCACTGGACGTGGGCGCGATTCATGGAGCGACTCGGCGTTTTGCTACCTGTGGTTGAGATCCAGCATCCGTATCCGACGGAGCGCTTCGACGCCAAACATCCAAGGCAGGAACCGTGTGTGTGAGTCGCGCCAGCACGGGACTGTGCGGGGGGTGCCGGGTAACTGGCATCCCTACCGCGACCAGCCGGCTTTTAGCCAGCCCCTGGGTTCGTCGTGATCCGCGGTGCCTCCGCCCGGCGTCGTCCGCGGTCGAAAGTGGAAGGAGGAAGAAGTCGCCGCCTGGAAAGGCGGCTGCAAGTCAAGATTGACTGCCCCACAACGGCGTCGGCTGCTGCGCCGGCGCCAGCGGCATGCTTGCCGCGCGCCGGCGCAGTATCCCGTCGAGCAATTCGGGGATCTCGAACACCGCCGTGTTGCGCGTGGCCGCGGCGCGCTGGCGGTAGCGCGGGTACTCGTCGGGCGAAAGAAGCTGCCGCACGGCGCCGGCGATTCCCGAAAAGCTGCTAATCACCAGGCCCGCGCCCTGCTCCAGCAGCCAGTCGGCGTTGTAGCGTTCGTGCGCCAGCGTCCAGGCGTTGCGCTCCACAATCGCCGGAAGCTGCATGGCCAGAGCTTCGCTCAGGCAGCCGGGGCCGGGCTTGCCGATGAAATAATCCGCCAGCGCCATGTAGTACGGCACCTCGCGCGTGAACCCCTCCACCAGCATCGGCACGCGATGCGGCATGGCGCGCAGCTCGCACGCGGCTTCCTGATGGCGGCCGCAGAGCAGGATCAATTGCGTGTCCACCGCCGACCGGTCGATCAACCGCGCGATCTTCACCATTTCCAGCGAGCCTTCCCCGCCAAACAGCACCAGCCCGGTGGGCAGGTCCGGGCGCAGACCCAGGCGCGCGCGCTCGGCTGCGCGATCCACTGGCAGCGGCTCGTAAAACCTGGGATTGAGGATCATTCCCGAAACGCGCAGGATGTGCGAGTCCGGCAACCCGAGGGCCCGCGCCTGCCGCTCGGCGCGCGCCGATCCGCAAACTACGTGCTGGCCCTGCCTCTCGATCCAGAAATGCGGCGGATGGTCCGCGATATCGGTCAGGATGGTCACCAGCGGAGGGGCGCCTTTTGGGGTGCCCTCTGGGCCCCGCGCCACCTGGTCCAACGCCTCGCGAATCGCCCGGTTGTAGTGCGGAATCAGCGACACCACCATGTCCGGCGGCGACGCGCTCCAGTGCCTGATCAGCACGCGCACCTCGTCGCGATGAAACAGCCGGATCATCGCGTGCATCACGGGGATGATTTGCTCGGTGCCCAGCGTCCAGCCGTGCCGCAGCATGATGTTGTAGACTTCCTGAAACTGGATTCCCGTGGACTTGCGGATCACGTCAATCGAATTCAGCAGGTCCTGGATCGACAGCATGCGCAGCTCCCAGGGCCGCTGCTGGCGGCGGATCACTTCCATCAGGGCCGTGGCCGCGGCGCGGTGGCCGCCGCCCGAATCGATGTAGATGAAATCGATGTTCGGTTTCAATTCCGATGCTCCCCTTGGGGCGGCAGAGGCCCCGCCGCGGCTCCGGCGACGGAGATCGCAAGGCCGCGCCCCGCACACAGCCGCGCGGCGGCCTCGGTGCGCTCGGTGATGGCGGTCGGCTGGAAGGCCGTCACGACCGGCCGCCCGATCCAGCAGGGATGCGGGCTGACGCCTAGAATCCAGGCAATCGTGGCGGCCGTGTCGAAGGTGTAAACCGACGCCGCCAGGCGTCCCGGCGCCACGTTGGGGCCGTGAAGAATCCACGGAATCTGGATCTCCTCCAGCGAGTTTTTCCCGTGGCTGCGCCCCTTCCCGCCATGGTCGGAGGTGACCAGCAGAAAAGTGGAATCCCCGGCCGGGGTTTCCCGCAGCATATCGAGCATCATGCCGAGCAGGCGGTCGGCTTCCTCGACCGCGCGCAGGTACTCGCGGCCGGACCAACCCGAGGCATGCCCCTCGTGGTCCACGTTGTCGAGTTGCAGGAACATCAGATCGGGGTGCTTTTCGCGCCAGTAGCGCGCGGCGGCCTCCACGGTCTTGGCGGCGCCATGCTCATGCTGGAGCACATCCGGAGCGGTCTTCTCCACCAGGTTGGCGAAGCCCGGCCAATCGTGGAAGATGGCCATGTCCGCGGCGGGCCGCTCCTTGCGCAGCACGTAAAACATGGTGGGGAACATGCCGGCCTCGTCGCGGCAGACCGGCTGCAATTCCATCATCGGCTTGAAGTAGCCATTGGAGAAGATGCCGTGCTGCTCGGGGCCGGCGCCATCGATCATGGAGGACCAGTTGGGGCTGCTCAGCGTGGGCATCACGGCGCGCGCTTCCAGGGTCCAGGCGGATTCCTGCATCAGTTGGTGAAGGTGTGGCGTGTTGGCGCGGTTGACCCCGTCCACACTCAGCCCGTCGATTCCAAAGACGATCACGTGCTGGGCGTGCGCGGCCATCGCGGAATAGAGAAATAGCGTTGCAATTCTTCCCATCGGTTACCCTTGTAATACCACTTGCCGGAACGCAGTCCGGTTACAGTTCCGATAAGATTCGGTTTCCCGCTTAGTAATGTCTCTTTCGGGCCGGGGGATAACGCGTGGTTATCTGTCCTGGGCGGCCGGAGATAACGCTCGGCCCGCCCAACGGCAAGGCCCCTTTGTGACCTGGCGCGTGACGTCCGCCCTGACAGCCGCGTGCAGAATCCGGCGTAAGGCGTGCAGTCGTTGCTCCGCGAGCCCAGTCGTCAAACCTGCATTCCACGACAACCTTGGACAGGTTTCTCAGATTCCGGCGGGGATGCAAGCTTGTTCGCCAGCGGGGATTCTGCGACTCCCGTTCATCTGCATGTCATAACTGGCAAAGGAGATGAAGAGGGTCCGGTGTTTGGCGCTGGGGGTCTACTTCCAGTTGCACATATTAGTTTGCGAGGCGCCTGCCGGTCTTCCTGAGCGCTTGGGCGACGGGACTCGATAGGCCATGCGGCGCGGACCTCGGGTTGCATTACTTTACAATCGAGGCGATCCTAATGAAGATCATTGAAGTTCTAAGAATAGCAAGTCTGTTCTTGCTTCCCGTAGCCATCATTCCCGCTTACGCACAGGGACGCGAACAGGAAAAGCAACCAGAGAGGCAGCAACAGGCCAAGCCGGCGCAGCAGCCGCAACGCGCACAGCAGCAGGCTAGCCCGACTTTCGCACATTTGAGGGGATAAAGCAGACCGAGGATGGTCCGACACCCTCAGGATCGCACCTTCGCTTGACATCGGCGTTCCATCATGGCTAGATGAAAGAATGAATATATTCGAA
>JBKQPR010000185.1:0-31309 GCA_052144935.1 Bryobacteraceae bacterium
TACGATCCGCGCGCGGACCGCGGCACAAAGCCGTTCCTGCGCGGCGACAACACGCTCAAGCTGTGCGAGGCCGTGGGCGTGGGGACCACCGACCTGACGCGGATCGAGGTGGCCGGCCTGAGCGTGAAGGACGCGTCCTGCGACTTCGGCCCCGGGCCAACCGGCCAGAAGATCTGAGCGCTATTTCCGCCCGGTGAGGGGCGCCGGCTTCCCCGATCGCTGCCCGGCGCCCGTGCCGGCCGCCCGGCCGAACCAGTCTTTGCCGCCCGGCGTCCCGCCGCGATGCGGGGCCGGCGGCGGCCCTGCGACCGCGGGCCGAGAGCGGCGGCGCCGCCCGGTGCGCTGGTGAGGCAGCAAGCCGCTGGATGGCTCCTCGGTCTCCTGCGGCTGCGGGCGGGCCGATCCCCACGTGCGCCACGCGGCGCGCATGACGATGCCGGCGCGGGGCCGCATGGCGAAATCGCTGCCCGGCGCCCCTGCCGGCCGCCCGGCCGCACCAGTCTCGCCGTTTCCGCTCGGCCGTCCCGCCCGCTGGGCGGCGGCCCTGCGACCGCGGCCGAGAGCGCCCATCCGCGCGGCGGGCCTGTTTCGCTATCCACCTGACTCAGGGGAGCACACGAATCTGTCAAAATAGAGACCGGATGGAGGACGATTTCAGCACCGCGCCCGAGTTCGCCAACGCAGCGTCAGCTCCACCAACCAGCTACCAGACCGCCTGGGTCTGGCTGCACAAGCTGCCCTCTACGCGCGCGGCAAAAGGCTTTTTCTGCTCCCAGGGAAAAGGAAATCGGATGGAGGATGCCATTCTGGTGGCTCCCACGCTCTCGATGGTTCTTTGTCTTTCGGCTGCTGAGACAGCCCCTCGATTCGAATGGCGTCGCACGCATAACACACCAACCCTCCCAGCAGCCAATGCAATGCACCGATCAGGAGAATGACATCCTCCTGTGTTCGAGAGAGATCCCGACCGAGAATGTTGATGACAGCAACCACGCCGCAAACCACTCCCACATAGAACCACCAAAGGACCCAACGATGGATCCGCACGTGGAATTGCATAAATCCCTCCTGATAGGTAGGACGTTCTGCCACGCCCAGCGGATACTCCTGTCCGGACAGGATGACAAGGGATGCGTTTGCTGAATCCGGGACGTGTCCTCTGCCGGGTGGATTCGATTCTGTTTCGCTTCCCAAGAAGGCGCAGGAGCGTATTCGACTCAAGGATGAAGACTACCCCCTTGACGCGCGAGCGGGCGATCCCTCGGTCATGCAGCGGAAAATGCCCACAAGGGCAAGATGGCGTTCTACGTAGAATCAACTACTTACGGATACGACACTGTGTGGCCGCACCGACACCGCCGGCCCGATTGCACGGCGGGCGGCGGCCATGCGACCGCGGCAGAGAGCGTCCATCCGCGCGGGCGGCGCAGCCCGGTGCGATGCCTTCGATGGCGTCAGGCGGCTCGCCGCCGAGCTTGCCGTCCGCGGCGGCGCCGGCTTCCTCGCTTGCTGCCCGGCGCCCCTGTCGTCCGCCAGGCCGAACCAGTCTTGCCGTTTCCGCCCGGCGTCCCGCCCGCGGCGCGGCGGGCGGCGGCCATCCGCCCGCGGGCCGAGAGCGTCCAGGCGCGCGGCGGCACCGCCCTGCGCCGTTCACGCCGGTCCGGCTGCGTATTCGACCGCGCCCCCGCTTCGACGATAGTTCCGTGCGCGAGGCCTTGTGCGCAGCGGCAAGGTGGCGGACTGCTCCTCGGTCTCCTCCGGCTGCTGGCGAACCGACCCCGACATGCGCCAGGCGGCGCGCATGACGATGGCGGCGCGGGGGCGCGCAGCGAATCGCCGCCCGGCGCCGCTGCCGGCCGCCAAGCCGAACCAGTCTTGGCCGTGCCAGCCGGGCGTCCTGCCCGTTGCGCGGGGGGCGGCGGCCTTGCGATCGCGGGGCGACCGATGCCGGCGACGTGGATCTACTCGGCGATCGAGGGCCGGCGAGCGGCGGGCGATGAGCAAACTTCCCAGATCCGGACTGCAGGCCCCTCTGCGTCCACTTCGACGGGTCGGGCATTTCTCGTCAACTGGTCGGAACCGGACTCACGGGAATGATCCCAGAGTGGTTCCCTCTCGTTACCGTTGCACAGCAGTCGGGATTAGTCGGGATCCCGAGGCGACAGTCGACGCATTACGGGGATATAATTACGTCTTTCCAGGCTGCGATCACGGGAGAACATCCGATTATGAAACTAAAGGCATTGGGAATTGGTGCGGCGTTAGCCGCCGTAGTATTGACCGGCTCTGTGGGTTTCGCACAGCCCGCATCTGCTACCGCGAAACCCGCAAATTGCCCTGCAGAGGGATTTAGCGGCGGCCCTAGCCGCGGCTGTCCGCAAAGACAATTTGCCAATCCGGGCGACGTCTCGGCCATGATGGCCGCGCTGCCGGACAAGCCCTACGCCACGCCTCAGAGCCTGCGCCATGTGCTGGTCCTCGGCCGAGCCGTCGGTTGGGTGCACACTTCCATCCCGTTGGCGGCGAAGATGGTTGAATACCTGGGAGACAAGACCGGCGCCTGGATGACTACCATCACCTACGATACGGCCATGGTCACGCCTGAAAACCTGAAGCAATATGACGCCATTTTCCTTGACAGCACCACCGGCGAATTTCTGGACGACCCGAACGACAAGGCTGCGACTGACCTTCGCCGGCAGGCGCTCCTGGACTTTGTCAAAGGCGGCAAGGGCTTGGCCGGCATCCACGCCGCTACCGACAGCTACCATGCTAATAGCCCTACCCCGACAGGCACATGGCCCGAGTTCAACCAAATGGTCGGCGGGTTCTTCAAATTCCATTGGAGCTACCCGACCTTGATCCCCGTCAAGGTCGACGACCCCAACAGTCCCCTGACTGCCATGCTTCCGCGCCAGGGCTTCGAAATCGTGGACGAGACTTACACGTTTGCGCAAGACTCATTCAGCCGAAAGCGGGTGCATGTTCTCACTAGCATCAACTACGCCAAAATGAGCGCGGAAGACAAAGCCAAAGAGCCGGCAGCCACCAGGCGCACTGACGGCGACTACGCGTTGAGCTACATTCAGCGCGTGGGCAATGGCCGCGTGTTCTATGAGGCACACGGTCACGACGAGAAGGTGTACTTCTTGCGGCCCTTTATCGCTCATATGCTGGCGGGGATTCAATACGCTCTCGGCGACCTGAAGGCCGATGACAGCCCGAGCGCAAAATAGAGGCGCCATTACTCAAAGCTGAGAGTCACGAATTCTCCGCCCCTGACTTGCCGGGGCGCGGAGGCGCATCTTCAAAATCGCTCCCGCGCAACCCGAGCCGCTGATCTTGGCTCGCCACAGCACTGCCACCCCGCAGGCCGCCGAGAATGGCCGGAAACACATCGGAGCGCTGGTGCCATTCGCGCGGCGGGCCTTTGGTGGCGTGCTCCCGGTGCTGGCGGGCAGTCTGGTTGTCCTCGTGAGAGACGGCGTAGGGTTTCGACTGGTGGCGCCGGCTTCTCCGATGATCTGCGCAGGACAGCGCTGACGAACATGATCGAGGCAGGGCTAACCGAGAAAGAGGCCATGGAGATTAGCGGGCACAAGACTCGATCGGTGTTTGATCGGTGCCACATCGTGAGTGAGCGCCGAATGAAACAGAACGCGCAGAAACTGGAGGCACACTTGAAGGCGAAAGAAAAAGAAAAGGAAGAAAGGCCGGAACCGAAGTGCGGAACCGTGAATTAACCCGTGGTTTGGCGCAAGACAACGGTGCAAGACAACGCCCGAAATATGCCAAAAAGTGGAGCTGGCGGAGGGATTTGAACCCCCGACCATCTGATTACAAAATCGAGGGATTGGTGTCTATGATTTACGCCCCTGTCTATTATCAGTCACTTAGGAACACGCGGAGACGGGCAAAAACCCTGTAGACAGTCCTAGACGAACGGCGTTGCTACCAGGGTTGCTACCAAAAACGCGGGGGATTTCAAAACCCGCGAAGAAACGCCCGCGTGAGAAAAAACGGGGCGGCCGGGTGGGGTGTCTCCTGCCCGCACCCTTCCGTGCGAGACGGTTCAGCGCAAGCGATAACGTCGCCGCAACATCGGTTTGCGCTAAAATCGTGACGAATCCGTAAGAGCAAAAAGCCCGACTGCGAATCGGGCCTTGCTCAAGAGGGATTTGGGCGACACTCAAATCTTACGTTATGGGTGTGCCAAATGCAATTTGATGACGGTTCCCTGTTTTTCGCGGAGCCTCTGCTTTTCGACTCGATGAGTACAATTCTGATCGTCTATACGCAAGAGGGGTTCGTGGTCGCCGCTGATCGAAGAAGAGCGCTCCCCGATGGATCTGTGGTGGATGATGAGTCGCAGAAGATTTTCCCTCTGAAGCATGAAGCTGTAATATACGGACTGGCCGGAATCGTTCACCTCGTTAGGAATGACGGAGACGGACTCGCATTCGACCTCGTTAGTGAAATGCAAAAGGCATGTGACGGCGTGGCGCCGAGTGACCCATTCAGCCTTCGGAAATATGTACGATTGGCCTGTGCAGCCGTAAACGCCAGATTCGAGGCGGCGCGGAATGGTGGAATCGTGACGGCTTACCCAGAAGGCGATGAGCCGATCCAACCGGGGGCGGGCAGGATCTTTGCACATACCTTGTTCGCCGGGTACTACAAAGGAGAACCATCATTTGTGCGCGCTCATTTTTGGCAGAGAGATCAAAAGCTGATCGAGCCAGAAGTCTCGCACGTCCCTCTGACTTTGGGATTATTGCAAGGATACGGCTCAAGGGTGATTTTGCAAAAGTTCTGGGACATGCATCCACTCGTCTCCGAATATCTCTTGCCCGTGGAACCAGGGGCGATGAGAGTAGCAGATGCCGTGCAACTCGTAAAGAACTACTTCCGGGCTTGTGCCGATCCAGAAATACGCAGGCTGGATGAGAAAAAGTGTAACTTTACAGGCGAAAGCATCAACATCGCGACCATTACGAAGAGCCGGGGCGTCTCTTGGATTCCAGGCTAAGGGCCGTCCGATATCGAGGGCAGTTCTTCCCGTCTATAAAAACAGCATGCCGACCTCGTCACCCTTTTCGGGCGCCGCGCCGATGATTCCGGAGGCATGGAAAAACCAGTCTCCCCCCTCGTTACAAACGAATCCAAAGCGTTTCTCCGCCAGGTAGAACCGCACTGTGCCTAGCATGATACCCTCACCCGCGCGGTCTGCGGAAACTGCCCCGTTGGATCGCCCTCACCCGCGCTACCTGCCCCGCGGCGGCGGCGGCCCGCGCGTCAGCTCAAATAGGTGAAATCCGATACCTCTCCGGCGGCATATCCGACCACAACCCGCTGGCAGGATCTAACCAGATTCTCTTCCTCGACCTCTGCCGCTCAAGCGCGCCCAACGCGGACCAGGCGATAGCCAGCGCCATTACGGTATCGTCATGCGATCCCTCGGGCGCGGCATATCTCATCATGCCTGACGGCAGCGGCTTGGCTTCGTAAGTCTGGAGCTCGCCCAGTAAAACCGGGTCCGGGGGGATGTGGATCACGCCCCTTTCGAAAGCCAATGCCAGCGCTTCGATTATGGCGGCCTTCGACGCGTTCGTAGTCGTAAACGCCGACACCGGCAGGCCATCCATTTGCAACTGCTCCACCACCGGCCCACCCATGTTATTGTTCTCCGCAAGGATGTAGGCATTACCACCCATGCGCCGCCAGAAGCTTATCAGCCTATTTCTCTGCAACGAGTAGGCGATGCCCGTAAAACGATCCATCCCCACCACCGTGCCCGAACCGTCGATCGCCACGAATACCGTGTGGTCGTTCACGCGGCCCCAATCCACCCCGAGCACCACGGCAGCCCCGACGGTCGGGTCACTGCCGATGATCGCGTGGGTTATATTTCTGAACACGGCGCCCGACCATGAAACAAACTGCGCGAGGTACTCTTGCGCAAAGGCTAACTCCCCCAGGTCCCGCCGCGCCGATTCGATCTCTCCCGCCGGCAAATACGGATTGCTCGCGCTAGGCATCTGCCAGCTTGCCCACTCGGGCTGATCGGGATCTGCGCCTTTATTCCACAGGCGGCAGAAGTAACTCGCCGTACCCTTGGGCGTCGAGAGGAACCATGCGCTGCCCGAGTGGTCGGTGAGCTGTGGACGGATCGATTCCTGCCAGGCGCTTTCCAGGTTGGGTATGAGAGCCGCTTCGTCCAGCACTACCGCGGCGTAAGCACGGCCGCGGCCACTGTCAGGACTGTCCAGCGACCACACGTCTACACTTCCGCCGCCCCTCAACTCAAGGCGCCGCTCTTGCTCGCTCTTGTCGCGGGTTACCGGGTGCAGCCGGTTCTGCATCTCGCGCCATACCGGCGCCGCTAGCTTGTAACTCGGCGCGTACCAGGCTGCCGGCTTGCCTCGCAGGGCGGTGTGGATCAACCTGTCCATGCCAAGCTCGGTCTTACCCCAGCGCCGGCCACAGCAAACTACGTTGAAACGGCGCGCGCCGTCGATGACGTGCTGCTGGAGGGGATGCGGCCTGGGGAGCGTCAAGGTGGGCATGTTACCGCCATGTTACTGCACCTTCTCCGGCGCCGGCAGGGATGCGGCCCCGGCCGTTACCTCGATCGCCTCGCGAGCCGCCGCGGTCAGCTTGTCGGCATACACGATCGTGACCTGCAATCCCCCGCCCGCCTCACTCACCGCGGGGGCCTGTAACTCGCCAGTCAGCCGGCCAAGAAGCTCAACGGAGCGCCGTAACTCACGGTGACAAGCGATCGCGGAGGGGTCATCCTCGCGAGCTTCCGCCTTGTCGAGAAGCCGGTACAGCCGGTGTACGAGCTTCTGCATCTGGGTCAAGACGGGCAGACCCGAGATCAGCGCGTTGGCCAGGTCGCGTCCCCCAGCGTGCCGCGCCAGTCGTCCCAGACGCCCATAGCCACCGCAATCGCGCGCCCGTGCTCAGATGCTGAGGAACTGATGCCGGCCGGCCGAATCGGATCGCAGTCGATCAGAAGCCGTCGCCGATAGAGGATATCCTCGTCCCTGGAGGTGAACTTGACGTAGCGTTCCAACCGGTTTACCGCGCGGGCCAGTAAATCGGGCTTGACCGGGTTCAATGTGAGGTAGATCGCCGGCACTTGGCCGTCCCAGGGCAGCACTGCATCTACCAGCTTTTCCGGATCATCAAAGTAGCCCGAGATCGTACCGCGGCCCGCGCTGGGCATGCGCACCTCGTGCACCTCGCCCGGAGCCATCAGCACCCGCGCGCTGTGCAGGATTTCGTCTCGCGCGATGGACGGGAGATCGACACCGTGGGCATGCCGCCCGCGGCTGGCAGTCATCGGGCAACCTCGCCGGCCGCCAGGTAGGCATCCACGGCCGCGAGCGCAAGCTGCTGGAATCTCTCTTTGGCCGCACGGTCGGAAAAAGTAGCGAACGGTACCCAGGTGGGCTTTTGGGCGCCACGGGCTGGAATCTCGCGGGCTGCCATGCTGACCCATCGGCTTTCCGCCGTCGCGTGGACGTGGTAGGTGAGGCTATGAAGTACGAGGCCGCTGGGCAGGGCGAGGTCAAGGAACGCCGTCAACGTGTTCTTTGCGGGGCAGACGGGAGTCCAAGCGACGATTCGAAATCGGTCCTTGGCTGAAGGCGCGGCGTTGACTCCGCCGCGTGCGTTGATATATGGTAGATGCGTCATATGGGCGTATACCCGGACTGCCTCCGGATTACACGGCCCGTCGACGCCCCACAGCAGGGCGTTGGCGGGCCATCAATCTTCACGCCGCAGTCCCGCCAGCGACCGCCGCGGCTCCGCCGGGCTGCTGCGTGTGGGCTTCAAGGAACCGGAGCAAGGACTCACGCGGACACCTGACGGCTCTCCCGAGAGTCAAAACGGGGATTTCCCGTCGCTGCATTAACCGGTAAGCCTTTGCTCTTGAGATGCCGAGCAGTTCCGCAACCTCTCCACCGCGCAGCAAGATCGGTTCAGTTTCCGTCTGTTTTTCATTCCTCATGTCGTCTCCGGGAGTCGCCATTGACAGCGAATCGTCTACAAGTTACACTTTCGTGGTAGCCTCTATCAAGCTATTTAGGCGTTACAGATGGCGTTACAAGAAAAAAAAGTGCAGGCTGTCTCCGCATCAACGGCTACGGACGATTCCGCAGCGATTGATCCTCTGGTCTGGCCGGCAGGGCGGTATCGGTGGGCGGAACTGGTCGGAACCACTCCGACCATGCGCGGTCGCCATTTCAAACCATACTCTGAGCCTGTCCTGGTGTCGGCCTCTGAAGAAAGCCGGGCCTACCGGCCACTGGAGGACGAACCCCTGCTGTTTGAGAAGTTCGTCAACACGCCAGATTCGGCGGACGGAATTCTTTCCTTTGCAAACCGGTACGGTGCGCTCGGAATCGCCAGGCAGTTTGTACAGAAGGCGAATTCAGGGCAGGGGCAGGCAATCCGAATGGGCGAGAGCCTTTCAGATTGGATCGGCGAAGTCCGGGGCGCCCGTGTGGTGGTCACCATTTGGGAGCTGTGCTCGAACTCTGCCGGCAGGGACCTTGAGAAATATATCAAGTGGCACGGCAAAAGAACGGTTTATCTCGACGGGCAAAGCCTCTTCGACGGTTTAGAATACCGGGAAACCATCGCGAGCAGCGAGACGGGAACGCGCCCTCACCTGCTGAAGCGCTGGAAGCCCGGTGAAACGATCGGGCCGGCGAAAGCGCTTATCGCCTGTGGGGTCAATCGGCACCTGCGCCAAGGCGTGAGCCCGCAATTGCTCATGGATCGCACGGATGAATTGCGGCCGTATATCCGGGTGTTCAACCTGCTCGGCGCAATCTGGTATCAGGTCTACCACGCTTACTCCGGTAGGGCGAAGGTCCGACGTTGTTCCGTTTGTAATGGCTTTTTTACGTTCGAGCGCAAAACCAAGACGATGCATGAGCGCTGCGCGGGTCGCATCCGGCAGCAGAGATTCCGAGAGGCCAAGGGAGAGTAGCCCCCATTAAGGAGAGTAGTCCCATGTCCCAGCGAAAACGCGGTAACAGTGAAGGCTCGATTTACCACATGAAGGATGGCCGATGGCGCGCGGCGGTCACCACTGGGAAAGATGCTGAAGGCAGACCCAAGCGCAAGGTGTTCACGGCCGGAACCCGCCATGAAGTAGCCGATCAGTTGACAAAGGCGCTCCGGGATCGGCAACGCGGAATTAACATTGACCCAAAGAAGCGGACACTGGCGGATTTTCTTCACACGTGGCTGGAGGGAATCAAGCGAGACGTGGCACCCGCGACCTATGTCAGCTATGAGGGCGCCGTGCGGTTGCATATCGCCCCCGCGCTTGGAAAGATCTTGCTCGCCAAAATGCGGCCGGAGGATGTGCAACGCTTCAAGGCCCAAACGCTTGACGCGCTCATAATGAAGGGACCCGGCGTAAAGAAGCCAGCGCAGGGCGAGAGCATAGAAGGGCGCCACCTTTCCGCGCGCACGGTTCACTACCTGATGCTGGTATTGCGGATGGCCCTAAACGAAGCGTGCAAGCTGGACCTCGTGTCCCGGAACGTGGCCATGCTGGTAGATTTTCCCAAGAGCGAGTTATCCGAGATTCGGCCATACAGTCCCGAAGAAGCAACCGCGTTCCTGGACGCTGCAGAGGGTCACCGACTGGGCGCCCTTTTTTCGGCAGCAATGGCCCTGGGGCTGCGGAAGGGCGAAGCGCTTGCCCTCAAGTGGCCAGCGGTCGATTTGGAGCGGGGTACCCTGTCCGTCCGCCTCACCCTTCAGCGGATCAAGATGCCGGGTGAGGAAAAGGGCCAACTACTGCTCAAGGAACCGAAGCGTTCCAGCCGGCGGACGGTGAACCTTCCCCCGGTGATAGTCTCCCTGCTGGCAACCTGGAAAAGTCGCCAAGAGCAAGAGCAACTACTCGCCGGCAGCCGATGGAGAGATGACGGTTTCGTGTTCACCACCAGCATCGGAACTCCGCTTGAACCCCGGAATATCGAACGGGCCTTTAGCGAGATCATCACGGCCGCGGGATTGCCGCGCGTTCGGGTTCATGATCTACGCCACACGGCCGCAACCCTGTTGCTTGCGCAGGGTGTCCACCCGCGCGTCGTGATGGAACTCCTGGGACATAGCCAGATCGCCATCACCATGAACATCTACTCCCACGTGGTACCGGCGCTCCGCAAGGATGCCGCGGACAAGATGGAAGCGGTTCTGAATCCGCCAAAAACCGGCGTTGCTACCAGCGTTGCTACCAAACCGCCCTCTGGTACCATCCAATGATCTGTAAGTGATTGATTTAGTGGAGCTGGCGGAGGGATTTGAACCCCCGACCCTCTGATTACAAATCAGATGCTCTACCAACTGAGCTACGCCAGCGCCGGGCGGGTCCATCCACAGGTTAGCGTGACGGACGGGCAGCGGTCAACACCGGAGCCGGACACCGGAGCCGGACACCCGTTCGAACGTCGCCGTCTGCGGTACACTGTCCCTAGCTGGCATTTCCACTCTCGAGCGCCGCCAACATTCCGGGACGCTCCCTCTAACCCTTTCTCTTCTCTCGCTCTGTAGGCGCTTCGCAATCCCGGACGCCGAATCGCCAACTGGGAAACCGCTATGACCGGCGAAGCCGAAGAGATGCTCCGCATGTCCTTCATGGAACACCTGCAAGAATTGCGCTCCCGGATTCTGCGGGCGCTGGCCGGAGTGGGAGTGGCTTTCACTCTGAGCATGACCTTCATGAACCCGCTGTGGCGCGTAGTCAGCAAGCCCGCCGAGGCCGCGCTCCGCCAGTTGGGCCTGTCGCCCCGGCTGGTGTTCACCACCCCCACCGAAGCCTTCTCCACCGTGTGGGTCAAACTGCCGTTGCTGGCCGCCGTCTTTCTGGCATCCCCGTGGGTGCTGTACCAGCTTTGGGCCTTCATCTCCCCCGGACTCTACGCCCGCGAGCGCCGCTGGGCGGTTCCGTTTGTGGTCTCCACCGCCGCCCTGTTCGTCTCCGGCGGCTTGTTCGCTTATTTCGTCGTATTCCGTTACGGTCTGGTGTTTCTGCTGGGGGTGGGCCGCGACCTCAATGTCCAGTCGATGGTCACCATGAGCGAATACTTCGATCTCTTCATCGAGGTCACGGTCGGCGTCGGGATGGTATTCGAGCTTCCGGTGCTGCTCTTCCTGCTCACCGCGCTGCACGTGGCGACGCCGCGGTTTCTACTGCGCCACAGCCGCTATTTCATCCTCGGCATCACCATCGCCGCCGCCATCATCACACCCACCCAGGACGCCCTGAACCTGGCGCTGCTGGTGGTCCCGCTGTGCCTGCTGTTCTTTGTGGGGGTGGGGGCCAGTTACCTTCTGGTGCGCCGTCGCCGACGCGCGTCACGCCGGGCGGAGCGCGCGTAGCTTGCCCACGGCCTCCACAATCCGGCCGGCGGCGTATTCCACTTCTTCGGCCGTGTTCCAACGGCCCAGCCCGAAGCGCAGCGCCCCGCGCGCCCGCTCTTCGCCGACTCCCAGCGCGCGCAGCACGTGACTCGGTTCCACGGTGGCCGAGCTGCACGCCGATCCGGTGGAGAGCGCCAGGTCCGGCATGCTCATTAGCAGCGCGTCGCCATCCACTCCCGCGAAGCTGACGTTCAGGTTCCCGGGCAGCCGCCGCTCCCGCGAGCCGTTCACGTGTACGCCCGCGAGATCCGCTTCCAGGCGCTCGCGCAGGCGGTCGCGCAAGCCGGCCAGGCGCGCGGCTTCACTGGCCATCTCCGCCGCGGCAATCGCGCAGGCCTGGCCGAAACCAACGATGGCCGGCACGTTCAGCGTGCCCGAGCGCATGCCCGCCTCATGGCCTCCGCCATCCATCTGCGCCGCCACTTGCACGCGCGGATTGCGCCGCCGCACGTAGAGCGCGCCCACCCCTTTGGGTCCGTACAGTTTGTGCGCGCTTACCGAAAGCATATCGATGCCGTCCCGCTCCACATCGACGGGGATCTTGCCGAAGGCCTGCGCGGCGTCCGTATGAAACAGGATGCCCCGCTCGCGGCAAATCGCGCCAATCTCCCGCACCGGCTGGATGACGCCGATCTCGTTATTGGCAACCATCACGCTCACCAGCACGGTATCGGCCTCCAGAGCCGCGCGCAGCCGATCGAGCGACAGCAGCCCGTCGGGTTCGGGCGGGAGCACAGTCAAGCGGCAGCCCTGCCGTTCCAAACGGCGCGCCGGGTCGAGCACGGCTTTGTGTTCGGTGGCCATGGTGACCAGGTGGCTGCCCTTGGAACGATACGCTTCCATGACGCCCTTCAGCGCCAGGTTGTTGGATTCGGTGGCGCCGCTGGTGAATACGATTTCGCGGGCCGTGGCACCCGCCAGCGCGGCAATCCGGCGGCGCGCCAGGTCCACCGCCTTCTCCGCCTCCCAGCCGAATCTGTGGCTGCGGCTGGCCGCGTTGCCGAAGCGTTCGCCGAAATAGGGCAGCATGGCGTCGATCACGCGCCGGTCCACCGGCGTGGTGGCGTGGTAATCGAGATAGACGGGCTTTTTCATCGGCAGAGGCTTCAGGAACTCAGGCAGCCATATGGGGCAGCCTTTCAGGCTGCGAACCCGCTTTCAGCGGGTTCAGCCGGCTGGAAAGCCGGCTTGCGGGCAGGATTGCCCGCCCCACAACCATGCTACCCTGTCCTTCGGAGCTTTATGCCTCTCACCCGCGAAAAAGCGCAGCTCATGAGCGCGTCCGAGATCGATCGCACGCTGGTACGGCTGGCGCATGAAATCCTCGAGAAGACCCAGGACCTCGATCGCCTGGCCTTCATCGGCATCCGCCGCCGCGGCGTTCCGCTGGCCCAGCGGCTCTCGAGGAAGATCGAGAGCCTGGAAAACCGCAAGGTGCCGGTGGGCATCCTGGACATCAATCTCTATCGCGACGATCTCAGCACCGTGGACATCAAGCCGGTGGTGAGCGCCACCGAGATCCCCTTCGAAGTGGCCGGCAAAGACATCATCCTGATGGACGACGTGCTCTACACCGGGCGCACGATTCGTGCCGCGCTGGATGCCCTGTTCGATCACGGCCGCCCGGCACGCGTGGCGTTGCTGGTGCTGATCGACCGCGGCCACCGCGAGCTGCCCATCGAGGCCAGGTACATCGGGCGCGTGGTCCAGACCACCGACCTCGAAATCATCGAAGTGAAATTTCAAGAAATCGACAACATGGAGAAGGTGCTCCTGGTGGAGAGGGCCGCAGCCACGGAGGCCTGACGCCGATGCCCGCCGGACTCCTCGGAATCGAAGAGCTGGAACGCGCTGAGATCGAAGCCATCCTGTCGCGCGCCAAGGATTTTCAGCCCTTGCAGAGCCAGTCGTTGAAGAAGCTGGACACCCTGCGCGGCAAGATGATCGTCAATCTGTTTTACGAAGCCTCCACGCGCACCCGCACCAGCTTCGAGATTGCGGCCAAGCGGATGGGCGCGGATGCGGTCTCCATCACCGCGTCCGGTTCCAGCGTGACGAAAGGCGAGTCCCTGGTGGACACGCTGAATACGCTCGCGGCCATGCGGCCCGACGCCATCGTGATGCGCCACGCGGCCTCTGGCGCGCCGCACTTTCTGGCGCGCCATCTGCCCACCCCGATTATCAATGCGGGCGACGGCACGCACGAGCATCCCACCCAGGCGCTGCTCGATGCGCGCACCATTCTGGACCGCCGCAGCACCCTGGAAGGTTTGCGCGTGGCCATCATCGGCGACATCGCCCACAGCCGCGTGGCGCGCTCCAACGTGCATTTGCTCTCCAAGTTCGGAGCGGAGATCGTGCTGTGCGGTCCGGCGTCGCTGCTGCCCGTGGAGCTGACGCAACTGGCGCCCGGAGTGCGGCTCACCACGGATATCCGCGAAGCCATTCGCGACGCCGGCGTGATTATGATGCTGCGCGTGCAGTTGGAGCGCCAGCACGAAGCGTCCTTCCCCGCCAGCGAATATTTCCGCTTCTACGGCCTGCGGCTGGAGCACCTCGACCTGGCCCGGCCGGACGCCATCGTGATGCATCCCGGTCCCATCAATCGCGGGCGCGAGCTTTCGAGCGAAGTGGCCGATTTCCAGCGCTCGGTGATCCTCAACCAGGTGGAAAACGGCATCGCTGTGCGCATGGCGGTGCTGGAGCGAATCATCGGTTAAGCCAGGTTTATCGAGATATGTCCATCGTGATCAAAAACGGGCGCGTGATCGATCCGGCCTCCGCAACCGACCGCATTGCCGACGTGTTGATCGTCGACGGACGCATCGCCGGAGTCGCCCCCAACCTGTCTTCGCCGCGCGCCGAGGTGTTCGACGCCGGCGGCATGATTGTGGCGCCCGGATTCATCGACATGCATGTGCATCTGCGCGAACCGGGCTTCGAGCACGCCGAAACCATCGAGAGCGGCTCGCGCGCCGCCGCGGCGGGTGGCTTCACCTCCATCTGCTGCATGCCCAACACCAAGCCGGTGAACGACAGCGCCACGGTCACCAGCTACATTGTGGAGCGCGCGCGCCGTAAAGCCGTGGTCAACGTATATCCGATTGGCGCCATCACCAAGGGCAGCGCCGGCGAAGAGCTGTCCGCCATCGGCGCCATGAAAGAGGCCGGCGCGGTGGCCATTTCCGACGACGGCCTGCCGGTGATGAACGCGCGGGTGATGCGGCGCGCCATGGAGTTCGCGAAATCCTACGGCCTGCCGGTGATCCAGCACTGCGAGGATCTGAACCTCAGCGCGGGCGGCGACATGCACGAGGGCGCGCCCTCGGTGCGCTGGGGATTGCGCGGCATTCCGGCGGCCTCCGAAGATGTGATGGTGGCCCGCGACCTGGTGCTGGCGCAGCTTACCGGCGCGCGCTATCACGTGGCGCATATTTCCACCGCCAACGCCGTCGCCATGGTGGACTTCGCGCGGGGCAAGGGGCTGCCCGTGACCTGCGAAGCGACCCCGCACCACTTCACGCTCACCGATGCCGGGATGGCGCCCTACGACAGCAATTACAAAATGAAGCCGCCGCTGCGTTCGGCCCGCCATCGCGAGGCGGTGTTGGAGGGGATTGCGTCTGGCGCCATCCAGGCCATCGCCACCGACCACGCGCCCCACCCGGGCAGCGAGAAAATGCAGGAGTTCGAGCGCTGTCCCTTCGGCATCATCGGGCTGGAGACCGCCCTGGCGATTGCGCTGGAGGAATTAGTGGATCCCGGCCGCATCACGCTGCGCCGCCTGGTGGAACTGTTCACCACGGGACCCGAATCGGTGCTGCGCTTGGGCCGCGGCACGCTGGAGCCCGGGGCGCCGGGAGACGTGACGGTTTTCAGCACCGAGGTGAGCTGGACCTACGACGTGAACCAATCGTTCTCGCGCAGCCGCAACTCGCCATTCCACGGCCGCACCTTCCGCGGCGGCCCCGTGGCCACGGTGGTGAACGGCGAGATCGTGTGGAGAAGGGCGTGATCGAGCACATCGAGATTGAGGGGTTCAAGAGCCTGCGGAAAGTGTCGCTCGATCTGGGCGGATTCAATCTCTTCATCGGCGCCAACGCCAGCGGAAAGAGCAATTTCTTCGATGCGCTGCGCGTGTTGCAGGGAATCGGATACGGGTTCACGATTGACGAGATTTTTAATGGAAAGCCGAAGGGAGCGGCGAGCGAAACGTGGGAACCGATTCGCGGAGGCAGCGCCAACGCAGACGGTGCTTCGCAGTTACTCTACGGGTACCGCGGCCAAGAGAATGGGCGAACACGGAGAGAACTTCGCGTCCCTAGCTAGTGAAGTGGATTATGAGCAGCGAAGGCGCACCGGAGGCATATACGTCGTGGCTGAGAGGTTTGACTCCAAGCGAATTCGACGACGTTATCACATTGCCTGGTGCGATGCAGGATTATGTCTTCGCTTTGCGCAAGAACGTCAAGGACTTTCCCGCTTCGGTCCTTTCGGACGGCACCCTACGCTTTGCCGCTCTCGTCGCAGCGTTCTTTCAGCCGGAACCACCGCATCTATTGACGATTGAGGAGATTGAGAACGGAATCCACCCGAGTCGCCTGCACGCGCTCGTGGAACTCTTCAAATCGCAGTCCGGGCACCCCTTGCCCCAAACCTTCGCCACTACCCACTCGCCTCTCGTCCTTGCCTGGTTAGATGAGGCGGACTACAAGACCACGTTCTACAGCCATAAGAACGAGGACACTGGCGAGACCACAATCACCCCACTTTCGGAAATCCCCAGGTTCGTCGAGTTAGCCCGCAACCAACATGCCTCCGAGCTCTTCACCGAAGGCTGGATGGAAAGCGCGCTGTGAGTTGCCGGGTGCTCATCATCTGTGAGGATCCAACGCACGATCAATTTATTCTGAAGCCCCTGGAGCGGGTACTAAAGGACTGCGGTAAGAGCAACGCCAACGTGCAAATGTGCTGGAACCCGAAGGTGCAGGGCATTGACGATGCCCGTCAGACGCTGGAGGAAATCTGCCGAGACTATTCCCATCTCGATCTGCTGGTGTTCCTCATAGATAACGACGGACAGAGCTGCTCTGGGAGGCTCCGCCACCTCGAATCAAAGCACGGTCCGCGCTTGATCTGCTGCGCCGCTGTGGAAGACGCCGAAGCCTGGCTTCTGGCAGGCCATGCTGAAAAATTGGATCGGCCTTGGAAAGAGGTTCGAGTCGACATTTCCGTCAAGGAGAACGTTTTTGCTCCATTTCTCCGTCAGCATGGCGATCCAAAGAGGCTCGGTGGCGGGCGCGATCTGCTCATGAAACAGACTCTCGAAAATTACCCAGGCCTTCTGCAGCGTTGCCCCGAGTTGAAAGACCTTCGCGACCGTGTCTGCGCCTCGCTTACCTCCCAAAACTGACCATCGATATCCACCCACCGAACGGGCTAGAATCAAACTGCATGATGCGACATCCACCTGGCCCCACCGATACGGACCCCCGTGCCATGGAAGTGTGGATGGATTTGCTGCGCTCGAAAACGCCTGGTGAGCGCATCGCGATCGCATTTAACCTCACGGAGCTTGCGCTTCAGATGGCGGAATCCGGCGTTCGCGCCAGATATCCCGGCGCTTCCGAACGGGAGGTTTTTCTGCGGTGCGCGGCCTTGCGATTGCCTCGCGATCTGATGATTCGCGCGTATGGCTGGGACCCGGAGGAGCACTCCGCGGGAAGCCGATGAGTACGCCGGCCGCCGCCTTCGCCCGTCTGCTCGAAGTTCTTGACCGGATGGAAATCCCCTACCTCGTCGGGGGTTCGGTGGCGAGTTCGGCACATGGCGTTCCGCGGACCACGCTGGATATCGATCTCGTGATCGATCTCAAGCCGGAACAGATTGAAGCGTTCGCGTCGGACTTGCAAAACGAGTTTTATGCCCATGCCGCGATGATCCGAGAGGCCTTCGCGTGGGGCCGGGCGGCCAATCTGATTCATCTTGGAACCGCGTGGAAGTTCGACTTGTTTCCGCTCCAAGGAGACCCATATAGCCGGACGGCGTTTGGGAGACGCTCTTTTCGGGAGGTCCGGCCCGATGGGCGGGAAGCGATTGAGTGCGCCGTTGCGACGGCGGAGGATACCATGCTGCGAAAGCTGGAATGGTACCGGGCCGGTGGAGAAACCTCGGAGCGGCAATGGAACGATCTTCGCGGCATGTGCGATGCAGCCCGTCAACAACTGGATGTTGGCTACCTCCGGAAATGGGCCCGCGAGCTGAAAGTCGAGGATCTGCTGGAGAACTTGTTGGCGGAGTTTGGGGTGTGAGAATGATGGTTTAGCGTGGCCCGCCTCTTCTATTGCGATCACCATACCATCCCCCTGCCGCCGGGCCACAAATTTCCGGTAGAGAAATACGCCCTGTTGCGCGCTCTCCTGGCCGCCGATGGCCACTACCTTCTGGAGCCGGCGCCTATCGCAGATCCCGCGGCCATCGAACGCGTGCACGACCCGCAATATGTGCGCGCATTCCTCTCGGGCACGCTCGATCCGCGCATCATGCGGCACATCGGCTTCCCGTGGTCCGCGCAACTGGTGCGCCGCACGCTGGCGTCGGTGGGCGGCACGCTGGCGGCTTCCGCGGACGCGCTGGCCACCGGTTTCGGAGGCAACCTGGCGGGCGGCACGCACCACGCCTTCCGGGGCCAGGGCGCGGGCTTCTGCGTGTTCAACGACCTCGCCGCGGCTATCCGCGCCATGGGCCGGCGCGCAGCGGTCGTCGATCTGGATGTCCATCAGGGCGATGGCACCGCCGCCATCTTCGACGACGATGAGTCGGTCCTCACGCTCTCGCTCCACGGCGCGCACAATTTTCCGTTTCACAAGCAGCGCAGCCGCATCGATGTGGCGCTGCCCGATGGCACCGCGGATGACGAGTACCTGGCCCGTTTGCGCGCCGTCCTTCCGCAAGTGGCTGAATTCCGGCCGGAGGTCCTACTGTATCAATCGGGCGTCGACGCGCTGGCGGGCGACCGGTTGGGCCGCCTGGCGCTCTCGCACGCCGGCCTGATGGAGCGGGACCGCACAGTTTTCGGCTTCGCCAAAAGCGCGGGCCTACCCGTGGTGGTCACCTTGGGCGGTGGCTATGCCAACCCGATCTCCCGCACGGCAGAAGCGCACGCCAACACGTTTTGCGCGGCGGCAGAGATTTTTGGATAACCCTCCGCGAAGAATGCGCTCAAAAGTACGTCGGCAGTAAAAATGCCGAACGCGGTTTCTTGCATCCGCAAGTACACTGGAATCGGATCTAAATCAAGAGCGTATCCCGGCCGCAAGGCAGAGGTGCGCGATCGAACAAAAGACCATCGATTAAAGGAGAATCTCATGCCGTACGTTACTGTCGGTAAGGAAAATTCCGGCGACATCGAACTCTACTATGAAGATCACGGCTCGGGTAGCCCAGTCGTGCTGATCCACGGATACCCGCTGAACGGCGCCTCCTGGGAGAGACAGGTTCCGGTGCTTCTGGCCG
This sequence comes from Bryobacteraceae bacterium, assembly GCA_052144935.1. Taxonomy (GTDB): domain Bacteria; phylum Acidobacteriota; class Terriglobia; order Bryobacterales; family Bryobacteraceae; genus JOPF133. The sequence continues at coordinate 18,973 of JBKQPR010000185.1, forward strand.
CGGGCCACCGGGTCGTCACCTATGACCGCCGAGGTTTCGGCAAGTCGAGCCAGCCGACCGAAGGTTACAACTATGACACCTTCGCCCAGGATTTGCGCAAGCTCGTGACACACCTCCACCTGAAGGATTTCGCTCTGGCGGGTTTCTCGATGGGCGGCGGCGAAGTGGCGCGTTACCTGGGAAAGTACGGATCGAAGGGCGTCAGCAAAGCGATATTCCTCTCGTCGGTCCCGCCCTTCCTGCTGAAGACGCAGGATAACCCTGAAGGCGTCGACGGCAGTGTGTTCGAGGGAATCGAGAAAGCGGTGGCGGCGGACCGTTATGTCTTTTTCACCGGGTTCTTCAAGAACTTCTACAACACCGATCTTCTGCTCGGCAAGCGCGTCAGCGAACAGGCTGTCCAGGCGTGTTGGAATGTCGCGGCCGGCTCCTCCGCCACGGCCAGCCTCGCATGTGTGCCAACGTGGCACGAGGACTTCCGCGCGGATCTCAGCCGCATTGACGTCCCAACGTTAGTCATGCATGGCGATGCGGATAGGATTCTGCCGATCGAGGCTTCGGGCGCCAGGACCGCCAAGCTGGTCAAGGGGGCGCGCCTTGTGGTCGTCAAAGATGGTCCCCACGCAATCAACTGGACACATGCGGACGAAGTGAACCCGGAGATGGTGAGCTTCCTCGGCGAAACGACTGCGAAAGAGGCGGCGTCTGCATTTCAGGGATAAGACGCTGCGGCGCGCGTAATTTCCGTTTCACAAGCGGCCATGCCGCATCGGCGTGGCTGCCCGATGGCGCGGCGGATGCGGGAGCGGGTGCGGCCTCCGGCATGGGCGACGGTTGCGCCGCCTTGCCCTCTCGCGCACGGCCCGATGGAGCAAGACCGCAGCGTCTCTTGCCTTCACCCCAAAACGCGGGCCGGCCGGTGGCGCTCACATCAGTATACTGGGAGGTTCGGGTATGCCGTTGTACCGCCTGGGGGCGGGGCCGGTGCCGGGCGAGAAGCAATTTGCCGCCGGGAGTCGCGTTGGCAATCGGCGACATTGCGTCAGGTGCGGCGCTTTTCCAGGAACCGTTCGGCCCGCCAACGGCGAGACCGGCCTTAAATCGCGTGTCGAGGACGGTGTGAGTGATGTCGTGGTGGCCGCGTATCGCAAATGTGTTTCGCATCGGCCGTTTGGGTGGCGAGATCGACGAAGGGCTGGAATCGCACATCGCCGAGGCGGTCGATCCGGGCCGCGAACCCGCTGAAGCGCGAAGAGCATTGGGATCTACGCTACGGCAACGCGAAGCGAGCCGCGATGTCCGGGTCGCCGCGTGGCTTGATGGGCTGCGCGCCGACGTCGTTTTCGGATGGCGGCAGCTCATTAAGAGAAAGGCAACTTCCGCCGCAGCCATCCTTTCGCTGGCTCTGGCCACCGGGGCGTGCACGTCGGCGTTCCGCATCATCGACGCTCTGCTGCTTCGGCCTTTGCCGGTGTCGCAGCCGGAGCGGCTGTACGCGCTCTCCCGCCAGGGGTTCGCCGTGCGCGGCGCCCTCACCACCTACGACGGTTGGGAGTATCGGCTGTTCCGCCAGTTGCGCGCCGCGGTGAAGGGGCAGGTAGAATTGATCGCAGCCTCGTTCGGGAACCGCGCGAACCTGACCTACCGGTCGGATCGCGAGATGGAGAAGGCCCATCTGCAATACGTCTCCGGGTGGATGTTCCAATCGTTCGGCCTCGCGCCCGCGGCCGGACGCCTGTTCACCGAAAAGGACGATCTGGAACCCGGCGCGCGTCCCGTTGCAGTGCTGTCCTACGATTACTGGTCGCGCCGCTTCGGACGGGATCCGAAAGCCATCGGGCGGACTTTTCACCTGGGGGACAATCAGGGAACGGCATCCTCCACCGATGTTTACGAGATCGTCGGCGTCGGTCTGGAGAACTTCACCGGCACCGAGCCCGGCACGGCGACCGACATTTTCCTCCCCACGACGATGAACGGGTACGTGAACCTGCCGGTCGCGGCCTTTCTCCGAACCTTCGTGCGCCTGGCGCCGGGCGTCGGCCCCGAGCCGGTTCGCGCGCGCCTCCGCGCCGCGTATCGACACATCGAGGAAGAGAACATCCGGGGTTCCCCCGGGCGGAACGGTTCTGGAGCCAATCGATGGACGACGCCGTATCACACGCTCCTGATGGAGCCGGCCGCGGCGGGCGTTTCCGGAATGCAGAAGGACTATCGTCTTCCGCTGGCGGCGCTGGGCGTCCTGGTGGGGTTGGTTCTGCTGATTGCGTGCGCCAACGTGGCCAACCTGATGACGGCCCAAGCCGCGGCGAGGGCGCGCGAGATGGCGCTGCGCGTGGCGATTGGCGCGGGACGATGGCGCTTGGTGCAACTGGTCCTGGTGGAAAGCGCCATGCTCGCGTTTTTCGCCACGGCCCTCGGCGGGCTTTTCGCCTCGTGGTCCGCGCCATTTGTCGTCGGCAGGATCAATCCGCCGGACAACCCGGTGCGGCTGTCGCTTCCGGCGGACTGGCGAGTAGTCGCGTTCGGCCTGGCGGTCACGCTCGGCGTGACGCTGCTGTTCGGGTTGGCGCCGGCGCTGGGCGCATCGGCGGCGAAACCGGCCAGCGCCCTCAAAGGCGGAGAAGACCCGCACTCCCGGCGGCGGCTGATGCATGTTCTGATTACCGCGCAGGTGGTCTTCTGTTTTCTGGTGCTATTCATCGGGGGCTTGCTCGTCGCCACCTTCGACCGGTTGTCGAATCAGCCCACCGGTTTTTCGGCGGAGCGGCTAATCGTCCTGGATACCGTCTCGCAAGGGGCGCCCGCGGCCGCCTGGGAAGAAGTGGCCGCGCATCTTCGAACGGTCGCGGGAGTGGAAAGGGTCGCGTTGGCTGAGTGGGCTCTGATGGATGGGTGGGGCTATCGATTTATGGGCGTTGCGATTGACGGCGCTTTTCCCGCACCGGACCTTTCGACTTCGTTCCTGAGCGTCTCGCCCGGATGGCTGGACACGATGAGAATTCCATTGCTGGCGGGGCGCGACTTCCGCGCCAGCGACATATACATGACCGCCTCAAGATCGGGCGTGGCGATCGTCAACCAGGCCTTCGCCAGGCAATATTTCGATGGCCGGAACCCGGTAGGAAAAACGTTTGAGGCTGGGTCGCAGGGGGCGCGCTTTGAGATCGTCGGCCTGGTTGGCGATGCCCGTTATCTCAACATGCGCCAGCCGTTCGTGCCCGTGGCGTACAATGCGTTCCGCTGGGCCGATGGCGTGGAGTGGTACCGGCTGCTCAAGATGAATACGTTCATTGTCCGCACCTCCAGCCCGAATCCCCTCACACTGGCCTCGGTTCTTCGCCGGGAAGTCTCGCGCGCGCGGCCCGACTTTTACGTCAGCAACATCCGCACCCAGAAAGAGCTGGTCCTGATGCACACCGTGCGCGAGCGGCTGCTGGCGATGCTGGCGCTGTTCTTCGCGGCGGTCGCGCTATTGCTTGCCGGCGTGGGGATGTATGGAGTTCTCGACTACTCCGTCTTTCTGAGAAGACGCGAGATCGGCATTCGCATGGCGCTCGGCGCGCAAGCCGGCGACATTGCCCGGCGAGTCGCTCTGGATGTGTTCGCCATGGTGGTGGCGGGTGCCGTAGCAGGCCTCGCGCTTGGTATGGCGTCGGTGCGCTACATCGAAAGCATCTTGTACCAGGTGAAAGCCACCGATCCCGAAGCGCTCGCGATTCCCTCCCTGGCGATTCTCGCGGCCGCCTTGCTGGCCGCGCTGCCGGCGCTGATCCACGCCGTTCGAATCGACCCAGTCAACGTGCTGCGCGCCGAATAGGCGCTACGCCCATTTCCGGAGGAATGCCGCCGCCGGCCAGTCGTGCGTACGCCACCCCTCCGCACGGTATACTCATCCTAGACAAGGAGGGATGCTGTGGCAGTTGTCAAATTCACTCTCAACGGCCAGGCCCAAACTGTGGATGCCATACCGGCCATGCCGCTGCTTTGGGTCCTGCGCGACACCTTGGGCCTGGAAGGCACCAAGTTCGGATGCGGCATGGCGCTGTGCGGCGCCTGCACGGTGCATGTCAACGGATCGCCCACGCGCTCCTGCATGATGCCCATGTCGGCGGTGGCCGGCAAGACGGTGGTCACCATCGAGGGGCTTTCGGCTGATCGCAGCCATCCATGCCAGCAAGCCTGGATCGAAGAAGATGTGCCGCAATGCGGCTACTGCCAGTCGGGGCAGATCATGACCGCGGCGGCGCTGCTGTCCAAGACCTCCACTCCGACCGACGCCGATATCGACGAAGCCATGCGGGGCAACATTTGCCGCTGCGGCGCCTACGACGGCATACGGCGCGCGATTCACCGCGCGGGCGAGCTGAAGCGGGCCGCGGGAGGTGTGCGATGAGCCGGGCGACCATGAATCGGAGAGCCTTCCTGGGCACGGCGGCGGCGGCCGCGGGTGGGCTGCTGGTGCGGTTCCGCATGACGGCCGCGGAAACCGCCGCGCCCTCGAAATTGAACGCCTTCATTTATGTGGGCGCGGACGATTCGGTGCTGCTCTACATCCACAAAGCTGAAATGGGGCAGGGAACAGTGACCTCGCTTTCCATGCTGCTGGCCGAGGAGCTGGAGTGCGATTGGAAGAAGATCCGCACCGATTTTCCGGGCATCAGCCGCGAATTCGGCGGCAACCAGGGCGTGGTGGGAAGCGGCAGCATACGCAGCTCCTGGGAATCCCTGCGCCGCGCGGGCGCTACCGCGCGCGAGATGTTGAAGGAAGCGGCGGCCCAGAAGTGGGGCGTGGATCGCGCCTCACTGCGCGCCGAAAACAGCTTCATCGTGAACCCCGCCGGCGGCGCGCGGCTGAGCTACGGCAGCCTGGCGGAGGCCGCCTCCAAGGTACAGCCGCCGGCGGGCGTGGCGCTCAAGGACCCCAGCCAATTCCGGATTGTGGGCAAAGCCACCAAGCGCCTGGATACTCCCGCCAAAGTGGATGGCAGCGCGGTTTTCGGCATCGACGTGCGGGTTCCCGGAATGCAGTACGCGGTGGTGGCGCGCTGTCCGGTATTTGGCGGCAAGGTGGCGCGCTTCGATGCCACCAAAGCCAAGGCCGTGCCGGGCGTCAAGAGCGTGGTTCAAGTTCCGAGCGGCGTGGCCGTGGTGGCCGATAATACCTGGTCGGCCATGGAGGGCCGGAAAGCCCTGGCAATCGAGTGGGACGAGGGGGCCGTGGCGGCGGTGTCGACCGCCAGCCTCACCAAAGCCTTCGCCGGGCTGATGGCGCAGCCGGGCCAGGCCGCGCGCAAGGTGGGCGATGCCGAAACCGCCCTGGCCAGCGCTGCGCACAAGGTGGAAGCGATCTACGAAGTGCCGTTCCTGGCGCACGCGCCGATGGAGCCGCTCAACGCGGTGGCCCACGTGCGTCCCGATGGCTGCGAAGTGTGGGCCTCCACGCAGGGCCAGACGTCCGCGCACAACGAGGCGCGGCGCATCACCGGCCTCGCGCCCGAGGCGGTCAAGATCTACACCAAATACATGGGCGGCGGCTTCGGGCGGCGGGCGCGCGCCGATTACATCGGGGAAGCGGTGGAAGTTTCCAAGGCCGCGGGCGTGCCGGTGAAGCTGACGTGGTCGCGCGAGGACGATCTGCAGCAGGATTGGTACCGCCCCGCCTCTTACGGCCATTTCATGGGCGGGCTGGACGCGGACGGCTGGCCGGTGGCCTGGACCACGCGCATCGCCTGTCCGCCGTTCGGTGGTGGAGGCACGGCCACCGAGGGAATCGCCAACATGGCCTACGCCATTCCGCACATCCTGGTGGATTACCATCCGGTGGACCAGGGGATTCCGGTGAGTTACTGGCGGTCGGTGGGCTATTCGCAGAATACCTTTTTCGCCGAGTCGTTCCTGGACGAGCTGGCCGCGGCCGGCAAGAAGGATCCCGTGGAGCTCCGCCTGCGGCTGCTGGCCGGTACGCCGCGGCTGAAGGCGGCCCTGGAGCTGGCGGCCGACAAGGCCGGCTGGGGCAAGCCGCTCGCGGCAGGCCACGCGCGCGGCGTGGCGCTCTCGAACAACATCGGCAGCAACACGGTGCAGATCGCCGAGGTTTCCGTGGAGCGCGGCAAGGTGCGCGTACACCGCGTGGTGTGCGCCGTGGATTGCGGCCACGCGGTGAATCCGTGGGGCGTCGAGCAGCAGATCCAGAGCGGCATCGTGTTCGGGCTGACGGCGGCGCTGAAAGGCGGGATCACCCTCGACCGCGGGCGCGTCGAGCAGAGCAATTTCCACCAATACGACATGCTGCGCATCGACGAGATGCCCAAGGTGGAGGTACACATTGTGGCCAGCCAGGCGGCGCCCGGTGGAATCGGCGAGGCCAGCACTCCGGGGATCGCGCCGGCCGTTTGCAATGCCCTTTACGCGGCCACAGGCAAGCGCGTGCGAAGGCTGCCGGTGAAGCTGGAGGAGCTGGGGTAGAGCGTAGCGGCGAACGAAGCTGTTTCACGTGAAACAAACGGAGGCCTGGGTGCCCGGCTGGCGAGTCGGGTGAGTCGGGTTCATGGTTGCCCCGGTCATGCCCGGCGTGCTAAAAAGGAGTTGTGACGACGGACGTAACGACATTGCCGGGGGACTATGTCAGCCTCTACCGGCGTGCCTTCGCGGAGTACGGGATACGAGCGTTATGGAACAAGCGCTTATTGGAAGACCCGACCCCGGGAGATGCGCTTGTCATCGCGCGTGCCCTGCGTATCGAGGGCGACCGGGAAGCACGGCGCCTGGCCGAGCAGATCGAACAGGCATGCCGTGCCACTGTCTAAGATTCAGATCGACATTCTGCGGCTGCTGGCCTCCCACCGCGACCCCGAAAGCTATGTCGCGGGAGCCACGCCGCTGAACCTTGACGCGCCGCGCTATTCCCGCGATATCGATGTTTTCCACGATCGCGCGGAGCGTGTTGGTGCGGCGGCCTTGAGTGATGCCGAGACCCTCGTATCGGCGGGGTATCGCGTTTCGTGGCTTCGGCAGTTGCCTCTCATCCATTCCGCAGCGGTGGAGCAGGGGGACGCCGGCACACAACTGGAATGGGTGGTCGACAGCGACTTCCGGTTTTTCCCGACGATGCCGGATGAGATATTCGGCTACATCCTGCATCCGGTGGATCTCGCCGCGAACAAGGTCATGGCCGCCGCCGGACGCCGCGAGGTCCGCGACTTGGTCGACCTCGTCACCATCCATGACACCATCCTTCCGTTGGGTGCGGTGATCTGGGCCGCGGTGGAAAAAGCGCCCGGTTTCACGCCGGAGGGGCTGATCGCCGAAATCCGGCGCAACTCCAATTACCCACTCACGGAATGGCGGGAACTGGTGACCAGCGAACCGCTCGACCCCAAAGTCGTCATGCCGCGGGTTAGATCTGTTCTCGACCAGGCCGAAGCTTTCGTCACGCGCATGCCCACGGACAAATGGGGCCTGCTGTTTCTGAAAGGCGGTCAGGTCGTCGAGCCCGATCCAAGCCGTCTGGAAGACTACCAGACCCATGCCGGGCAGCGGCGCGGCCAATGGCCGGCCAGCGCCGAGATCACCGCCGCCATGTTAGAGCGTTACCGGAAGCCGCCGAATCCGTAGGCGGGCCGCGGATTATCGCGGTGCCCTGCGCGGCTCCGCGCCGCGGCAATCCCCCCGTGTTTGTTTCACGTGAAACACTTTCGTTCCGCCGGCGCGGCAACTCGGAGGTCGTCGGGCCGGGCGCGGCGCCCGCCGCCTCCCTTCGGCCAACCGCCTCGCGGCGTCAAGCGATAGTCATGGGTGCACCGCACGCTTCGGATCGCCGCCCCGCGCCGCCACGCTATCATGAGAGGGAGAAAACGCCCGCCATGGCAGTGAAATCCGACCCGGAAATGGGAATCAACAGTTGGCTCGAAGACGAGATCTATCACCAGTACTTGCGCGACCGCTCCAGCGTCGATGAAGGCTGGAAGCAGATCTTCGAAGACACTGGCGGGGTGCCCTCTGCGCCCGCGCCCTCTGCGCCCGCCCCCATGCCGTCCCCCGCCGCTCCAACCGGGACCCCCTCTGGGCCCGTGCCCTCCGGAGCGCCCTCCGGGCCCAGCGAACAGCTTGTACCCCTCCGCGGCGCGGCCGGACGCATCGCCGCCAACATGGCCGCCTCGGTGGCCATTCCGCTGGCCACCTCGCAGCGCACCATCGCAGTCAAGGTGATGGACGAAAACCGCCGCATCATCAACCAGCACCGCGGGCTGCTCGGCAAGAGTAAGGTTTCCTACACGCACCTGATCGGCTGGGCCATCGTCCGGGCGCTCGAAGACCAGCCCACCCTCAACCACGCGTACTTCGAGAAGGACGGCCAGCCCTACCGCGCCGTCCACCCACAGATTAACCTCGGCATCGCCGTGGACGTGGCCGCCAAGGGTACCGATGGAACCCCCACCCGCAGCCTCATGGTGCCCAACATCAAGAACGCCGGCACGCTGAATTTTCAGGAGTACCTCACCGCCTTCGACGACTTGGTCGCGCGTGCGCGCTCCGGCCACCTGACCCCCGCCGATTTCCAGGGCACCACCATCTCGCTCACCAATCCCGGCACCGTTGGCACCATGTCCTCCAACCCCCGGCTGATGGCGGGCCAGGGCGCCATCATCGCCGCCGGCGCAATCGATTACCCCGCCGAGTACCGCGGCTCGGCCGATGAGACCCGCGCCGTGCTGGGCATCAGCAAAGTGATGGCGCTCTCCTGCACCTACGATCACCGCATCATCCAGGGCGCCGAATCGGGCGCCTTGCTGGGCAAATTGCAAAGCCTTCTGGATGGCGCCGACGGCTTCTACGAGGAGATTTTCAACCACCTGCGCATGCCGCACATGCCGGTCCGCTGGGAGACCGACCGCCAGCCGCTGCTGCCCGGTATGGGCGCAGCCCGCCATGCCGAAAGCGCCAAGGAGGTAGGCGTCATCCAGATGATCAACGCCTACCGCGTGCGTGGCCACCTGGTGGCCGATCTCGATCCGCTCGGCTCCGAACCGCACTTCCATCCCGAGCTCGACCCCGAAACCTACGGCCTTACCATCTGGGACCTGGACCGCGAGTTCCTCACCGGCAGCCTCGGCGAGGCCATTGGAGGGGGTCCCTCTGGGGGGGCTTCCGGCGGGGCTTCCGGGGGAACTGCCGCTGAGTCCGGCAAGGCTTCTGGGGGCGGCGGGGCGTATTCCACGGCGCTCTCTGGGGGGCCCTCTGGGGGAACTGCCGCTGAGTCCGGGAAGGCTTCCGGGGGCGCCGGGGCGTATTCCACGGCGCTCTCCGAGGGGTCCTCTGAGGGAACTGCCGCTGAGTCCGGCAAGGCTTCTGGGGGCGCCGGGGCGTATTCCACGGCGCTCTCTGGGGAACTCTCTGAGGGAACTGCCGGTGGGGCCTTCGGCGGGGCTTCCGCGGGCACCTCCGGGGTGCTTTCTGCGCCCTCGGGGCGGCCCGCGGGGGCGCCCTCTGGGTCCGGCGGCTCCAAGCCCGTCGCCACGCTGCGCGAAATCCTGGAAACCTTGCGCGACACCTACTGCGGCAAAATCGGCTGCGAGTACATGAACATCCAGGTGCCCGAGCAGAAACGCTGGCTGCAGCAGCGCATGGAGCCCGGCAAGAACCACTGGCCCCTGGAGCGCGAAACGCGCCTACGCATCCTGCGCAATCTGATCGCCGCCGAGGAGTTCGAGCATTTTCTGCACTCGCGCTTTGTGGGGCAAAAGCGCTTTGCGCTGGAGGGCGGGGAGACCGCCCTAGTCATTCTGGAAGAGATCCTGGAGCGCGCCGCCGCCGACCACGTGAACGAGGTGGTGATCGGCATGTCCCACCGCGGCCGCCTCAACCTGCTGGCCAACGTGGTGGGCAAGGATGTCAAGCAGATCTTCTCCGAATTCGAAGGTGACATCGACCCTTCCAGCACGCAGGGGTCCGGCGACGTGAAGTATCACCTGGGCGCCACCGGCACGCGCAGAATGGAAAGTGGGAAAGAGATCGTAGTCTCCGTTTCGCCCAATCCCAGCCACCTGGAAGCCGTCGACCCGGTGGTGGAAGGCATCGTGCGGCCTAAGCAGGATCGCCTGGGCGATCGGGCGCGCGAACGCGTCATCCCCGTGCTGGTCCACGGGGACGCGGCCTTCGCCGGCCAGGGCGTGGTGGCCGAGACCCTTAACCTCTCGGGCCTGGATGGCTACACCACCGGCGGCACCATCCACGTCATCATCGACAACCAGATCGGATTCACCACCCTGCCCGATGAATCGCGCTCCACGCCCTACTCCACCGACGTTGCGCGGGGCGTGCAGGCGCCCATCTTCCACGTCAATGGAGACAGCCCGCAAGCCGCCGTGCGGGTGGTCCAGATCGCTTTCGATTACCGCCAGAAGTTTAAGAAGGACGTGGTGATCGATATGTTCTGCTACCGCCGCCACGGCCACAACGAAGGCGACGACCCCAGCTACACGCAGCCCATCCTATATCGCAAGATTAAGGAGCACCCCTCCGTGGGCACGCTCTATAGCGACCGCCTGGTGCGCGAAGGGGTGCTCGCCGCGGCGGAGGTCGAGGCCATGCGCAAGGCCGTGGCCGGGCGCTTGAACGAGGCTTACGACGCCGTGCAGCAGCGCGCCGAGCGCTATGAGCTGCAGGAATTGAGCGCCGTGGCCGGCGAGGAGATCGGCAACTTCTGCCCGCGCACCGCGGTGAACCAGCAGGTGCTGGAGCGCGTGGTCCGCGGCATCACCCACTTCCCCGAGAACTTCCACCTGCATCCCAAGCTGCGCGGATTTGTGGAGCGGCGCCGCGAGGCCCTGGTGCAGGCAGCCGCCAAGCCAGCCGCCATCGATTGGGCTTTCGCCGAGGCCCTGGCCTTCGGCACGCTGGTGCTGGAAGGCACCGCGGTGCGCCTGAGCGGGCAGGATTCCGGCCGCGGCACCTTCAGCCAGCGCCACCTGGCCTTCTACGACGCCGAAACCGGAAAACGCTTTATTCCGCTGCGGCACATTTCGCCCGATCAGGCCCGCTTCGACGTCTACGACAGCTCCCTCAGCGAGTACGCCGTGCTGGGCTTCGAATTCGGATACAGCGTCGCCGACCCCCTCACGCTGACGATCTGGGAGGCCCAGTTCGGCGATTTCGCCAACGGCGCGCAGATCCTGATCGACCAGTTCATTTCCAGCGCCGAATCCAAGTGGGGCCAGCCCACCGGCCTGGTGATGCTGCTGCCCCACGGCTTCGAAGGCCAGGGGCCGGAGCACTCCAGCGCGCGCATCGAGCGCTTCCTCACCTTGTGCGCCGAGAACAACATGCAGGTGGTCAACTGCACTACGCCCGCGCAGTACTTCCACCTGCTGCGCCGCCAGATGTACGGCGGCACGGACCGCCGCGGCGTGCGTAAGCCGCTGGTCGTCTTCACGCCCAAGAGCCTGCTGCGCCACGCGCGCGCCGTCTCCGCGCCGCGCGATTTCTCGACCGGCGGATTCATGGAGATGCTGGGGGAGCCGGCCTCGGCCGAAGTGACCCGCGTGGTCTTCTGCTCGGGCAAGATCTACTATGATCTGGTGGCCGCCCGCGAGGAGCGCAAGGCCAACCACGTCGCGCTGGTGAGGGTCGAGCAGCTTTACCCCTTCGCCGCCGATCAAGCCGCCGACATCCTGGCGCGCTACCCGGCCACCGCGGAAGTGGTGTGGGCGCAGGAAGAGCCGCGCAACATGGGGCCGTGGCGTTTCCTGCGCGAATGGCTGGACCCAGTGCTGGAGCCGACCCACCGCGAGACGCGCTACGTGGGCCGTCCCGAAAGCGCCAGCCCCGCGACCGGCTCCGGCAAGCGCCACCAGCAGGAGCAGGCCGAGATCGTCAACGACGCTTTGACACCGGGCGCGATTTCCGAGACCCGCCGGGTCAGGCTGGTGGCGCGCAGGAAGAAGTAGGGGATCGGTGGCGAGCCTTTCCGAAATGCCAGAGGTGTTCGGCTGGATCCCTACTCCGTAAGGATCGCCGGCTGGAGCGGTGAGCGCACCCGCGTTGGCGTTTCAAGCCCGCGGCGTTAGAGGGGCAAGTGGGGAATGACCGGTCCTGTTCCACAAAGGGTAGGTTTGGCATTATTGCCGGAAGGCCTGTAAACAAAGGGCTTGTCATGTTGCATATGTCTAGTGTAAAACTTGAGAGTACCGAGTTCCAGCCCGTCAGTCGGGCTTGAGTAGGGTCAGCCGTGAGTGCTCGATACTCAGGTCGATCCACTGGTCAACCAGGCGTTTGAACCGCTTGTGGGTCACAGTCTGGCGGCGAATCTCTTTCACCCATTGCGGGCGGACATACT
>JBKQPR010000186.1:0-22317 GCA_052144935.1 Bryobacteraceae bacterium
GCCGCGCCACTGGAACGCGCCGGCCAGCGGAGGGGAAACGCCCTGCGCGAGGGCCGAAGCGGCCGAAAGCAGTCCGAAGATGGGAAGCCAGTGGAACCGGGCCATGCAGCCCATCATAAAGGAAAACGGGCGAGAGGCCGGGGAGGGGGGCATGAAGGCAGCCACAGCCGCACAAAGGGGGTAGCGCGCTGTACCGGGATACATGAGCGACGACATGGGCGATGAGCTGCAGGATCTTCGGAATGCGGGCTACAAGCCTGCTGTCGTCGGGCCGCAGCCTTTTTCGTTCGACGAGATCTTGCGAAACGTCGACCCTGCCCCGGACGAGGAGACGGAACGCTTCGCATCTGCTATTTACGCGGATCGCTGCCAGGAAGCCGGGAATTCCTCGACTGAATGAGCCGGATTGTCGTCGATACCGGCGTCGCCTCCTACCTCTTCAATTGGCACTCACTGGCGCAGCAATACGCCGACGCGTTGCGCGGGTCCGAACCGATTCTGTCCTTCGCTGCGTGGAGTCGAGGACGGGCTGAACGCCGCGACGGATCTCGATTGAATATCGCCGTACAATTCCCTCACCAGAGCATCAACTGGTCAACTGATTGCCAGCTTGACCGTCTTGCCGGCACGGCTGAGCATTTCCACGAGCGTATCGATGGTGAACTTGGCCGTCTTTTTGTTCACCACGTCGGACACACGCGGGCGCGAGACCATCAGAATCTCGGCGGCCTCGGCCTGCTTTAAGTGGTGTTTCGCAATCCAGACAGACAGCTCTTCCATCAGTTGCTGCTTCAGCAGCCGCGTGTCATTGATCTGTTTGCGAGACGCAGCCTGTAGGCGTTTGGCCTCGTCCGGCGCAAAACCCAGTTCCAGAAAGAGGTTCGCTCCCGGCCTTGTCACATGGCGGATTTCGGTGTCGATCTTCATTTCTTTTCCTTCCTCGCGTTGACCACGGCGCGATAGCGCGCCGCGGCAATAGCCTTGTTCTGCTTGCTGGTCACCTGAGTCTTCTTCTGGAAGCAATGCAGTACGTAGATGGCTTGCTCGAACTTGGCGACGTACATCACCCGGTAGATGCCGCTCGCGTCCTGGATGCGAATCTCTCTTATACCGGCGCCCACATCGTCGAACGGCTTCCAGTCGGCCGGCTCAAGCCCGGCCTGGACCTTCCCCAACTGGAAGCCCGCTTCTTTCCGGGCGTCTTTTGGGAATGCCAGCAGATCGCCGTAGGCAGACCCTACCCAACGGATCTGTTTTTCATCGTCCATACAACCGGCATGTATAAAATCTTATACGCGCCTGCCGGTGCAAGTCAAGGTGCTTGGTGAATGATGCTCGGTGAACGATGATCGGCAGGGCGTGGGCCGCGCTGTCAACAGAGAACGCCAAAGTTGGAAAGTCGCACTCCTGGGCCCCGGTTGATGGCTCCCCGGAGCCTTGGTTTCCAACCACCTCTCCACCTGCGGGCGGCGACGCCGCCTCGGTCTCCTCGGGATCGACTCGTTTGCCGGGAGCCGTCCACCCGCCGGCCGGGCAAGGCGCCGGCAACTTCATAAACCGTAGGCCACCCCTTTCCCAACCGCGATTCCGATTTCTGGTCTCGTCAGGTTCACGGTCTTCACGTTTGCATCCCGGTGCCCCTAGCGGCTTGTTACTGTGGGAGAGTCGGGCGGCAATCTGGTAACGTCTCCGCCGACGGATTGACCAAGGAGCACAATCATGCGTGTACCAATGATGCTTTTCATGCTGGCGGGCGGCGCAAGTCCGGCCCTCTTCGCTGCCGGGCCGGCTCTCATGCCGATGCCGGTCAAAGTGCAGGCCGCACCGGGAAAGTTTGCGATCGACGCGAATTTTGTAGTGGAGACTGTGGGCGGCGCCAACGCCCGCCTGGCGCCGGCGGTACGATCGTTTCTCTCCCGTGTGTCGCGCCAGACCGGCGTGCTTTACGCGCCGGCGGGGGGCCCACTGGGCCCGCCGGCGGCGAGCGCCCGGCGATTGACGATCGACTGCGCGGGCGGGCCCGAGTATCCCTCGCTTGGCGAGGATGAATCGTACACCCTGGATGTCTCCGATGCCGAGGCCCGCATCAAGGCCGCCACCGCGGAAGGCGCCATCCATGGCCTCGCCACGTTCGCGCAGTTGATTCTGCCCGGACCGGACGGTTTCCAGGTCGCCGGGGTCCACATCGAAGACCGGCCGCGATTCCCATGGCGCGGGCTGATGCTGGACGTTTGCCGTCACTGGATGCCGGTTGAGGTCGTCAAGCGGAATCTGGAGGCCATGGCGGCGGTGAAGCTCAACGTGCTGCACTGGCACCTCTCCGAAGATCAGGGCTTCCGCGTCGAGAGCAAGCGCTATCCCCGGCTCCACGAGATGGGATCGAACGGCGACTACTACACGCAGGACCAGGTTCGTGAGATCGTGGCCTGCGCCCGGGACCTCGGCATCCGCGTGGTTCCCGAGTTCGACGTGCCGGGGCACAGCGGGGCATGGTTCATGGGATATCCCGAACTCTCCGCCGCGGTGCCCCCTGGGTCCGGGCCTTTCTCGCTCGGAGGCCGGGGCGCGCCCTCGGAGATGGACCCGTCCAAGGAGAGCACCTACACGTTCCTCGACGGCTTTATCGGCGAGATGGCGCAGCTCTTTCCGGATCCCTACTACCACATCGGCGGCGACGAAGTGAATCCCAGGGCCTGGAACCAGTCCGAGAGCATCCAAGCCTTTGCCAAGGAGCATGGGCTGAAGGATGCGCCCGCCATCCAGGTGTATTTCAACCAGCGCCTTCTGAAGATCGTTCAGAAGTATGGCAAGACCATGGTGGGATGGGACGAGATTCTGGTTCCCGGGCTTCCCACCGATGCGGTGATCCAGTCGTGGCGCGGGCAGAAGTCGCTGTCCGAGGCGGCTTCCAAGGGATATCGCGGCATCCTCTCCTGGGGATACTATCTGGATCATCTGAGCCCCGCCTCGTTCCACTACGCCGTGGACCCGCTGGGCGGGCCCGACGCGGCCAGCCTCACGCCCGAGCAAGCCTCGCGAATCATGGGCGGCGAGGCCTGCATGTGGGCCGAGTTGGTTGGTCCCGAAACGGTGGATTCGCGCATCTGGCCGCGCACGGCGGCGATTGCGGAGAGGCTGTGGTCATCCAGGGACCTCACCGACGTGGACGCGATGTACAGCCGCCTGGAGGCCGTGAGCCGCAATCTGGAATTCACCGGTGCGATGCATCGCGCCTACTATCAGCCCATGCTGGACCGGATCGCCGGCAGCCAGCCGGTTGGGCCGCTGCGTGTTCTGGCGGACGTCATTGAGGCGCTTGGGTTGGGCACGGGGCGCACCGGACGGCCCACCGGAACGATGCCCGTCAACCGGTTTGTGGATGCCTGTCTGCCCGAAAGCGATCTGGCGCGGTCCATGGAGCTGGCCGCCCGGAGATTTGTGGCCAACCCCGCGGGTGATCGGGCCGGCGAGGCCCTGTTGCGGCGGCAGTTTGAAACCTGGGCCGCCAACGATGCACTGTTCCAGCCCCTGGCGGAGAATAACAAGCTGCTGGCGGAGGTGGCGCCGCTGTCGAAGGACCTTGCGGCGCTCGGAGAAGCCGGGATCAGGATGCTGGATTACCTTACGCCGCATCCCGCTGAGCCAACCGGCGCGAACCAAAAGAAGCTCAGTGGCAAGGCCAAAAAAGCGGAGCTGGCGGCGCAGAAAGCGGCGCAAGCGGCCAAAAAGGACTGGCTCACCAAGGAGAATGCCGAGCTGGCGCGCCTCGCGCAGCCCCCACGCCGCGGCGGCGGGGGCGGCGGCGGCGCCGGACAAAGCCCCTCGGCGGATGTGCGGCTGGCGGCCTTCCGCCCGGTCAAGGTGCTGGCCGGCGCGCTGGCAACCAAGTAGGCCGGGCTCCGAACAGCCATCAGAGCCGGGACCAGGGGGCGCCCCGTGAGGGAGCGGCACAGGAATCGCTAAGAGCATCCAGCACTCGTGGGACAGGCGCTTCCGCCTGCCAACCGATTCCGTTACAGCTCCTGATCTGAGGGTGGAAATCCCCTGCGACTACGCCGCCGACGCGAGAGGCTTCGTTCCACACTGGGTAGGTTTTGGCACACCGCTTTCGTGCGTCCCGACCGGCGCGCCGGAGGATCGGCAGGGCCGGGTTAGTCTTGCGTCAGAAATTCAGATGTGACCCCAGTAAAGCCCCCCGCCAGTGTTCCGTCCGGGGCCGTGGCCCGCCTCTCATGCTTTTCCGGCGCGTGACGTGAAGCGCCAACCGTACTGAAAAAGCTTACGATGAAGGGAAGGTAAACGTCATGCACCTCGAAATCCATAAGCCCGAGCTTGAACAGCGTGTGCGCCGGCAAATTCAGGGCGGCCAATTTCACGATGTTGACGAGCTGCTGACCAAGGCGCTTGACGCGCTCGGACAGGCAACCGCCGCGGCGCCGGTGACGGCAACCGGTGCGGTGGTGCTCGCGGCGTTACAGGCTTCGCCATATCGGGACATCGATCTCACGCCGCCCCGCCTGCGCCTCACAAATGTGCGGGATGTCGTGATCTGATGGCGTGGTTGCTGGACACCAATATTCTATCGGAAGGGCGGAAGCCAAGACCGGAGCCGGGAGTGACCGCCTTTTACGACACGCAGCCGCTCAACCAGCTCTATATCAGCGTCGTAAGTATCGCTGAAATTCGCTTCGGCATTGAGCTTCAGGAAGACCCGGCGCGGCGCGCCGAGTTGAATGAATGGCTGACGCCGACACTGCGGCCGGCATTCGCAGGCGGATTGACTTCTTTGGCCGGCAGACCGCGGCGGCCCGCCTCGCGGCGCGCAGGAGAGCGCCGTGCAGCGTTTCCCGATATACTCACCAGAGGCATGACCTCGGGACAGCAGGCCAACACCAATCCCAGAGCCGCTGCCGATGAGGCGCTGCCGGTTCGCACCCGAAAACGCGTCACGCGCCGCCTGATCCCCTATCTGATGTTCATCTACCTGCTGGCCTATCTGGATCGCGCCAATGTCGGGGTGGCCAAGCTCGGGATGCAGAAGGACCTGAATTTCAACGACGCGGTGATCGGTTTCGGTGCGGGAATCTTCTTCATCGGCTATCTCCTGCTGGACATTCCGGGCAGCCTGATTGTGGAGCGCTGGAGCGCTCGCAAATGGATCGCGCGCATCATGGTTTCCTGGGGGCTGGTGGCGGCGCTGATGGGCTTGCTGGGAGCTCCGCTGTTCGGCTCTCTTCGCCTCACCACGCAGTTCTACAGCTTGCGGCTGCTGCTGGGGATTGCCGAGGCGGGCTTCTTTCCCGGCGTCATCGTTTACCTTTCGCACTGGTACAGGGTAGAAGACCGCGCCAGGGCGAAGGCGTACTTCATGGTGACGCAGCCCCTCGCGGTCGCCATCGGGATCCCGATTTCGCGCTGGATTCTGGACCACGTAGCCTGGGCCGGCCTCTCCGGCTGGCGCTGGGTGTTCATCCTGGAGGGTCTTCCTCCGGTGCTGATGGGCTTCGTCACCCTGTTTTATCTGACGGACCGGCCTCACGAGGCCCGCTGGCTTCCCGAAGGCGAGAAGCAGTGGTTGATGGCCGAGTTGAAGGCGGAGGAGGACCGCAAGGTTTCGTTGGGGCGCGTGCGCGTGACGGATGCGCTGCGGCGCCCGCAGACTTACCTGCTGATCGCCGTCTTCTTCCTGATCGTGACCGGCAACCAGGCGCTGATCTTTTTTCTGCCGTCGATCACGGAAAACATGAAGAGCCTGCCGGTCGCGATGCGCTCCCTAGCCGCCGGCGCGCCTTACGCTTGCAGCGCGCTGGGCATTCTACTAAACGGCATGTGGGCGCACCGGACAGGCCAACTTCGGTGGCATACGGCAGTGCCGATGCTGGCCACGGGAATCTCGCTGGGGCTGGCGGTTCTCGCGGGCGACCGCGTTTGGCTCATGATGGGCATGTTTTGTCTGGCGGGCTTCACGTCCCAGGCCTACCTTCCCGCCTTCTTTACCTTGCCCACCACGATGCTGGGCAAGTCGGCCGCCGCCACGGCGATCGGGCTGATCCAACTGGGCAATCTGGGTGGGCTCGCAGGACCTTGGCTTTTCGGTTATCTTAGAACCATTACCGGCCGGTACGACGCGGGCTTGTGGGTGCTGGCCGGGTGCATGCTGTTGGCGGGCGCGCTGGCCACGCAGATCCGCATCGCGCGCGCGCGCGGTGCGGCGCCATTGAAATGAAGAGATTCAAAACATGGAAATGCACCCCCAAACGCCCCTAAGAGAGAGGCTAAACTGCGTGATGGAGAAGTATCGCTGGCATTGGCAATTCGTTGGCATGCCCGTGACCGAGCCGAATCAGCCAGGGGCGATGGGCGACACAATGCTTCATTTCGCCGTCGAGGCCGGAGCGCTTGACGACATCGACGTGCTCGTGGCCAGCGGTGCGAACGTGAATGCGGTTGGTGACATTGGCGACACGCCATTCGATAGCGCAGCACTCACCGGGGGCGCCGCATCCGCAAAGAAGCTTCTCGATCTGGGAGCCGACCCGAACATGAAGAACGAATTCGGCCAGACAGCGACAGATGTCGCCAGCCTGGGCGACCGGCCCCATCTCGCCGGGATTTTGAAGACCTATCGCCCGCGACGGCAGCTTTACAAATGACAAACCAAAAGAGACCGGAAGATTTACGCAGTTACCGCTGGTTCGGGCCGGATACCATGCGCGGCTTCAGCCATCGCTCGCGGATGTTGCAGCTTGGCTACCGGCGGGAAGATTTCACCGGCAAGCCGGTGATTGCGATCGTCAACACATGGAGCGAGATCAATCCCTGCCACGCGCATTTGCGCGAGCGCGCGGAGGCCGTGAAGCGCGGCGTGTGGCACGCGGGCGGCTTTCCCGTGGAGATTCCGGCGTTCTCCATCACCGAGATCTACATGAAGCCCAGTCCGATGCTGTACCGGAACCTGTTGGCGATGGATACGGAGGAAACCCTGCGCAGCCTGCCGATCGACGGCGCGGTGCTGATGGGCGGCTGCGACAAGACCACGCCCGGGCTGCTGATGGGCGCCATCAGCGTGAACCTGCCGGCCATCTTCCTGCCCGCGGGTCCCATGCTGCGCGGCAACTGGAACGGCCAGGCGCTCGGCAGCGGCACCGATCTTTGGAAGTATTGGACCGAGCGCTGCGCCGGCACGGTGAGCGAAGAGGATTGGACTGCCATCGAGAGCGGCATCGCGCGGTCGCCAGGCTTCTGTATGACCATGGGCACGGCATCCACCATGACTGCACTTACCGAAGCCCTGGGGATGACGCTGCCGGGCGCATCCTCGATTCCGGCGGCGGATTCCAATCACGTCCGGATGGCCATCGATAGCGGCAAGCGCATCGTCGAGATGGTGTGGGAGGATGCCAAGCCCGCAGACGTGCTCACGCTTGCGGCTTTCCGGAATGCCATCGCCGTCGACATGGCGATCGGCGGTTCGACCAATGCGATCATTCACCTGGTGGCGTTGGCGCGGCGCCGCGGACTCGATCTGCCCCTGCCTCTTTTCGATGAAATCGCGCGGCACGTTCCCGTGCTGGCCAATATCAGGCCCTCGGGCGAGTTCCTCATGGAAGACTTCTACTATGCGGGCGGCTTGCGCGCATTGATGGCGGAAATCGGCGATCTGTTGGACCTCGATTGCCTCACGGTGAACGGTAAGACGCTGGGGCAGAATCTGGAGGGCGCCCGCATCGTGAACCGCAATGTGATTCGCGGACGCGAAGCGCCGTTGTCGGAGACAGGTGGAACGGCGATTCTGTACGGAAGCCTGGCGCCCGACGGGGCGGTGATCAAACCGATCGCCGCGGACCGGCGCTTCTGGCAGCACACGGGACCGGCCGTGGTGTTCCGGGACTATCCGGATCTGGAGGCGCGCATCAACCGCGAGGATCTGGAGGTGGATGAGAATTCGGTCCTGGTGCTGCAGAATGCGGGCCCCTTGGGCGGTCCGGGCATGCCCGAATGGGGGATGCTGCCGATTCCCAACAAACTGTTGCGGCGCGGCGTGCGGGATATGGTGCGAATCTCGGATGCGCGCATGAGCGGCACGGCCTACGGCACATGTGTACTGCACGTTTCGCCGGAGAGCTATGTGGGCGGCCCGCTGGCGCTGGTGAGGGACGGGGATGCCATTACGCTGGATATTCCCGACCGGAGACTGGATCTACTGGTGCCGGAAGCGGAACTCGAAAGCCGCCGGTCGCAATGGACACGGCCCGTCCCCAAGGAACACCGCGGATACCTGGCGCTTTACCGCGAGCGGGTGACGCAGGCTCACGAGGGGTGCGATTTCGATTTCCTCACGAGGGATGAGGCGGGGGTGGAACCGGAGATCTTTTAAGCCGTGGAAGGATTCGCTTCACCGCGGAGACGCGGAGAGCACGGAGGAAGCGCGGAGAAAACCTCTTTATGTCTTTCTCCGCGCTTCCTCCGTGCTCTCCGCGTCTCCGCGGTGAAGACTATACCCTCCAGCAGATCAGCTTCATCTCCGTCATCTCCTCGATGGCGTAGCGGGGGCCTTCCCGGCCGGCGCCGCTCTCTTTCACGCCGCCGTAGGGCATGTGATCGGCGCGGTACATCGGGATGTCGTTGATCATCACCCCGCCCACCTCCAACTTGCGCGCCGCCTGGAATGCACGTTGCATGTCGGGGGTGAAGATGCCGGCCTGCAATCCATACGGTGTCGCGTTGGCCTGCTCGATGGCGCTCTCCAACTGGTCGTAGGGGTAGACGGCGACCACCGGTCCAAAGGCCTCCTGGCAGGAGATGCGGCACGCCGCCGGCACATCGAGCAGAACCGCCGGGCTGACAGTCGCGCGGGTGCGCTGGCCGCCGGTCACTACCTTGGCGCCTCCCGCGACCGCTTCTTCAATCCACTTCTCGATGCGGATGGCTTCCGCCTCGTCGATCAGGGAGGAAATATCGGTGGAGGTCTCGTACGGATGGCCGATCCGGAGAGCCTCGGCGCCCGCCTTCAGGCGCTCCACGAACGGGCCCGCAATGCTTCGATGCACGAAGGCCCTCTGCACGGAGATGCACACCTGGCCGCTATGCGCGAAGGCCCCCTGCACGGTGCGCGATACGGCGGTATCCAGGTCGGACCCCGGCTCGACGATCACAGCGGAATTATTTCCCAACTCCAGGGTTACCTTCTTGAAGCCAGCGCGGGACTTGATGGTGCGGCCCACTTCCGGGCTGCCGGTGAAGGTGAGCATGGCGATTCCGGGATGCTCCGCCAGCGCCATTCCGATCTGCGCGCCGCTGCCGGTGAGCACGTTGTAAGCGGCCTGGGGCACGCCGGCCTCTTCCATGGTTCGAGCCAGCCGCAAGGCGCTGAGGGGCGTTTTCGTCGCGGGCTTGTGAATCACCGCATTGCCGGCCGCCAGGGCGGGAGCGACTTTGTGCAACGCCAGATTCAGCGGCACGTTGAAAGGCGTGATGCAGGCGATCACGCCGATCGGCTCGCGGACAGTCATCGCCATGCGGCCCTTGCCGGTGGCCGAGAACTCCATGGGGACGACTTCCCCGCGGAGTTGACGCGCCTCGTGGGCGGCGGCGACGAGGGTCTCCAGTCCGCGCGACACCTCCACTTTCGCTTCTTTGATCGGTTTGCCGGTTTCCGCGCAGACCAGTTGGGTGTACTCGGCCAGGTCCCGGCGCAGGAGATCGGCCACGCGCAGCAGCAGGTCGGCACGCTCGTAGTTGGCCAGGGCGCGCATGGCATGGAACCCTTGGCGAGCCGCGGCCACGGCCCTTTCGACCAGATCGAGGCCGGCGCGTGGCACTACTCCCACGGGCGTGCCGTCGTAGGGGAGCCGCACCACGTCGTGATCCGGGGTGTCGATCCATTCCCCGCCAATGTAGTTTCGGTTGGGCTTCAATTCCGTCGATGTGGTCATGCCGATACCTCCTCCTTTGCGACCTGCTTTGAGACATGCTGTGCGCCCTGCACCGAGGGCAGCGTGAACCCGGAATAAGGGATCGCCGCCACGCGGGCGGTGGGCCCGGCTTCCCGCAGCAGACTCCGCAGAGCCGCTTCGTGTCCGGCGGGAGAGACCGGCGTGAAGTGACAGCGCCGGACGAATTCCGGGTCCAGGCCGGAAACCAAGTGCACATTGTACAGCCGGCCGAGCCGCGCCACCCAATACGCCTTGTGGCCGCCCACCACGAATTCTCGCGAGAGCGCCTCGCGCATTTCGAAATCGTCGCGATAGCGGCGCACGTAGTCTTCAAACGACCCGATGCCGGCGCCGTTGGGGCACTCGGCATAGAACAGAATGGCGCCTCCCGGGCGTAGCGCCTGGCAGGCGTTTTCGAGGCCTTTGTGAGCCTGGCGCAGATCGATATCCAATGGAAAACCGCCCGCCGAGGCCACAATCAGATCGTAGGGCGCCTCGATTTCCACGCGCAGCATCCGGTCCACCGTGCGGCAACCCTCCCTGTGCGCGAGATCGTAATGGCCCGCCACCACGCGGATCAGCTTGCCCTCGGGGCTGAGCACCACGTTCACGATGAAGTCGGGATCGGCCATGCGGCAGGCTTCCAGCAGGTCCTCGTGCGCGGGGTTGCCGTCCAGTTTGCCCGCGCGGCAGTCCGGATGGAAAATCATGCGGTGATTGAACGTGGTGGTGCGAAACCCGGCCACGCCGGGAACCAGGCTCTTCCGCCCGCCCGAGTAACCGGCGATGAGGTGGTAAATGATCTCGCCGGTGAGGATGATGCGATCCGCCTCCCAGACTTCCCGATTGATCTCCACGCGATTGCCGAAGCTGGTGGTGCCAATCTCCACTAGGCCGGCATCGTCGCCCGCAATATGGTCGAAGCATCGAATGCGGGAGTGCATCTCTTCGCCGATGATGAGCCGGCGCTCTTCATCGGTTTGCGGCCGGTGGATTCCGAGCGCAAACACGATGAAGATATCGCAATCGGGAATGCCGGCGGCGTTGAGGGCGTCGATGATCGGCGGAAGCATCAAGTCCGTGCGCGTCAGGCGCGTGATGTCGTTGACCACGATGGCCACGCGCTCGCCATGGCGCACGATCTCGCGAAGGGGGGCGGTCCCGATCGGGTCTTCGAGCGCCTCCACTACAGGGCGCGTCTCATCGCCGATGGGATCGGCCTCGCGGGGGACCAGCCTGTCGCCCGGGACCGCGACTTGCAGGCGGGCCTTGCCGTAGAGCAGATCGCACTGGGTGGTGGGGCGCATGGCGTGGTTCAACGCTGAGACAATTTTACCCCGCGCGAGAGGTCGCTCGCGGAGTTACAATCATTTCGGACCCACCGCAGCAGGCAATCCTGGGTCTAATTGGAGGGCCACGAACCACGTGAAGTTCGGTGTCAATACTTTCATTTGGGCGGCTGGCATAGACCGCGACGTGCTCAACCTGTTTCCCGCCATCAAGCGGCAGGGCTTTGACGGCGTGGAAATGCCGCTGATACGGCCGGCACAGGTTCCGATCGCGGAAATACGCAGGAGCCTCGAAGACAGCCAGCTCGCCTGCAACTTCTGCTCCGTCCTGCCTCAGGAGCTGAGCGCCATCAGCGGGGACGCTTCCGTGCGGCAGAAAACGCGGGCACACCTCGCCGATTGCGTGCGCGTGGCCGCCGAGGCCGGCGCGAAGATCGTCGCGGGGCCGCTCTATTCGCCGGTGGGTTACCTTCCGGGCCGCCGGCGGACGGAGGACGAATGGAAGTGGGCGGTGGAATGCTACCAGTCGCTCGGCGGCGTCCTGCAGTCGCACAGGATCACAATCGCGGTAGAGCCGTTGAACCGGTTCGAGACCTACTTCCTCAACACGGCAGCCGACGCCGAAAAACTGGCGGCCGAGATCGACCACCCCAACGTGGGCGTCCTATTCGATACCTTTCACGCCAACATCGAAGAGAAAGACGTGGCCGCCGCGCTGCGCTCGGTGGCTCCGCACTTGAAGCACGTTCACGCCTGTGAAAACGATCGCGGAACGCCGGGCAGCGGGCATACGGACTGGCCAGGTGTTTTCCGCGCGCTCGGCGAGCTTCGATACGACGGATGGGTTACCATCGAAAGCTTCGGTTTCGCGCTGGGCGAGCTTTCCGCGGCGGCCTCGATCTGGCGGGATCTGGCGCCCAGCGCGGAGGCAATTGCGTTCGAGGGCGTGAAATTTCTGAAACACGGTCTTGGCGGGGTGCAGGATGCGCGGGCCTGAGGCGACTGAATCAGTTCGATCGCAAAACGCCAAAAGCTCGACGCGGAGACGCGGAGACGCGGAGAAAATGCGCGGAGAAGCCCCGATAAAATTTCTCCGCGTTTCCTCCGCGCCTCCGCGCCTCCGCGTCGGGTTTTCGGCTTGAGGAACTATCGCATGCGAATCTACTTACTAACCGCCCTGGCCCTGTTTGTGGCGGCGCTGGCGTGTCTTTCGGCGCGTAGCCCGGAAATCCTATTCGAACGCAAGACCATCGACCTCGGCATCAGCGAGACCTGCGCGATCGCCGATTTCAACAACGATGGCCGGCCGGATATATTCTCAGGCGAAGCATGGTACGAGAATCCCACCTGGAAGAAGCACGAAGTGCGCCAGTTGAAAGAATACGGCACGTATCTGGCGTCCCTCAGCGACCTGCCGCTGGATGTCGATGGCGATGGTTTCGTGGACATCGTCAGCTCGGGCTGGCACTCCCAAAAGATCTGGTGGTCGCGCAATCCCGGGAAAACTGGCGGAATGTGGGAGGACCATCCGGTCGATCAGGGCTACCCAGTGGAATTTTCGTTCCTGGTGGATCTCGACAACGATGGCAAGGCCCGCGAGGTTCTGCCGCAGTTCGGCAATAATGCCGCCCCCACCGCGTGGTATGAGGCCGTCGGAGGCACGCTCAAGAAGCACATCGTCAGCCCGCGGAGCTACGGACACGGGATCGGGGCCGGCGACGTGAACGGCGATGGCCGCAACGACATCATTACGCCGCGGGGCTGGCTGGAGGCTCCGCCCGATCCGCGCAGCGGAGACTGGACGTTTCATCCCGAGTTCGATCTCGGCTCGACCAGCTTCATCTTCGTGATCGATCTGAACGAAGATGGACTACCCGATCTGCTCACCGCCAATGCCCATGACTACGGCATTTTCTGGATGGAGCAGCGCCCCGACCACACCTGGGTCAAGCACGTCGTCGATGAATCCTGGTCGCAGCCGCACGCGCTCACCCTGGTGGACCTGAACGGCGACGGGCGCAAGGATCTGCTGACCGGCAAGCGCTTCATGGCGCACGACGGCCACGACCCCGGAGAGCGCGAGCCGCTGGGCATTTACTGGTACGAATACCACCCCTCGGCGGACCACAAAACGGTGGAGTGGTCGCGGCATATCATCGACTACGGATCGCGCGCCGGCGGCGGCATGCAGATCCCCGTGGCGGACCTTTACGGCAATGGCGCTCTCGACTTCGCCGTGGGCGGCAAGAGCGGCCTGTTTCTATTCGAGAACCTGACCAAAGGACACGGAGGAGGCTCCCATGAGTGACCCAATCAGTGACAAAGTACCGGGCATAAGCGACAAAGTATCGCGACGCATGTTCGCCAAAGCCGGCCTCACGGCGGCCGCGGCTTTCCCCTACCTTCTGCCACGCCGCGCGGTGGGCGCCAACGACCGCGTTCGAGTGGGTGTGATCGGCGTCGGCAACCGCAGCGGTCTGCTGATCGACCAGTTGCCGGAGGGCGCCGAGATCGTAGCCGTGGCCGACTGTTATCGCAAGCGGTGCGAGGACGCGGCGGCCAAGCGCAAAGCCTCCTGGCGCATCTACGGCGACCACCGCGCGCTGCTCGATCAGAAAGACATCGACGGCGTGATTGTCGGCACCAACGATCATGGCCGCGTGCTTTGCGCCATTCATGCCGTGCAGGCGGGCAAGGACGTCTACGCCGAAAAGCCGATGTCACTTTATGTCTCCGAGGGCCGCGCGCTGGTGCGGGCGGTGCGCAAGTACAACCGTATTCTCCAGGTGGGCAGCCAGCAGCGCTCCATGGCCATGAACCGGCTGGCCTGCGACTTCGTGCGCACGGGCGGACTGGGCCGCATCCGCCTGGTGCTGGGGGCCAACTATCCGCCGTCCGTTCGCGTCGGCGCCATGCCCGAAGAGCCGGTGCCGGAAGGAATGAACTGGGATGTGTGGCTGGGACAGTCGGAGAAGCGGCCGTTCAATGCGGAGCTATTCACCCATTGGATGCGGTATTGGGATTACTCCGGAGGCGAGACGACCAACTGGGGCGCGCACGGCATCGACCAGATCCAGTCGGCATTGGGGATGGATACGACCGGACCGGTGGAGTTCTATCCACTCCAGGACGGCCCCGAGGGCGCCGTGGGTTGGCGCTACGCCAATGGCGTGGAAGTGCGGCTGGAAATGCCCGACGCCGGCAATCTGCAAGGCGGCGCCATGTTCGTCGGCGAGAAGGGGCGAATCGAGATCACGCGCAACGACTTCCGCACCGACCCGCCCGATATGATCAAAGAACTGCCTCCGCAAGAGGAGATCGACAAGTGGAAGCGGGCCCAATGGCAAGCCAAGTATCACATGCAGGACTGGCTGGATTGCATGAAGAGCCGGAAGACGCCCTTGGCGGATGTCGAAATCGGGCACCGCTCGATCAGCGTCTGTCACCTCGCCAACATCACCCGGCACGTTGGCCGGAGACTCCATTGGGACCCTGAAGCGGAGCGCTTCACCGGCGATGCCGAAGCCAACGATCACGTGACGCGGCAACGGCGGAAAGGGTACGAGTTGCCGGATATCGGGTAGGCGGTGGTAAATCCCACTGCCGCCCAGTTTACCCTAAGGCTTTGGATTGTCCGTCAAAGTCGGTCGCTTTTCAGGACTCGGTCTTTCATTCGGCCGACGTTCCTTGCTTGGGAGCATCGAGACAAGGTAGGCTTGCGCGACCGGTTCCTCGCAGATGGTTCTCCAGCTCTTGAACGCATCTTCGATGCCGTCGATGTGTAGCTGAACTTCCTCTAGTTCCCACTGCCTGGCCGTGTTGTAGTCGGCTTCGTTTCGATGGTATTGTGCCTGAGCGAAGACCTCTGCGACGTTGTAAAGGTGATAGGCAACCGTTCGCTCCGGCCCCTCGGGAGGCTTGTCCTTGAAGTAGGTACTCAGTTCGGATACCTTTTTATCGGCGGCTTGCCTCATGGGACCGTGATCGAATGCCCGCGCTAGCGCGCCACGCAATTCCGGACGGCCCCAGTTCGCGGTTGCCTCGGAAATCAGGAGATGAAAGAGACCATAGTACGCTGTCGAAACCGCGCGTCGCAAGCTCGCCTGGTGACGCGGGTCACTCGGCTGAGGCTGGAGATTGGCGATATCCTCAGCGAGACGGAGCAATTCGTCTGCGTAGGCCATTGGATCATGCCCACGTGGGTTCTTTGATCTCCGCCTGCTCGGATTGCGTGCGAAAGTCGAAATAGGGAAGGACACCCCACTCTTCAAGGGGCTGAACCTGTTGGACGATGGCCCATGAAACCTGCTTCGTAAGGTTCAGGAGCTGGCCGCGAGAACTTCCAGCGGCGAGTACGACCTGGAAAAAAACAGCGGCTTCCCCGTTCCAATCAGTACCAAGCGAAGGCGTGACGCTCACGATTGCGTGCGGCAACCCGCTTGCAGCCTCGGCAACAGCGGCAAAGAATCGCGCTTGTTGTGTGAACGCCCTTGCAATATACACGAAGCCATTATCCCACGCTTTTGACAGGATCTGCCGAAGTCGCTCGCCAGAGCCGTCATAATAAAGCTCGTTTCGTGACGCACCTGGCAGCTTGGCCGGAGGCTCCATTGGGACCCCGAGGCGGAGCGCTTCTCCGGCGATGCCGAAGCCAACGATCGTCTGACGCGCTGGCGCCGGCAAGGCGGTGAACCCACCCGGGCACGTGAAATCAGCTATCGTACAGTCAGTATGGATTCTCAAAACTTGATCCCCCGCCGGCAGGTGCTCACCACAGCCGCCGCGGCACTCACCACTTCGCTCTTCACCGGCAGAGTGAAAGGCGCCAACGACCGCCTCTCGGTCGGTTTCATCGGACTGGGAGCCATGGGTTCGGGCAATCTCGGGTACGCCATGAAGGTTCCCGAGGTGCAGCCCGTGGCCATCTGCGACATTTATCAGCCGCACGAGGAGCGGGCCCTCGCCGCCGCGCTGAAGGGCGGTTTCCAACCCAAGCCGGTGAAGGACTTCCGCGACGTTCTGGCGGACAAGTCGATCGACGCGGTTTGCATTTCCACCCCCGACCACTGGCACGCCTACATGGCCGTGGAGGCCTGCAAGGCGGGCAAGGATGTGTGGGTGGAGAAGCCGGCCGCCACCTACGTGGAAGAGGCCCAGAAGATGGTCCAGGCGGCGCGCAAATATAACCGCGTGGTGCAGGCCGGGACCATGCAGCGGTCGGGCGGCTACTTCCGGAAGGCCGCCGAGCTGGTGGCGGCAGGCACGGTCGGCGAGGTCACCTTCTGCCACACGTTCCAGAGCGGCGCGACCAAGCGCGAAGGTTTTGGCAACCCGCCGGATAGCGATCCGCCGCCGGATCTGGATTGGGACATGTGGCTCGGGCCGGCCCCCAAGGTCCCGTTCAACGCCAATCGCTGGGGTGTGAAGACGGCGGGCTTCCCCACGTTCCGCTACTTCTGGGATTATGCGGGCGGCGCCATGACCGATTGGGGCGTACACCTGATCGATCCCCTGCACCAGTGCTTCAACGAGATCATGCCGACGGCCATCGTGGCGCTGGGCGATAAGTTCTACGTGCGGGACAACGTGCAGACGCCGGACACCATGCACGCCACGTTCTATTACCCGAAGTTTCTGACCACCTACGAGAGCCGCACCTGCAACCCGCTGCCCCTGTTCGGCCGCGACCAGGGAGCGGGCACCACCATTCACGGCACCGAAGGGACCATCTTCGTCAATCGCAGCGGATGTTGGGTGATTCCCAACGCCAAATCTAAACTGGAGGCGGCTTCCTGGGAAAAGGACCAGGCCATGGGACAGATGAACGTGCCGCACTGGAAGAACTGGGTGGAGTGCATCAAGAGTCGCCAGAAGCCCACCAGCGATATCGAGACGTGCGCACGATCCTCCACGGTTTGTCTGCTAGCCAACCTGGCGATGCGCTACAAGCAGCGGCTGGATTGGGATGAGGCGAATTGGACCGTCGAGCAGGACGCCGTGAAGCCCTACCTGAAGGCGCGTTATCGGAGTCCCTGGAAGCTGGAAGTGTAGCTGAAAGGATCGCTGGGTCCTGTGCGGAAACTGCTCGTATTCGCGCTGCTGGCGTCTGGCTCCCTGACGGGGCGTCCTCCTGGCCAGCCTCCGAGCCGCGCCGATCCGAGCCGGGCCCAGGGGGCACCCCGTCAGGGAGCGGTCCCTTCGTACCGCAAGCTTCGCGCGGTCATCGTCGACGGCCTGAATAACCACGATTGGGCCACCGCTACCGCCGCCATCCGCACCATTCTCGAAGGCTCCGGCCGCTTCACGGTGGAGGTGTCGACGTACCCCAAGTTGCCGGAGTTTGCGCGCTACGACGTAGTGATCGACAACTTCAACGGCGGTCACACGGAAACCGGGACACGCTGGCCGCCCGAAGCGGAGCGCGCGCTGGAGGCCTATGTCCGCGGCGGAGGCGGGCTGGTGGTGTACCACGCAGCCAATAACGCTTTTCTCAAATGGCCGGAGTTCAACCGTATGATCGGGCTGGGCTGGCGCGATCCGTCCTTCGGCGCCGCCATCGCGGTGGGGCCGAACGGCCAAATCCTGACGATTCCACAGGGCCAGGGCCTCGCGCCCGGGCATGGGCCGCGCCACGATTTCGAGGTCTTCGTGCGCGACAAGGATCATCCCATCACCCGCGGACTGCCGGCGCACTGGCTGCATCCTTCCGAACAACTCACGCACGGGCAGCATGGTCCTGCGGAGGGGCTGACCATTCTGACCTATGCCTTCTCGGAGGTTTCCCGCCAGGGAGAGCCGATGGATTGGGTGCGCGATTACGGCCAGGGGCGCGTCTACACCACCATGCTGGGCCATACCTGGAAGGACGAACCCAACCCCAACCTGGACGATGTGGTCTTCCAGGCGCTGCTGGCGCGCGGTGTGGAATGGGCCGCCAGCGGCACCGTGACCCTCCCGCCCGATCTGGGATGGAAGCCGCTGTTCGATGGTAAGGGCCTGGACGGTTGGGAGGTGCGCGGGCCGGGCGTTTGGAGCGTGCTCGAAAACGGGGTGCTGGTGGGACAGCGCGCGCACCCGCACCCCGACGATCCCTTCGGCGTTTGGCCGGTGGATAAGAAACAATATCAGAGCTGGCGCGGCGGGCAGGCGTGGCTCTACACCAAGCGGGAGTTTCGCGAGTACGATCTGCACGTGGAGTATTGGATTCCCCCGGGCGGCAACAGCGGCGTATCGATTCGCGACCGCTCGCGGGCACACCACGCCATCCGCGAGAGTGACTCCCAGCGGCCGGACCTGGCGGCATTCCCCAAGACCACGCCGGCGCATATCGGCTACGAAATCCAAATCATCGACGATGACGGCGAAACGTTTCCCTCGGGAAGCGTGTACACTTTCGTCCCCGCGAAGACCGGCGTGCAGCGGGCCGGGGCGTGGAACAGCATGGAAATCGAATCGCGCGACGCCTCGATCCGGGTGCGGCTCAACGGGCAGGTCGTGGCGGAGTCTCCGGGAGATCCGGCGCGGTCGAAGTCCGGTCCCATAGGGCTGCAACTGCACGATCAATTCACGATGGCTATGTTCCGGAATATCCGGATCCGGGAACGCTGAAGAATGCTTGGCCGCAGAGGAACGCAGAGAAACGCGGCTGTGCCTAATGGCCCCACGGCAGACACGGAGGCCGGAGGATAGGCAGAGATAAAGCCAATCCGGACCATTCGTCGCCGCTTTCGTTGGGGACGGCGGGCACTGGTTGGCCGGAGGCGATGCGGGCGGTACCATAGTCGGAGGCTGGATTTTCGGCATTCCTCATGCAGCCATTTCTCATGCAACGACGCGAGTTTCTCAAGATGGCCGGATTGGCGGCCGCAAGTGGCCGGCTGGCGGGCCAGGAGCACCACTCCTTTCTGGCGCCAGCCGGCTCCCAAGACGTGGCCAAGACCGATTTCACGCTGCAAATCGCGCCCATCACGGTCGAATTGGCGCCCAATCGCATTCTCAGCACCATCGGGTACAACGGCACCTCGCCGGGGCCGCGGCTGCGGATGAAAGAGGGCGTGCCGGTCACGGTGAACGTGGTCAATAACACCGACGTGCCGGAGTTTGTGCATTTTCACGGATTGCTGATTCCCTCCGATGTGGACGGCTCGGAGGAAGAAGGTACCCCGGCAGTGCCGCCGCACGGAAGCCGCCGCTATCGGTTCACGCCCACGCCGGCGGGCACCCGCTGGTACCACACCCACACCATGTCGATGGACGACCTGCACCGCGGCGGTTATACCGGAATGTTCGGCTTTCTGATCGTCGAGGGAGCCAATAATCCCGGCCACTTCGATCAGGAACACTACCTGGCGTTGCGGGACTGGGAGCCCTATTTCACCAACACCATGATGGACACCGACGATCTCGACCCCACGTGGGCCCAACCGGAAAAGCCGGCGGTGCTGGATACGCGGCCGGTGGGGCTGGAGGTAGCGGCCGATATTTATTCCATCAACGACAAGGCGCTCGGCGCCGGCGATCCGATCCGCGTGAATCCCGGCGAACGCGTGCTGTTTCATTTTCTGAACGCCAGCGCCATCGAGAACCGCCACATGGCGCTGCCCGGCCACAAATTCAACGTGATCGCGCTGGACGGAAATCCCGTGCCCACGCCGGCAGCCGTGGACGTGTTGATGCTGGGTCCGGGCGAGCGCATCGATGCCTGGGTGGAAATGAACCGGCCCGGGGTCTGGATCCTGGGCGCGCCCGAGGACCCGATCCGCGAAGGGGGCTTGGGCCTTGTCATCGAATACGCCAATCAACACCGCACCCCGCAGTGGTCGCCACCGCCCAAATTCATTTGGGACTATACCCTCTTCGGCAAGCCGCCGTCGGGACCCGCGCCTACCGAGCGGTTGGACATGGTGTTTGAGAAGGTGCCGCGCGGCGCGGGCAAATTCAACAGCTTCACTGTAAACGGCAAACCCTATCCCCACGACCAGGAGTTCCTGCTCAAACAGGGCACGCGCTACCGGCTGACGTTTCATAACCGCACCGACGATGCGCATCCGTTGCACCTGCATCGCCACCAACTCGAGATCGCCGAGATTTATGGCAAAGCCACCTCGGGAGTGATCAAGGACACGGTCGTGGTGCCCACCTATGGGCGCGCCAGCGTGGACTTTACCGCCGACCAGCCGGGACCGGCGTTGTTTCACTGCCATATCCAACAGCACATGGATTTCGGCTTCAAGGCATTGCTGCGCTACTCGTAAGGGAACACGCCATGACTACCGCGGATACGCGAGGCGTGTTGCGAGTTGCGCGAGAACTTGGAGTCTCCCGCCAGAAACGCCAGAGGCAGGGGCGGAACCAGTGAAGCTACTGGAGGCATCGCCGCCCTCGAAAGCGCGCGCTCCGAAAGGACCGGGCGGCGCGAACTCACGGGCTGGGAAAAGGGTACGACAACGGCAAGGACCGGAGAAGATCGGGCGGAGACCCTCATGCCCGCCTGCCGCTACCAAAAAGTAAGGCGAGCAATACCGTTATTTCGGCCCCACCACATATTCAGCGTTTGTTGAAACGATGCGCGGCGATTTCGATCCCGGCGCCGGATGCACCTCCACGCGGTCGAGAATGGCATCTTTCACCTGCTCCAGGGACAGGCCATTCCGCCAGGTTGCCGCAAAAGGTTTTTCCCAACCGATCTCAACATTACTCATGCGCAATCCGCGCGCCTGGCGAACCGTCAGCGCCGCCGCCGTGTGTTCGTAAGGGGCGCCGGGATCGGACGACACAAAGAGCTTTACATTGTCCAACCTTACGCCCTCCAGCCAACTCGCCGGATGGCCGTTGATCACGGAAGCGCCTGTGCCGTGCGCAATCACATTCTGAATGATCACGTTGCGAATCTTGCCGGCGGCCGGTTCATTGGCGCGCTCCCTTCCGTCCACTTCACTGCGCCGCTTGATGTTGAAATGCAGCGGATCGCCATCGCCCCACCAAAACCAATCGAAGCGCCGTGTCTCAATCGTCAGGTTCGACAGCACCACGTCTTCCACAATGCCGCCATCGAACACCATAAACGCGATCCCGCGGTTGGAATTGGTAATCGCCACGTTATCGATGTTCACTCGACGGATCGCGTTCGAATTCGCATCGCAAAACTTAATCGCGCTCGAAGCCGAAGACAGGCGGCAATTGGTCACCGTCACGTTCTCAACCGGTAGCGCGGGACCCCAAATAGCAGCCGAGTAGAACACCAGCGCGTCGTCGCCCGTTTCAACGGTCGAGTTGGCAATACGGACATCCTGGCAACCGTCGGGGTCGATGCCATCGGCCCACACAGCTTCCTTCTGGCTGGAGTAAATGTAGACGCCATCGATGAGCAGGCGCTTGCAGGCGTACGGGTTAATGGTCCAACTGCGCGACCGCAGGAACTTCAATCCGGTGATGCGCACGTCCGTGCAACGCAACAGGAGCACCATGCGCGGATAAATCTTTTCGTCGGGGAAGCCGTGCGGGAACGGGCGCCTGAGCGGTTTGCCGGTTGCTTCCATAAGGCGCTGGTTGGAGAGGATGTAGAAATCGGTAATGCTGTTGAGATGCCATTCATATGTGGATTGCCCGTCCAGCGTGCCCCGGCCTTCGAGCGCGATATCGTGCAGATCTTCGCCGGAGATCAGCGCGGATTTAGGCGGCGGGTCGAACTGCGCACCGTCTAACGAGGCAAATAACGTCGCCCCGGCTTCCACATAGAGTCGCACCCCGGAGCGCAAGTGGAGTTGGCCGGTAGTGAATTCGCCCGGACCAACGTAAACAGTTCCTCCACCGGCTTTGCCGCATGCGTCGATGGCCTGCTGTAGGGCAGGCCGGGCGTTATCCGATTTGATTCCCGTAGCGCCGTAGTCTTTCACATTGAAGACCGGGTTAGCGCACAGCAGACTGGTGGAGGTTGCAAGGAGGAGCGCGAAGAGTCGTGGCATTCCTAGCGGGAGTTTACAAGATATGAGCGCGTTTCTGTGGTGCCGCCTCGCCTCTCTCACCCCGGAATCGGCGCTATTCTTCTGAAAATAAGTCACTTAAGGCGACGCACCAGGCCGGGAATCGGCGAC
>JBKQPR010000187.1:0-4282 GCA_052144935.1 Bryobacteraceae bacterium
ACATGCGCCTGACTACCCCACGCATAGCGCCCGCCCCCACCGATAGCTGGACCGACGAGCAACGCGAGATTATGGAGCCCATGCTGGCTCGGGGCTCGGTTCTCAATATCTTCCGCACCTTGCTGACCCATCCGGCTGCGGCAAAGGCCTTCCTGGTTTGGGGCAGGTATATCCTAAGCCGCAAAAGCACGCTGGCGTCGCGCGAACGCGAGATCATCATCCTGCGCACCGGCTTCGTCTGCCGCTGCGGCTATGAGTGGGCCCAGCACGTGCCGATTGGTCGCCGTGCGGGCCTGACCGAGGAGGAGATCGAGCGCCTCAAGATCGGCGCCGACGCCCCTGGCTGGAGCGCCGCCGATGCAGCGCTGCTTCGGGCGACCGACGATTTGCTTCGCGAGCACTTCATTACCGAACCGGTTTGGGCTGAGCTCGCCCAGCATTTTGAGGAACGCCAGCGCATGGATTTGGTGTTCACCGTTGGCCAGTACACCCAGGTCTCGATGCTGCTGAACAGCTTTGGCGTTCAGCTTGATGAAGGCCAGGTGCTCGATCCCGATCTGAAAGGATTTTGAGATGAGCGGGCGCTTGGCCGGCAAGACCGCAATCATCGTCGGCGCCGGCCAGTCCGCCGGCGAGACCATTGGCAACGGCCGGGCAATGGCGGTCCTGTTCGCCCGCGAAGGCGCCCAAGTGCTCTGTGTCGATCGTCATCTGGAGAGTGCACTCGAGACTTCGACCATGATTTCCGCGGAAGGCAGATCCGCGGCCGCCTATCAGGCCGACGTCTCGCGCGATGGCGATTGCGCGGCGCTGATCTTCGAAGCAAAATCGGCCTGGGGACGGATCGACATTCTAGTCAACAATGTGGGCATCGGCGGCGGTGGTGATGGGCCCGCGCATCGGGCCGAAGAGGCGGCCTGGGACCGCATTCTAACCGTCAATCTCAAATCCGCCTGGATGACCATCAAGCACGCCTTGCCGATCATGCGCGATCGAAACGCCGGCGTGATCGTCAATATCTCCTCCCTGGCCTCGCTCGCTGGCAGCAATCAGGTGGCCTACGAGGTCTCCAAGGCGGCGATGAACCGGTTGACCACCAGCGTGGCCAACGCTAACGCCGCCCACGGCGTCCGCTGCAACGCTGTGTTGCCGGGGCTGATGGACACGCCCATGGCCGTATCAGGGATCGCCACCGCGGTTGGCGCGTCGACGGACGCGGTGCGCGAAGCGCGCAACGCCCGCGTGCCCCTGCGTGGCAAGATGGGAACCGCCTGGGACACCGCCCATGCGGCTCTATTCCTGGCCTCCGATGAAGCCAACTTCATCACCGGCGTGCTGTTGCCGGTGGACGGAGGAATGTCCGCGCGCGTGGGCTGAAGACGGTGATACGATCGGGGTGTCCATCGGCGTTCTGCGGACCGATGCCTGATTATTCGCGAGCTGTTGTGCGGCAGCGTCCGCTTTAATGACCTGCCCCCGGGGGGGGACCGCGCATGTCGTCCGCGCTGCTCGCGCGGCGCCTAATCGGCCGGCGCAATGGGTCTGATCACCTTCCGGGAATTGTCGGTACTGGGCCGGGAACTCGGTACGCTGAGGATAAGCGTAACCATTCCGACCGCGCCTAAGAGCGCCACGGCACTCAGTGCAGTGTACAGGCTGCCGGTCCTTACCGTCACCCAGCCTACGAAGGCCGGGCAGACCGCGCCGCCGAAGGAGCCGATGGCGCTGATCAGCGCGATGCCCCCAGCGGCGGCGCTACCTTCAAGATACCCACTCGGGATCGTCCAGAACAGGCTGAGGATGCTGAAAATGGCTATAGATGCGACGGCCAGCAGCATGACCGTCACAGCGACGCTGCCAGCGGCGAGTGGAAGCAACAGAAAACATCCTGACGCTACAAATCCACACAGCGCTACATGCCAGCGCCGCTCCATGAGCCGGTCGGAGCTGTAGCCGATAGCCACCATTCCGACCGCCGACACAATCGAGATGATGCCGCTGAGGTAACCGATATCGGTCGCGGTGACGACACCGACTCGCTTCAGGAGCGAGGGCGCCCAGAGCAAAATTGTATTCAAAGAACAGAAGAAGGCGAAATAGATGAATGACAAAAGGTAGACCTTTGGGTCCTGCAGCGCGGCCAAGAAACTCTTTGGCGTCCTCAATGCGGCCGCTCGGTCAGCCGCCAAATCCTGCTCGATCGTTCTCTTCTCTTCGCTGCTCAGCCAACCGGCGCCAGCGGGGCGATCCGGCAGATAGAAATAAGCGGCAAAACCCAGCAAGATTGCTGGCAGTCCTTCGGCGAGGAACAACCATTGCCAGCCGCGCAGCCCTCCCACTCCTTGCATTCCGTCTAAGATCAGTCCCGATATCGGGCCGGCAATGACGCCACCGAGCGGCACCGCTATGACAAAGAGACTCGTCATGCGGCCGCGAGTCCGGTCGGGGAACCAGAGCGTGAGATAGAATAAGATTCCGGGGAAGAAGCCACCCTCCGCGGCGCCGAGCAGGAAGCGAAGGATATAAAGGTGATACTGGTTGCGAACGAACATCAGGAGCACGGTCACGAGTCCCCATAGCACCATAATGCGCAGCAGTGTTTTGCGTGCACCTATCCGGTCGAGCAACAAGTTGCTTGGAACCTCGAGCGCCACATAACCGATCGAGAAGATGCCGGCCGCTAGGCCGAAAATCGCGTCGTTCATCTTCAGATCTTGAAGGAACTGAAGCTTGGCGAAGCCTATGTTGAATCGATCGATGATCGCGACCGTATAGCAGGAAAGAAGAAACGGTATCAGCCGCCAATTTTCGGTAAAGCTGATCCCGCACTGCGCGTGGCATCGCCTGCTCCCGCTCTGCTTTGATGTTCAGGCGTCAAACCGCCGCCGAAGAATTCTGACAATCACTAGCCAATTTTGTTGTTCTTCGCTCCACTCTTCCGGCGCCGTTTGTCATCAGATCACCCCATTGCGCCGCAGCGCACCGATGTCCTCTTTCGTTTTATTGAGCAAGGTTGACAGCACCAGCTCGGTATGCTCGCCGAGCAAGGGCGGCGCTTGCTCATAGGCTGGCGGTGTGCCGGTAAGGTGCAGCGGGCTGGCGACTGTCGGGGCCAAACCGCCATCGGCGCGACGCAGATCGACACGCAGGGACCGATGGCGGGCCTGCGGATCGGCGAAGACCGCTGCATAGTCATTGATCGGACTACACGGCACGCCGTTGGCCTCAAGTCTCTCCAACCACTCGCCCGACGGCCGGTCCAGCATCGTCCGGGCCAGCTCCGGAATCAACTCCACTCTGCCGGTGACCCGGCCGGTGACGGCAGCGTAGCGTGGATCGGCGGCGAGGTCGGGCCGCCCGATTGCCTCGCAGAAGCGCCGCCACTGCGCATCGTTGCCCACAGCCACGACTATATCCGCATCCGCCGTCGCGAATACCTGATACGGGACTAGGCTCGCGTGTTCGTTGCCATATCGCTTGGGCACCTTGCCGGTCGTAAGAAAACCGGTGGCTTGGTTGCCGCTGATCGCCACGATGCAGTCGAGCAACGCCATGTCGATGTACTGGCCTTGACCGCTGATCATCCGGTGGTTCAAAGCGGCGAGGATCGCGATCGTCGCGTACATCCCCGTCATGACGTCGGCTATAGCGATGCCGACCTTTTGCGGGCCGCCGCCCGGACGATCGTCCCGCTCCCCAGTGATGCTCATCAGCCCGCCGAGCGCCTGGAACACGAAGTCGTAGCCAGGCTTGTTAGCCGATGGCCCATCCTGGCCGTACCCGGTGATTGAGCAGTAGACGAGGCCAGAGTTCACCTCCCGCAGTGAGTCATACTCGAGCCCGTATCGCTTAAGGTCGCCGACCTTGTAGTTCTCGACCAGCACGTCGCATGACTTTGCGAGCTGGCGCGCCAATGCTTGGCCTTCTGGCGACGCCAGGTTGAGGGTCACCGATTTCTTCCCGCGGTTGGCAGCGGCGTAATAGGTCGAGTCGGGCCCGTCCTTCCCGTCCGGCTGCTTCAACCAGGGCGGGCCCCAACGGCGTGTGTCGTCCCCCCCACCCGGCCGCTCGACCTTGATCACCTCGGCGCCCAAGTCGGCCAAATTCTGGGTACACCACGGCCCGGCCAGGACACGCGACATATCCAGGACCCGGATATGGGACAGTGCTCCCGCCATTGGTCGTGTCCTCCCTGCCGTGTTCGCCCGACGCCGCCCGCTTACACGGCACCTCCGACCAATTTTGCATTCGGCGGGAACTCCACCATGGCCTCTCCCGTTGC
>JBKQPR010000188.1:0-39497 GCA_052144935.1 Bryobacteraceae bacterium
CCTGACGGTCGCGGCTCTGAGGCGCGTCGCGGTCGCGGCTCGGAAACCGCATCAGAGCCGCGACCGTCAGGGAGCGGTTGCCACAGTTCTACGATAGCGGATCTCGTTTGCCGTGGCTGGCGGTCCAATGCGCGCCGGCCAGTACGATCAGGGCGGAGGCGAAAGCCAGCAGCAGGATGGTCGCCGAAAAGCGGAAGACCTGATACTCGTTTTGCAGCTTCTGCGCAAGCATCGGCGAGACTAGCTTGTTTACGTACTTGAGCGCCTCGAGCAGCAGACCCACACCGAGGGCCACCGGGGCCACTCGCCGGGCTTCGATCTTGCGGTTCGGCAACAGCCAGTAGACCAGGAACAGGGCCAGGACCGATACCGGCAAGGCGGCCACTTTGAAAATCGCCAACTGCACCCAGGGGCGGGCCGCGGCGTGTCCGCCCATGGCCCCCTCGATCCAGCGGGTATTCATGGCCGTGAGCATGAGCGAGAGCAGGGCCAGCCCGCCGCAAAGGAAGATCAGGCCCAGGCTGACCAACTGGTTTTTGAGATAGGAGCGATTCTCCGTGACGCCCCAGGCGCGGTTGAGCGCCACTTCCAGCGGCTCGAAGATGCCATTGGCGGTGAGCAGCAGCAGAAACATGGATCCCCAGTGCAGCTTGGGGATCATGTACGATTGCAGGTTGCGCACCAGGAAGACCCCCGGTTCGCCGGCGAAGAAATCGCCCAACGCCAGGTAGATCGCCTGCTGGGCCGCGGGCCAGTGCAGCACGTCGCGGCAGAACGAGAGCATCACCAGCAGAAAGGGATAGAAGGACAGCAGCACGCTGGCCGAAACGGCCAGGGCATACACGTGGGCCTCGGTGGCCATCAGGTAATGGGCGGTGGGCCGCACGCGCGCCCACCAGGGCTGGATGCGGGGAGCGGCGAAGGACGGCAAGCTTGATTCAAACATGAGCGCGGAAGCGGAGGCCGGAAACCTCAGGGTCCCAGCGCCATGCGGCATCGGCTCCCTTGAGCTGGACTCCGCCGAGCCATCGGTCGATTCCATTGAGCTTGATGTGGTCATCCCGGCCATCGAGAACGCGGAGGCCGGCTTCCGTGATGGTCGCGAGCGGCGTACCCTCGATCAGGGGGCAGTGCGCCGAGGCCAGATCGGTCAGTATGCGGCGGAACGAGTGGTCTCCCATGAAAAGAGGATCCTCCATTCGCTGCACGGCATAGAACAGCCGGCTGGCGGGGAGGGAACCATGCTCTCGAAGCACCGAAAGAGCCTGCCGCTCGGTGCGCGACAGCCCATTATCCGCGGAGGGAAATTGCTCCAGGTGGCGTCGCAGGGCGGCCGCCAGGAAGGGCAGAGCGGAGGTATCGCCCCCGATGACTCGCTCGATGGCGGTGGGATCGGGTGACGTGAAGGCGCTCCAAGCCGTGCTTGCCAGGTGAAACTGGGCCTCCGAGACTGGCAGACGGGTATCGGCCAGCGAGGCTAACCGATCCGCCGTCAGTTGGCCCAGTCCGACGAAACGGTCCACGCCGGGAAAGCTGCCCACCGAGATGAGGCTGAGCTTCGCGCAGCCCGGTCCGCAACGGCTAAACCAATCGAGCAGCTTGATCAGAATCAGTTGGTCGGAAAGACGGTGGTCCAGCCAGAGGACGGTTTCGCCGTGCCCGGCAATCGCACCGAGGGTTTCCTCAAACCTTCCCAAGTAGCGGCGGGCCTCCTCCAGTGTGAAGCCGCCATTTTCGGACAGGAACCGCGCCCGCGCTTCCCACCAACCCTCCGTGAAGAGGTCAGCCGGAGCCGGCCCCTCATACATCAGGTCGCCATAAATCATCACCTCGCCGGGCACCCCGGATTCCCGCAGCGTGCCGGCAACCGACTCGCCATCGGCGATATGCAGCATAGTCGACTCACTTCACCCGCAGACTGTTCGTCACCACCGTCACGCTCGATAGCGCCATAGCCGCCGAAGCCAGCATGGGATTCAGCAGGCCCAGCGCTGCGACCGGAATTCCCAGCGCGTTATAGGCGAACGCCCAGAACAGGTTCTGCCGGATGATGCGCATGGTGCGGCGGGAGAGCGCGATCGCGTCCGGCACGCCGTTTAGGTCGTTGCGCATCAGGGTGATATCGCCGGCCTCCATGGCCACGGCGGTGCCCGATCCCATGGCCAGACCAACGTCGGCTTGGGCCAGGGCGGGCGCGTCGTTGATGCCGTCGCCGGCCATCAGCACTCTCTTCCCGGCGGCCTGCAGTTGCTTGACCTCGGCCATCTTCTGGTCCGGCAGGACCTCGGCCCGCAGGTGTTCGATTCCAGCTTCCCGCGCGATTCGC
Organism: Bryobacteraceae bacterium; assembly: GCA_052144935.1. Lineage (GTDB taxonomy): Bacteria > Acidobacteriota > Terriglobia > Bryobacterales > Bryobacteraceae > JOPF133. The sequence continues at coordinate 2,327 of JBKQPR010000188.1, forward strand.
TCGGCGGTCTCGCGGCGGTCGCCGGTGATCATCCACACCTCCAGGCCCATGTCGCGCAGGCGGCGTACGGCGGCCGCGGCTTCGGGCTTGATGGTATCGGCAATCTCGATCGTCCCGGCCACTTCGCCATCCACAGCCACCGTCACTCCCGGCCGCCCTACGGTCACTTCGCGCCCGCCCACCAGGGCCCGCACTCCATGGCCCGCGAGCGCGCCGAATCCGGTCGAGGCCTCCAGCACGATACCCCGCGCGGCCGCTGCCTCCACAATCGCCTTTCCTAGCGGATGCTCGGAATCCCGCTCGGCGGCCGCCGCCAGGCGCAGCACTTCCTCCTCGCTCGACCCCACCGCCGGCCGCACCGCCACCACCCGCGGCTGGCCGATCGTAATGGTGCCGGTCTTGTCCAACAGCACCGTATCGATGTGTTGCGCTCTCTCCAGCGCTTCGCCGCCTTTGATCAGGATTCCGCGCTCCGCCCCACGGCCGGTTCCCACCATGATGGCTACCGGCGTGGCCAGCCCCAGAGCGCACGGGCAGGCGATGATCAGCACCGCGACTGCGTTGACCATGGCGGTCGCGAACGGCGCAACGAAGAGCCAGGCCCCGAAGGTGACCACCGCCACCGCCAGCACACCCACGGTAAAGTAGCCGCTCACCACGTCGGCCAACCGCGCCACCGGCGCGCGCGATCCTTGCGCCTGCCGCACCATTTCGACCATCCGTTGCAGCACCGTGCCGCGCCCCACCTTTTGGGCCTCGTAGCGCAGGCTGCCGGAGCGGTTGATGGTGCCTGCGAAGACGCGGTCGCCCGCCCGTTTCTCCGCCGGCAGGCTCTCGCCGGTGAGCATCGCTTCATCCACCGCCGACTCGCCTTCCCGTACCGCGCCATCTACAGCGATGCGCCCGCCCGGCCGCACCACCAGCAGGTCGCCGGGCAGCACCTGCTCCACGGGCGTTTCCACCTCCACGCCAATGCGCACGACCAGCGCCACGGGAGGCTGCAGATCCATCAGCCCGCGAATGGCTGCGGAAGCCCGGCGGCGCGCGCGGCCCTCCAGAGTGCGTCCCACCAGGATCAGCGCGATGATCACGGCGGCGGCTTCAAAGTACACCTCCTGCCCGCCGCGCAGCGTTTCATAGACCGAATAGAGAAACGCCGCGCCGGTTCCCAGCGCGATCAGCGTGTTCATATTGGCCGAGCGGTGGCGCAGCCCGCTCCATGCGCCCGCATAGAACGGCGCGCCCGCGTAGCCCACTACCGGCAGCGCCAGGAACAGTTGAATCCAGGCCGGGCCATGCGCCATCCCCAGCCACAGCAGGGGCGCCGCACAGACCAGCGCCACCGCCAGGCGCCATCGCTGCTCCGGCTCGTCCGCGCCCGCACTCGCCCCCGCGCCAAGCCCCGCGTCGGCGGGCACGCCGTAGCCGAGATCTTCGATCGCGTTTACGAAATCCCCCACCTGCGCGTGGGCCGCGTCGAATTCCACGGTGGCGGTCGAGGTGGCGAAGTTCACGTTGGCGCGCGAGACTCCCCCGGTGCGCGCCAGCGTGCGCTCGATCGAGCGGGCACAAGCCGCGCAGGTCATTCCCGAGACCGGCAAATCGACGCGCTGGGTGGCCGCCGCGCTCATGCCGCCACTTCGTAGCCCAGGTCGCGGACGGCGTTCGCCAACACGTCCGGCTTCACCAGTCCGGCGTCGTACTCGATGGCCGCGCTGGCGGAAGCCAGGTCCACCGACACTTTGGTAACGCCGGGCGTGGAAGCCAGCTTGCGCTCCACGGTGCGGACGCAGTTGCCGCAGGTCATCCCGCGGACGGACAGGTTCAAGGTTTCGACAGCCATGCTTATATGATGCCTCCGTGCGCCATACTGTCACAGGAGGAAGCGGATGATTTTCGCCGATCTGGCTTTGGCCCGCCGCCTGGAAGCCGCCGAGGCCGCCAACGCGCGTGGCTGCTCGGCCACGGAGGGCGCGGCGGTGCTGGAGATGGCCGGCGGTTGGGCGATTTTCACCGGCGCCGATTCTCCGCTCACCCAAGCCGTGGGAATCGGCCTTCACGGCCCCGTGCGCGGCGCCGCGCTGGACGCCATCGAGAGCTTCTTCGCGAGCCGCGGCGCGCGAGTGTCGCTGGATGTTTGCCCTCTGGCCGATCCCACTCTGCTCGAAGCGCTGGCGAACCGCGGATACCATGCCACCGAATTCAACAACGTTCTGGTGAAGCCTCTGGCCGGAGGCGAGATCGTGTTTACCCCGCGGGTGCGGCGCGCGGTGGCGGGCGAAAGCGACCTGTGGTCGCACACCGTGGGACGCGGCTTTTTCGAGCAGGTCGAACTGACCACCGCCGAGATGGACGTCGGCCGCGCCATTTTCGCCATGCCCGAGGCGCTCTGTTATCTGGCCTCCGCGGACAGCGGCCAACCGGCGGGCGGAGCTGCGGCGGCCCTCCGCGACGGCCTGGCGATTCTGTTCGCGGACGCCACCGTGGAAGAGTATCGCCGGCGCGGCCTGCAACGCGAGTTGATCGCCGCCCGGCTGAACGAGGCGCTGGCGCGCGGATGCGACCTGGCCACGGCGTCCACCGCGCCCGGAAGCGCCTCGCAGCGCAACTACGAGCGCATGGGCTTCACGGTGGCTTACACCAAGGTGACGCTGGTGGGCTGAGATTCGCGGGGGGTGCCCTCTGGTCCCGGCCCTACAGCCCTCAAGGCGCCCTTTCAAACCCCAGCCGCCAGCCCAGCACGGCGGGATCGAGCCAATCGACCTCCGCTCCGAACCAGCGGGTTTTGGCGGCCGTGCGATATTTCTCCGGATGGCCGGCCGCCAGCACGAAGGCGCACGGTCCCTCGCCAAAGCGATCCAGCCGCTCGGCCAGCCAGGAATCGGGGGCGCCCCCTGGGCTCAACGGTTGCGCCAGCACCACGGGCGTGCCGCCCACCAGCGCCAGGTGCGCTCCGAAATCCTTATCCACCTGCTTGATCGGCGGCGGCGCGCCATATGCCTGGTGGTAGCGCTGGATGGCTTCGTCCAGGTTCTTTACGGCGATGACCACCTTCCCAACCCCGCGAAAATCGCGATTGCTGGGTTTGCCCTGCGGGAAGGCGCGCTGCTCGCGGCGCGTCAAATCCTGGATCAGAAAGGGAAAAAACGTTCCCCTGGTCCCCGCGCCCACATCCGAGGTCTGCCACTCCAGATGCGCGCCATCGGGCCGCTCGCGGCCGCTCTTCACAGGCGGCGAAACCTGAATGCCCGCGGCTTGCAGGCGCCGGATCTCGGCGGCCAAATCCTGCTCCCGCACCGCCCAGGCGCACGGCCCCGCGTCGCCCGAGAGGAATCGCGACCACACGTGCTGCTCCACCAACTTCGGATCGGCGCCGGACTGAATCCCCATCAGTTCCAGATAGGAGCCGTCCGGGAAGCTGATCAGCGCCATCTCGGTTGTGTGATTGGTATGCGGGCCGCCGTAAATGCTGGGCAGCCCCACCGCGGCCAGCGCGGCTTGCATCTTTTTCAGATCGCTTCCCGCCACCGTCGCGTGATCGATTTTCAAGTCCGCGGCCGAAAGCAACGGCCCGCAGACGGCCAGCAAGAGCAGGCGCTTCATGCTGCGATTGTAAACCGGGCAAAGCAAAACCGGTACAAGTACCGGTTTTGCCAATCCGGAGTCAACAGATTAGCCGGGAATTCCGGTACAAAGTACCGGGTTTTCCCTTCCTGGCGCAGGCTTAAGCCGGGGTGCCCCTGGGCCGGCCCACACTTGAGTGCGCGCTTTTCCACGTCAAGCGCACGTTAAAAGATAGCCAAAATCAAGGCGTTTACGATGATGATAATCGGATCGGTCGGCATGCCCATGAGATCGGCAGCATGCCGAAAAAACTTTAGTCCCGCTCAGACAGGCGCCGCGGTCCTCTGTTTGACCACCGCTCCCCGGCGTCCATATTCCGCCACCATCCATACCACCACCCGGTACAGCAGCAGCAGGCCCACCAGCGTGCCGTAGAACACCGGCAGACGGACGTCCGATTTCACCAGCCAGTAGTAATGCACCACGCCGGCAATGGCGCTCAGGTAAACCAGGCGATGCAGCGCCCGCCAGCGCTTGCCGCCCAGCCGGCGGATCGACCCCGCCGTCGAGGTCGCCGCCAGAGGCAGCATCAGAACCAGCGCCGTGAAACCGGCAGTGATGAACGGACGCTTGGCGACATCCTTCAGCATTTCGTGCACATCGAAGAGCTTATCCAGCCAGAGCCAGGTGAGGAAGTGGCAGCTTCCGTAAAAAAAGGCGAACAGCCCCAACATGCGGCGAAAGCGGATCAAATCCGGCAGGCGCAGCAGCTTGCGCAGCGGCGTTACCGCCAGCGTGAACACCAGGAAGCGGATGGTCCAATCGCCCGTGAAGTGGGTGATGTACTCCAGCGGATTGGCGATGGGATTCCCGCGGCTGAAAACGCCCCCAATGGCGTCAGCCGGGATCAATCCGAAAACCACACTCACGCGCCCGGCGAGCCACGCAAACGGAGCCAAACAGAGCACCCAGACCAGCGGTTTCACCCAACGCCGCCGGAGCATGTCAGTAGTTCTTCTTCAGGTCCATGCCGGCGTAAAGCGAAGCCACCTGGTCGCCATAGCCGTTGAATATCTGGGTGGGATGGTTCTTGAACGGCGACGGCAGGCGCTGCTCCCGCGCCTGGCTCCAGCGCGGATGGTCCACGTTCGGGTTGACGTTGGAATAGAAGCCGTACTCGTGCGCGTTGGCGATATTCCAGGTGGTCGGCGGCATGCTGCCCACCAGCTTGATCTTCACCAACGACTTGATGCTCTTGAATCCGTACTTCCACGGCAACACCATGCGCACGGGCGCGCCATCCTGCGGCGGCAGATTCTCGCCGTACATGCCGACGCACAGCATCGCCAGCGGGTTCATGGCCTCATCCAGGCGCAGGCCCTCCACATAAGGAAACGGAATGCCGCCCGCGTGCGGCATCTCTTTGGAATTGAAGTAGCTCTCGAAAGCCACGTATTTGGCCTTGGCCGTGGGGTTCACCTGGTTCAGCAGCGCGCTCAACGAGTAGCCCACCCACGGGACCACGATCGACCACCCCTCCACGCAACGGTGCCGGTAGATGCGTTCCTCCAGGGGCGCCACCTTCACGATCTCGTCGATGGAGAATTTGCGCGGCTTCTCCACGTCGCCTTCCACCGAGACGGTCCACGGCGAGGTCTTGAAATTCTGCGCGTATTTTACCGGCTCGTCCTTCTGGGTGCCGAATTCGTAGAAGTTGTTGTAGCTGGTGACGATGTTCTTAGCCGTCACCTGCTCGGTGGTGCTAAAGGGGCTTTTCGCCAGATTGCCCAGTGGAGTGGCGGCCGCCGCGCGGCCCGAGGGCGAAAGGGCTTCCCGCGCGGCCAGGAAGGCCGCCGGAACTCCGGCCAGGAATTTGCGGCGGTTCAGGTAAACAGACTTCGGAGTGACCTCCGAATAGCGGAAATCCGCGGGTTTTTTAATCAGCATCCTATATCCTATTGCCTACTATACCGTTAGACGAGGCGGATGGTGCGCTGGATGCAACATGCTGCGCCAATTTACAACGCCGAGCGGCGGGCGCGCCGGCGTTGGCCTACAGACTGAACCAGCGCGCGACCTTCGTGAGCCCCCAGTGTCGCCAAGTTGTGACGCGCGATCTGAATACGTCCGACAATCCGATGTTGACCGTCGGGACTGGGCAGCAAGACCAGCGCAATCGCCGGCGTCCGCTCCCTCACGGTCGCGGCTCTGAAAGCGCGTCGGAGCCGCGACCGTCAGGGAGCTGTTGGCGCTGTTATTCCAGAACAGCGCCTAATGATTAGCGTCCTCCACCGGTTCGAGCACCAGATCGTAACCGAAGTACCGGTGATTGGCGCCGTCGATTAGAAAACGATGTACCCGGTTGCCGGTGGTTTGAAAGCCTCCGCCGTCCGTGAACCTTCGTTCGCCGGAACCGAAGGGAGGCTCCGCGAACGTGGTGCATCTGAAATGCACACCGGCCAGTTGGCCGGAGCCGGACAGAAGAGCGCCTGGCCGGTTCGCGGTACACCCGACCGTCAGCGCGAACAGGCAAAAACAAACACTCACCGCGATCTTGCCCACATCACCCTCCCGATGAACGATCCGCGGTTTTTTCAATATACTTCAGGTATGTCCTTCGCTGGAAAGCGCGTGCTCGCTCTCGAAAGCCGCCGCGCCGCCGAAATGGCCGAACTCATCCGTAAACAGGGCGGCGACCCGTTCGTGGCGCCGTCTTTGCGGGAAGCGCCCATCGAGCGGAACCAGGAAACCTTCCAATTCGCCGAGCGGCTCTTCGCCGGCGGATTCGACATGATGGCGCTGCTCACCGGCGTGGGAACGCGGCAGCTCAACCGCCTGCTGGCCACGCGCTATCCCGAAACGGCCTTCGCCGGGGCGTTGCGGCGCATCACGGTGGTGGCTCGCGGTCCCAAACCCGTGGCGGCGCTGCGCGAAATGGGGCTCGCCCCGGCGCTCACGGCTCCCGAGCCCAACACCTGGCGCGAGCTGCTGGCCGTCACCGAGGGGCGGCCCGAGCGCCGCATCGCCGTGCAGGAATATGGACGCTCCAATCCCGAGTTGCTGGCCGCCCTCCGCGCTCGCGGGGCCGAAGTGACCTCGGTTCGTGTCTACCAGTACGCCCTGCCCGAAGATGCCGGTCCGCTCCGTGAAGCGGCCCGGCTTCTGGCGGCCGGCGAATTTCGGCTTGCCCTGTTCACCACCGCCGTGCAGATCGAGCATCTGATGGCGGTGGCCGAAGATGGGCCCGCCACGCTCGCCGCCCTGCGCAAGCTGAGGATTGCATCTATCGGCCCCACCACCAGCGAAGCTCTCGAAGAGTTCGGCCTCGCGGCGTGGATGGAGCCGTCTCACCCCAAGATGGGCCTGTTGGTGCGGGAAGCGGCCGAGCGCGATGTTGACTGAAGGGGCCGAAGCTGCCAGCGCAGCGGCCAGCCACACTGTTGTGGCGACCGCTCCCAGAAACTTCCCCGCCGCCGACCCGGGGAAGGGCTGGGCTGGCGCCAGCACAAGTTTCCTGTTCAATGCACAGCGCCGCAGGCGCGTGAGGGGTACTGAAAGCCGATCGCTGAAGGCATCCTGCTGAAAGCCTGCCGCGTTCGTGCCACACTGACAGTTGGTGGCTCCGCGCAAGAAGACCGCTGCCGCACGGGCGGCCGAATACAGCTCGCTCGCCCTGTTGCTGCCGGCGTCCACCTTGGTTGGCTACTTCATCGGCTATTGGCTCGACCGGCAGTTTGGGACCACTTGGCTGCGCATCGCGCTGCTGATCCTGGGCACCGCGGGCGGATTTGTCCAACTCATCCGCCAGATCATGCGGGATTCGGGCGATGACGACGCCTGACGGGGCGCCTGACGCGCTCGACTACGACCGCGCCGCCAACCGCATCGGCCGCATCATACTGGCCCTCGCCGTTCTCGGCACCGTCCTGGCCTTCGCCTTGCGCGGCTGGAAGTGGGGCGGCGGGTTCTTGCTCGGCGCGCTGATCTCCGGCCTCAATTTCCGCTGGTTGCGGCGCCTGGTGGAGAGCTTGGGCGGAGATCGCCCGCGCCGCCGCGGCATCGTCTTTTTGGCCTTCCGCTACCCGCTGCTCAGTGGCGTAGCCTATGTTATAGTACGGTTTTCTTCCGTGAGCCTGCCGGCGCTATTCGCGGGTGTTTTAGTGCTCACCGCCGCCATCATGATCGAAGCCGTTATAGAAATCGTGTATGCACGAAAGTGAACTCTGGATCACCAAACTCTTCAACGATTACCTGGCCGGTGTGGGCAACTCACTGACCGGCCTGGTGGGGCGGCACGCGGTAGAGCGCCCCTGGGCCAACTTCATAGTCATGCAGATCGTGGTCGCGATCCTGTTGATGGTCGCGGTGGCCCTGCTGCGCCCGCGCCTTTCTTCGGACCGCCCAGGGGTCTTCCAGCAGGTTTTCGAGCTGATCTACGGATTCGTGGATGGCCAAGCGGAAGAGCAGGTGGGGCACGAAGGCCACAAGTTCGTGCATTATTTCGGAACCATTTTCATATTCATTCTGGTGTGCAACCTGATCGGGCTGATCCCGTGCTTCGAATCTCCTACCATGAACGTGCCGGTTACCTGCGGCTGCGCAATGGCCACCTTTTTCTACTATCATCTGGTCGGAATTCAGGCCAACGGCTTCGCCTACATCAAGCACTTCCTGGGGCCTCTGTGGTGGCTGGCCTGGCTCATGTTTCCTATTGAAATTTTCAGCCATATGGCGCGCCCATTATCCCTCACCATACGTCTGTTCGCCAACATGTTTGCCGGCGAACTGGTAACCGGTGTGTTCCTGAAGCTGACTCTCTTCGCCGTTCCGGTCGTCTTCATGTGCCTGCATCTTTTTGTAGGCCTTTTACAGGCCTATATCTTCATGCTGCTAACCATGGTCTATGTTGCCGGCGCGGTGGCCCACGAGCATTAATATCGGCATTATGCCGCTTCCAGCGTGAGCCCGGCTGTATGGTGTCCGGGAACCACCTCCTGGGGGCGATTCATCCGAAGGAGAAACCGAAAATGACGAAGAAGTTCTTCACTCTGCTGGCCCTCATGCTGGTGGCCAGCACCATTTTGTCCGCTCAAACGCCGGGCTTCCCGGCCGCCGGAGGCCACTGGGTGCCTATCAGCGCCGGGCTCGCGATGGCCATCGCGTCGAGCTTTTGCGGCTTGGCGCAGGGCAAGGCGACCGCCAGCGCTGTGGAAGCGATGGCGCGCAATCCCGGCGCCGCTGGGGCGATTCGGCTGGCCATGATTATCGGTCTGGCGTTGATCGAATCCCTGGCTCTCTACACGCTCATCGTTGTGTTTTCATTCGCGAAATAAACCCTCCTTAGTACCCGGAGCGGCGCCATTCCCGCTCCGGGACCAACTTAAGTACCTCCCGTACCGATCACCTGCTTCTAGTACGCCTGGGCAGTAATCCAGCCGCCGGTTCTATTGACCCGGTAGAGATACAGCCCTTACATTGGAAGCGATCTAACCTAAATGGAACAGCGCAGAACCCGTCGATTCCAGTTGGAGTTGCCGCTCTCGATTACTCGTGCCGGTGCTGCCCGGGTGGCCCTCGCCGGCAGGACCAGGAACATCAGCTCGACCGGCGTGCTATTCACCGCGGGCGCGGAGCCCGATTTGGGTGGCCCGATTGAGTACGTGATTACCTTGAGCCACAATGGCCCGCAATCCGTCAACATCCGTTGTGTGGGAAAGGTCCTGCGGTTGGAACGTCTATACCACTCCCCCGAAGGGGAGCTACGCTCGTTCCAAATCGCCGCCACGCTGGAGCGCTACGAATTCATCCGCGACCGGTAGTGAGGCGGATAGTCTGTTTCTCACCGCGGAGACACGGAGGTCGCGGAGAAAGCGCGGAGAAAACCAATTATGTTCTTGTCTTCTCCGTGCTTCCTCCGCGACCTCCGTGTCTCCGCGGTGAAAAACAGGGTTGTCCCGCCAGCCCCTTTCGCTGTAAACTAGCAAAGAAAAGGCGAAAGAGCAGATGAACCTATCCCTGGATTTCCCCGACTTCTCGCAGGAGCTCTCGGTCTCCCGCAAACCCTCGCTCGAAGCGGTCGTCGCGGGCTTCCAGTCCCTGCATCGCGATCCCGATTCGCCCGTCCGGGCGGTGCATCATCAGCCCCCCACGGAAGGCAGCTTCGCCGAGATCCCGCCGGCCGTGGATGCGCGCCTGCGCGCGGCCCTGGAGCGGCGCGGCATTGCGCGGCTCTACTCGCACCAGGCCGAGGCCTTCGAGCACGGGGCGGCCGGCAAGCACGTGGTCGTCGTCACCCCCACCGCCAGCGGCAAGACCCTCTGCTACAACCTGCCGGTCCTCAATCTGCTCCTCCAGGACGAAGGCGCCCGCGCCATGTACCTGTTCCCCACCAAGGCCCTGGCGGAGGACCAGCTCCACGAGTTCCAAAGCGCCGTGGAGGAGATGGGTTCCGAGATCCGCGCCTTCACCTACGACGGCGATACCCCCCAGGACGCGCGCAAGGCCATTCGCCAGCGGGCCAACGTAGTGCTCACCAACCCGGACATGCTGCACAGCGGCATTCTCCCGCATCACACCCGCTGGGCCCGCTATTTCGAGAACCTCCGTTACATCGTGATCGACGAGCTGCACTACTACCGCGGCGTGTACGGCAGCCATCTGGCCAACCTGCTGCGCCGCCTGGAGCGCGTCTGCCGTTTTTATGGTTCGGAGCCGCAATTCATTTGTTGTTCCGCCACCATCGCCAACCCGCGCGAGCTGGCCGAAGCGCTCACCGGCCGCCCGTTCGAGCTGGTGGAGCGTAACGGCGCCCCGCGCGGCGAAAAATTCTTCGTCTTCTACAATCCTCCGGTGGTCAACCGCCAGCTCGGCATCCGGCGCAGTTACATTCACGAGTCGCGGCGCCTGGCGCTGCAGTTCATCGAGCGCGATCTGCAGACCCTGGTATTCGCCAACAACCGCCTGGCTACCGAGGTGCTGGTCACCTATCTCAAAGACGCCTGCGAGCGCGGACGCGTACCCACCGAAACCGTGCGCGGCTACCGCGGTGGCTACTTGCCTCGCGAGCGGCGCGAGATCGAGCAAAAGCTGCGCGCCGGCCAGATCCGCGCCGTGGTGGCCACCAACGCGCTGGAGTTGGGCATCGACATCGGCTCCCTGGACGCCGTGGTGATGGCCGGCTACCCCGGCACGATCGCTTCGAGCTGGCAGCGCGCGGGCCGCGCCGGCCGCCGCCAGGGCGCCTCCGCCGCGGTGCTGGTGGCTTCCAGCGCGCCGCTGGACCAATACATCGTCGAGCACCCCGATTATTTCTTCGGCCGCTCCCCCGAGCACGCTTTCATCAATCCCGACAATCTGGAAATCCTGATGGCGCATCTCAAATGCGCGGCCTTCGAGCTGCCCCTGGCGGATGGCGAGACCTTCGGCGCACACGACATCGCCGAAATCTGCCGCTTCCTGGAAGAGACCGGCTTCCTGCACCATTCCGCGGGCGCCTGGCACTGGACTTCCGATACCTATCCCGCGGATGCCACCAGCCTGCGCTCGGTGACCAGCGACAATTTCGTGGTAGTGGACATCACCGGCGAATCCGAAGTGATCGCCGAGGTTTCCTTTCCCACGGCCCTCACTACTCTGCACGAGAAGGCCATCTACTTGCATGAGGCGCGCCAATACCATGTCGAGCGCTTCGACTACGTCGAGCGCAAAGCCTACGTCAAGCGCGTGGATTGCGATTACTACACCGACGCCATCGACTACACCCAGGTGAAGGTTCTGCGCGAATTCGAAGGCCAGGCCCTCGGCGGCGCCCGCCGCGCGCACGGCGATGTGCGCGTCAACCGCCAGATCGTCGGCTTCAAGAAGATCAAGTTCTACACCATGGAGAACGTGGGCGCTGGCAAGCTTTCCATGCCCGAGCAGGAGATGCACACCACGTCCTTCTGGCTGCATTTCCCGGCCGCCTTCCTGGCCCGCCTGGGAGACTACACGCCCACCGAGAGGCAGAGCGGCATAGCCGGACTGGGCAACGCCCTGCGCACCGTGGCGGCGCTGCTGCTGATGTGCGATCCGCGCGACCTGGGGGTGGCGCTCAGCGAGCAGGAGGCCGGCGGCCTGCAAGCGTTCGAGCCGAATCTCCACCTGTACGACAGCTACTCCGGCGGAGTGGGACAAAGCGCGCCGCTGTACCGCTTCGCCCCGCGCCTGCTGGCGCAAACCGCAGGACTGCTGGCCGCTTGCCGGTGCCCGGCCGGCTGCCCCTCCTGCGTCGGCCCCACCGGCGAAGTCGGCGAGCGCGGAAAAGAGGTAGCCGCGCGGATTCTGGCCGAGCTGGGTGCGTAGCGGACACCCAGCATTCACCGCGGAGCATCTCGACTGAGGCGGGCCCCAGTCTGGTGGGGAAGGAAACGTGCCTCCGACCGAGCCATTTTCGGGCCCAGAACACGTACGTATAACCCCTTTGTTTCCAACAGTCGATATTCTTGTTTCTTAGGAGGCGCGGAGATCGCGGAGGAAGCGCGGAGAAAGTCAATTCTGTTGTGTCTTCTCTGCGCAGTCTCCGCGTCCTCAGCGTCTCCGCGGTGAATGCTGAGCCCCCGCCTACTCCGGAGCCCCGTCCAGCATGCAGATGTCGTCCAGGTTGCGGTATTTCTCCGCGTAATCCAGGCCGTACCCCACTACGAAACGATCGGGAATCTGGAATCCGACGTAGTGGACGTGCACGGGACGCAGCCGGCGCTCCGGCTTGTCCAGCAGCGCGGCGATGCGGATCGAATCCGGGCGGCGCTGCTCCAGCAGATTCATCAGGTAGTTCAAGGTGACGCCGCTATCCACGATGTCTTCGACAATCAGCACGGAGGCGCCCTCTAGCGAAATATCCAGATCCTTGGTAACCTTCACTTCGCCCGAGCTCCGCTTGCCTTTTCCGTAGCTGGAAATCCCCATGAAGTCGATGAACACGTCGCGGCGCATGGCCCGCGAGAGATCCGCCATGAAGTACGAAGCGCCCTTCAGAATGCAGACCATGTTCAGATTGCCGGTGGGATAATCCTGGGAAATCTGCTCGCCGAGTTCGCGGATGCGGGACTGGATCTTCCCGGCTGGGATCAACACCTGCAGTTTGGGATCGGTCATGAACTCATCATTATCCGCCAAGTTTGAGGCGCGTGCTCATGGGTCCCAAGTGGATGTGAGCGCCGGTGGCCTTGCCGGGCACCGCCTGGCGGAAAGCGAAGTAGGGGATGCGATTCCCGGTGAGATACTGGCGCAGCCAGACGCCTTCGGGCGTATCGGGATGGATGGCTACGTCCACGCGGCCGCGATGATCGAAGCCCAGGGCACGGTGCACCTCGGTGTCGCCCATGGCGCTCACCGGCAGCGGCTTTCCGAATTGGGTCTCAAAGGCCGTCTCCACCTGGGCGAAGGTGCCGGACGTGAAGACCCCATCGCCATCGAAGCGGTCGGCGAGCGTGGGCGCTTCGGCAGCCGATTCGGAAAGCTGGTTATCGAGGGCCTCCTCGGCGCGGGCCATGTCCGCAATCTCACGCGTGAGGCGGGCCCGCGTCTCGGCCAGATCGCACTCCTTGCGCGCCAGATCCAGTTCTTCCAGGAAGGCGCCCAGGGAGAGTTCCGACGCCACCCCGGCCTCAATGAGTTTCCTGGCTTGGTCGAAGGCCTTCTTGCGGCGCTCAAAGCGGCGGCCGGCGGCGGCAATCATTTCGTCCGTCCGATCTTCGGTGAGATCCTGTCCGGCGAGAGTTTTCCGCAGGTACGCGGCGTCCTGGGCGTCGGCCAACTCATCTTCGGCTTTCTCCAGTTGGAGCCGCGGAATCACGCCGGCCTCCACCAGGGTCCGCAGCTTTTCGATGCCGGCCTTGGCGCGCGCGACGTCGGGATCGCCGGCGGTTTGGGCGCCCAGCAGGCCGGCGCACACTAAGAGCAGCAGTCCCGTGCAGAATCGCATGTATCCCTATTGTATTACGTGATGGTGGCTCCCCAAGCCGAGGCCGTACCCAATGCGCCCCAGGGGACGAGGGTGCCGGCCCAACCACGAGCCGCTGGCCCAAGAAGCCCGGCGCCGCCAGGCACGCCACACTGCCGCGATCACCGCACCGATGTCGAGCAGCCTGGCGTAAATACCCATGCCCAGTTGTTTATCGTCAGACTATCCGTTAATCCTCAGCGGCGAGGCCACGATTCGCCGTAAACCATGGCTTCGACGAGGGCGCGTGCCGCGGCGGCGGCTCCCTAAGCTATAGCTAGCCCCCAGCGCCCTCGGAACTATGCCAACATGGTAAAGATTTCCACAGAAGAGTCCAGTATGGTCAGGGTTGTGGCAGTTTTCCTTCTCTGCGTCACAGTGCTTTGCGGACAGCAGTACGTGATCTTTACAATCGCCGGTGGCGCTCCCCCGGTCACCCCCGCGCCGGCGGCCGGATCTTCGGTTGGCGATCCCCCGCGCGGGGCGGTCGATTCGGCCGGCAACCTCTATTTCGGCAGCGATCATTCCATCTTCAAAGTGGATTCCAGCGGCACGCTGACCTGCATCGGCGGCACGGGCCGGGAAGGCTTTTCGGGCGACGGCGGCGCGGCCACCAGCGCGCAGATGTCCTACCCTTGGGGGATCGCGGTGGATGCCTCCGGCAATGTCTACTTCACCGATCAGAATTCCAACAACATTCGCCGGATCGCGGTCAACGGGACCATCGGCGTGTTCGCCGGGTCGGCCAGAGCCGGCTTTTCGGGCGATGGCGGCCCGGCCTCCGGCGCGCAGTTCTCAGGCCCTAGTGGCCTGGCCTTCGATTCGGCGGGCAACCTTTACGTGGCCGACACGGGCAACCAGCGCATCCGCAAAATTGCGCCGGATGGAACCATAAGCACTGTGGCGGGGAGCGGGGAGCAGGGGTATACCAACGATGGCGCGCCCGCGATCTACGCCGACCTCAATGGACCGGAGGGCGTGGCCGCCGATCCATCGGGCAACCTTTACATCGCCGACACGCTGAACCAGCGCATCCGGATGGTGGCCAAGGACGGCACGATTTCCACCTTTGCCGGAACCGGATTTCCAGGCTATTCGGGCGATGGCGGCCCGGCCACCGCGGCCACCATGTTCCTGCCCACGGACGTAGCCGCCGACCGGTCGGGCAAGGTGTACATCGCGGACCTGGGCAGCAGCCGCATCCGCGTGGTGGCCAATGGGACCATCACGACGATTGCCGGCAGCGACAGCGGCGCCACACCCACCGATGGCCAGGCTGCGATCTCGATCCGCTTTAACGGTCCCACGGGCGTCGTGGTGGATTCGGCGGGGAATGTCTATTTCGCCGAGGGGTCGATCGGCTCGGGTACCGGTTTGGGGGACGCAGCTTACAAGATCTGGAAGGTCGACGCGGGCGACATTCTGACCACCGCCGCGGGCGACGGTCTGGAAAGCTATAGCGGCGATGGCGGTCCGGCCGCACGGGCGCAGATCGACACTCCGGCCGCCATGGCGTTCGATTCCGCCGGCAATCTTTATGTGGCCGATTCCGGGAACAACCGGGTGCGCCAGATCTCGCCGGGGGGCGCCATCGTCACCGTGGCGGGCACCGGGGTGGCGGGCTATTCGGGCGATTACGGGCCGGCCACCAGCGCGCAACTCAATCGGCCCATGGGGGTTGCCTTGGACAGCGCGGGCAATCTATACATCGCGGACACGGGCAACAACCGGATTCGCCTGGTTTACCCCGACGGCACGATCGCCCCGGTGGCGGGCAATGGAAACGCCGCCTTTGAAGGCGATGGAGGCCAAGCGGTCCTGGCGGCTCTGCACGCCCCGCGTGGAGTGGCGGTGGATTCCGGGTTCAACGTATATATCGCCGACACGCTGAGCCTGCGGGTGCGAGAGATTACCACGGACGGGGTCATCCACACCCTGGCGGGCTCGGGAGTGGCCGGTTTCTCGGGCGATTTAGGGTCGGCCACCAGCGCGAATCTGAACTCCCCCTCCAGCGTCGCCGTGGATGCCCAAGGCAACGTTTATTTCACCGACGAATTGAACGGGCTGGTGCGCAAGATCTCCACTGGGGGCGTGATCACCACGGTGGCGGGCACTCCCCTCCCGAGCGGCCCCGGTCTCCATGCAATCATCGTTGGCGGCGATGGCGGACCCGCCACGCAGGCGTTGCTGCTGGCGCCCAAAGCCGTCCTGCTGGACGGTTCCGGGAACCTGTACATCACCGATTCGGGCGAAAATCGCGTGCGCATGGTGACGCCGAACGGCACCATCGGCACCATCGCCGGCAACGGAACCTGCTGCTATTCGGGCGATGGCGGGCTGGCCAACGCGGCCCAGTTGAACGTGCCGTGGGGCCTGGCGCTGGATAAGGCGGGCAATCTGTATGTGGCGGACTCGGCCAACAACGCCATCCGGCAGGTGGCACCGGCGGGATCCAGTTCTTTCATCCTGCGGGTGGTGAATTCCGCCAGCAACCAGAGTGGCGGGGTTTCGCCCGGCGAAATCGTGGCTATCTACGGAGCCGGCTTGGGGCCGGCGCAGCCGCAGCAGTTTCAGCCTGCCGGCAGCGGGCAAGTCCCCATCCAACTGGGCGGCACGCAGGTGCTGTTCAACGGCACGCCGGGACCGATTCTGTACACTTCGGCGGGACAGGTTTCGGTGGTGGCGCCGTATGAGATGTCGGGCGCAAACGTGCAGATCGCCGTCCAATACCAGGGGCAGACCACGGCGGCGCTGAGTGTGCCGCTGGTCCCCTCGGCGCCGGCGATCTTCTCGCTGGATGCAAGCGGCAGCGGCCAGGCACGGGCGTTCAATGCCGATGGAACGCCGAACAGCGCGGCGAATCCGGCGGCGGCGGGCAGCACGATCACGTTCTACGCCACCGGCGAGGGGCAGACTTCGCCCGTGGGAGTGGACGGCCAACTGGACGGAGCGAATCCGCCGCAGCCGGTTCTGCCGGTCGCGGTGACCATCGGAGGCGAGGCGGCCAGAGTGCAGTATGCGGGCGGCGTCGAAGGCCAGGTGGCGGGACTCATGATGGTGCGCGTCCAGATTCCTGGCGGTGTGGCGGCCGGGAGGGCGGTGCCGGTTCAATTGCAGGTGGGGACGGCGGCGAGTCCGGGGGCCGTCACCATCGCGGTGAGCCAGTAGGGGCGATTCGGGGCCACCGGCACGGCAGCGGGACACAGTTCCCTGCGCCGGCTCAGTTCCCGCGGCCCCAATGGCGGCGCCTCAGCGCCTGACGTGTCGTTTTGCGGACCGATCAGCGTGGTCTACTCCATCACCTCTAAATTTCCTCGGCAGACCCGGGAG
The DNA here is from genome assembly GCA_052144935.1 of Bryobacteraceae bacterium. GTDB lineage: Bacteria > Acidobacteriota > Terriglobia > Bryobacterales > Bryobacteraceae > JOPF133. The sequence goes on from JBKQPR010000188.1 coordinate 19,200, forward strand.
GGGCAAGCTGTGCTTCCACGGAGAGATGGCCGATCTGGCCACCAGCCGCGTTCGAGGCCTGTCTCTTCGAGTGGATCGTGATCCCGACGCGCCTCTGTTGCCGTCGCGACCCGCTAAGATGGTCGTATTGTTTGACCGTGACAAGCCTGCTGATGGGTCGGCAAAAGGCGAGACGCGCTTCAGTGTGAACGCCACCGCGCCTCGCCTGCGCGAGCTTTGGAGTCCAGAGAAGCGCGGCCTCCGGATCGCTTGTCTCTTGGTCATTGCGAGCTACTTCGCCGGGTCCGCTACCGACGGATTGCGCGCCTACTTCACCCCGGATGACGGCAGCAATCTTATAAACATGCACGGGGTCTGGGAGCACTCGCTTGCCGACATGGCCGGCGCGGCGCTTCGTGTGGCCACGGGAGCCTATCGGCCGCTCGGCGGCATCTACTACCTGGTGCTGTACCGCCTCGCCGGCTTCCATCCTCTACCGTTTCGTGCAGTCTGTCTGTCTCTCATGCTGGTCAACCCTGTTTCTCGCGTTCTCGGTGCTCCGGCGCCTGTCCGGCTCCATCGAAGCGGCTCTTCTGGGCGCCCTCCTAATGGCGCGCCACCCGGCGCTCCTGTGGCTGTTCTATAGCAGCGGCATGATCTACGAGATTTTCTGCTTCCTGTTCTACTTCCTGGCTTTGCTGTGTTATTTGAATTGGCGGCGGGAGAGCGTCGCAACTCTAAGTTGGATGCGGGTGGCACTCTTGCTCGCACTGACCGCGTGCGCGCTAGATTCCAAAGAGATGGCGATGACCCTGCCGGCCACCTTGTTATTGTTCGAATTGATCTATTTCACGCCGCGGTGGCGACCGTGGCGCGATGTCGTGCGGTTCGCCGTAGGCCAGGGCCGCGGCGCGCTGGCGACGGCACTGCTGACCGCACCGGTAATCGCGGTAAAGCTGCTGACTAACAATCCCCTGAGCAACGATCCACGCTATCACGTCCATTCGTTTCGCAGTGTGATCGACGCGATGCGCGGCTATCAGGCCGCCTTGTTATACCTCAATCTCTACCGCGGCGACCTCTCCACGGCTGGATTGTTGCTGCTGTGGGCCGGTCTGGCCGCGCTTGCCATCGCGTTTCGCTCACGGGGGATGAAATTTGGCCTATGCCTGACGATCACCACGTTGGCACCTGTGTTGGTCATCGGGCCGCGCGGAGGCTACATGCTTTACCTGCCCTTGATGGGATGGGCGCTCTTTTGGGGATCGGTCTTTGCGGAGGCGTGCGATCGTCTGATCGGCCTGGCCGCCCCAGCGCGCCTTCGGGTGACGGCACGGCTCGCGTGCGTCATAGTGGCCGGTGCCGCGATCGTCTACTGGCACGCGAGAATGCTCGCGCCGCCGATACTCGCAATCCACCGCGAGCACGGCGACGCGCGCCGGATTATGGGACAATTGCGCGAATTGCATCCGCGTCTGCCGAGCGATTCGTTCCTTCTGCTGGAAAACGATCCACTTCCGCTCGGATGGGGCCTGTCGTTCTTCGCGCAGTTGGCGTATGCTAATCCAGATATCATGCCGGAACGAGCTAGCATGATGGATCGGCCGCCCACGCCCGCGGAAAAGACCCTTTACGACCACGTCTTCGTGGACGATGGTGTACGACTGCGCGAAGTCCCGGTTGCTCCGGGAACCGGCGCCGGCCGGCCTCTCGAAGTTCGGTTCCTACCGCCACGCGTCAGACCGGGGGACATCTATCGTGTGTCCATTCCGGACTTGGCCGGCCAGACTATTGATGTGGCCATTCGCTCGACGCGCAAGGCTTCGTACCTCGCAGTCGTTCGCAAGTGGTGCACGTTGGACGCGTCGGGAAGTGCGACCTTGGAGACACCGGGACTTCCGCGGCAATCCATTTCCGTTCTGCGGGTACGGTCGCAGGGAAGTCGATGGATGCCGACGTCTGGAGTAATCGATGTCGCGCGGTGATGGAATGAGGATAAAATGGGCCAGGGCCCGAACGGACGCCCGCCGCCCACAGCGTTCTTTCGCTGGTGAAACGTCCCGAAAGCCGGCCGTTTTTTCGGCGCCGAGAGGCCAGCGCTGAACTGGCGAGGGCCGCGTCGGGAAGCCCGTAGAGCGATGCGGTCGGATGGCCGCATCCCCGCCGCGCCGCGGGCGGGACCGCGGGATGGCGGGCAGTTGTGGCTTGGCAGCGGCCCCGGCGCCGGCTCTGCGCGCGCCGCCTGGCGTACGTCAACTGCCGACCAGCCGACGCAATCGCGCCCCTTCACGTCATGCCCTCCCCCGCGGGGTTGGGCCGCGGGTGGTGGCGGGCCGGACCTCCGAAGTTCCGATCCGTCCCGGACACGATGTCCGGGAAAATCGGACGGTTTGTTGAAACCAAAGACCTTATCGCGTTCAGGCCGGACATCCGTGTCCGGAAACCCGTTCCGCCGGCCGGAACTGGCCCGAAAGCTTCCCTCGGCCACATTGTAAGCCTGCGGCCAACGGGGATCGTCTTGAGAAACCTGCGGGAGGCGCGCAAGTTATTGAATTGGCAGGCGTAAGACGCCGAAGAAAAATTGCCGAACTTTGCGAACGGGTTTCGGCACCGCCGCCACGCCCGGAAGTATTATCATGGGCCAATGCGAACCCCCATGCTCCTCGCGGCCCCGCTGATCGCCGCGGCCACCGTAACCGCGCTGGTTGCGCAGACCCAGGCGCCTCCCATCGACAACGACCAGGTGAGAGTCATCACCGCGCACGAACAGCCGCACGTGAAGACCGCTCTGCACGAGCACAAGTTCAACCGGGTGATGATCTACCTGCAACCGGGCAGGCAGGAAATCATCTCCCAAGATGGCGCCAAGACGGTGCTCAATTTCAAGGCCGGCGAGGTCAAATGGAGTCCCGTCAGCGGAATGCACACTGCGGAAGTGGTGAGCAACGCGCCGGTGACGATTATCGAGCTGGAGATCAAGAAGGAGGGCAACGGGAAGACCGCGGACAGCCGGCTCGATCCGCTCAAGGTCGATCCGCAGGACTACAAACTGGAGTTCGAGAATAGCCAGGTGCGGGTGGTCCGGGTGCGTATGGCGGCGCACCACCAGGTACCGCTGCACGAGCATAGCCTCAACCGCGTGGTGGTCTATCTGACCGACCAGAACACCAGGACTACGACACAGGATGGCAAAGTGGAAACCGTTCAGCACAAGGCCGGTGAGGCAAGCTGGGGCGGGCCCGTTACGCACAAGGAGGAAAACCTGCTGGACGGGCCGTTCGAAGTGGTGGTGGTGGAGTTTAAGAGCTGAGTGGCGGAAAGACCGCTCCCCTACGGGTCGCGGCTCGGAAGGTTACGGTCGGGTGGAAGGTTACGGTCGCGGCTCCGACAGGCTTTCGGGGCCGCGACCGTCAGTAAGCGGTGGCCCCTATGCCAGGGACCAGCCCTTGCGCATGGTGGGTTTGATGTACTTATTGGCCTCGTTGTTGTTGGTGATGCGCATCTTGGCCGGATCGTACTCGATCTTGCCTTCCACGCGCAGCGCGATCACGCCGAGCAGCATCCATTCGACGAACGGCGAGGACACGTTGAAATTGGAGCAGGCCGGATCGCCGCCCTTGCACGCGCGAATCCAGTCGCGGTAGTGGCCGGGGGAACGCGTCAGCAACTCCGGCGGGTAGTGGTAATCCTTCATCTTCTCGACCGGGAGCAGCCGCGTGTTGGCGCCATACGTGCCGGTGGTGATGATGCCCTTGTCGCCGAGGAAGACGCTGCCGTCGTTTTCACCGATCTGGTACGTCTGGGAGGCGTCGTAGACCTCGCCCTGTATACCCGTGGGCATCAATGAAGCGCTCACCGGCTGCCCGCTGCCGGGCGCCGGAGCTTGTGCCGCGCCTTGAGCCTGGCCCTGACCGCGCCCCTGGCCCCGCCCGCCGCCCGGCCGCGCGCGCCGGATGTCTCCCAGCATTTCGCCCTCGGGAACGCCCTGGATCTTAGGCGGCTCCTTCAGCCCGTCGTGCCAGAACAGCTTCACCGGAGGCATGGTGCCTAAGGCCGGGAAATCGAACCGGATGATGGATTTCTTGGGGAACATGAAGGAGCTGGCGCCTTCCTTCAATATGCATTCGACGCTGGTGGGCGGACGCTGGCTGAGTTTCAGCGCCATGTTGGGCGCGCCCAGGATGTGGCAGGCCATATCGCCCAGGGCGCCGCAACCGAAGTCGTAGAAGCCGCGCCAGTTGAAGGGGTTGTAGAAACCGTAGCGGCCATTGGCGTAGGCCGGGCCGCCGTTCGAGTACGGCCGCGCGGCGGCATGGCCCAGCCACAGGTCCCAATCCAGGGTTTCGGGGACCGGCGACTCGGCCGGAATCTCGGTCAGCCCCTGCGGCCAGATCGGCCGGTCCGTCCAGGCATGCACTTCGGTGACGCCACCGATCTCCCCCGACCAGATCATCTCGGCGCACTGCCGGGTACCTTCGTTGGAGTAGCCCTGGTTGCCCATCTGGGTGGCGACTTTATACTTGTTGGCGGCCTCCACGATCTGGCGGGCTTCGTAGATCGTATGCACCAGCGGCTTTTGCACGTACACGTGCTTGCCGCGCTCCATGCAGTGGATGGCCACGGTGGCGTGCATGAAATCCGGGACGGTGCAGATGACGGCATCGATGTTGGCGCTCTCCTTCTCCAACATCTTGCGGAAATCCCTGTACTTGGGTTGTTTGTCGAACTGTTTGAAAATGGCGGAAGCCTGCTTGTCGTCTACATCGCAGAGCGCCACAATGTTTTCCGTGGGCGCACAGCCGCGGATGTCGCTGGCCGCCTTGCCGCCGGCTCCGATGGAAGCGATGTTGAGCTTCTCGTTAGGCGATTTATAGCCCATCATCTTGAGGGACGGCGTGCTGCCAAAGCCCCCCGTTGGGACAGCCCCCGCCAAGAGGCTACCGAAAAAGAAATGTCGTCGTGAAAGCGCCATATTTGCACCTCTGAATCCAAAAGCTCAGGGGTCCTTTCCGGCCAAGGCTATGCCCCTCGGCGGCAAATCGACCCGGACTTGCATTCAGGATCATTCTAATCCCAAACCGGGAGGGGGTGGGAATTATCTTTGGGCAGCAGGGGGCTGGTTTGGGCGGCACTTCGCCGGCCTGGCGGCGACGGGAAGCCCGCACGGGGCGCCCGTCTGCGCGGATCTCACTTTTTTCGCCACTCGGCAGCTTTCGCCGCTTTACCCCAGGCCTGGTAAAGTTGCACGAGCCATTCGTGGGCGCGGTCCAGGTGATACCAGTCCGGAACTTCTATCCGGTCCTTCCGCGCCACCATTTCTTGATAGCCTTCGAGCAGCAGAGGCTCGGCTTCGGCATATTTCTTCTGTCCAGCCAGGCTGGCACCCAGCAGGCTTTCGGCGCGGAATCGTTGCCAGTCGTCCGGCTGCTTCTTGCGATTGAACTCCACGGCCTCGCGCGCGAGCGGCTCGCTTTCAGCGAACTTCCCCTGGGACACGTATGCCAGTGCCAGGTCGGACGCCGATGCCATCGTGTCCGGGTGCTCCGATCCCAAGGCGTGCCGCCGCCCCGCCAGCGCTTGCGCCGCATACGTTCCCGCCAGGGCGTATTTGCCCTGCCTCTGGTACAGAGACACAAAATCGGAGAGGCAGTTGAGCGTGTGGTGCTGCTCCGGACCGAACGCCCGGTGGCTGATCTCCAGGGTCCTGGTGAGCAGCGCCTCCGCCGCCACGTACTTGCCTTGCGCGGTGTAGGCTTCCGCCAGATTCCCCATCGAAACGACTGTATTGGGATGCTCGGGACCCAACGCGCGGCGGCTGATCTCCAATGCCTGGCTGAACAGCGCCTCGGCCCGCGCATACTTACCCTCCACGTGGTAGACGATGGCCAGATTTTCCATGGTAGCCAGGGTGGTGGGATGCTCGGGACCCAGCACCCGGCGGCTGATCTCGAGGGCTTGGCTCTGGAGCGCCTCCGCCGGCCCGAACTTGCCCTGCTCCATGTAGACGCTTGCCAGATTGTTCATGGAAATTAGCGTATCGCGATGCTCCGAACCCAGCACCCGGCGGCGGATCTCCAATACCTGGCTGTCCAATGCCTCCGCCTCCGCGTATTTGCCCCGCCAGTAGTACCCGTATACGATTGCCAGGTTGATCATGGAATTCAGCGTGTCGGGATGCTCGGGCCCCAGGATGCGCCGGCGGATCTCCAGAGTCTGCCTGTCCAGCGCCTCGGCTTGCGCGTACTTCCCCTCCGCGAGGTAGACGATCGCCAGAGTGTTCGACGACGTCAGGGTGTCGGGATCCTCCGATCCCAAAACGCGGCGCTGAATCGCCAGAACCTGGCTCAGAAGCCCCTCCGCCTCCGCGGACTTGCCCTCCGCACTGTAAAGATTGGCCAGACTGTCCATCGAGTTCAAAGTGTCGCGATGCTCCGGACCCAGCACCCGCCGTTGCCCCTCCAGGCTCTGTTTGAACAGCGTCTCGGCCTCGGGATATTTCCCCTGGACAAAGGCCGTATGTCCCAGGCGGCCGAGGGTCCGCAGAGTCGCCGGATTCTTTGCCCCCAGCGCCCGGCGTTGCAATTCCAGCGCCCGCTCCAATTGCGCCCGTGCCTCGGGGTATAGCCCGAGGTCCATGTACGTCTGCCCGATGGTGTCCCGAATGGACGCTTCTACGTCGGGCTGCCGGTCGAACTTTCCCGCGATCCTGGCAGCCGCCCGGTCTAGCGCTGTTCGCACCTTCAGGTCCGGATCGGGTTTTGCGCTCGGCCCCGACTGGGTGGCGGCGCTCGCCTGGGCCAGCAGATCGTTCTGCAGGAAATCGTTGACCGCCTGTGCCACCGCCGCTTCCCGATTCGCGCGAAGGCCCTGCCGGATGCTGACGCCGGATGCCACGATGAGCACCAACACGAAAGCAGCAGCGGTAAACAGGGCCGCGCGGTAGCGGCGCGCGAACTTGCGGGCGCGGTAAGCAGCCGAAGGCGGGACAGCCAGCACCGCTTCGTTCTTCAGGTACCGCCCAATATCGGCGGCGAGATCAGAGGGTGAACCATAGCGGCGCGAGCGGTCTTTTTCGAGAGCCTTCAGCGCGATCGAGTCCAAGTCGCCGCGTATCAGCCTGGCCAGCGCCAGCGGCTCGGTCTGGCGCTTGCGAGCCACGTCTGTCGACGTCGCCTGGTCCTGCGTGCGGATCTTGGTGCTCGGCTTGGGAGGTTCTTCCTCGCGCAACCTCCGCAGGAACTCGTCCAAGGCGATTTTTCGCAGATCGATGGGCGGCACACCCGCCAGCAACTCGTAGAAAACGACTCCGAGCGAGTAGACATCGGTTCGCGTGTCGATATCCTCAAGCAACGAATTGGCCTGTTCCGGGCTCATGTATTCCGGAGTTCCGACAAGCGCCCCCACGCGCGTGAACATGGTATCCGCGGTCAGCCTCTGCGTCAACGCTTTAGCCACGCCGAAATCGATAAGCTTCGGCGCCGCCCGGCCATCCACCTCGGTGACGAGTATGTTGGAGGGTTTCAGGTCGCGGTGGATGATGGCTTTCTGATGCGCGTGCTGGACTCCTTCGCAGACATGTATGAACAAATCCAGCCGTTCGCGGGTACTAAGTCTATGCTTGTCGCAGTAAGTTGTGATCGGGACACCGGCGACATACTCCATCACGAAGTACGGCGCGCCCTGGGGCGTGGACCCGGCGTCGAACACCTTGGCGATGGCCGGATGGTCCATTAGGGCCAAAGCCTGGCGCTCGGACTCGAAGCGCGCCATCACCTCCCGGGTGTTCATCCCGGATTTGATCAGCTTCAGAGCTACGCGGCGGCGTACTGGCTCTTTTTGCTCGGCCAGCCAGACCTCGCCCATGCCGCCTTCTCCGATTTTCTGCAGCAGGCGGTAACGGCCAATCACCGTCCCGGCAGCTTCAGCGGGGCCCATGGACTGGGTGGGTCCCAGGCTGCTTTCATTGGCGCCAGAGGTAACGTTGGGGTCGAACTGTTCTTCAGGAAGCACGTCTTCGGGACCCGCTGCCGGCAGCCGAAACTGCGCTAACGAAGTATACACCAAACCGGAAACTTAACTGTTTGAATACCGGGGGCGGAGAGGGCCTCGTTCGCCGCCAGGTATTCGCCCAGCGAGTCGTCTTCAATGTCGCCCCAACCGAAGGCCGTGCCGCCGCCCCACGTGAACCAGGCGGTCATTTGCAGATTCAGCGTGGAGCGCAGGCCCGCCTGGAGCAGGTTGTAGCGCGCGATCCAGGCGACCTCGGTCGCAAGGTCCGTGATGGCCTGGTGAGCAAGGGCGCCGAAGTTCACTTTGGGGTAATCCTCCTCGTCGGCGGACATGGCGAAGAAGGTGGGAGGAACCGGCGATTGCCCGGCCGCGCTCAGGGCGGCGACGAGAAGCACTGTTTCTAATGACGAGCGCGTCACGACGGGCGCGTCCTCATGGCAATGCCGGGACCTCGACTACTTGGCGTTCTTGTTGGCCGCTTGCGCCGCTTGCTTCAACTCGTTATTGACCTGGTCCAGAAGGTTCTTGGCCTTTTGGGCGTGACCCTGCATATCCCATTCATTGGCTTGTTGCGCGGCGATGACCTTGTTGTAGGCTTGCAGGCTGAGCCGCTGTGCGGCCGCCAGGTTCGGATGCCTGCCTGCCGATACGTTCTGTTTGGGCGCTTGGGCCACGGCCATGCCGGCCAGAAACAGCAGGATCCCGACAAGCCCCGTTAAGACGCGATTCCATTTTCGAAACATCTTCATTCTCACCCTCCTTTAAGAGTCTCTTGTTGCGGTACTCAGGAGATTGTAACAAGTTAAGGGGATCTGAGGGGCCCCTCAATGTTGCTAGTCTCGTGAACGGCAGACTCGGCCTTATGCCCGTTTAGGAAACCGGTTCCACCGCCGGCAACCGCTCCTTTGAAGACGCTGTCCAACCCATTGATTCCATTGAATCGGCAATTGGCGTCCTCATTGTGTTTGGTGGGCCGCCGCGGCCCATAGGGCACTCTCTTACGTTCGCGGCTCCGAATCGGCGCATTCCCACGTTCGTCCACTTCTATGTCACACACCCAGGGCCTTATGCCGCGCGAAAACCGGCTGCCCCGATCAGCAACCCTAGCACCCCGGTCACCAGGCTGACGCGCGTCCACAAGTCCGCCGGCGGCGCTTCGAGCTTGGGAACCGCGCCCAGCCGAATCAGGTCCGGGTCGCCGAAAGCCTGGCCGTCGCGGTCATACACCACCGTGCGGCCTTGCCGGAGCGCCTCCAGAATCCCCCGCTCGGTATTGTCCGTCACAAAGACATACGTGCGGGCTAGTCCGATGGGACCCATGCCATGGGAATCCGAGGAGCCGATGGCGGTTAACCTCCGGCGCGCGAAGAATTGGCGCAATTGAAGGCGCGCCCGCGGATCGCCGAAGGCCACCGGATGCACCACTTCGGCGGCGTCCAGGCGGCGCACCGCTTCGGCGTCCCAGCCGGGCCAGTATTCGGCCACCGGATGCGCGGCGATGGCAATGCCGCCCTGGCGGTGGATCTCGTCGATGGCGCTGGCCGCGATCTGCCGCCAGCTTACCGTGTGGCCAATCCCCAAAGCGACCATATGGTACGCAGGGGCATGGATCTCTTCGCTCCGGAGCACCGTGGGGCCGCCAATCCGACCGGAGAACCAGCGTCCCCATTGGGACACCCAGACGTGGTTGTGGCCCGTCATGGCAATGGCGTCCAGGCCCTGGCGGCGCGCTTCCAGCACGGTTTCGAAGGGCGAGAGCGTGGCCCAGCTCAGCGGAAAGCTGTGCAAGTGGAAATCGGCGGCCAACACTTGATAACCCGCCGCCCAGCGCGCCCGAGGGCGAGACGGCGGCGCGTGGGAAGCGCTCCCGGCGGCCAGCGACACCAGCAGCAGGCAGGCGGCAGCCAAGAGCAGCCGAGTGGTCATTTCAGCCTCTCGACGATGCCGGGCCAGAGAGAGGCGCCACCGAAGAGGAGAACGCCGGACGTCCAGGCAACCGCGCGTTCGGCGAGCAGGTCGCGCGCCGGCGAGGCGCTTTTCAGCGTGAAGCGGAAGAAGCGGTAATCGGCGCGGCCGCTCCATACGGCCACCGCCGCGGCGGAGGCCACCCAGATGCGCGCGGGCAAAAGGCTCCAGCACGACGCGAAGACGATCAGCCACAACCACCAGGGCGCATTTCCGGCGCAGAACCGATCCACCGCGCGGGTGAAAGGGATGGGCCGCGGACCGATCCTCCAGACAGCCGCCAGCGAGAGGATCTCGAACAGCGGCACCCAACTCCAGGTGACCGATGCTGGGACCACCCGCGCCAGGGTCAGGCTGCCGGAGGCGAGCAGGGATACCACGCAGCCTAACAGAAACGCGGTGAACAACGGTCTCGCCAACCAGCGCCATCCGCCGGCCCGATCCAGCGCGGGCACTGAGGATGGCGTCTGCATGCGTCAAGGCTAACATACGGGCCGGCTGTGGCCTTCGGCCCCATGCGGGGCGTTGGGGGCTTCCGGGGGCTTCCCGACCATGCGTGAGGGCCGTCAGCCCGCCATGGTATGTTATTCCTTACGTAAGATGGCGCAGACCAGGTTGCTCCCGCGCATTTGCATCGCGTTGGGCCTTCCGGACGTTCCAACACTGTTAGACCATGCCCGGCGGGAGGTCGCGGCTGGTGAAACGTTCCTGGAATTCCGCCTGGACTACCTGGAACGGCCTCGCGAGGGCGCCGGCGCGATCCGCGGCTTCCTGGATGAATTTCCGGACACCGTGATCGCGGCCACCTGCCGCCGCCACCAGAATCACGGCAAGTTCAACGGCAGCATCGAGGACGAGCTGGCGGTCCTGGACCTGGCGGTGCGCAACGGTGCGCAGGCGGTGGATGTGGAGATCGAAACCGCCGAGGTGGCCGCGGAGCGCTTGCAGCAGTTTCGCAACCGGGCGGTGGTGATCGTCTCGTATCACAATTTCGAGGCCACCCCGCCTCTCGACGGCATCGTGAGCCGCGTGCTGCGGACGCCCGCGGACGTGTACAAGATCGTGACCACGGCACGCAAGCCCTCGGATAACATCCGCGTGCTGGCCGCGGCCAAGGCCCTGACCCGCCAGAATGTGACCGTGCTGGCCATGGGCGAGCTGGGGTTCCCCACGCGCGTGCTTTCCCCTGTGTTTGGGGGGGCCTACACCTACGCGGCGCCCATGTACGCGGAGGGCACCGCCGCCGGCCAGGTGAGCGCGCGCCACCTGCGCAACCTTTACCGCGTGGAGAAGCTGCGCAAGACGGCCAAGATTTACGGGGTGATCGCCGACCCCATCCGGCACACCATCTCGCCGGCGGTACATAACCGCGCCTTTCAATCGCGGCGGCTGGACGCGGTGTACCTGCCGTTCCTGGTTTCGCCGGCCAACCTGCGCGACTTTTTCCAATTGGCGGAAAAGCTGCCGCTGGCCGGTTTCAGCGTGACCATTCCGCACAAGCAGAAAATTATCCGCTACCTGGACGTGGTGGATCCGCTGGCGCGGCGCATCGGCGCGGTGAATACGGTCGGGCGCAAGGGCGGCAAGTGGCGCGGCACGAACACGGACGCGGCCGGCGTGACCGAGCCTCTCGCGCGCGTGCTGCGGTTGGGCAAATCGTCGGTGCTGATTGTGGGCAACGGCGGAGCGGCGCGTGGAGCGGCCTGTGCTCTGGCCGACGCCGGAGCGCGCATTTCGCTGGTGGGACGGAATCCCGACCGCGTGCGGGCGCTGGCCAAAGTGTGCGGCGCCGAGGCGCTCGGGCGCGAGCAACTGGAGTCCCGCCATTTCGACGCCGTGGTGCACGCCACGCCGCTGGGCATGTTCCCGCACGTCAACGAGTGCTTCTTCAACGGCCACATTCCGGCGGACGTGGTGTTCGACATGGTGTACAACCCGATCGAGACGCTGCTGATCCGGCATGCCCGCGAGCAGGGCAAGAAGGTGGTGCCGGGGATCGACATGTTCATCGAGCAGGCCGTGCGCCAGTTCGAGCTGTGGACCGGCGAAACCGCGCCGCGGGCGGTAATGCAGCGGGCCGCGGCCGAAGCGCTGGGACATAAGTAGCGGCAATCCCCCGCGCCGCGCGGTAATCTGGACCGTATGAAGATGACGCGTCGAAAACTGGCAGCGGCATTGGCGGCTTCGGGGGCGGCGGCGGTAGCTGCCTCGGGGGCGGCGCCCCTGCTGGCGCAAACGCCGGCTCCGCCCGCTCCCGATGACGAATTGAAAGCCGCACGCGACCGTCTGAAGGCTACCGGCGATACGCTGGCCGAACAGACGGTGCCCATGGCCACCGAGCCGGCCTTCCAGTTCAAGGCCTGAGGAGCGCGACATGGCGGCCATTCCCGAAGATCTGTTCTTCGCCTCGATCGGCGAGCTGAACGCCAAGCTCACGGCGCGCGAGTTCTCGGCGGTGGAGCTAACGCGCGCCTTCACCGCGCGGCTGGAGCAGTGGGGTCCGCGCTACAACGCGCTGGCGCTGCCGCTCACCCCGCAGGCCATCCGCAAGGCCGAGGAGGTCGACAAGGACATCAAGCGCGGCCGCCTGCGCGGGCCTCTGCAAGGCATCCCTTACGGCGCCAAAGACCTGCTGAGCTACGCCGGCCAACCGACCACCTGGGGCGCCAAGCCGTATGCGGGGCAGGTGTTCGACTACAACGCCACGGTGGTGGACAAGCTGGACGCGGTGGGGGCCGTAATCACCGGCAAACTCGCCATGGTGGAGCTGGCGGGCGGCGGCGGATACCGCTACGCGTCGGCTTCGCTGACCGGGCCGGGGTTGAATCCGTGGGACCGGAGCTGCTGGTCGGGCGGATCGTCGAGCGGTTCGGCGGCGGCGGTGGCCGCGGGGCTGGTGACGTTCGCGATCGGCTCGGAGACGTCGGGGTCGATTGTGACGCCGGCCTCATTCTGCGGCGTGACCGCGTTGCGGCCTACCTACGGGCTGGTGAGCCGCCACGGCGCCATGGCGCTTTCCTGGACGCTGGATAAGCTGGGGCCGTTCGCCCACAGCGCGGAGGATTGCGGCTTTGTGCTGCAGGCGATCGCGGGCAAGGACGGCAAAGACCCCGGCTCGGCCGGCAAGAGCTTCTACTACACGCCGCAATATTCGCGGCCGGTGAAGGAGATCAAGGCGGGCTACGCGCCGGTGGATTTCGACGAGCGGGCCGAACCGGGCGCGCGGGCGGCCTTCGCGGCGGCGCTGGGCGTGCTGAAAGAGAGCGGCCTGCAACTGGTGGAGACCAAGCTGCCGCAGTTCCCCTACGGGGCCGCGCTTTCGGCCATCCTGACGGGGGAATCGGCCTCCATTTTCGAGCCGCTGATTTCCAGCGGCAAAGTCGACCTGCTGGCCGACGCGGCGCAGATCGCCGGGCTGAAAGCCGCGCTGGATCTGCCGGCCAGGGATTACCTGAAAGCCATGCGCATCCGGCGACTGGTGCAGGAGGAGTTTTCGCGGGTCTTCGCCGAGGTGGACGTGCTGGTGACCTTCGGCCGCTCGGGGCCGGCAGGGAAAGTGGACCAGCGGCTGGATGGGCCGGGCCCAGGGGGCACCCCGGCGGGCGCAGCGCCGATTACGCCACCGGGCCCAGGGGGCACCCCAGGGGGCACCCCAGGGGGCACCTCAGGGGGCACCGCGCAGGGCTTCCAAGGGATCATCCAGGCGGGCAATCTGGCGGGCCTGCCCGCGCTGGTGCTGCCCTGCGGATTCGCCGGCAATCTGCCCTTAGGGCTGCAAGTGGTGGGCGCGCCGTTTTCGGAGAACACGCTGCTGGCCGTGGGACGGGAGTTTCAAGCGCGGACGGACTGGCACAAGCGGCGGCCGGGGGTGGGCTGACGCAGCGCCCGGCGACGCTTCCCACGCACGGCCACCGGCAGCCACCGAAGCGCGAGATCGCCGTTACATCGGAGACACGATGATCGTGCATGTGAGCGAGGCCGGACTAGCCCGCCAGGATCGGCGGTGAACAAGCTGCCATAGGGCCTTCGAACGGGAGGATCGTGGCGTTGGCGAGCACGGGGAATTGCCGGCCAGCCTGGACAGCCAGGCTCAGCGGCTTGTCGTTGGTCCCCTTTTCGGTAATCCGCTTGGGCTTTCTGAGCATCGGCGTCCCTTTCGAGAAATGCGCGGGAGATAATCCGGCCGGTCGAGGCGTTCGAACATCTTCTTGGCGTCTTCGTTGCGCCGTAGACCCCAATAGTTCAGGCCCAGATAACAGGTAGGCTTCCAATCACCCGGCCGCGCTGCGGCGGCCCACTGAAATACCGGATCGACTCCTCCCGGAAGGGAAATACGAGATTAGGCGAGAGCGAGGACACCTTTTCCAGCGCGTGCCGGCTCTCCGCCGGAGATTTTTCCGGCAGCAGGAACGCCTGCCAATATCGCACCGCCGCCTGTTCCGGTACCGCCTCCAACGCGTGCAGCGCGTCGCCATCCTGCCGCAAATTGGCGTAACAGGCGGCGATCTCCTGATAAGTCTCGTAGAGTAATTCAGTCCGGATCATGGACTTGAAGCGAGTCAGCGCCGCCAGGCCCCGGCTCCTGCAGATATTGCTCGAAGCGAGCCAGATGATTCAGCGGATCGATCTCCAGGACCTTCGCCAGAGTCTCCTGCCCCTTCTTGGGCTGCCTCGAGCGAGATACACGAGGCATCAAATTCGAGATCGAGTGCTTCACGCCGTCTGATCGGTGGCAGAAAATGCTTAGGCGCGCACAGTGTTTCGCAGGCGCCACCAACATCGTCGAAGCAGGCCGCCCAGTCCGTGGAAGGTAAGGAGCGCCGGCGCCTGGAGTCGGGTTCATTTTGAATTTGGACCCCTCGGGCTCGACCCGTCAAGATCAAGCGGTGTTGCCGCTGCGCTTGGCAAAGGGTAAGATTGGACGATGAACTCGTATTCTTATATCCGCTCTGTTATCCGGACGTCAGTTTGCGTGGCCGCCTCGCTGGCCGCGCCAGTCTCTTTCGGAGCGGCAGCCGACCGGCAGCAGGCTCAAGCGCAGTTGCTCGATCACGCTGAATTTCTTTGCGCGAATTGCTTCTTCGGAGCGAGCGACTATTATTACTGCTTCGCGGCGGACAATAAGATCCTGGTCGGCTATCAAAAGACTCCGGTTTTGAACTGGCGCGACCAATCGAAGAATTACTTAGCACCGGCCCACCCCTCATGGGCGGCCTGGACCGCGCCCGGCCAGACCGTGCCGATCAGCTATGATAACAAGCACATCTGGGTCAATCGAGCGAAACAGGTAAGACGGGGTTTCTGGGCGCAGTTGAAGGCAATCGCCTTCTGGGTCAGTCGGGCGGACGGTAAACAAGTCAGGCTCACCCAGAGCTCCATGCGGGACATCTTCACCAACAATGACCGGTGCCGGGACGCCGATAGGGCGAAGACCCATTAACCGGCGTTCTCAAATTCGCCGGCGCTGATGGCGGTCTCCAAATTCCACCTGCCTTCAGGCGTGGATCGGCGATCGATATATAGGAGGCGTTTGGGGCCGCGAGCGAGAATCCGGCAGCGCCCCGGGCCTGGTTGGGTTTCGATTGAAAGACGGCCCGCGTGGGGCGGCCAGCCGCGCCCGGCTGGGTCGCTCCGGAGCCAATACTGGCAGGCGCGGCTTCGCGCACCTGAGGGCTGATGCAGGTGCGGCCCGTGTATCATCACAAAGACGATCGCGTGTGGGCGCATGCGTTCGTGGCGGCGCCGGCTTTGTTGCTGGACGGCGCCCTGGAGAAAAGACTGCTGGCCGCCGGCAGTTCTCTCTCCTCCCCGGTGGCCTGGAAGGCGCTGAAGACAATCCGCTAGTTGCAGGGCAAATCGGCGACCGCACCAAACTCTGCGTGACCCGCGGCAGCCGCCGGGCGGCTGAAGTTCTGAAAATCCTGCGGCTGACCGGACTGGATCCGCCGGCGCCGTCCCCCGGGCAAGAAACCCGCTATGTGGTGGCCAGAGTGCAAAGCCGACCCCATGTTTGCAAGGGGTTACAAGCCCAAAACGCAAACACGCGCTAGGGCGGCAACGGCGATCCGAAAAACTCCCCTGGGAGCGGAGGTGTTACCTTGAGGCCCTCGAATCAGTCATAATGAGGTCTGCCGCTTTTCAAAAGGCCATTTGAATGACGACAAACACAAAAACCCCTGAATTGCTGCCGGAAGTGCATCCGCCCGAGCATGGACCAACGCCGCCCACCCCCGGCAGATCAAAGAAACGCGGGCTGATCTGGGCTGTTTTCCTGCTGATCATCGCGGGTGTCGTGGGGTACGCGGTCTGGCGTGCCGGTCAGCCGTCCACCGCCCCTAGAGGCCAGGGCGGCGGCGGGGGAGGCTTTGGCGGGGGAGGCGGCCGGGGCGGGGCCTTGGGCCCGGTGCCGGTAGTCGTGACGAAGGTCGCACGCTCCAGCATCCCGGTCTATCTGAACGGGCTGGGCAACGTGAGTGCTTACTACACCGTTACGGTCAAGTCGCGCGTCGACGGCCAGTTGATGAAAGTAGATTTCAACGAGGGAGATTTGGTCCAGGAGGGCCAGGTCCTGATCGAGATAGACCCGCGGCCTTATCAGGTCCAACTGGATATGGCTCAAGCTACGCTGGCGCACGACCAGGCTCTGCTGGCCAACGCGAAGGTAGATCTTGAACGTTACAAGCTATTGGTGAAGACGGACGCCATTCCGAGTCAGCAATTGGATACGCAGAACGCGCTGGTTGCGCAAAACGATGCCACCACCAAGCAGGACCTCGCCAACATCGAAAACGCCAAGCTGCAATTGGTTTATGCCAAAGTCACGGCCCCGATTACGGGTGTCGTAGGTCTGCGCCTGGTGGATCCCGGCAACATCGTCCACGCCTCCGACGCGAACGGCATGATCACGATCACCCAGCTCCAGCCGATATCCGTGCTGTTTACCATCCCCGAGGACAGCCTTCCGGCGGTCACCCAAAAGCTGCGGGCGGGTGCGCATCTGCCCGTGGATGCGTATAACCGGGACAATTCCAAAAAGCTGGCATCCGGGATGCTGGTGACCCTCGATAACCAGATCGACAATACCACCGGCACCTCCAAGTTGAAGGCGGTTTTCGACAACAAGGACAATGCGCTCTTCCCTCAGCAATTCGTCAACATACGCCTGCTGGTGGACACGCTGGCCAATCAAACAGTCGTCCCCAACGTGGCGATCCAGAATGGCCAGCAGGGCACATTCGTCTATGTTGTGGACGACGATTCCACAGTGCACCTGAAAACGGTGCAGGTGGGAATCACTACCGAGACCTCAGCCGACATTCTCGGCGGCATCTCGGACGGGGACCGGGTAGTCGTCGATGGCACCGACAGGCTGATTGAAGGCGCCGCGGTCAGAGTACGGAAAGCCGGAGAGATGGACAACCCGCCAGGCTATGACGCCGGCGGCGGAAACGGCCGTGGCGGCCGTGGCGGCCGAGGGGGCCGCGGCAAGAAGGGCGACGGCAGCTTTAAGAAAGGCGACGGTAGCTTCAAAAAGGGCCCGAGCGGAGGCGCTGGTCGGTGAGTCCTTCCCGAACCTTCATCCTGAGGCCGGTGGCGACATCGCTGATGATGGCTGGCGTGGTGCTCGTAGGTGTCACGGCTTTCCGGCAACTGCCGGTCTCGGCGCTGCCCCAGGTCGATTACCCGACCATTCAAATCCAGACGTTTTACCCGGGCGCGAGCCCGGAGGTGGTGACGTCTTCGATCACCGCGCCGCTCGAGAAACAGTTCGGCCAGGTGCCCGGACTGACGCAGATGACGTCGATCAGCTCTTTCAGCAGCTCGCTGATCACGCTGCAGTTTTCGCTCGATCTCAGCATCGACGTCGCCGAGCAGGAGGTGCAGGCCGCCATCAATGCAGCCACCACTTTTCTTCCCAACAATCTTCCGGTTCCTCCCATTTACAGCAAGACGAATCCCGCCGACGCGCCGATCCTGACGCTGGCCATTACGTCTTCGACGGTACCGCTGCCCAAAGTGGAGGAGCTGGCCGAAACGCGCATGGCGCAGAGAATTTCCCAGCTCAAAGGCGTGGGCCTGGTGAGCATCAGCGGAGGGCAGCGTCCGGCCGTGAGGGTGCAGGCGAACCCCACGGCGCTGGCATCCTATGGGCTGAGTCTGGAGGCTCTGCGAACGGCGCTGTCGAGCGCCAACGTGAACCAGGCCAAAGGCAGTTTCGATGGACCGGATCAGGCCTGGACCATTAACGACAACGACCAGCTTCAGGCCGGCGCTCAGTACGGGCCGATCATCATTGCCTACCGCAATGGGGCGCCCGTGCGCATCCGGGATGTCGCCACCGTCATCGACGGCGCGGAAAACACCAAGCTCGCCGCTTGGGTGAACGACCAACGGGCCATCGTCCTGAACATCCAGCGGCAGCCCGGGACCAACATCATCAGCGTGGTCGATACCGTTCAAGGTCTCCTTCCTCAAATCGAAGCGTCTCTGCCGGAGGGGATCCGCGTGCAGGTCATCACCGACCGTACTACGACCATCCGGGCATCCGTGAAGGACGTCGAATTCGAGCTGCTGCTCACCACCGTGCTGGTGGTGATGGTCATCTTTCTCTTCCTGCGCAGCGCTTCGGCCACCATCATCCCCGGCATCGCCGTGCCTCTTTCGCTGATCGGCACGTTCGCCGTCATGTACCTGCTGGGGTACAGCCTGGATAACCTTTCGCTGATGGCGCTCACGATTTCCACCGGTTTTGTAGTGGATGACGCGATCGTGATGATCGAGAACATCTCGCGCTATATCGAGATGGGCGACTCCGCCATGCAAGCCGCGCTCAAAGGATCGGCGGAGATCGGATTCACCATCGTGTCGTTGACCGTCTCGCTGATCGCCGTGCTGATTCCCCTGCTGTTCATGGCGGATATTGTGGGCCGCCTGTTCCGCGAATTCGCGGTGACTCTGGCGGTCACGATCATCTTCTCGGCGTTTGTCTCCCTGACGCTTACGCCCATGATGGCGGCTCGAATTCTGAGGCACCATCCGCATTCCGAGCAGGGCGCGTTGTACCGTTGGTCGGAGTGGGGCTTCGTCAAGACCATCGAAGGGTACGGCAAGATGGTTCGGGTGGTGCTGCGCCATCAGCCCCTGACGCTGCTCGTGGCTATAGGCACGCTCGGCCTCACGGTTTACCTTTACATCATCGTCCCGAAAGGGTTCTTTCCGGTGCAGGATACCGGCGCAATCCTCGGCATCTCGCAGGCGCCCGAGACGGTATCGTTTTCCGCCATGGCCAAGCGGCAGCAGGAACTGGTCCAGGTCCTCCGCCAGGATCCGGCGGTGGAGAATCTCACCTCGTTCATCGGCGCCGATGGCGTGAACACGACCATGAATAGCGGCCGTATCCAGATCACGCTGAAGCCGCTCGAACAGCGCGCCGATGTTTCCGCGGTGGATGTGATCCGGCGGCTGCAGTCGAAGCTGCAACAGGTGGCGGGGATCGAGCTTTTCATGCAGCCCGTGCAGGATCTGACCGTGGAAGATCGGATCAGCCGGACGCAATACCAGTACTCGCTCGACGCGCCCGACAAGGCGCTGCTGGATCTGTGGGGTCCACGCCTTGTGGACCGGATGAAACAGTTGCCCGAGCTGCGGGACGTCGCCAGCGATCAGCAGAACAACGGCCTCGGACTGCTCGTCAATATCGATCGCGACACAGCGGGCAGGCTTGGCATCACCCCGCAGAACGTGGACGACGCGCTCTACGATTCCTTCGGCCAGAGGCAGGTATCGACGATCTATACACAGACCAATCAGTTCCATGTGATTCTCGAAGTGGCGCCCAACTATCAGCAGGATACGGCCGCGCTGGGAGACATGTATGTGCCCATCGGATCGGCATCGGCCAATCTGGCCACGACGATCGCACTGGCGGGGACGAATAGCGCTCTCACGGGCGCGGCGGCGCTCGCGCCGGCTCCGCTGCGGGCGTTTGTGAGAGCATCCGCGATTCCGTCTCCCATCACGATTAACCACCAGAGCCAGTTCCCCGTGGTTACGCTTTCGTTTAATCTGGCTCCCGGAACGTCGCTCGGCGCGGCGGTCCAGCACATCAAGCAGGTTACGCAGGATCTGGGCATGCCGGCCAGCATTGAACCCAGCTTCCAGGGAACGGCCCACGCGTTCGAATCGTCGCTGGCGAACGAGTCGATCCTGATTGTTGCGGCCATCGTCACGGTGTACATTGTTCTTGGCATGCTATATGAGAGCTTTATCCATCCCATCACCATTCTTTCCACGCTGCCATCAGCCGGAGTCGGCGCGATCCTGGCCCTGGTTCTGTTTAAGGAG
>JBKQPR010000189.1:0-10069 GCA_052144935.1 Bryobacteraceae bacterium
GAGGCGACCTGGGTTTTCGGCTGAGGCGCGAGATGGCGGGGCTCGGAGCGAGCCGCATGAAATTCCCGTTGCAAATCGGTCAAAGCGATATCGAGGTACAACATGGTCATCTCGGGCGAGGCGTGACTGAGTAACTTCATGACGGAAAGAAACTCTACCCCGGAACGAAGCATCTCGCTGGCATAGGTGTGACGAAGCTGGTGGGGAACGATGCGTTTGGCAATGCCGGCCTCGGCACACACCCAGTGTAGGTATCTGCGGAGTTGGCGGATCAAAGCTTCCCGGGTGCTGGGACGAGCCAGCAGGCTGCCATCAGCGGGCAATGGATCGAATGAGCGGAAGAAGCGGAGACGTTGGACGAGTCCGCACACGAAAGAGTCGACGGGGACCATCCGAATTTACGGTCTTCGAGATGCTTGATGTCGTAGTGGAAACCATCCGGCAGGCGACAGGAAAACTTCCATCCGCGCGGAAATGGAGCCTCGGCATGCCGGGGTCCGTTACGGCCGAAAATCAAGTCTCGGTCGTCGATCCATTGATAGTGTTCCTGCTTTCGAAGATAGACGGCTCAAACTCGCGTACTGCTTTTACCGCACCCTCGGTGTTTGCTTGGTCGCCGTGCTGCGTGCATGACGCCAGAGATGTTTGTGCCCGCCGCCGACGCTGCACGAACACTCGGGCAGGAGCAGGGGCGATCCCATGTCCATCGGTTTTATGCGAGATGACCACTGCTCTTCTTCGGCGAGATCAGCGGCCAGCCTTTCCAGGAAAGGGCGGGATTTGGCGTAGCGAGGCAGTTTACTATAGGGAGCTGACAAGTTGGTCACACCATCGGAACCGAAAGCATTGTACGAGCTCGGCCGCCCACTCGGATCGATGTGGTTGCGTCGAAAAACCCAAGATGTGCGGGCTCGCATGCCTGTCAGCGAACTGGCAAGCCTGGCGAGCGGTTCCCCGATTAATTTCCGGATATTTCTTCGGGGCTGGAACGAATAACAGGACCACGCTTCCGGTAGTCCGCCATGCGAATCCGGAGCGTTGCGCAGCCTGGCAACGTATGGGATTGGAATGCCGGGGAGAATCGCAGTTTCCGTCCGGCTGAAAGCTATTCTTGGATTACCTTGAGCACGATATCGAGCGGGACCGAGATTCGACGCAGGTCCTCATCTGTGAGCGATTCGACGAATCGCTCGAATAGATAGCGCTGATTCTGAGCTGGTAGATCATCTCCAGTTTGAGTCGGCGGCTTCGATCCGTCGCTCGACGAAACCCATTCCTCGCGCCGCCTTTTCAAACGATCCCCCACTTGCGCCGCAGCCACCACTCGGAGAAGCGCAGGAGCAGCAACGCCAGGAAGACCAGCGGCAAATCCCAGAGGTCCTTGGTCTCGCGCATGGTCACGCCGGCCTCCGAAAAGGGAATGGCGCCGGCGAGTTTGCCGAGATCGGCGGGCTTCCAATATTGTCCACCGGTTTGGGTGGCGAGGCGCTCTAGCAGGTCGCGGTTCTGCTCGGTGTGGAAGTTCTCCGCTACGCCGTCCATGCGCTGAAAGGTCAGTACGTCGCGGCCTAATTCCTTGAACGTGCCGGTACTGGAATCGGCGCGCTGGGCCGTGACCTCGGTCAGATAGGCGCCGGTCTTGGGAGCGGACCAGGCGGCTTGGAACTGGCCGGGGCTATCGGGCACCGGGGTCATCTCGACCAGGGCGCTGACGCCGCTGGGACCCAGGATATGAGCTTCGACCTTGGCATCGGGCGCGGGGTTGTACTGCCGATCGCGTACCTCGGCGGTGAGAGTTACGGCGCCGTTGTCGAGCAGCAGTTGAGCGGGGACGGAAGCGGCTACGTGGCCAGGGGTATCCGAAACCAGCCATCGCAGGAGCTGCTGCCAGAACAAATCGTGAGCGGTGTCGCCGAGCGGTGAACTCATCTGCCAACGCCAACTGCCTCCGGTGGCCATAATCGCGGTACGGCCCCGGCCGAAGTTCTCGGTAATCAGCAAGGGCAACTTGCGGCCTTCGGGCGTAATCATGTTGGCGAGAACGGCCGCCCCCGGCTTGGGAGTGCCCGGATCCTGGTAGTCCATCAGGTACGGCAGCTTTTTCCACTTGGCGGCGTTAGCGGCGGGGTCATCCACGAGGCGGGTAATAATGCTATCCACACCAGCGGGCGCCAGCTCGGCCGTCGTATGAATGGTTCCGCCCTTCGGATCGGCCTCGCGATGAAAAGTGACCGCCTGGGTTGGCAGCGTGGCCGGCAGCAGGTCGGTAAGGTTGGAGGCGTTCCAGCCGCCATCCGCCAGCGCGAACTGACCGCCGAGCAGCAGCAGGCCGCCGCCTCGGCGATCCACGAACTCGCGGATTAATTCCTGCTGGCCGGGAGTGAAATAGCCGGCTTCCACCGACCCAATGATCAATCCCTGGTAAACGAAAAGGTCCTCCGGGCGAGAAGGAAAGCCGTCGGCCAGCTATTTGGGATCGGAGATTCCCTGGCGGTAGATTTTGTTTTCGGTGGTGCGATCGATGGAGGCGATCTGCACCATGCGGTCGTCCTCTTCCGCCTGGCGGATAAACTTGTACTCCCAACGCGGTTCACCCTCCATGTACAGGATGCGGCGCGGTTCGGAGCCAACATTCACCACGCGGGTCAAGGTATTGTTGGCCATGTTCTCCTCGCCCGGAAGTGGAGCAGCCGCGATTTGAAGCGTTCTGGCGCCAGCGCCACCGATATCGAACATCAAGGTCTCGGTCTGGAGGTTGCCGTCCGGCCCCAAGGCGATCGCGCGAGAAGCAAGGAGCTTGACCTGGCCGCCGCTGACGTCGCGCACCGTCAGGTTGATCTTGGCGCCGGCGTACCCGCGTTGGTGCAAGGTGATCTTGGCCGCGAGGCGCGAGCCGGCCAAAGCGCGGGGAGCGACCACGGCATCTTCCAGCTCCACGTCATGCGCGGCGCGCTCGCGTCCGAAGCCCACGGTGTGAACGGGAATGTGGCGGGCGCGCAGCGCGCTAATGGCGTCCGCGCCAATGCCTCCAGAGTTGTCGTCGCCGTCCGAGAGCAGCACCACCGCGCCGATGGGCAGGTCGGAAGTCTCCTCGCTCAACTGCTTGAGGCTGTCGCCGAGGCGGGTGGAGGGCGCGTTGGATTGGAGGTCCTTGAGGCTGTCGATACGGGCGGGCACGTCGCCGACGCGGTAAAGACGCGTTTGAAAGGAGCGGTTGAGGCTGTCCAGGACGCCGTTCTGAAGCGCCTTAACGGCTTGGGCCTGGCGGGTAGAACCGTCCTCGGATATGGCCATGCTGCGGGAGTCGTCCACCAGCACGGCGATGATGTTTTGTTGCGGCTTCAACTCGGCGACGGTGATGGCCGGCTGCCACAGCAGCACCAGCACCACGGCGGCCAGGAGCGTCTGCAAGCCCCAGATTACCCAGGCCCGCCAACCGCGTATGACCGGCGCGGCTTGCGCCACGCGGGAGCGGATCAGCCAAGCCAGGCCGGCGGCCGCGGCCAGGATCAGCAGCACCAGCATCCACTTTGGCCAGGCCCCCAAAAGGGCCAATTGGCCGCGTGCATACACCGAACGCGGATACTTAAACAAGAACTCGAACATGGGATTGTAGGCGGTTCGCGAACTGTAGGAAGCGGCGCGCGCGGTTCATGCCTAATGGGTCATGGAGTAGACGATGTAGTTGAGGACGATGCGAAAAGCAAGTCCGGAAAACTTCTCGGGATACTGCGGGCTATCCGCCCACTCCCAGGCGTCACCGAGATGCATGTTGGCGCAGATGGCCACCATGATGCGCCCGTGGTCGTTGCGGATGGCGCGCCACTTGGGCACGTAGCCGTCATACTCGTAGGTTCGGCCGGTGTTGACGTAGATCTCGCTGGGGATCTGAAACTTTTCGTTGATGTCGTACAAGACGTGGTAGATCTCGTCTTCGTCCTTGAGATCCTCGATGGGCCGATCGGGTATCACCATGCGCAGGCCGGCCATGAAATGCTCCCACTGCTCGGTGCCGTGGATGTCGTCCACCATCAGGAAACCGCCCTTCAGCAGATAGTCGTGCAGGCGTTTGGCCTCCTCCGCGGTGAAGGTCCAATTGTTGACCGCGACGGCGTAGATCCAAGGATAGTCGAAGACATGGTCGCTATCGAGATCGACAACGTTCAGCGGCGACGGAGAGTTGATGTGGGTCAAACGCCGCAGGGCGATCAGGCAATCGTTGTCGGCCTTGGGATAATCCCTGGACCAACCGCCGCGAAAACCGCGAAAACCGTAGCTACTGCCGCCGGCATAGTTAGACGTGTACTGGAGCCGGCTCCAATAAAACTCCGAGGGGACGTTGGGTCCGGCCTCGTAGTAGTATTGCTGGCGGCCGTAGCCCTGGAACCCTCCCCGTTGCATCGCAAAGAGCGCGAGGCTGAGCAAAAACAGGAGGGGAGTGGCGGAAATGGGCCGCACCAGCTTCATAGGTGATTGCCTCAGATGTTTCTTGAAGCATAGCAGAAGCGCGGCAGCATGTGCAGCGAGGGCGCTACCGGGCTACCGGGCGAGATCCAACACGTACGATCCGCCAGGTCCATCCGGAACCGGATCGTGCGGGAGTGCGTCCGGGGGGCCGGATCGGGAGTTGAGGGTACCCGCTTACGAGAGCGGCCAGCGTCTTGCGGCATCCGGCGCGCCGGTGTCGACCACGACCGGCTGACTGCCCACGCGCCCGTTGACCTCGGCCGAGGCGTGATCGAACGTCCCGATGCGCCAGACCGTGGTCTCCTGGCCCCCCAGCGGCAAGCCTGCGCCAGCCGCCGCCAGCAGCGCAAGACTGGCCACAAAAGAGGATCGGATGCTCATTTCATAAATCATTCTACCGCCTGCGTGGCGACGCCGAATCCGACGCCGCATCCAGCCGCGCGGCCACTTCGGGCGCCACCGCTGCCTGTGCGGAAACGGCTGGCAACCTGACCAGCCAGCCTGCCGTTTCATCGTGGAATATTCGCTGCCAATCGGTCCGCTCATCGCGCCATACCCGATAGTGGCCCACTCGTTCTTTGAAGATGTTTTGCGCCGTCTCGGAAGCTCAGCGCCACCAACTCGCGGCGATCGTGGAGTCCCACACCAGATCCGGTATTTCATTTCGTAACGGGACCAGTAAGAACGCCGGCCACCTCGAAATTCGTGCTGCGCCCGATCCCGATCCGGGCAGCCTGTTCATGGTGGGAGATCGTCGCCGAAATGGAGGCCGCATCCAGCCGCCCGCCCAGATCGGCGCCACCGCTGCCGCGGCTGATGCGCGGCGCCAGGCAGGAGGCGGGAGTTCCCGAAAAAGGGCGGCCAGCGACGATTTTCGCCGCGTAGAAGCCCGGTAAGACGGGCACGAAGATCGTGCTCCGAAGACCTCGCCCAGCGCCTGGGCAGCGGCCCGCTCCGGTCATCGCGCCATACCCAATAATGGCCCACCCCTTCGGGGAAGATCCTTGCGGAGAGTGGTCACGGCGCCGAGTGCCGCCCCGTTGGCAGCGGGCGGCAAATCGTCGCCGGGGCGAACGCATCGCACAGGGAGGTTTAGTCGCTCTGTTGCAGAGCTTCCTCCCTCGCTGCATTCTCCAGGAAATACCATTCGGTGCGGAGCTTCAGGCAATGCTGTGGAATATCACCCGGCTGCAACCCTTTTGTCGCCCGGCGGACCGCGTCGGAAACGAAGCGCGCGCGCGCTTTCGCCTCCGGCTTCTCAGAAAGGAATCGCTCCACCCGGTGTGAAATATCGTAGGTCGTGCAGTAGGGGCATTCCACGCGCCTTGTATCCAGCCCCGCCAGTTCAACGGCTTGTGCCGCGCGGTCACAGAGCGGACATTTGCACGCTTGAGACTGTCTCATTGCCTGCTTTCAGACGCCGCCTCTGGGTAGTCGGGATCATAGCCCTCCGCAGTTACGAGCGCACGTCGGGCGGCGGGATCTCATGTCGGTCACGTAAGTGGCGCTGCGGCTCGGGCCTGCGTGCGAAATTCGAATTTGGAAATGTTGCATGCCGCTGTGCCCGTTGTGCTGCGCACCACTTGGCCGCAGGCGACCAGGCGGATCGCGCAATTGCCGTTCACCAATGCGGGCCAACTCACCGAGATCTCGATGGCCGTACCTGGCTTGAGCTGCTCTTTGGTGGTAAAAGCGGCGCCCCCACTGCTGATGTCCAGCGTGAAACCAGACCCGGAGCCGATTACTTTGCCCCCATCCACCAGCTTGTAGCGCATTTCGCGGCGCAATGCGAAGCGGCTCTTGTTTCTGCGATCCGCAGAGCTGTTGTCATTGTGGTCCATGGCTCTTTCTCTTAGGTTAATTTTCAAGAGTCATCCGCGTGTGTTGTTGGAGAGCGGCATCTGGCGAGGAGCGAATCGAGCCAGATGCCGGTCACTTCAGCCTTCAGCCCCTACTGCTGGAGCGCCGCCGACCCGGCCGCCTGAGCAACGCGTGCCGGCGTTGAGGAGGAGACACTCCCGCCCTGATGGGCGCTGAACATCAGAAAGTCGAACTCGACTGGTTGGCGAGTTGCATCAAACCATTGTGGGCCGGACCGTCTCAATTCGATCGTGTCCGGAAAACCCGCCGCGGCGACGCGCAGGCGGTTCCTGCCCTTTGCCAGTACCACGGCTTCGACGATGATCCCGACTGGATATCTGATAAGCATGTACATGTTCTGCCCTCCTAAGCAGAGTATGTCGATCAACATGCAACATTACAATGCTGGCGTTTGTTATGGACCGAAAGTACGGTGGTACTACCGGATACAACTGGTTGGGTGCCGGCAAGTCCTACAGGGATGCGGGTACCCTGTTCTGGAAGCCAGCAACGGCCAGGAGGCGCTGCGGCGCCACCCGCGGCGACGCCTTTGGTGCTCTGCTCCTGGTTCTGGCGGGCAAGGCTGGTTGCCTTCGTGAAGGCGGCGTAGAGCGAGCGGTGGGATCCCCCAGCCGGCCCAAACACGCGTGTCCGCGATCGATGCCCGGAGCCCACCAGCAGCGCCCTGCGTAGGCCCAAACTACCAGGGGGGTTGGCCCGAGGCGTCCAGCGTAAAGCACGAGCGGCCCTTATCGTGATACCAGAACGGGGTTTGACGGACTTGATCGGCTTCTTCCGGGCTGGAAAAGACCGCGCATAGTTCGTACACCGTCCCAGACTTGACGCGATATTCGTATAACCTGCCTGTTTCCGGATCGACCGTCTGCGAGGGCTGGATTCCTTTGCCTGCAAGCTCGGCCAGTAAGGCCGGCAGGGGTTCGGCTGACTTACCAGCGCGTTGGTACCAGGAGTGTACGGCCCAGGTAATCGCTCGGAGGTCCTGGATCCTGCGATGATCGGCTTCTATGCGGCGGTGTACGGCGGGCGTGCCGGCAACTCCCAGCCCGATCGAGAACGCGGCCACAACGATGGCGGCAGCGCCAATCCCGAATTTGAGGCTACGGCTTCTTACGAGCGCCACGTTAGTGTCTCGATCCCAATGCAGCGAACCCAGATAGTAGACAAAAATGGCCCCGCAGATCAGCATAACGGTCGCGGCTTTCAACACGAAGCGCGACGTCAGCTCGCCGGTCAGGAAATAATCCAAGAACCAGATCAGGTCGCAGATCATGGCGCCCGCGGTCAGCAGAAGAGCAATGTAGGTGAGCCATTTGCGCACGCCCGACCGGATCCGCTCGGGACGATCCTGCGCCTCACGCAGAATGGTCCGCATGACCAGCAGAAAAATGGGGAACGCCACCGCAATGCTAGCCATCTGCCAAGTTACCGCGGTTCTCATGCTGTAGATCTGCTCTCTGGTAACAGGATCGGGAAGCCAGTGATCGATAAACTGGAACAGCATGGATCCGAGGGCGCTGGCCCAGGTAGCCAGTGTCGAGAAAGAGAGGAGATAAAGGAACGCATCGCGCGAGGATTCGCTGCCTCCGGTGCGGTCCGGAACGGCAAGGCCGGTCTCGCGCTCCCAATAGCGACCGAGAGCCGCATGGACATCATCCTGCGGCCAGCCCCGGCGCGCAAGAAACGAGGCCAGGAATTCATCCGATGCCCCTTTCGATTTGGCCGCTTCTACGAATTCGACAAGCTTGAGGGTTTCTTCGTGTCGCATACGGCCGGATTAAGAGCAATCCAAGGGCTGGTATCGACTGGCAATGGAATCATTGAGTTGAGGGGATAGCGGGGCGGAAGTAGATATCGCCCCGGACAGTCGATGTCACCTGATGTACAAAACATGCACGCCAAGCAAGCGGAAATCGTCGGCGGTCAGCCAGTTCGGCGCTGGTCTCCGCAGGCGGCGGCTTCGCCGAATCGCTGCCCGATGCCACGGTCGGCCTCCAGGCCGAGCCAGTCTTGCCGCTGCAGTCCGGCGTTCCGCCCGTCGCGCAATGCGCGGCCATGCGACCGCAGGCCGGGAGCGTCCATCCGCGCGGCGATTGCGCGCGTTGTACGACGGTTTATCCGAGCGGGACAGGCACGTGAAAGAGCCCTCGGTCATGCGGCGAAATAAAGCCGCAAGGACTAGATGGCGTTCTACGTAGAATCAACTACTTAGCGAACCTGTTTACCGGCCAATCTCACAACGCGGAGTGATCCGGAGGCGCCTTCGCCACCGCCGTGATTGTATTTATCTCATAACGTCACCGAGTTTAGTAACGGACTTGCCCCTGCCCTTCTTGGCCCATTAGAGCCTTACTTGCCCGTAAAAGTAATCCAGAAAGGAGATACCCAGACGATCTCGCCATTGTCCTGCTCGCCGCGCACGTAGTAGTAACTGGTTTTCCCCTTCACCGGCGCGTTGTCGCGCCATGAGAACTCAACTCTGGCGGCATTGGGTTCGGTCGAATACACGTATTGGCCGTCTTTGACGATGACGACTTTCGCGAATTTCGAAGTGCCCTCCAGTTTTATTTGCAGGCCCGGCAGCTCCGGGCTGGAAAACGCATCCCCCATGAGGTGCGGACCGCTGCGAACATCGGCGAGGATATTGTCCGTTGCGCCGTAAACGTGGCGTTTCCGGAGACCATCGACCAGAGCCTCGCGCGTGCCGTCTTTCACGAGCACATTGCTGTAGCTCATGTGCGTGGAGACGTGGTCCGAGCTGGCCTCAAATGCGAGCTTGTAGCCTTTCTGCAGCGCCAGGCTGACAAACCCCTTCGGCCGCCACAATCCGATCGAATCCTTTTCTGAATTCGACCTCGGCCCATCGGGGATTTCGTAATTCTGCCGGTCGCCCTGATAGATCTCGACCACCGGTTCGGCGAGCGGATCGTTATCGCGCCAGTCCGTTCCCATGGCGGTGGCGCTGGTATGGGAGGCGCTGATGCCATTGAAGTACTTCAAGTATGCGTAGAGCATCTGCGTGTCCGGCGCGGGTCCGGGTTGATCTTCCTTAGTCACTGGCGAACGCGGGAGGATTCGGACTCCGCGCTGAGCGAAGATGACGTTGCGATGACCTTCCGGATAGACGATGCTGCGCTCATAACTGAACATCGGAATGAATTTGTTCGGCGTGTAGAAGATGTCCGCCAGCTTCTGCGTGATCCACCAGGAGTATTCGCGCGCCCCGCCGTTATCGTGATCGCAGCAACCCACCCAGTCGAGCGCTCCGGCGTCCAGAATATAACGATACTGATCGAGGATGGTGCCATCGTTGCCGCCATCCATGGAAATCTCGCTGTGGCGATGAAACTCGCCGCGCACGATCTTCAGATCGCCCTGTGAATCGATCCGGTAGTCGCGAATTGTTTTGATCATCGCGAGGTCCCCTCTGTCCGCGGCCTCCGGGCCGGCCACTGGAACCGGCTCCACGGCAACCACCGGCGGCGCCTGAGACGCAGGGCCGAGGTCGATTTCGTTGGAGTACAGATCGTTGTTATAGGGATCGTTCTTGTTCACCAGCGATAACCCCAGCAGCGAATATAGATCTTCGCCCAAATAGCTTCGGCGCTCGCCAGAAGTGACCCGCCTGTGCTTTCTAAGAATGACCCATTGGGCCGTTAGAGCCTTTTGCGAGTGGCCCATATCCAGGGCTAAAGATCTGTCCGGGGAGGCTACGCGGTGAGAA
>JBKQPR010000190.1:0-89612 GCA_052144935.1 Bryobacteraceae bacterium
GCCTCGCCGAAACGAT
This sequence comes from Bryobacteraceae bacterium, assembly GCA_052144935.1. GTDB lineage: Bacteria > Acidobacteriota > Terriglobia > Bryobacterales > Bryobacteraceae > JOPF133. Next base: position 17 of record JBKQPR010000190.1, read on the forward strand.
ACTCGCCAGGGCTGCCAGATTGAAGCCCCTTCAGCCGTGAAACCGCGTTTTCACGCCGGATCCAAGTTCTAACTGACATCGTCGTATTTTTGCCGGCCCTGGTCGCCCAGTCGCTGACTGGGGGCGATATCACGGAATCATCAAAGAGTTACTGGAAATCTTTAGCGGGAGGTATCTAAACGAGATGAGATTAACAAACGTACGGCTCCTCGGACTGATTTTGATCGCCCTGGCTGCTTGCCTCGGCAGTTTCGCTCAGTCGATCAGCGGGGACCTTTCGGGCGCTATTTACGATGCCACCGGCGCCACCGTGCCAGGTGCGACGGTGATCGCGAAGAATGACGCCACGGGGGTGGAAACCAGCGGCAAGAGCACGGGCACCGGCGAGTATCGTCTGTCAAACCTGCCGCCGGGAACTTATACGGTTACGGTGACGGCGCAGGGTTTCACGAAAGCGCAAGTGAAAGGCGTGGAGGTGAGCCTGAACAAGATTACCACCACCAACGTGAAACTGGACGTCGGCACCAGCACGCAGACCGTGGAAGTCACGGCCGCGGCGGCGGCCATCGACACCACCACGGCGAGCGTGCAGACTTCGTTTGAAACGGCCAGCCTGTCGGACCTGCCGACCGCTTCCGGCGGAAGCGGCGTAATCAACCTTTCGTTGTTGAACGCCGGCGTCGGATCGAGCGGCGCCGTAGGCTTGGGGTCGGGCCCGTCGGTGGGCGGACAGCGTCCGCGCAACAACAACTTCACGATCGAAGGCATCGATAACAACAGCGGCAGCGTAACGGGGCCGCTGGTGACGGTGCCCAACGACGCGGTGGCCGAATTCACCGTGCAGCAGAACCAGATTTCCCCTGAGTTTGGCCATTCTTCGGGCGGCCAGTTCAACCAGGTGGTGAAGAGCGGCGGAAACGCGTTTCACGGTGAGGCCTACGAGTATTTGCAGAACCGCAATCTCAACGCGGCCGACAACCAGTCGGCGGTGAATGGCGACGAACTGCACCCGCGTTATGACAACAACCGTTTCGGGGGCGCACTGGGCGGCCCGATCAAGAAGAACAAGATCTTCTTTTACGGTCTGTACGAATACAATCCGGAGGGCCTCAGCGCCACTCCCGGCTCGCTCTATGCGCCGACCGCGGCCGGTTGGGCGACCATCAGCGGGATCGCCGGGATCAACCCGACGAACCTGAGCCAGTTGAAGACCTACGTGGGCACCGCGCCTTCGGCCGTTTCCGCGGCCAGCGTGGGCGGGTATCCGCTGGTGGGAGCAGGCAATGAGAGCCTGGGATGGACTGCCGCACAGGCGGCGGCGGCGCAAGCTGTCCAGATTGGCCAGATCAGCTTCAATGCGCCGTCCTACTCCAACAGCGACGCCGGCGTAGGCGCGCTTGACGTCACCATCTCCGAGAAGGACAGCCTGCGCGCGCGTTTCATTCTGAACCGCTCCGGCTATATCGACACCGCTTCCCAATTTCCGGTTTTCTACCAAACGGTCCCCACCAACACCTACCTGGCTACGTTCACCGAGTTCCACACCTTCTCGCCCACGCTGACCAACGAGTTCCGTATGGGTTACAACCGCTACTCCAACACGCTCCCGGCCGGAAACTATAAGTGGCCGGGGCTGGATCAATTCCCCACCGTTGCGGTTTATGAATTGAACATCAGCAATTTGGGTCCGGACGGCAACGCGCCGCAGGCCGGCATCCAGAACCAATACCAAATCGCCGACAACATGAGCTGGACCAAGGGCACGCACAGCTTGAAGTTCGGTTTTGACGGATGGAAGCAGATTTCTCCGCAGAGCTTCACGCAGCGCTCGCGCGGCGATTACGAATGGAGCTACCTCTCGGACTATCTGTTCGACTACTACCCGGACTACATTGCGCAGCGCTCGCTGGGCGGCAAGGAGTATTACGGCGACCGGATCTTCACCGGTTTCTATGTCAACGACAGTTGGAAGGTGAAGCCGAACCTGACGGCGAACGTGGGTCTGCGCTACGAATATCAGACGGTTCCTTACAGCGAAACTCTGCAGACGGTCAACGCCATCTCCAACGTTCCGGGGCTGATCGTATTCCAGAAGCCGACGGCGATGACCAATGCATGGATGCCGCGAGTGGGCCTGGCGTATTCGCCGGGAACCAGCGGCAAGACCTCCATCCGCGCCGGTTTCGGCCGCAGCTTCGACGTGCTGGTGGATAACTTCGGCTTGCTCACCCTGCCTCCGCAGGACACCACCACGGTGGACGTGACGGGTCTCAACCAGGGCGGGTTCCTGGCTAGCGGCGGCATTCCGCCGAACGCTTCAACGGCCGCTTTGACGCAGGCCCAGGCGCGTGCGGGCACGGGAGGGTACGTTCCCAACCAGGTGCGCCCCGAATCGCTGCAATGGAACATCGGAGTTCAACATGTGTTCCACGAAAACTACACGTTTGAGAGCCGCTACCTGGGCACGCGCGGTATCCACTTGCCGGTGCAGGCGCAGTTGAACCGCATACCGGTTGTGAATCCCTCGAACGCTCTACCGATTTACTCCGCGGCCCCGAGCCAGGCGGCGTTGAACGCGTTGACCAGCAACTTGACCACTCTCACCAACCTCTACAACGCCGGTGGTAACATAGATCCGGCTTATCTGGCTGCCGGATTCACGGGCATCATCACCAGCTACCAGCCCTGGGGCAACTCCACCTATCACGGTTGGGCCAACCAATTGACGCGCCGCTTCTCCAACGGCCTGCAGTTTGTGGCCGCTTACACCTTCAGCCACAATATTGACGATTCCACGGCCGAAGTGTTCAGCACGTACACCACGCCGCGCCGTCCCGAGAACATTCGCAACCTGCGCGCCGACCGCGCCAGTTCGGCGCTGGATCACCGTCATCGCTTCACCTATCAGGTTCTGTATGACACCCCCTGGTACAACAAATCCAAGAACTGGGCGATGAAGAACCTGATCGGCAACTGGGAAGTCGCGCCGATTTACACCTACCAGACCGGTACCTGGTACACCGTGCAAAGCGGCCTGGACTCTAACCTGAACGGCGATTCTGCCGGCGACCGCGCGGCAGTCAACGCCGGCGGGAACCCGGACATCGGCAGCGGTACCACGGCTCTGAAGAATAGCGCGGGCGCTACCGTGGCCTTCCTGATCAATAATCCGGCCGCCGGCTATGTGACGGTTCCCAAGGGTGGTCTTTCCACCGCGGGCCGCAACACCATGCGCATGAACCCGATCGACAACATCGACGCCACGATTGCGAAGAATGTGGCGATCGGCGAAAAGTATAGGCTCCAGTTCGCCGGCCGCTTCCTCAACATCTTCAACCACCCGCAGTATGTGGGCGGTTACATCAGCGACGTGGCTCCCATCGGATTCACCAGCGGCTCGGTACACAACTTCACGATTCCATCCACGTCGCTGTTCAACGAGGATTCGCAGGTGTTTTCGAGCAATCCGCGCAGCATCGCTGTCTCCGCCAAGTTCATCTTCTAGGAATTGGCGCACGCGGTTTGTGGTGCAGGGGGAGCCTTCCGGCTCCCCTTTTTTATTGGTCCCCCTCCCTCCTGAACGCGGCGCGCGTCCACCGGCCATGGCCGCGGTTGTCTCAGGAGAACTCCTTGGGGGCCACGCCAACCCCCGCCGCCAACCCCCGCTGCCAACCCCCGCCGCCAACCCCCGCCGCCAACCCCCGCCGCCAACCCCTTGACAAAACTAGCGGTAAAGCCATAGAATCGCTCCCAAGCGTATCGGCCCAGTTCCGTTGCATGGGCTGGCCAAGTCAGTTGGTTAGTGGCAATTCGCTTGCAAGGAGAGGATACATGTTTGTCCGCAAAAGGGGTTCTTTTTCGCCGTTCGGGCTGGCTATGGGGATTCTCATGATCTCCAGCAGCCCATCCTGGTCCCAATCAACGGCCACCGGCACCGTTTCCGGCCAGGTCGTCGACGCACAGAAGGCCGTGGTGGCAGGGACCGAAGTGAAGTTGCTTGACCCTACCACCAACAAGCCGTTGACCACGACGACCAACAACAACGGGCGTTACATTTTCCTGGACGTTTCGCCCGGAACGTACAACCTCACGTTCAACAAAACCGGCTTCTCGGTTTACCAGGTGAACGGGCAGGTAGTGAACGTGGGCGAGGTGCTCACCATCAACGCCGCTTTGGACGTCGGGGCCACCAGCACCACAGTCGAAGTCAACTCCGTGGTGGGCGCCGAATTGCAGACTTCCAACTCGACCGTAGGTTCCACGATCAACAGCGATTCCATGCTGTACCTTCCCAACTTGGGCAGAGAAGCCACGACGCTGGCGCTTTTCCAGCCGGGCGTATCGCCGGAGGGGTCGGTGGCGGGAGCGATATACGACCAGAACACCTTCCAGCTCGATGGAGCCAACAACTCCGACGATATGGATGGCAGCGCGAACGTCTACAACCCGAGATCCGCGGCGGCTAACGCCCCCACGGGCGCAGTGCCGACGCCGATTGAGAGCGTCGAGGAGTTCAAGATCAGCACCAGCGGCCAGACCGCGGACTTCAACGGGTCCTCCGGCAGCCAGGTGCAAATGGCCACCAAACGCGGCTCCAATGCCTTCCATGGCGCGGGTTACGAATTTTACTACGCCAGCGACGTGGGCGCGGCCAACAACTGGGATGCGAACCATACGCCATCGGGCAACCTGGGCTATACGCCTCTGCCCATCACGCACAACAACCGTTTCGGCGGCGCGTTGGGCGGCCCGCTGGTTCCCAAGAATTTCCTGGGAGGCAAATGGTATTTCTTCGTCAATTACGAGGGCTTCCGCTTCCCGCAGTCGTCGATTATCGAGAGGACCGTTCCGACGGCGCTGCTGGACGCCGGCGTCATCCAGATTACCGAAGGAAGCGCCCACGTCCCCTACAACCTCAATCCGAATGCGGTCACGGTGGGCGGCGTGATTTACCAGCCCGCGGTGTGCCCGGCCGGCTCGTGCGACCCGCGCGGAATCGGCTTGAATTCGCTGGTGTCGCAGATCTGGAACAAGGAAATGCCCGCGCCCAACGTGGCTTCGGGTGGCGACCACTATAACACGCAGGGATTCCAGGGATCGATTGGCACACCCCTCAAGTCCAACAGCGAAGTGGCCCGCATCGACCACGATTTCAACGATAAGTGGCGCTTCATGACCAGCTATCGCTACTATCGCTACGTGGCGCTCACCACCAACCAAGTGGACATCGGCGGCGCGCTGCCGGGAGACAAGCTGGGACAGCCGGCCGCCCAAGCGCCGCGGCCCCTGATTCCGAGCTATTGGGTGGCCGGCCTGACCACCAACATCAATGCCACCACGACCAACGATTTCCGCTTCAGCTACCTGCGCAACTTCTGGCAATGGGGAACGGCCGGCGCCGTGCCGCAGCTTCCGGGTTTGGGTGCGGCCCTCGAAATCGGCGGCGAGAGCACGAGTGCCCTGATTCCGTACAACGTCAACAACCAGAACGTCCGCCAGCGTTTCTGGGACGGCCAGGACAAGGCCATCCGCGACGATATCACGAAGATCAAGGGCAACCACCTGATCAGCTTCGGCGGCCAATATCAGCGCAACTTCGATTACCACCTGCGCACCGACAACGGCGGCGGCATCATGAATCAGCCGGTGGACCAGATCGGACCGAGTTCGGGTACGGCGCCGGGCATGTCGTTCTCCACGAACTACATTCCGGCGGGGGTTCCGTCCTCGCAATACACGACTTACGAGAAACTCTACGAAGAAGTCCTGGGGATCGTCACCCAGCCGCAGATGCTGTTCACGCGCAGTGGGCCGCAACTGACCCTGAACCCGCCTGGAACGCCGATGTTCGACCAGAGCACCATTCCTTCGTACAACCTGTACTTCACCGACACCTGGCACATGAAGCCCAGTTTCACCCTGACCTACGGCCTGGGTTACACGCTGGAAATGCCGCCCGTCGAACGGAACGGCAAGCAGATCGAACTGACGGATACGAACGGGAAGCCGATCGCGGTCGCCGACTACATGCAGCAGCGCCAGGCCGCAGCTCTGGCGGGCCAAGTCTACAACCCGACGCTGGCGTATACCAACATCGGGAACGTCACGGGCGCCAGCAAGAAGTACCCCTATAATCCCTTCTATGGCGGACTCAGCCCGCGCGTTTCGGCGGCCTGGAATCCGCACTTCCAGAGCGGGATTCTGGGAGCGCTGTTGGGCGATGGCAAGACCGTGATCCGTGGCGGCTACGGCCGCATCTTCAGCCGATTGAACGGCGTGGGTCTGGTGCTGATTCCGCTGCTCGGTGTCGGCTTGGGCCAGCCCGTCGCCTGCGTCGGCGCCAGCAGCAACGGCCAGTGCCTGGGCAACGGCGCGGTCACTCCGCAAACCGCCTTCCGCATAGGCACAGACGGTTTGACGGCGCCCCTACCCGCCATTTCCCAAACGCTGACGGAGCCGTTCGTTCCCGGCTTTAACGGCAATGCCGCCGCCGGCGCGGGTTCCGTGCTGGATCCGAATTTCCGGCCCGCCCGCACCGACAACGTGACCATCAGCATCCAGCGGGAACTGGGCCACCAGAAGGCCATCCTGGAAGTGGGCTACATCGGGCGCATCATCCGCAACGAGTGGCAACAGATCAACTTCGATGCGGTTCCGACCATGACTACGCTGGGCGGCCAGAGTTTCGCCCAAGCCTTCGCCGCCACTTATTGGGCGATCGCGCAGGGCAGAGCGCCCGCGCCACAGGCATTCTTTGAGAGCGCCTTGGGCGGAGCGAATTCCGCTTTCTGCAAAGGCTTCGGCAGTTGCACCGCGGCCATAGCCCAGAACTCGACCATGAACAGCCAGATTGCGGGTACCCAGGTCTACGACTTTTGGGCGGCCCTGAATAGCACTTCCTCCTGGACCCTGGGCCGCACCATGCCCAGTTCGCCCATTAACGGAGGCAGCGGCCAGGTGTCCGGGGTATTTACCGATACCAGCAACGGTTACGGCAACTACAATGCCGGCTATCTTTCGTTGACCACCCATGACTGGCACGGCGTCACGCTGCGCTCCAACCTCACCTATGGCCGCGCCCTGGGCACCGGCAACCAGGTGCAGGCCACCAGCGAATATACCGTGCTCGACCCCTGGAACATGCACGCCATGTACGGTCCCCAATACTTCGACTACAAGTTCATCTACAACTTGAGCCTGATCTACCACCCGACCTTCTACCGGACACAGAAGGGCGTGGCCGGCCACCTGTTGGGCGGCTGGACCATCGCTCCCCTCCTGACTGCCCACAGCGGCGCACCGCTGTCCGTATATAGCTACAGCGGCGGCTGCCAGTCGTTCGGTGAAACCAACTGCTCCGTCGGCAGTTCGCTCGATGGCGCGGTGCTCAACGGGCCGTTCACCTACGGCAATTCCGCTCATTTCAACCAGGCCGTGAGCGAAAGCGCCTCGGCCAATCCCAACGGTGTGGGCGTCAACGCCAACACCGACAACGGCGGGCAAAACGTCCAGATGTACACCAACCCGGTGGGAGCCTTCAACGACTACCGCAACTGCGTTTTAGGTTACGACACCAATTGCGGTTCCAACGGCAATATCCGCGGTCTGCCGACCTGGAACGTCGACGCCACGGTGTCCAAGGACATCGGCGTGTGGAAGGAAGGACGCGTGGGCGCCACCCTCATCTTCCAGTTCACCAACCTGTTCAACCATGTCCGCCTGACCGATCCGTACCTGGATATCACCGACCCGGCGGACTTTGGAGTGCTGGGAACTTCGAATCCCAACGGCGGCCAGGAAAACACGCCGCGCAACATGGAGTTCGGCCTCCGGATCCACTTCTAGGCGCTAGCATCCGGCGGGGCAGGCTCTCTTTGGAGCCTCGCCCCGCTTCTGCCAGAGACCCCAGCCGGCTTGCCCCACCGCGGTCACGCGGCGTTGTATCCTATGCTGGTAGCGGCTGCAACTGATGATAGCGGGATTTGCTCTGGCGCGCGTGGCACTGGTACTGCTGCTCTTCGGCGTAGTGAGCCTGGCCCAGGTGGCAGTCTCCGGACGCGTGGTGGATGAAACCGGGGCGTTAGTGGCCGGCGCCAAGGTCGATTTGCGTGCGGTGGCGGGCGAGGTTTCGCTGACCGCTTGGTCGGACCAGGCGGGCAACTTCAGCTTGCGCCTGCCGGCCGCCGGCGAGTACAGCATCCGCGCGCAACGTCAGGGCTTCTATGTGTACCAGGCGGCTTCCCAGCGCTTCGACGATGGCGCCACCGAAATCACCATCACGCTGAATCATCTGCAGGAATTCTCGGACCGCATCGACGTCACTTATTCGCCGCCGGCGATCGACCCCAAACAGCCGGCCGACCGCAAGGAACTCGACAACACGGAGATTCAATCGGTCCCCTACCCGGCCTCCCAGGATTACCGCAATGCCCTGCCGATGATGGACGGGGTGGTGCAGGATAACCAGGGGCGCGCGCATATCAACGGCGGCGGCGCCAACCAGACCAGTTATGCGCTGGACGGATTCAACATGGCGGACCCAACCACCGGCAATCTGGATGCGCGCCTGAACATCGACGCGATTCAATCCATGGAAGTGGCCACCAGCCGGTTTTCCGCGGAGAACGGGCGCGGCTCGTCGGGCACGCTGGATCTTCACACCAAGATGGGCGACGACCGCTGGCGGTTCGGCGGCACCAACTTCATTCCGGGCATCGCGTCGAATGGCGGGTGGCGCGTGAACAAGTGGACGCCGCGCCTGGAGGTTTCGGGGCCGATCGCGAAAGGCCGCGCCTGGTTCTACAACGGGATCGATCTCTTCTACAACAACGACAGGGTTGCGGGACTGCCGCGCGGCGAGAATCGCACCAGCGGAGTGACAGCCAGCGATTTGACGCGCTTCCAGGTGAACCTGACTCCCACCAATATCCTGACAGGCAGCTTTCTGTTCAACCTGGCCGACACTTCGCGCGTCGGTTTGAGCTTTCTGACGCCCGTCGAGGCGACTACGGATCACCGCCAGACGCTCTTCATGAGCACGCTTCACGACCAGGCCTATTTTGCCGGCGCGCTGCTGGATGTGGGTTTCGCCGATTCCCGAGGCTTGGTGCGGGACGTCCCGCAGGGCGACCAACTCTACGAGATCACTCCCTCCGGCGAGGTCGGAAATTACTTTGACAACCTGGACCGGCATTTTTACCGGCAACAATGGATCGCCAATTTGTTTCTTCCCGTGCGGCGATTTTGGGGCACGCACCAGTTCAAGTTCGGCGTCGACGTCGAGCGCGAGGCGTTCCACGAAACGGACCTGCGGCACGATTATGAAGTGGTCCGCGCGGACGATTCGGTGGCCCGCTACGTGACCTTCGCGGGAAGCCCGCTCGAGGGGCACAAGAACTTCGAGGAAGCGCAATATGTGCAAGATGCCTGGACGCCCGCGGAAGGGTGGACGGTGGAAGCGGGCCTGCGGGCGGAGTGGAACGAGGTGGTGCGGGCGCTGGAGGTGGCGCCGCGCCTGGCCACGTCATGGGCGCCGCGCGCACTGCATGGGACGAAATTCTCGGCCGGGTGGGGCATTTATTACGATGCCATCAACCTGGGGTTGATTACGCACCCGGCGGACCAGGTGAGTTGGTCGACGTTTTATCCGGTCGGCGCCGCTACGGAAGGCCCCGTGCCTACTTCCTTCGCGGTGAACGAGCGCGCGCTGGATGCGCCGTTTGTGCGCACGTCCAGTTTCAGCGTGGAGCAGAAGCTGCCGCACGATTTCTACCTCCGCTCGGGGTTCACGCACCGGGCCGGAGAGCACGGGTTGGTTTTTATCCCGCCGGCTTCGGCCGTCGCCGACGGATTCCAGCAGGGCGCGGTGTTTCAGTTATCGAACGCGCGGCGCGATTCGTACAACGCGTTGGAGCTGTCGCTGCGGCACACCTTCGCCGCCAAGTTCGAGTGGTTCGCGGGGTATACGCGCTCGTCGGCGCACTCCAATGCGGCGGTGGATTACAGTCTCGAAAACCCGGTGTTCGGACCGCAGGGGCCGGGTCCGTACCCCTGGGACACCACCAACCGCTTCCACACGTGGGGCTGGGTTCCGCTGCCCAAAACGCTGCTGCCCGAGCGCCTGCGGGTTCTGATCCGAAACACCACCGCGCAATATCTGGTGGAGTACCGGACGGGCTTTCCCTTCGGCGTAGTCGACGAGGACGGGTTTCAGATGGGACCGCCGAACTCCATGCGCTTGCCGTATTACTTCAACGTCAATCTACAGTTCGAACGCCAGTTCCGCGCGCTTCATTATTTATGGGCATGGCGTTGCGGATTCAACAATCTGACTAACAATGGAAATCCGAACGCAGTCAATAACACCATAGGCACACCGCAGTTTCTCACTTACGGACGCGGACAGGCGCGCGCATTCAGCGTGCGGCTGCGCCTGCTGGGCCGCAAGTAAGGGTACGGCTGCACCCTACGAAATAGTGCGGATATATAGCAGACGGGCCGGGGGCTAAACCTGCCACAATTCGGCGGGACCCTGGGGATAATTGGAACTGGAGGTCCGAACTATGAAGGGTCTTGTCTTGGCTGTGTCTTTATTACTCCCGGCGACGGGTCTGATGGCCGGCACTGTAGCGGCTGAATGACGCGACCGAGATACTCAATGAGATCATGGCCACCCTGGATAAGGGGATTCCGCAGGACTTGCTGGCCAAGGCGCAATGCATCGTAATCGTTCCCGGAGTGAAGAAGGCGGCGTTTGTGGTGGGCCGGGAGTATAGGCGCGGCTTCGTTGTTTGCAGGCGCGACTCCGATAGGGGCTGGGGCGCGCCGGCCGCGGTCCGGATGGAAGGCGGCAGCCTGGGTTTCCAGATCGGCGGTTCTTCGACCGACCTGGTGATGCTGGTGAGAAATAAGCGCGGGTTGGAGCAATTGCTGCTCGACAAGTTCACGTTGGGCGAAGACGCCTCCGTAGCCGCGGGTCCGGTGGGCCGCACCGTCGACGCCAATACCGATGCCACGATGACGGCGGAGATTCTGGCCTGGTCGCGCGCGAAGGGCATCTTCGCGGGGGTGTCGGGGTCCGACAACCGGGAAGTGCCGATGACCGCGATTCCCCGGCCCCCGGCGGCGGAGGAATTGATTCACACGCTGGACCATCGCTAAGCGACTGCCAGGAAATAACCGGGTTCAATCGCTCCTGCCCGCCAGGGAGCTGGCACAGTTGTTCCGGAACAGGCATTGAGCCGGAACGATAGGCGGGAATGAAGGTGGGGCGGGGAGGCGACCAGCCCCGCCCGGTACGCCGTGGATGGCGCGGGGGCTGATACGATAGAAGCTGCCACGATGGCGTCTCCGCCCATTCCTCCGCCGTTCGACGACCTCTCGAACCGTCCATTTTCGTTCTATCCGCCGATTCTGAACGTCGAGCATAATGAGTGGCTTTACCGCAAGGCTACCTGGCCGGAGATCCTGGTGGTCAATCGCAAGACCGGAGCGGAGATCTGGATTCCCCGGCGCTTTCTCGGCGAGGTTTCCCGCATCGACGATCCGGTCTTGATCGTGGGGCTGAACCGCGAGTTGGAGTACAAGGGCGGCGCAGTCTGGCCCTATGAGCGTCGCGTGCTCCAGATGCCGGTGGCCGTCGGTGCGCCTTCCGCCATGGGGCCGCAGGCGGCGCCCGAGCGCAGGGGGCCGGCGCCGGTGGTGGGCATCCGGCTGGAGCCCCGTGCGGACCGGCGGATCTTCAAACGAGTCGGCGGCGCGGTGGCGGCATCCGTAATGCTTTACGTGGCTGGGGTAAATCTCAATCTGTTGCGCGTACCGCGGCAGCGCGCGGGCTTCGCTTACAGGGATCGTTCCTTCCTGTCGCTGACCGGGCAGGATGACTGGACCGGCGTGGCCGGCAAACTGGGACCTCCCGCGAGCGACCGCTGGCTGAGCGAATCTGGCGCTATCGAGTACCGCGCGCTCAGTTATCCGGATCGCCGGTTCACCGTCATCCTGATGGGCAGCCGGCGCGCCGGCGCACGGTATATCGGCACCCTGGACGATCGCTGGAGGCCGATTCACGCGGCGCTTTTGCCGGATGGGGAATCGGCCGATTCCCTGCTGCGCGGGCTGAAAAGGTTTTGACGGCCCGGCGCACGATGGGCCGGGCCCGCCGCGCCCCTCGCGGGCCCGCCGCGCTCCCGGCCCGGCGAAGGGGCGCCAGCCTGCGGGCACTTTTGGACAATGACTTCTGGCTCCTGACATCTGTCTCCTCGTTTAGTAGACTCTATGGCGTGAAGCTCTTGCGTCCTCTTTTCTGGGCTACCGTGGCCGCCGCGGCGGCTGTTTGTCTGGGCGGCGTGGCTCTCTACCGGGGCGAGCACATCGACAGCATCTGGCTGGTGGCGGCCGCCGCCTGCAGCTACGCCACAGGATACCGGTTCTACGCCAAATTCATTGCCGCGCGCGTGATGACGCTGAACGACCAGCGCGCCACTCCGGCCGAGCGGCTGCGCAACGGACACGATTTCGAGCCCACCAACAAGTGGATCGTGTTCGGCCATCACTTTGCGGCCATCGCCGGGCCGGGACCGCTGGTCGGGCCGGTGCTGGCGGCGCAATTCGGTTATCTGCCGGGCACCCTGTGGATCATTATCGGCGCGGTCGCGGGAGGCGCGGTGCAGGATTTCGTGATCCTGTTCGCCTCCATGCGGCGCGACGGTAAATCGCTGGGCCAGATGGCGCGCGAGGAGATCGGCAGGGTCGGCGGCTTCATCGCTCTGGCTACGGTTCTGCTGATCATGACCATCCTGCTGGCGGTAGTGGGGCTGGTGGTGGTGAATGCCCTGAAGGGCAGCCCCTGGGGCACCTTCACGATCGCCGCCACCATGCCGATCGCATTACTGATGGGCCTGTACCTGCGCTACTGGCGGCCTGGCAAAGTGCTGGAGGTTTCGGCGGTCGGGTTTGTCCTGGTGATGGCGAGCATTGTGGCGGGCCAGCGGGTCGCGCAATCGGCGGCCCTGGCGCCGTGGTTCACGCTGAGCGCGATGACGCTGGCGGTGGGCATCATCCTATACGGCTTTCTGGCCAGCGCGCTGCCGGTGTGGCTGCTGCTGGCGCCCCGCGATTACCTGAGCACGTTTGTGAAGCTGGGAGTGGTGATGATGCTCGCCGTGGGGATTCTGTTCGTGCGCCCCGAACTGCAATTGCCGGCCTTCACGCGCTTCGTGGACGGCACCGGGCCGATCTTCGCGGGCAAGGTATTTCCGTTCTGCTTCATCACCATCGCCTGCGGGGCGGTGTCCGGCTTTCACTCCCTGATCTCCTCGGGCACCACGCCCAAGATGATCGCCAAGGAATCGCATGCCCGGCCGGTGGGCTACGGTTCGATGCTGCTGGAAAGCTTCGTGGCGATCATGGCGATGATCGCCGCCTGCGTGCTGCAGCCGGGCGTGTACTTCGCCGTGAATTCACCGGCGGGCGTGGTGGGTGCAACTCCCGCGGCGGCGGTGGCGACGATTTCCTCCTGGGGATTCCCGGTGAGCGCGCCGGAGATGGCCGCGCTGGCGCGCGATGTCGGCGAGACCACTCTGTTTTCGCGCACCGGCGGAGCGCCTTCGCTGGCCCTGGGGATGGCGCACATCTTCGCCTCGGGCGGCGGCGGCCGGGCGCTGATCGGCTTCTGGTATCACTTCGCCATCATGTTCGAGGCGCTCTTCATTCTCACCATCATCGACGCCGGCACGCGCGTGGGCCGCTTCATGCTGCAGGACCTGCTGGGGCATGCCTGGGCGCCGCTGGGGCGGACGAGCTGGATGCCGGGAGTGGTGGCCACCAGCGCGCTGGTGGTGGGCGCGTGGGGCTACTTTCTGGTGCAGGGCGTGCGCGACCCTTTGGGCGGCGTCAACTCGCTGTGGCCGCTGTTCGGCATTGCCAACCAGCTCCTGGCGGCCATCGCTTTGTGCGTGGCCACCACCATCCTGCTCAAGATGCACGGGCTGAAGTTCATGTGGATTCCCTGCGCGCCTCTGGCATGGCTGGTGACGGTGACGTTCACGGCGGGCTGGCAGAAGATTTTCTCGCCCGTGCCGGCGATCGGTTTCCTGGCGCAGGCCGGCCGTCTGGAGGCGCAGTCGCAGACGGGGGTCACCCAAACCCTGGCCTTCAACGCGCGGCTGGATGCGGTGGTGTGCGCGGTCCTGATGGTGCTGGTGGCGGTGATCCTGGCCGATTCCGTGAGGGTGTGGGTGGGGATTCTGCGCGGCACGGCGGAAGCACGCGTGCGCGAAGCCCCGTTCGTCCTCTCGCGGCTGCAGGCGGAGGAATTATGAAGCGCCTCGGCCGTTTGCTGATGGAATTGCTGCGCGAGCTGGCGGATGAGAACGCCTACCGGCGCCATTTGGAATGGCACGGCCGCGCGCACTCGGGCGAGGAGTGGCGCCGGTTTTCCGAGGAGCGGCTGCGCGCGAAGTACGCGCGGGCGAAGTGCTGCTGAGGTGGGGCAGCCGATTCGGCGGCCCACGCTCGCTAACAGAGCGCGCCGCACTGCGCTGGCATCGAAATGCATTCCTCACAGCCGAGCGGCGTTCAGTGCCGTCGGCACTTCTCCGGGTAGGCGACTTTTCCGGCCAAGTGGTCGTTAACTTCCCACAAGCGGGATTTCGAGGGCGTTTGCTGGTGGACTGGTGGGAAGGGGATTTCTCGACAGGAATCGGATGGCGCCGTCAACCGTACGGCGCGGCCGTGTGCAGCCAAAGTCGGCAAACGAGGACGGCCGCGCGCCGTAGTGCTCCGCTAGCATTACGGTTCACGCAAGCCAGCCACTCGGACGCGGCCCGGAGCCGCGTGCTGCCGGGGAGAGGTCTGTACGGACTTTGCACACGCGATGGCAGATTTTGCACTTGCACAGGAAATGCTCTCGGTCCAGGTGCATCCTTCCGATGCGCATACGGACCTGCTGCCGTCGGGCGAGACCGGGAAGACGGAAGCCTGGGTCGTGCTGGAAGCTGGGACGGAAAGCCGCATCTATGCGGGCCTGAAGCCAGGCGCCACCGCGGACAACCTGCGCCAGGCGCTCGCCAACGGGACAGTAGCGGACCGCCTCGCATACTTCACTCCAAAGCCGGTGACGGCGTCTTCATTCCGGCTGGGACGGTTCACACTCTGGGCGGCGGCATCGTGGTGTTCGAGGTTCAGGAGCACAGCGACGTGACGTTCCGCCTGTACGACTGGGACCATGTGGATGCCAAGACCGGCCAGCCGCGGCCCCTGCAAGTCGACCAGGCGCTTGCCTGCATTGATCTTGCCGAGGGGCCTGCCGGTCCGGTGGCGCCCGTGGTGGAAGCGGCGACGCCGGTGGTGCGCGAGCGGCTATTGGATTGCAATTGTGGCGCCTGCGTGGACAATCGCCGTTTACCGTCGGCGCTGCGGGTGTGCCGTGCGTGCTGATATGTCTAGAAGGCGCAGGGCAAGTGGACCACGGTGGCGCCACGTATGACGCCGGAAGAGGCGAGGTATGGCTTTTACCGGCGGTGGCCGGAGCGTGTGCTCTTCGGCCGCATAGCGCAGTGAACTTGTTGGGAATTGCGCTACCGGAATAGTTTAAGACCGGGCAGCGGCGAAGAGGCGAAGGGATAGTGAAAAAGCTGATTGTTTTCGATCTGGACGGTACACTTGCCGACAGTAAATCGTCTCTCGACGCTGAAATGTCGGCGCTGCTGCATGACCTTCTCGGTATCGTCAAAGTGGCCGTAATCTCCGGAGGCGATTGGCCCCAGTTTGAGAGGCAACTGCTCGCCAATCTTCCCCGCGACGAACGTCTGGTGAATCTGTCCCTTCTTCCTACCTGTGGAACAAAGTTCTTCCAATACAAAGGGGATTGGCAAAAGATCTATTCGGAGGATTTCACCGCGGATCAAAAAGAGAAAATTGTCAGTTCCCTTAACAAGGCGCTGGGAATTGCGGGATTCAAGGTCGAAAAGGCCTGGGGAGAGGTAATTGAAGACCGGGGAAGCCAGATCACATTTTCCGCATTAGGTCAGCAGGCACCCTTGGAAGAAAAGGAGAAATGGGACCCCGATTTCACCAAGCGAAAGAGAATCAAAGCGATCCTCGACACCTTCATCCCCGAGTTTTCCGTCCGATTGGGTGGCGCGACATCCATTGATATCACCAAGCCTGGTATCGACAAAGCCTACGGAATTAGAAAGCTAAGAGATCTCCTTGGCATTTCAGTGCAAGAGATGATTTACATCGGTGACGCCTTGTTCGTGGGAGGGAACGACTATCCGGCTGAACAAGCGGGTGTTGTTTCGATCCCGGTTCGAGGTCCCCAGGAAACGAAACCGGTTACCGAAGCAATCATCGCTTGTCTAGATGGGGATCGGCGAACGCCACCTTGCGAGGCGGGGTCATGAGTGGCTTTCAGTTGCAGCGCCTGGGGCTGGTGATGGAACCGGAACCGGGTAATCCCCAGGAGATCGAAGGCGTCCTGAATCCGGCGGCCGCTCGTGGCCCCGACGGTAATCTCTACCTCTTCCCGCGGTTGGTCGCGCGGGGGAATTACTCGCGCATCGGCATTGCACGAGTGCGGTTCAATGAAGCCGGCGATCCGGCCGGCGTCGAAAGGCTCGGCATCGCACTGGAGCCGGAAGCCGATTATGAGCGGCGGCCCGGCGGCGGCGGTGGCTGCGAGGATCCCCGCATCACGTTTGTGGAACCGTTCCAGCGCTACATAATGACCTACACGGCGTTTTCACCACAAGGCCCGCGGATCGCCTTTGCCTTATCGGCGGACCTCTTCCACTGGCGGCGTCTGGGTCTCGCGACCTTTGGACGGTATCACGGCGTCGAAATCGCCGACGTGGATGACAAGGATGCCAGCGTCTTCCCCGTCGCCATTCCTAATCCATCCGGGCGGCCGGAATTGGCCATGCTCCACCGGCCGCTTTTTCCCGGGACTCGTCCGGAAGAGACCGCGCGCCACCCCGGGACCCGGGATGTAGATCTCGATCGGGAAAGCATCTGGATTTCCTACTGCTCCATGCCTTTGGACGGGGCCTTGGAAGGCCGTGAACCACCTCACCTGGGCCACTTTGCCTGTCATCACCGGCTGGCGACTCCCGTGTCGCCCTGGGAGCGGCTCAAAATCGGTGGCGGCACTCCGCCCATCCTAACCCGGAACGGAGACTGGCTGATCATTTACCACGGCGTGAGCGAACGGGCGGCGCCGGGCAACGGCGGACACCAGATGTGCTACTCGGCCGGGATGATGGTGCTCTCGAAGGAGCATCCGCAGGTGATCCGCTATCGTTCGGCGGAGTCTGTGCTGACGCCAGTGCTGCCGCAAGAACGCCACGGGGCCGTCGCCAACGTCGTGTTCCCCACGGGCATCGACCGGCGCGACGATCTTGGGTTACCGAGCCGCTTCGACGTCTATCACGGAATGGCCGACAAACGGATTGGCGCGGCACGCCTTGACCTCCCGGATTCCGTGCGGCCGGGAGGGGTCGCCGACCCGCCGGAAGGAAAGGTGTAAGGCGAACATGACGAGCAAGACCATTCCCGCGAATCTCGGCGCCGTGGTTGCGGTGCGTGGCAGCGTGGTAGATATACAGTTCGATGCCCACTTACCACCCATCTACTCGTTGCTGCATGCGAAGGACGCGAAAATCGCCATCGAGGTTTTGACTCAGCTCGACGCGCGCAGCGTGCGTGGAATCGCTCTGACCCCTACCGAAGGCCTTGCCCGGGGCATGCCGGTGGAAGACACGGGTGGGCCGTTGAAGGCGCCTGTCGGCAAGTCAATTCTCTCGCGCATGTTCGACGTGTTCGGGAAGGCCATCGACCGCCAGGCCGAACCGACAGACGTCCAATGGCGCTCAATCCATCGGGCGCCGCCGCCATTGGCGACCCGCTCCACCAAATCCGAGATTTTCGAGACGGGGATCAAGGTGATCGATGTGCTGGTGCCGCTGGAGCGCGGCGGCAAAGGGGGGCTGTTTGGCGGGGCGGGCGTGGGCAAGACGGTATTGCTCACCGAGATGATTCATAACATGATCGAACACCAGAAAGGTGTGAGCATTTTTTGCGGGATTGGCGAACGATGCCGGGAAGGGCAAGAGCTTTACAGCGACATGAAGGCGTGCGGCGTGCTGCCGAACATGGTGATGGTGTATGGACAGATGAACGAGCCGCCGGGCAGCCGGTTTCGAGTTGGCCAGACCGCGCTGACGATGGCCGAGTATTTCCGGGATGACGAGCATCGCGACGTGCTGGTGCTGATCGACAATATCTTCCGGTTCATCCAGGCCGGCATGGAGGTGTCCGGCTTGATGGGCCAAATGCCGTCGCGCCTGGGCTATCAGCCCACGCTGGGGACCGAACTGTCGGCGTTGGAGGAGCGCATCGCCAACACCGATACCGGCGCCATTACGTCCATTCAGGCGGTGTATGTGCCAGCGGACGACTTGACCGACCCGGCGGCGGTGCACACGTTTTCGCACCTGTCGACGTCCATCGTGCTTTCGCGCAAGCGCGCGAGTGAAGGGCTTTACCCGGCTGTCGATCTGCTGCAATCCAACTCCAAAATGGCGACGCCCGGCATCGTCGGCGAACGGCATTATCTCCTGGCGCAGGAGATCCGAAAGACGCTCGCGCAGTACGAGGATCTCAAGGACATCATCGCCATGCTCGGCTTGGAACAACTGGCGCCGGAAGATCGCAAAGTAGTCGCCCGCGCCCGGCGGCTGGATAGATTCCTCACGCAGCCGTTTTTCACCACGGAGCAGTTTAGCGGCATCAAGGGAAAAACCGTCAGCCTCAAAGACTCGCTCGATGGCTGCGAACGAATCCTGCGCGATGAATTCAAAGACTACCCGGAGAGCGCGCTCTACATGATCGGGGCGATTGATGAAGCGAAGGCAAAGGTCAAAACCAGCGAGCCAGTAGCCAAAGCCGAACCTGGGTCCAAAACCGGGGCCCAGGGCGCCCCGAAGCCTGCCGGCGATTCCAAAGCCGAGGCCAAGCCTGACCCGAAGCCTGCCGGCGATTCCAAAACCGAGGCCCAGGGCGCCCCGAAGCCTGCCGGCGATTCCAAAACCGAGGCCAAGCCTGACCCGAAACCTGCCGGCGGCTCTAAGCCCAAGGCCAAATCCGAACCGCAGCCGAAGCCCGAACCGAAACCTGAAGCGGAGGTCAAACATGCCGCAGCCGGCGCTCATGAATCTTAAGATTCTCCTGCCGTTCCAAATCTTCGCCGAGAAAGCCGGCGTTTCGCGCATCGTTGCGGAGACCCGCGAAGGCTCGTTCGGACTCCTGCCACACCGCCTGGACTGCGTCGCGGCGCTCGCGCCCGGGATTCTGACCTACGAAAATGCAGCCGAGGGCGAGGTTTTTGTGGCCGTCGATGAAGGTGTGCTGGTCAAGACCGGTTTGGACGTGCTCGTCTCCGTGCGCAACGCAATTGGCGGAACGGACCTCGGCCATCTACATGAAGCCGTGGATCGGGAGTTTCTGAACCTGAACGAACGCGAGCAGAGCGTCCGCTCGGTGATGGCGAGAATGGAGAGCGATTTCATCCGCCGCTTAGTGAGGTTTCATCATGAGTGAGGACCCGGAAATCGACAGCGCCAAAGACCGGACCGCATTCAGCCGCGAGGTCGCCGCGAAGGCGGCACGCAAGCTCAGGGCGCGTACTTCCAATCAGGGCGTCTGGTCTGGCTTGGGCATGCTGGGGCTTATCGGCTGGTCGGTGGTGGTTCCGACGCTCCTGGGCACGGCACTCGGCATCTGGCTGGACAATCGCCATCCAGGAGGCCACTCGTGGACCCTGATGCTGCTGGTCACCGGCCTGGCCATCGGCTGCTTGAATGCCTGGCATTGGGTGGACAAGGAAGACAAGGAGATGAGAGAGGAACGGGGTAATCATGATAAGTGACACTGTGAGTCTGGTGCTGGCTCTGGCCGCCGGCATCTTTCTCGGCGTGATATTCTTCGGCGGCCTTTGGTGGACGATTCGCAAGGGCATTTCATCCGAACAGCCGGCGCTCGTGTTCGTCGGCAGCCTGTTGCTGCGAACCAGCCTTGCTCTGGCCGGTTTCTATTTTATCGGGCGCGGTCATTGGGAAAGGCTCCTGGCGTGCCTCCTGGGATTTGTCATGGTCCGCCTGATCGAGGCGCGCCTCATCCGCGCGCTGGAAAAGCCCACTTACCTGGCACAGGCGGCCGGCCATGCACCTTAGTCCCGATCAGATCGTCTTCTGGCAACACGGGTTTCTCAAGCTCAATGCCACCATTGTATTCACGTGGGCTCTGATGATCGTGCTGGCCGGGGGTTCGAGACTCGTCACGCGCAACCTCTCCAACGGCCTCGACCGTTCCCGCTGGCAGAACCTTCTGGAAATCGTTGTCACTGGCATCCAGAAACAAATTGAAGAGGTCGGTCTGAGTCATCCGCGGAAATATATCGGCTTTCTGGGAACGCTCTTCGTATTTGTCGCCGCAGCCAGTCTATGCACCGTCATTCCCGGCTACGATCCGCCGACTGCTTCGCTCTCGACCACGGCCGCACTTGCCCTGAGCGTGTTTGTGGCCGTGCCGTTCTTTGGCATTGAGGACCAAGGCGTGCGCAGTTACCTCAAGTCTTATACCAAGCCGACGGTTGTCATGCTGCCATTCAACATCATCAGCGAACTCTCGCGCACGCTGGCCCTGGCCGTCCGCTTGTTCGGCAACATGATGAGCGGGGCGATGATTGTCGGTATCCTGCTTACGATTACGCCCTTCATCTTCCCGATCGTCATGACCGTGCTCGGCCTGCTCACCGGCATGGTGCAGGCCTACATATTCAGCATCCTGGCAGCGGTCTATATCGCGGCCGCAACCCGAGTGCGCAAGCCCAAACCTGAACCCGATGCAACGCAGGCAGCATGAACTACAGCAAGAAAAGGAGAATACTTTGGATAGCATGACTATGATCGCGGTGGCATCCATTGTCATCGCCGGAATTACTACCGGTTTCGGCACCATGGGACCCGCGCTGGCGGAGGGGCGGGCGGTCGCGACGGCGCTAACTTCGCTGGCCCAGCAGCCTGACGCCTCCGCGACCATCACCCGGACGTTGTTCGTGGGCTTGGCGATGATCGAGTCCACCGCCATCTACTGCTTCGTGGTCTCGATGATTCTCATCTTCGCCAACCCGTTCTGGAACCACGTAATCGCGCAAACCGCGGGAAAGTAACCCATGCTTATCGATTGGTTCACCGTCGGTGCGCAGGCGCTCAACTTTCTCATCCTGGTATGGCTGATGAAGCGATTCCTTTACAAACCGATCCTCCAGGCCATCGATGAGCGGGAGAAGCGGATCGCCACGGAACTGGCGAACGCCGACGCGAAAAGGGCCGAAGCCCAAAAGGAGCACGACGAGTTCCAGCACAATAGCGCGGAGTTCGACCAGCAACGCGCCGCACTCTTAACCAAAGCGACAGACGAGGCGCAGGCCGAACGCCAGCGGCTCCTCGACGAAGCGCGCAAGGCCGCCGTGGCTTTGAGTTTGAAGCGGCAGGAAAGGTTGCGAGACGAACAACGTAACTTACGTCAGGCCATCGGCCGCCGGACACAGCAGGAAGTATTCGCCATCGCACGCAAGGCGCTGACGGATCTCGCCACGGTGAGTTTGGAAGAACGCCTGGGCGAGGTATTTACTCGTCGCTTGCGAGAGATGGACGGCAAGGCGAAAGAAGGCCTCGCCACGGCCCTTAAGACAGCCCCTGACCCTGCGGTCGTGCGCAGCACGTTTGACGTGCCTGCGGAGCAACGCGCGGCCATTCAAAATGCGCTCAACGAAACGTTTTCGGCTGAAGTCCGCGTGCGGTTCGAGACGGCTCCGGACGTGATCAGTGGCATTGAACTCACCACTAATGGACAAAAGGTGGGGTGGAGCATCGCGGGCTATCTGGCGTCGATGGAGAAGGGCGTCGACGAACTCATGCGAGAGAAGGACAAACCCGAAGCCAAGGCCGAGCCTAAGCCGGGCGAGCCTAAGCCGGATGAGCCTAAGCCGGATGAGCCGAGGCCGGGTGAGCCTAAGCCGGAAGAGTCGAAGCCGGATGAGCCGAAGCCGGCCGAGCCTAAGCCGGAAGAACCTAAGCCGGATGAGCCGAAGCCGGATGAGCCGAAGCCGGAAGAACCGAAGCCGGAAGAACCCAAGCCGGATGAGCCGAAGCCGGCCGAGCCTAAGCCGGATGAGCCGAGGCCGGGTGAGCCGAAGCCGGAAGAGTCGAAGCCGGATGAGCCGAAGCCGGAAGAACCTAAGCCGGATGAGCCGAAGCCGGCCGAGCCTAAGCCGGAAGAACCTAAGCCCGTCACTAAAGGCCAATGAACATGGAACCCGAGAGCCTCCAGAACGATTTCGACGAAGCGTTTGCCGCAATCATCCAGGTGCGGGAAGCATTCACGCCGAAGCTGACGCTACGGGAGGTGGGCACCGTCACCAGTGTCGCAACCGGCATCGCCAAGGTGTCGGGTCTCCCCGGCGTGGGTTTTGAAGAAGTGGTGACGTTTCCCGGCGATGTGCTCGGCATTGCGTTCAACGTGGACGCCGACGAAATTGGCGTGGTTCTGCTCGGCGAATACGAGCATCTCCACGCGGGAGACGAGGTCCAGCGCACGGGCCGGGTGATGGACGTAGCCGTGGGTGATGGATTGCTTGGGCGCGTCATCGACCCGCTCGGACGGCCGCTGGATGGCAAGGGACCGCTGGTTTCCAGCCAGCGTCTGCCCGTCGAACGCCCCGCCGCGGCCATCATGGACCGCGCGCCCGTCACGGTGCCTCTCCAGACCGGCCTCGTAGTCATCGATGCGCTCATCCCGGTTGGGCGCGGCCAGCGCGAGTTGATTCTCGGCGACCGCCAGACGGGCAAGACCGCCATTGCGATCGACGCGATCCTCAACCAGCGCGAACAGAATGTGCTATGCGTTTATTGTGCCATCGGTCAGCGCGCGTCCGCCGTCGCGAAGTCCGTGGCAAACCTGCGGGAAAAAGGCGCCATGGATTACACGGTCGTGGTCGTCGCCGAGGGCAACGACGCGCCGGGTCTCTCTTACATCGCTCCTTACGCCGCCACCAGCATCGCAGAGTCGTTCATGCAAGCGGGCCGGGATGTGCTCATCGTTTACGACAACCTCACTCATCACGCGGAATCCTACCGCGAACTCTCTCTCCTGCTGCGCCGTCCGCCCGGCCGCGAAGCGTTTCCCGGCGATATTTTTTACATCCACTCGCGGCTGCTCGAACGCGCCACGCACATGCGCCAGGAACTCGGCGGCGGCTCGCTCACCGCGCTGCCCATTATCGAAACCGAAGCGCAGGACATTTCCGCCTATATTCCGACCAACTTGATTTCCATCACGGATGGGCAGATCTACCTCTCGCCCACGCTATTCGAATTGGGCGTGCTGCCGGCGGTCGATGTCGGAAAATCCGTTTCGCGCGTCGGCGGTCAAGCGCAACGCGCGGCCTACCGCGCGGTGGCGGGTGACCTCAAGCTTGCCTATGCGCAGTTTGAGGAACTCGAAACCTTTTCCCGATTCGGAGCCCGCCTGGATGAAGACACTCGCAAAACCATCGAACACGGCCGGCGAATTCGCGCCTGCCTCAAACAGCCGGAATTTTCCCCGGTTCCCGTGCCCGCCCAAATCGCCATGCTGCTGGCGTTGACCGCGGAACTCTTCGACCGCGTGCCGCTTGACCGGATGACGGACGCGGGGCACGCCCTGCGCGAGGCGGCCGCGGATATCCCGGCGGAGGTGCGCGGGCGATTGGATACCGCCCAAAAGCTGAGCGACGAGGATCGCAAAGCGATCATCGAAATCGCCCGCAAATCGCTTGCCCCCTTCCAGCCCAAGCCTGAACCCAAGTCCAAGCCGGAAGGCAAAACGGATGTCAAGCCCAAGCCTGAACCCGAGAAGAAGTCATGAGCAACACCACGGCGGATCTGCGCAGAAAGATCGGCGGAGCTGGGGATCTCCAATCTGTCGTCCGCACGATGAAGGCCGTGGCCGCTTCGAGCATCGGACAATATGAGAGATCGGTGGCCGCGTTGGCCGACTACTATCACGCCGTGGAACTGGGGTTGGGCGCATGCTTCCGGGAAAGCGGGCCGGCGCCCCTGGTTGCAGAACCCAAAGGAAGATCTATCGCCGGTGCGATTGGCGCGGTCGTCTTCGGTTCAGATCAGGGACTGGTGGGTCAGTTTAACGATGTGGTGGCCGATTATGCGGTCAAGACGCTGGCGGCTCTGCCGGCTAAACCCGAGGTCTGGGCCGTCGGTGACCGCGTTCATGAGCGTCTGGCGGACGCGGGCCTGCCGCTGATGGGAGTCTTCGCCGTGCCGAACGACGTTAAGACCATCACCCCGCTCGTCGGGCAGATTCTCTTGGAGACCGAGACGCGCCAACGCCGCGGTGAAGTCACCGAACTCCACCTCTTTCACAATCGTCCCAAGTCAGCGGCGGTCTACGAGCCCGTCAGTCAGCGACTGCTACCGCTGGACGAAGATTGGCGCCGCAAGCTGGCCGCGCTTCCCTGGCCCACGGGAAACTTGCCCGAAGTCTTGGGTGGAGGCACCGCGACCTTGCGGGCGCTCATCCAAGGATATCTTTTCGTCTCGCTCTTCCGCGCGTGCGCCGAATCCCTCG
Organism: Bryobacteraceae bacterium; assembly: GCA_052144935.1. GTDB lineage: Bacteria > Acidobacteriota > Terriglobia > Bryobacterales > Bryobacteraceae > JOPF133. The sequence goes on from JBKQPR010000190.1 coordinate 24,701, forward strand.
CGAGCGAGAACGCGAGCCGCCTGGCGGCCATGCAACGCGCCGACAAAAACATCGACGAGTTGCTGGAGAACCTCAACCGGACATTCCATCGTTTGCGCCAGAATGGCATCGACGAGGAGCTGTTCGACGTGGTCTCCGGTTTCGAAGCGTTGACAACCAAGGGATCAAGATGAAAATCGATTCGAAGGATTTCCGTGTGCGGCCCGCAGAAAAGGTCAAAACTCAAAGACTTGCCGACGATTGTGAAGCCGTTCTATGAGTCGAGGAAGCAGTATCAGAACTCCTGGGAGAACACGTCGAGGCGCCGAGATCCCTGCAACTTCACTACGCGTCCAACCGCTATGCCTTGCTTCTCATTTTTTCAGGCGATGAGTTACAAAAGGTGACACTCTTACGCGCGCGCGGGGAATAACGCGCTTGTTTGCAACAGCCGTTTGGCATGGTTGTGCGTTGGCGGGATTGAGGCGGATGTCCTGTACACGGCAGCCTGCCGCCTGGCCGAGAGCACGATCGGGACCGTGAGGCGCAACGGCGGCGCTGAATACCTGGTGAGCACCGGCCTGCCCGTTCCGGAAGGTCTGCGCAGGGCGAATCGTCGCCAAGGATCCCGGCATTGGCCTGAGCTTGCGCGCGGTGGAGTTCCGGCAGTCGCCCGAGTTTTGGTCCGGAGCGCGTCACGCGCTTCGACATCCGGTTCGGCCTCGGGTAGCGCTTTTTGTCCACAATGGTGCTGCTGCCGCTGCCGACGCCTCGGGCCAGGCACGGGATTGCGTGCGTTGAAGGCGGCCCAACGCATTTTGGGCTCAGGTCGGGCGATCACTTGCAGCGCGTCTGTACCGTTTGTCCATCGGCGGCTGACGGAGTGCGGGGGCCCGGTCGCCACTATTCCATCGGCGGCAAGCGGGGAATCGCCCCGCCGTGCATACCAATAGGAATCGTGAATTTGAAATCCGCACCCCGTCCCGCTTCCGATTCCACCCAAATGCGTCCACCGCGGCGTTCAACCACCTTCCTACAAAGTGCGAGTCCGATGCCTGTGCCGGGAATTTCCCTGCCGTGCAGACGCTTGAACATGCCGAAAACGTGATCGGCGTGTTCCGGATCGATGCCGATGCCGTTGTCCCGCACCGAGAACAACCACCCTTCGGCAGTTCTGACAGCGGTGACATGGATTCTGGGCGCCGGCTCGCCCCTGTACTTGATCGAATTGCCAATAAGATTCTGGAAGACCTGCACCAGCATAGCGTCTTCGGCTACCACGGTCGGCAACGGATCGGAAGTCACCGTAGCACCACTCTCCTCAATCGCCGTTTGGAGGTGTAACAGCGCCTGCGATAGCGCGTGGTTGCAGTCGACGGGTGACAAGCGCTCTCCGCCCCGCTCCGTAACCTCCCAGTAATCGGATAACGCCTTCAGCAGAGCCTCGATTCTCAAAGCGCCTTCCACGCAATAAGAGATATATTTATCTGCGTCTTCGCCCAGCTTTCCTACGCTCTCCTGCGCCAGCAACTGAGTGAAGTTTACGACCATACGCAACGGCTCCCGAAGGTCGTGGGTCAGCGCATAAGCGAAGTTCCGAAGTTCGTCGTTGGTCGCATTGAGCGCCTCCTCGGCGCGCTTTCGTTCGGCAATGTCGCTCACCACGGCGCGGTACACGGTAGCCCCGTCGGCGTCCTGCGCCATGGTCGCCTGCACCCGCGCCCAGAAGGGGGCGGCGTCTTTTCTCAATAGCCGCAGCTCCCACACCTGCGGCGTGCCCGTTTCAACTAGCTGTTTGCGGTGCCGGTAGTGGATGTCCTGGTCCTCGGGAAGGATAAAGCGGGATAAGGGCTGCTTGACCAGACTGCCTCTTGCCACGCCGAGCAGTTTCGCGGCGGTTAGATTGGCCTCCAGAACCAACCCATGTTCGCTAAGCGTGAAATAGCCCACCGGCGCCAGATCGTACAGGTCGAAATACCGCGTCCGCGAGGCTTCCAGTTCCTCCTGCGTGCGGCGCAGTTCCTCGTTCTGCATCTCCAGCTCGATCTGATGCACCTGTAACTCGTGGAGCACCCGCCGCGCTTCCTCCGGCGACAGGGTGTCCAGGTGTTCCGGCGCGCGGATGGCTTTTTCGCGGGCTATCGCCTCCGCCTGCTGACGCAAGGCTTGCTTTGAGTCGGCTTGCGGCGATCCTGCCGAATCCTGCGAAGGGTCGACACCTTGGCCTGAACAGGTCTCCTTTTCAGTCATGGATTAGCCGTTTCACTTTATATCTTCCTCTCCGTGGTGGCAATCGCATACGCTTCCCCGGCCTCATTCACCAATGCGGTGGCGGTCAGCGCCACCTCCACGACCCGGCCATCCTTGGCGATCCGCTGCGTGCGGTACGGCTGGAGAACCTCAGCCCGGCTCTGTTGCCGAACCATGGCCAACGCATCTTGCCGCAGCGCCTCCGGAATCAGGTCGGAAATGTTCATCGCCAGGGCCTCGGCCTCGCTCCAGCCGTACATCCTTTCCGCCCCCGGATTCCAGGCCAGGATGCGACCCCCAAAGTCCTGCACCGTGATGGCATCGTGCGCGTCGCGCACCACCACGGCCAGGCGGCGAAGGGCCTCGGATTCCCGCAGGGCCGCCTGCGCCTTTTTCATCTCAGTAGCCTCAGTGAAGGTGATCACCCCACCCTCGATGACGTTTTCCAGAGTGCGATAGGGCCAAATGCGCAGCAGGTACCACGCGCCCGCGTGCGTCTGGACTTCAATCTCTTTGGGCGTCAGGCTCTCCAGCACCGCCTGCACGTCCGCCACCAGGCGGTCATAACCCGCCAGTTTGGAGACGACGTGGCCCACCGGCCGCCCCACGTCGGTCAGGATCAGGTTGATCACTTGGGTGACGGCGGGAGTGAAGCGCTGGATGCGCAAGTGATGGTCCACAAAGATGGTGCCGATTCCCGTGCCGGCCAGCAGGTTGTTCATGTCGTTGTTGGAGCGCGACAGGTCGGCCACCTTGGTTTGCAGTTCGGCGTTGACCGTGGCCAACTCCTCGTTGACCGATTGCAGCTCTTCCTTGGAAGTCTCCAGTTCCTCGTTGGCGGATTGCAACTCCTCGTTCACGGACTGCATTTCCTCGTTGGAGGATTTGAGCTCTTCGTTGGATGTCTCCAACTCCTCGTTGGTGGTCTGGAGGTATTCTTCCTTGGCCCGCAGTTCCCGCTTCAACGCCGCAATACGCGCTTCGACGTCCGTGTCGCTCTTGCCGGTTCCTTCGCTGGCCTCCACGGGGGCGGCCTTTTCGGACCGCCCGGGGTCCGCCGCCGGCGCATCCTCGAAGACGACCAGGAACAGTTTGGGCGCGGCGGCTGCGTCCGCGCTCGCGGACACCGGCCGGACCGTCAGATTGACGGTGGCGAAATCGCCGTTGGCTTTCACCCGCAGGCCCGGGTAGCGCGCCGGCCCCTTGAGCGCCACCGCTTTGCGCAGGGCCGTGGTCAAGTCACGCCGCAACCCTTCGCGGGCCATCTTCAGGATGTTCATGCCGGCCTCGCCCGGGGCCGGTTCCAGGTATTGGCCGGTGCGGCCGTGGAGGTAGAGGATGTCGCCGCGTTCGTTGACCAGCGCGCCAGCCGCGGCGAACTGTTGCAGCAGCGCCCGTTCGGCCAGCTCGCGCAGGGGGAGCTTGCTTTCGACGGGCGCTTTCCCGGAGGGCCATGGGACGGATCCATCTTCCGACAGTGGCGGGAGAAACCCCTCCCTTCCCGGACGGTGCGCGCCGTCAGCATCCTCTTTACGTTGGTACAGCTTCCACTTTCGATCGACCGTGGCAAAGAGGTCCACGAACTCGCCCACGGTCTCGGACGTGCCCAGGAAGAGCATGCCGCCCGGGTTCAGCGCGTAGTGCAGTAGGGGGATGAGCTTCTTCTGCAGTTCCCCGCCCATGTAGATCAACACGTTGCGGCAACTGATCAGGTCGAGTTTGGTGAACGGCGGGTGTTTGATGACGTCCTGCTCGGAAAAGATCACTATGTCGCGGACGATTTTGTGGATGCGGTAGGCGTTGCCGTCCGGTTCCTGGGCGAAAAAACGCGCCAGCCGGTCCGGCGAGATGTCGGCCGCGATGCTGGCCGGGAAGATGCCGGCGCGGGCGTACCCGATGGCCTGGCGGTCAATGTCGGTGGCGAACACTTGAACCTTGAGATTTTGCTTCAGCGCCGTCACGCGCTCCTGGAGCAGGATGGCGATGGAATAGGCTTCCTCGCCGGTGGAACAGCCGGGCACCCAGACGCGGATCGTTGCCCCGGCCGGCTTGCCCGTAAAAAGCCGCGGGATGACCTGTTCCTGGAGCGCAGAGAATGCCTCCGGGTCGCGAAAGAAATTGGTGACGCCGATCAAGAGGTCGCGAAAGAGCGCTTCCACCTCGCTCGGGGTTTGCTGCAAATAGCGGACATACCCGTCCAGCCGCTCGATTTGGTGGACAGCCATGCGCCGCTCGACACGGCGGGTGATGGTGTTTTGCTTGTACTGGGAAAAGTCGTGGCCGGTTTGGGCGCGCAGCAGCAGGAAGATCTTTTTTAGCGCGTCATCGGTTTTGGGGGCCGGGGAAGCTGCCGGATGGGGTGTTCTTCCGAGCGCGTGCGTGACGTAGGCCATGAGCTGAGCCGGCATCTCGGCGGGCGGCAGCACGTAGTCCACCAAGCCGGTGGCAATGGCGCTGCGAGGCATGCCGTCATATTCGGTGGATTCGGGGTTCTGTGCCATCACCATGCCGCCCTCGCCCTTCACCGCCCGAACCCCCAGGGCGCCGTCGCTGCCAGTGCCCGAGAGCACGATACAGATGGCCCGTTCGTGCTGGTCCTGGGCCAGGGAGCGGAAGAAAAAGTCGATCGGCAGACGGTGGAAGCGCGGTGTGGTCGGTTCCAGCAACTGCAGCGTGCCGTTTAGAAAGGCCATGTCCCGGTTCGGCGGGATGATGTAGGCGCAGTTGGGCTTGGCCGCCATCCCGTCGGCGACCTCGAAGACCTCCATGCGGGTATAGCGCTTGACCAGCTCAGACAGGACGCTTTTGTGGTCCGGGGCCAAATGCTGCACCAGCACAAAGGCCATGCCGGGATCGGTGTCGGCGGGCATGCCGGAAAAGAAGGCTTCGAACGCCGCCAGCCCCCCGGCCGACGCGCCGATGCCGACAATGGGGAATCCTTGGGCATCCTGCCCGGATGGCGGCTCGACCGTGACTGGTTCCGGGACGCCTTCGGGCTCCTTCGCCTTGCGCTTTGTTGTCGCCATAATGGCTTTCTTCCCTTTCCCCGCGATTCCGGATTGCGCTGAGCACTTCCCGAAACTGCTCCGCCGGACCGAGTTGCGCCCATAGGCTCCATGCCCGGCTTCCTGCAATCCGTGAAAATTCGATCATATAGCAGTCAATCGGCCAATGTCCGCCTGATCGTCGAGCGCCCGGTTGCCTCCGGTGTTGCCCGACCGATTAATGCTCAGGGGCGGCAAACACTGACGCTGCCGTTTGCCGCTCATTTGGACGGGATCGCCGCGGCATCTCCACGTATTCGGGGGCCTACGCCATCCGACCAATGCTGGAAGCTGTCAAAAGTGCAGATAGACCACTGGCGTCGTGTATAGGTCGGCAATTGGCTCATGATCAGGCCGACGACGATCGGAATGCGCACCGGACGGCGAAGCGGTGCGGCGAAATTCGGTGTGGACCGGCCGAGGCCGTGCATCCGTGGTCTAATCTCTCTCCAGATATTCCGAAGGCACATCGTCCTCGGGGACTTGTCTGGTGTGAACTTCAGCCACGTCCGGGTCGGGCGCATCTTCCACTCCGCCGATCGCTTCGGCCTCAAAGGATTGCCCCTCCTCGATCAGTTCTGCCACGCTCTCCGATCCTGCCTCCGCGGCATCCGGCAATCCTTGAGTGTCCCCTGACTGGCCGGCTGAATCCGCCGGTCTCCCCTGCTCTCCAGTCGAGACGATAGCGTACGTTCGGTTTCCTTCATCGGCTTGTTGTTTCATGCGCTTTGTTACTGGGCACGCGGCATGCCAATGTCCCCCCAATCGGGAAGGCCGCCGTACGGATTGTCCCACCGGCCACCGGTCTGCTCCACCCTTCAGTTGTTCCGCTTGTTGCAGGCTCACGAACTCATCATCAATGAAAGCCGCGAGGCGGCCCATGCCGCCGCGGAGCGCGGCGTTCTTAGGGGCGTTGCCTCATGCTGCATATGTTATGCCGTCACGAGCATAATGACGGTCGCAATCAGCATAACAGCGGCGCACGTCCACCCCAGCCAGCAAAGCAGGGCCCCGTTGCGGCGCTCACCCATTACGTCGGCCCTGCTGGTGAGCAGCACAACCAAAATGAGCAGGGGTGGCGCCAGGGCTCCGTTGAGCACGGCGGACCAGAAGAGCATCTTGACGGCGTTCAGCCCCGCATAATCCAGGCCGAGGCCGAGCGCCATGGCAACGGCGATGACACCATAGAAGCCGTGAGCGAGAGGCGGGTGTACCTCCAGCGAGCCAACCCAGCCGGCGGCTTCCGCGATAGCGTAAGCGCAAGATCCGGCCAATACCGGGACTCCCAGCATGCCGGCGCCGATCAAACCCAGGCTGAAGAGCCAGTACGCGCCGGCGCCGGCCAAGGGACGCAGCGCCTCGGCGGCCTCGCGTGCGGTGGAGATGGTAGTTTTGCCGTGCGCGTGCAGCGTGGCGGCTGTCGTGAGAATGATGAAGTACATGACCAGGTTCGAAAAGAACATGCCGGTGACGACATCGGTCCGCATGCGCCGAAGTTCCCTATTGGACGCGCCTTCGCGCAGTGCGACGGTGGTCTTGCCCGAAGCGATGTCCTCCTCCACTTCCTGCGCGGCCTGCCAAAAGAACAGGTACGGCGAGATGGTAGTTCCCAGGATGCCGACCAGGGTCGCCCAATACGCGCCGGTCCACTGCACCTGGGGAATCAGGGTCGCCCGAACGGCGGCGGGCCAGTGCGGGTGCGCGAAAAATGCCGCTGCGATGTAGGCAAACAAGGCGAGAGTAAGCCATTTAAAAATCCGGGCGATGAGGCGATAACTGGTCCAGAACAGCAGGGATACCAGGAGGAGCGCGTACGCCGGCTTCCAATAGAGCGACCTGGCGCCAGTCAGAAGCTGAGTGACGTCAGCCATGCCGCCGAGATCGGCGGCGATGTTGACGACGTTGGCGATGATGAGCAGCGCACAGGCGCTCCATAATATCCAGCGTGGATAGCGCTCTCGAATCACGCCCGCCAGCCCGAGTCCGGTGACCATGCCAAGGCGGGCACACATGATTTGCACCGCCGCCATCAACGGGAAAGAGAAGATCGCGGTCCACAGGAGCGAATAGCCGAACGCGGCGCCGGTGACCGAATAGGTCGCGATGCCGGAGGGGTCGTCATCCGCGGCGCCGGTAATCAATCCGGGGCCCAGATTGGAAAAAAACCTGCGGAAGCGGCCTTGCAGGACAAACGCGCGTCTGGCAGCCTTCGCTCCTGGAGAGTTATGACTCAATAGATCCCCGATCCATGCCCGCCGATTCTATCGTACCGGTTTAGTGGACCGGCTCAATCCGCGGCCTGGTGGTTCAAAGGGTTGGGATCGCAGTGCTTCTACGGCGCTGTCCTCGGGTTTGACTCCGCGCATCTCGCCGAAGAACGGTGTGCCCTGCCGCTCGACACATTCGGCAGCGTAGAGGTACATAGCGGCCGACCAGGTCTGCCAATCCCGTCCGCTGGGTTGGCCGGTCTGCGCCTTAATCCACTCGTTAAAACCCCACTCCGCCTCGTTCTCGTGCCACGGTTTCACCAGTTCGGTAAGCGCTAACAGTCTCCGCCCCGCCAAATCCATCCGCCCCACAGCCACGCATGCCGCCACATAGAAGCCGCAGACAAACGGCCAGACACCCCCGTTGTGATACTCGCCGGGCCGGTTGTATTGCTCGTATCGGGGCCGCCAGTCGGAATCGTGGCGCAAGATATACGGAAACAAACAAGGCGGCAGATCGACGGCCAGTTCTTTCCGGTCCCGCAGGGCCTCGCACTCGGCCTCAACCCATGACACCAGGTTTCGCGCCCGATCGGGTGAAGCAATTCCAGTCAGGATCGCCAGGCTGTTGCCCAGCAGATCGAAACGGTCGCTGTTAAAGAGTTTGTAGGAATAGAGGGCGTAATAAGGCTTGGATGGCACTACCAGACCCTCGTGCTCATGGGGGTTCTTGGATTCACCACGGACCTCCAGGCGGTTCATCAAGTGGCGCAGTTGACCGGCGGACTCGCGCTCGCCAAACAGCATAAGATACGAGTAGACCAGGGTATTCACATAGAGACCAAAGCCCATGACCCACTGCTCGTCACGCCAGTCGCTGGTCGGTAACTGGGAGACCATCACCATGTCATCGGGGCTCTGGTACTGCATCCACTTCAGGGCGCGCTCGGCCGCCTCCCGCAGGAACTCCGGCTGGTTGGCCGATTTTCTGTACAGCGCCAGGCCAAAGAGGAACAGCGGCGTCGTATCGCTGGCGCCACGGTCGGCGGGATCGTGCGCGAGCGATGGGATGAGGCCCCGCGGCGTCTGATTCGCCGCCAGCGCCAGCAGCGTGCGCCGCAGCGCGTCCGCAAGTTCCGCGTTGCCAGTGGCCAGCAAGCCCAGCGCCGAAATCATGAGATCCCGGGTGTAGGGTTCCGGGTATCCCCACCCGGCGGTCCGGGGTAGTCCTTGAAACGGCCCCCGCGCGTTATGAAGCAGGACGCGGAGTGCCGCTTCTTTGGCCCGATCGATGCCGCCAAGCGATTTCTCGTCCGTAGGTGCGATCACCTTACTGAATCCCCAACCGGCTGGACAAGATCTCCAGGAAACGCCTGGCTACCTGGCGATAGTCGAACAGCCCGACCACACGTTTTCGGCCCGCTTCGCCCATCCTCCGCCGCAGACCTCTATCTTGCATGAGTGTCAGCAGGTATTTGGCGATGTCGGGGACGCTGGCCCGGAACTCCGCCGTTCGTGGAGTTGGAAACACGATGCGATGGCTATCGTCGATCCCGTGGCCCTCCCCGAACACCGCCTCACTGATCTTCCTTTCCTCCGCCACTTGCGCCAGGAATGCCGTCTCACCATGGACCATGGTGTCCAGAAACGCCATCGCGCGGATCGCGATGACCGGCTTCCCGCAGGCGTTAGCCTCCACTTGAATCATACCGAAGCCCTCCAGCCGCGACGGCGCCGCATAGATATCGCAGGCGGCCAACAAGTAAGGCATGAAGTTGTGCGAGACCACGTTGGTGGAGTATGCGATCTTATCGCCGATGCCTAGATCCGCCGCCAGTTGGAGGTCGATCCGGTTCTGTTGGATCGTGCGGGGCTGAGGCCAGACCTTACAGACATATCTCCAGCCGGGCGCCTCGGCATCGATCAGCGCCAGTGCCTGGATGACCTCCTGGGCACCCTTGGAAGCCGCGTCGCCGCCGACGGTCAGGATCATGATCTGATCGTCGGACACTCCCAATGCCTCGCGGATCGATCGGACCTTCAGGCCATCGCGGTTGCGCGGCTTGAAACAGTCCGTGTCACAGCCCACCGGCAGCACCTCGATATTATCTCCCCGAATGCCATCTCTGATATATGTCTCCTTCACCCAGTTGGAGGTGACCAGGATCAAAGGCAGAGCGTTCAGCACCTCCTGGTGTGCCGCGACATAACCATCGGCCAAGAGCCAGGGCACGCACTTCATCCCGAACTGCTGCGGGTGCAGGACCCGGTGCGGAAGATGGCCCCAGAACCCAATGCCGACCACCACGTCCGGCTGAAACCAGCGGTAGTACCATTCCTTTTCCTGGGGCGATTCGAAATGCACCGGGTGGACATCCACGCCGATCTCGCGCAGGCCCCTGCACAATAGCTGGCCCTGAGTCGCCAGGCCGGCCGCCGATGGCGGGTATTCAGTCAGCACCAACACTTTCACGATTGCCGCTCCCAGGGCCCGGCGCGTTTGACCGCTTCCGGCGCCGAGTCGAAGCACCAGAACCCTTCTTCTCGGGGAGTGGTCTGTGCTTCCCAACTGCCGGGACTATACCCGTAAAGCTCCATAATCAGCCGGCGCTTCTCAATCCAGATGTTGTCCGGCAACGCGTCCCGCCGATCGGCATCGTCGCGAACCCGAGGGAAGTACGCCCGGTCCCCGTCCTGGTAAGCGAACATCCACAATCGGCCGGTATCGATACAGCCGGACCGCCAAAGCTCGACGACGCTGTGGCAGCACTCCCCATGCCGGCGGTGCCGAGTGTACTCGCCCAGCGGCCCGTGGGTCAAAACCAGGTCGTAGCGGTTTCCAGCCAATAGCCGGGCGGTGGTTTCCTCAAGCTGCTCGACCGGCAGCGGCGCCTGGTCCGGTCCGTCGTCGAGATCCGCCATCTCTCCCTCCGCCCCGAAGCGCTGCAAGACCTGGCGGAACTTGGGGGCGCGGTTCGCATCCCCAGCTCTACATAAGGTCACGATGCGCCAAAGAAACTCCGGATGGGTCAGTATGTAGCCGCCGCACCAGAGCGTCTCGTCGTCCGGATGGGCGACGACAACAGCGGCCCGTGGCCGGGGGTTTGAGCTTAACTCGTCGAGCAGGATGGGCTTCATCTGTTTTCTTCGGGAGGAGTCGGAGCATAGGTTCGTGGTTGCCACTACCTGGACCCGATCGCCTCTGCAAATCCGGGTTTTCGGGCGCGTACCCTATCCCACCAGTGCTGGAGGCTGTCAAAGTACAGGTATACCACCGGCGTCGTGTATAACGTCAGCAGTTGGCTCATCAGCCCTCCGATGATGGTAATGCCCAGCGGACGGCGGAGCTCGGATCCGGTGCCGCTTCCCCGGGGCGAGCGGCAAGGCTCCCAGGAGCGCGGCCATGGTGGTCATCAGGATCGGGCGGAAGCGCAACATGCATGCCTCGACGATGGAGTCGTAGGAGTTCTTGCCTTCGTTCCGCTCGGCGGCCAAGGCGAAGTCGATCGTCATGATGGCGTTCTTTTTCACGATGCCGATCGGCAGAATGATGCCGATGATGGCGATAATGCTGGCGATAATGCTGAGGTCGGTGTGGGTGAGAAGAAGCGCCAGCAGCGCGCCGACGCTGGCCGCCGGAAGGCTGGAGATGATGGTGATGGGATGGACGTAACTCTCATACAGCATCGCCAGGATGAGGTAAACGGCCACCAGCGCCGCCGCAATCGGGATTGGCTCTCTCGAAAGCGAGGCCTGGTAGGCTTGGGCGGTGCCGGCGAGTTCGGTCCGGATGGTGGCCGGAAGCCCGACCTTGGCCGCCGCCGCCGTGGAGGCATTCACGGCATCGCCCAGCGCGACGCCGGGCTTCAGATTGAAGGAAATCGTCACCGCCGGAAAGAGACCTTGGCGTACAACGGTCCGATCATCTTCACCGCCGAGTACGCTTGGTACGGGGATCAAAAATATCAAAAATAAACCTCCTGCTCCAGCCGTTCAACGGTACCGGGTGGAACCCAGCCTAATAGCCTTGAAACAATAGCCCCTCAAGAGCCATCCGCTGCACCTGCCACAAGTCGCACTCCTTCTCTTTAACATTCAGCCTGCATTCGCCCTCGTCATTAAATGTCAGGGTCACCTCAAACATCTCTTTGCCTTTGCTATCCCGCACTACAATCGCGTGCTCGGCAAGGCTGAATATTACCGACCTGTGCACGTCTTTGGCTTCCAGGAGAACCGTAAAGCCGTCGCCACTGTCCGCTATGGAAAACTCATAAGGGGAATTATTGGGGCGCAGGGCGTTGCGAGTCTTAACGTCCTCTTCGACTTGCGATCTGAGTTCCTTGAATACCTTCGGTAGAGAGCATAAGGAACGCGCAGTTACCCAGTCGAACTTCGGTGCATCCTTCTCCACTTCGTCGTTCACGCTTTCACCTCCAAAACGTAGCCCACTCCAAAAATACTGCACGCCTCGCGCTGCCATGGCAGCTCTCGAAAGCATGGTCCTCCGCGGCGGACCATCAAGCTTTCATAGCCCAACAAGATCCTTCGTCCAGTGGCTCTATTGAGCATTGGCGGCCTGACGCGGCAGCTCTTTTGACGTAACCTGCGATGGCGTGGGAAGCTGGGTGACGTTCCACCCGCCTCCAAGGGCCTGGATCAACTGAACCGCCGCTACCATCTCGCTCACGCGTAGAGTCACCAGGGTTTGTTGATCGCTCAGCAGGGTAGTCTGTGCAACGATCACATCGAGGTAAGGATCGAGACCGATCTCGTACCTCGCCGTGGCGATGTCGACGTATCGCTCGGCCGCCTGCACCGCCGCATCTTGCCTGGCGATCTGCTGCGATGTCACACGCAGCGTCGCAATGTAGTCCTCCACCTGTTGAAACGCGGTCAGCACAATCTGCTTATAAGCGGCGACGCCGGCGTTATAAGTCGCGGTGTACTGCGCTACCGTCGCATTGCGCAGACCGGCATCGAAGATCGTCTCGGTGGCCGAAGCGCCGAGAGACCAGAATAGCGCCGGAAGTGAAATCAACTTCGCGATCGCCGACGATTGAAGACCACCGCTTCCGGTGAGGCTCAGCGTTGGATAGTAGGCGGCCTTCTCAACTCCGATGATGGCATTTGCCTGCGCCATGGTTCGTTCCGCCGCGGCGATATCCGGACGGCGTTGGAGTAGCTGCGATGGGACTCCAACGGGGATCGCGGGAACCGGCGTCGTCAGCAATTTCACCGGCATCGAAAAGCTTGAAGCTGGCTTACCGATCAGCGTTGCCATCGCATGTTCGTATAAGGCGCGGTTTGTAGCAATGCCGATTCCCGCCGCTTCCGCGTTCTCGAGCGTTACGTCCGCCTGAGCGACGGCCTCCGGGCTGTCGATCCCAGTATCAACCAGAGCTCGCGTCAGGTCGAGCGACTGCCGATCCGCCTCGATGGTGCGGGTATACAAGTCCTGGAGGGCGTCTTGCCCGCGGAGTTCGAAGTAATACTCCGCAAGGGCGGCCTGCTCCGTGAGACGCTCGTTTTCGAGGTCCGCGGCGCCCACCTGGGCGGCGTACTGGAATTCGCTTACCGTATTGCGGATGCGGCCCCATAGGTCCGGCGCCCACGAGATGTCGAACGGCAAAGTAAAATCGCCGGTGGTGGTGCGCCGGCTCGTCGACGAAGCGCCCGAGGTCCCGCCAGTTCCCGTTTGCGCGCCTGTGGCCGCCGCGCCCACGCTGGTCCTGGTGTACGCAGGATTCACCGTGGCGGTGGGAAAGTAGGCCGTACGGGCCTCACGCACCTGCGCACGGGCTGCCATGAAGTTCTGGAAGTATAGCGCGATGTTCTGGTTATCGATGTTCAACTGATCCTCGAGGGCGTTGAGTTCGGGTTCGTTGAACATCTCCCACCACTTCCCCTTGAGCTCCGCGTCCTGCGGCCGCGCGGGCTGCCAGGATCCCGGGGGCGCGGCGCTGTAAGCCGCGGGAGACGCCTCCTTGAAGGCCGGCGGAGCAGGAGCGGCGGGCGGAGCATATCTGGGGCCCACATTGCATCCGCTCAGTAGAGAGATGCAGATTGCCGCAGCACCGGCCATGACACCGGCTGTTCGACGATTTTCAGCCGGACTGAAGGGCTTCCCGGAGCGTGATTGACAATCAGGCCGCCGATAACTCAGATAGAAAGAAGTCATAATCTTATGCACCCCATGATGGCTCCAATTAAGTTGCAGCGCGGGGGGCCGGACCGGCCCCGTGGCCGGGGATCTCATGCCGCCTCCCCCGCATCCTTAGCCGCAGCCGGTCGAATGCCAAATAGAGGACCAGCGTTGTATAGAACGTGAGCAACTGACTCAAGATCAGCCCTCCCACAATTGTGATGCCAAGGGGCCGGCGGAGCTCAAACCCCATACCCGTCCCGAGCGCCAACGGCAGAGCGCCCAATAACGCCGCCATCGTGGTCATCAGGATCGGACGGAAGCGCAGCATGCACGCTTCAAAAATCGCGTCGGCTGTGCTCTTTCCCTCCTGGCGCTCTGCCTGAAGAGCGAAATCGATCATCATGATGGCGTTCTTTTTTACGATCCCGATCAGCAGCACAATGCCAATGATGGAAATGACGTTCAGATCCACTTTAAAGAGCATCAGTGCGAGCATGGCTCCTACGCTGGCCGACGGGAGAGTGGAGATGATCGTCAGTGGATGGACCAGGCTCTCATACAAAACACCGAGGACGATGTACACCGCCAGCAGTGCCGTCAGAATCAGCACGGGCTCGGTGCTCAGGGACTGCTGCGGCGCGGTAACGTTCCAGGTCCATCTGTGCTTGCGCGAGCACATTTTCATCTCTCTCCAAGGCCCCTTGCGCCTGTAAAAGCATTGCGCGGTAGAGACGGGGGTCGATATCCACCAGCGGATCGCCCTTCTGTACGAGTTGACCCTCCTGATAGTGCACGGTTACGATCAGCCCAGTCACCTCGCTGGTAATCGAGGCGGTATTGACCGGAGTTACCGTACCGATTGCGTCGAGATAAACGCCGATGCTGCCCTTTTGAGCCGTCGCACTCGTAACGGTGATCCCCGGTGCAGGTTTTACCGCCAAGGCCGCCGCCTTTTTCTTGGCCTCCTCGTGGTGGTGTAAGATCAGCACGAACGCAAGTGCAAGGAGCAGCAGCAATAGAATCCAGATGACCACCCACGCAGTCTTATGCCGGCGACGCGGCGGGACGGAAGCCGCGAGTTGATGGTCAGGGCCAATGGCTGGTTGCGTCTTTATGTCATCCGTCAATCGGAATCTCCGTTCTCTGCTCCGGATTGCACGGATAGCGCCGCTCGTGAGGGACTCCGCAAGGGATAAGCTAGGATTTCCGTTTTGGCCTCCTGGTCACAAACGATCATAGTCTTAACATTTTTGAGTGGAGCTGTTTGTTTTGAGAGAGTTGCATTGTATCGCGGCGGTTGGCGACAGGGTTACGCCGCGCTTTTCCTGGACCGGTAACTTGGCGTTTACGAACTGATTGGGATAACAGCGTGCCTTTCCCGTTCTGGAATGTCGCCCTCAACTTGAGCGTGCCGGTGGTCGGATCGATCCGATTATCGAGCGTGGTCAGAGACCCTTGCGCAAGTTTCGTTTTGGCGTCGCGGCTGTAGGCATCCACTTCCAGCGTCTGCCCGGCGGCCATCTTTTTGAGCACTACCTGAAGCTGATCTTCGGAGATCGTAAAGATGGCGCTGATGGGATCCATCTGGGTGATGACCACCAATCCTCCCGTGTCGGCGGATAAAACGATATTGCCGGGGTCGACCAGCCGCAAGCCAATGCGTCCGGTGGCCGGCGCCGCGATCTTGCAGTAGGCCAGATTGACCTTGGCGCTTTCTATTTGTCCCTCATCGAGCTTCACCACCCCCTCGTCCTGGTGCACGGTTGCCTGTTGAGTTGCAAGTTGTCGCTCCGGGGCGGCTTTCTGCGGAACCAACTGTTGATAGCGGACCAGGTCGATGCGCGCGTTCTCCAGGGCGGCCTGGTCCCTGATCGGCACCCCCTCGGCCTGGGTCAATGCCGCCTGATAGGACCTGTCGTCAATCTCCACTAAAAGATCGCCCTTTTGAACGGTGTCGCCTTCCCGATAGCGGACGTTCATCAATTGCCCGTCGACCCGGGTTCTCACCGTAACCGTAGCGAGGGGCGTAACAGCGCCGAGCCCCGAATAATAGACGCCGATGTCCCCCTTGTAGGATTTCGCGGCTACCACCGGTATGGGCGGCGGACTTTTCGCGGCGGCCTTGGCAGCGGCGGCGGCGTTGGCAGCGGCAATTCTCGAAAACACAAAATACGCGATTAGACCCAGCACGAGAAGAATGCATAGCGACAGCCCCAGCCAACGGCGGGAACGCTTGGGCTTCCCGGTTTGAGCAACCGCCGCCGGGCCTGGAAGGAGAGGCGCGGGCGCCGATGGAGCGGCTACCAGGAGTTGAGGCGCCGGAGAGGGGTCTGGCGCGGTCCTTGGGCTATCGCCAGGAGCGGGCGCCGGTGGGTCTGCGATTAGCAGTTGAGGTTCCGGAGACGGGCCCGTCGACGTCCTTGGGCTATCGAGCATATGGTTCGTGGCGCGCAGTCGAGCGCTGGCCTACTACTCATGCACGAGACCGACCAAGTGCGCCCAATTGGCGCTGACGGCGTGACAAGGCGGAAATATACACGGACGAGTGCAGAAGCTGCACGTAGAAGTGCGGGATTTGCTTTCGCGCCAAGGTTCCCCGGAAATCAAGCGCTCAGATACTCGACGTGGGCGTACGGGCCCAAGCGCGGGTTGTAGTCGAGATACCAGCCAAAGTGGTCAGAGTCCTCGTAGATCACCATCTGATCGCCAGACCAGTTCCAGCCGGCGACGATGTTGCAGTCGAACGCGGCGTCGTCCCAGAAGAAATCGGTGAACCAGAAGTGCGACTGGTTGCCGGCATGCCTCCGAGCACAAGGACCGTCGTAAGAGCCGCCTTCGAGAGGGTCCCTACAAATTAGCCATTCTGTACCGTCCTGACATTGCGCGACGTGAAGGGAAACGCTGTTGCGGCGCTGCCTGGAGAAAGATCCCAAGAAACGTCTCCGTGATATCGGGGACGCGATGCCTCTGCTGGAGCCGTTGGCGATATTGCAAGCTGACGCGCCACAATCGGCCCCCATCGAACGGCAGTGGTTGTGGCCCGTACTGGCTGTGGTATCGACGTTGACAATCGACGTTGACAGTCTGGACACAAGGGACAAAATGGGATAGAATTTGGACCCAGACGAACACCGTGAAAAAACCTTTTGTAATCTTCGCTTTCTGTCTGTCCTTCGTTGCCGGCGCTGCCTTCGCCTACGTCCGTGACTGGCACGATCTGGATGCAGTCCACAAACACATCGACGAGGCGATCCATGAGATGGAACATGCCCGTGCTGCCAATCATTACGACATGGCCGGGCACGGCAAGAAGGCCGAGGATCTTTTGCGGAGTGCCAACCGCGAACTGCAACTAGCGGTCGAGGCGGCAAAGGCGGAGTAATCGGCCCAAGGAAGAGGCTCGCTGTCAGCGCGTGAGCAGGGGATACCAACCTACCAGCCAGCCCTGGAGTGGCTTTACGGACTTCGTAACGCGGGCCGAGCCAGCGGCGTGTTCCGCGCACGCCATCGCAGGGCTTCCTAACGGGGGCCGTCACTAGCGCTGGTCGCGGCCGGCCGCGCTGGCTTCTCCGCATCGGCTCCGGCGCGGACCATCGCGTCCGCCCCTCCTAACGCGGAGGCGGAGCGGTGGAAGACGGGGTCGGTTTACCGTCGATCGTGGCCGGTTCCATGATCTCCGTGCGCGTGCCGTCGGGGTCGTACAGGTTGGCCTGACGTTTGCGGTTCACGCCGACCTTGGAGTCGATGGTGCGCGTGTATTGCTTGCGGTAAGGCTTGGCCTCGAGAGCGGCGAGGGCCGCAGGCATATTGGGCACCTCGAGACAAAGATGGTGGAGGGTGCCGCGCCGGTCCGGCGGAGGAGCCTCACTGGCGAGCATGAACTCGATGTAGTCATCGCCGTCGGGAACCTTGAGATTGACCCACGACAATTGGGTTCCGGACGAACTGCCGCGCCAGATCTCGCTGAATCCGAGGATGTCGGTATAGAACTTCATGGCGGGATCTAGAGCCGTCACGATAATGCCGACATGCGTCATGCGCGTGGAGATGCGCGCGTCCGTCATGTGCTTGCCCTGTTCGCGCACTGTCCAGCCGTCCGGCTCGTACTGAACGACTTCGACAGTGTGGCCATCCGGGTCCTTGATGTTGAAATTCGAGTTGCCGATACGGCCTTTGCCAACCGCCCTGGGGACAGTCACACCGCGCGAAGCCAGATATTTCCGCATGGCTTCGGCATTATCGGTCTGGATGGAAATGTGGCTCAGCCGGTCGGTCTTGGGTGCGGTTTCCGGGAATAGCTCGATGTACTGCCGCTCGTTGATCTTGAAGAACGTCATGGAAGGCGTGCCATCGGGCTTGGAGAGCGAGTACGGCTCTTCGAAGCCGAGAAAATCGTGATAGAAGGCGCGCGACTTCTCGTAGTCGGCCGCGAAGACGGCGATATGGGCTACCCCCAGAATCTTGGGCCGGGGAGTATCCTGGGCGCTGCAGACGGCGCCGAGGGCACACAGCCCCACGACGCATAGCGATCCGGTAGGTCTCATTGGTTGCCTCATTGAGAACAGAAAGTTCATTACCAATTGCACCACGGGAAACCGGGCTCCCGTTTTAAACTCGCGCGCCAAGCCGTCTGGAGAAGTGTGCGGCTCCTAAGACACGCGCCCTTGCCGGCTTGGTGAACGCGCTCGCCGGCTGCGCCCAAACAATGCAGGACGATCGCAATCCGGCAATCGGAGGGTTCATCCTGGTAAATGTCCGGTTGTCCAACACCGGTCGTCCGCCAAATGGCTTCAGAATATCAGCCGGAGCATAGCCTGTGTGCGTCTCGGCACAGTCATCTGCGTCGTCACTAACCCGAACGACGAACTGGTGGGAGTGACGTTCGGAGCGGCGAAAGTTACTTGGTTGAAGATTTTCAGGACGTCCTCCGCGCCCAGAGTCGCAACTTCGCCCTCTCGCCGACAGCTTCCGCCAGATGGTCAGCCAATCCGACACATGGAAGCTCTTCCTCCGCTATCAGGCCCAGACCGAGCGCGGGGCGCCCTTTTGGGCATCGGGCTTCGCGGCGATTCCATCCCCCGGGACAGCGAGCGGCCTCCCAATAGCACCGAACCTCGCGGTCGAAGACCAGAGGCGACGCCCGTCCTCCGGCTCTACTGCTTCGCGGCTCCCTTGCCGGGTGGGGCGGCCGGTCCGCCGGCCTTGGCTTTCAAAGCGGCCCACTTGGCCAGCACTGTGGTGTAGGCGGTTTCCGCCTGCTGGCAAGCGTCCAGTTGCGCCGCCGTGGGCGGCATCTCGGACCCCTGCATGCCCTGCACCGCGGCAACCATTTGAGTGCCAATGTTGGCGAGGGTCGGCGGAGCGGGTGGCTCCGCGGGAGCGCCGAAGCCTCCGCCACCTCCACCACCGCCACGCCCGCCACGTCCTCCACGGCCTCCACCACCACCCTCGGCCTCCGCGGCCACCACAGGCGCGATCTCTTCCATCTGCTTGACCAGAGCGTCATTGGCGGCGGATTGCGGGCGCTCCTTGAGCTTGGCCACCAGGTCGCGCGCGTCTTTGTATGCGCCGGACGCGGTCCGGGCGCGGTCTTCCATCTGCGTGGTCAGGGTGAAGATCTGCTGCACTTCGGGCGTGATCTTCACGCGCGGATCCATCTTCACGGTAATGGGCTGGGTCTGGCTCTGGCCGTTGGCCGTCAAACGCACGGTATACGAGCCGGGCGCGACCCAGGGCGAGTTGACGCCGGGGTAGGTGCGATGCGGGACCGCGCCACCGCCTCCTCCTCCGCCACGTCCACCGCCGCCTCCACCGCCGGGAAGCGGATCGTAGTGCATGTCCCAACTGAAGCGGTGCATGCCGGCGGTGGCCTTCAATACCTGCGGGGGCGCCGGCCAATACAGCGGAAGATTGCAATCGGGCGCCGTGGGGGTCTGCTGGCAGAGTTTGTTGTAGGCCACCGGATCGGTGGCGGGATCCGGGCTGCGCACCGGATCGTTGCTGGAATAGGTGCGAATGGTCTTGCCCTGAGCGTTGACGATCTCCAGTTTCACCTCGCTCGCGGCGGAGGGCAGGTAGTAATCGACGATGGCGCCGGGCGGCGGGTTTTCCCCGGCCTGCAATTCCGGCGGCCACGGCGTGGGATCGTTGGTGCCGAAGCGGATGCGGATGCCGGTGGCGGGTTTGAACAGCCAGCCGTTGGTAGCGGCGGCGGCCTCGGCAGCCTGGCGCAGCGGGGTCACGTCGTCGAGAATCCAGAAGCCGCGGCCGTGCGTGCCGGCCACCAGGTCGGAGCACATGCAGGAGGCATCGTCCTTGACCTCGATGTCGCGCACCGAGATGGCCGGCATGTTGAGCCGCAGCGAACTCCAATGGTCGCCGTCGTCGAAGGAGACCCAAATCTGGGTATCGGTGGCGGCGTAGAGGAGACCCTTCTTGCGCGGATCTTCGCGGATGGAGTTGGCGACCGCGCCGGGTCCAGGGGGCGCTCCGATGCCTTCGTCGATCTCGGTCCAGGTCTTGCCGCCGTCGTGCGTGCGCCAGAAATGCGGGTTCATGTCGTCGAGGCGCAGCGTGTTGGCGGCGGCGTAGGCGGTCTTGGTGTCGAAGTGGCCCGCTTCCATGTTGAAGATGCGCGTCCAGGCCTTGATCTGGGGCGGCGTGACGTCGGTCCAGTTCGCGCCGCCGTCGGTGGTGACCTGGAGGAGTCCGTCGCCGGTTCCCGCCCACAGCACGTTGACATCGAGCGACGAGGGCGCCAGCGCGGTGATGGAGCCTGCCGGCGCGGGCGTGACCCCGCTGGCGTACTTGCCGGCATTGGCGGGGACCTCCCAGGTCTGGCGCGTCAGGTCGCCGCTGATGGCGGTCCAGTTGTGGCCGGCGTTGGCGGTCTTCCACACGCGCTGGGTGGCGTAGAAGAGCACATTGGGGTCCTTGGGCGACCAGATGAGAGGCTGAGTGCGAACGGTGCGCGCGGGCGCTTCTTCCGGGGCGCCCGGCGCCCCGCCCCGCCCACCGCGTCCCCCGCGGCCCCCGCGTCCTCCAGCGGACGGTCCGACTTGGGCCTTCTGGCCGGTGAGACGGTTATAGACCGAGACCTTCCCGCCGTAGACCAGGTCGGGATTCTTCGGGTCGGGAGCGGCTTCGCCGTATTCCTCGATTCCCACGGGGTGCCAATCGTGGAAAGTGATCTCGCCATCCATGCCGCGGCTATCCACGCAGGCCGAGCCGGAGTCCTGCTGGCCGCTGCAGAGACGGTAGGGGAAGGCGTTGTCGGCGGTGACGTGATACATGGCAGCCGTCGGCTGGGTGTACCAGTTGCTCCACGATTCGCCGCGATTGGCCGAAACCACCGCGCCCTGGTCGCTGACCAGCAGGATGATGTTGGGGTTGTTGGGATTGACCCAGCTCTTCTGATAGTCGTCGCCACCCGGAGCGCCGCGCACGGCCGACCAGGTGAGGCCGCCATCCTCGGTGCGCCAGAAGACCGTCGAGCAGCTATAAACCACGTTTTCGTTCTTGGGATCGACCGTGATGGTGGGCAGGTCGCCGCCGCCGATGCGGCCCAGAGGCCGGGTGTCGGGCGGATGGCGCTGGGAGCCGGTCTCCGCCACGCGCGGATCGTCGGTGGCCAGGAACCAATTGTAGCCGCCATCGGTGGTTTTGTAGAAGGCGATGGCGCCGCCTCCGCCACGCCCACCGCGCCCGCCGCGTCCGGGCCCAGAGGGCGCCCCCGCCGGGGTAGGAGCTCCGCCGCGGGCCCCGCCGCCGGCCGGCGTACCCACCGCAATGGTGGCGTAGATCACCCTGGGGTTGCTGGGGGCAATGGCGAGATTGGCTTCGATGATGGCCGGCAGGCCGGTGGTCAGTTTCCTCCAGCTCGTGCCGCCGTCGGTGGATTTGAAGATGCCGCCATCGGTGCCGCCGAAAGCGCCGTTTTCCATGAATCCCTGTTGCTGCTGCCACAGGGTGGCGTAGACGGTGTTGGGATCGCTGGGATCGATGCGGACGTCGTTGCCGCTGGTGTAGTCGTCCTTAAAAAGCACCTGTTGGAAGCTGGCGCCGCCATCGATGGAGCGGTAGATGCCGCGTTCGGGATTGGGACCGTAGGGATGTCCCAGGGCGGCCACGAAGAGCCGGTTGGGATTCCTGGGGTCGACGTCGATCTGGGCGATCATCTGCGAATTGCGGAGGCCCAGGTGCGTCCAGGTCTTGCCCGCATCCGTGGATTTGTACACGCCGTCGCCCGTAGCCAGGTCGGGCCGGATGATTCCGGCGCCGCTGCCGACGTAAATGACGTTGGGATCGGACGGGGCCACCGCGATGGCGCCAATCGAGCCGGTGGGCTGGCTGTCGAAGAGCGGGGTCCAGGTCGAGCCGTAGTCGGTAGATCGCCAGACGCCGCCGTTATCGAAGCCGGCGTAAAAGACGTTGGGCTGGCTGGGCACGCCGGAGAGCGCCCGCGCGCGGCCGGCCCGGGGCGGTCCGATGGAGCGCCAGTGCATCTCGGAATAGAGGCGGGTGTCGATCCCAGAAGGCGCCCCCTGGGCCAGCGCCAATGGCGCCAGCGCCAAACCGGGAACGAGGAACGCGAAACGGCGAATCGATAAGCGGGGCATAGAGACGGTGGCAAACCTCCTAGACTTCCCGAGTGTAATACGATTCGCGCTGTGGGCGGAAGCAGCGGGGGACGGCAAAGGCTGCGGCGAGGGCGCGGCTTCTGCCCCTGAGGGAGTTTTTATCCGGATGCTCCAGACGAGGTGTTCGACCGGCGCTTTGCGGCGTTCCAACCGAAGCAAAGGGATGCAAGGACCGGCTGGCTTTATTGGGACGGTGGGTCGGTTCTTGTTTGGAGGCTCCTTAGAACCTGCGCATTAGAACCTCCGGAGAACTATACTTGCGTAGCGTTTGTTCAGATACGCCTTTGAGGCGGCGGCGTTCCTTGATAAAATCGTCAAAGCGAAGTTCCATTCCCAATACCTCTCCTTCGCGTTGGGAATTCGGTAAGCTGTTGATTCTCAAAGGGGATGCGCGCCCGTAGCTCAGGTGGATAGAGCGGCTGGCTTCGAACCAGTAGGTCGGGAGTTCGAGTCTCTCCGGGCGCGCCAGATTCTAAAGGACTTACCAATCGATTTGCCCCTCGAAGCGGCCGGTTTGACAGCAACCTTGGCAGCAACCGGGCGTCAAACCTCCCTGTCATCCCCGGTGGCGCGCCCCCCGCCCCACCCGCGTCAGACCTCTACCGCCATCCCGGTGGTGCTGGGCGCCGCGGAGCGGTTGACGGGTCTTTTGGCAGGGTGTTAACCTGTTCTGCTAAGAACGGGGTAGTCGTCTCTCCTCAAACGAAATCTCATGGAAGCCACGCTGCACCAACTGGGCGGAATACTGCTGAGCGCTCTGCCCACTTTCATCCTCGTGATCTTTCTCCATTACTACTTGAAATTCATGTTTTTCAAGCCGTTGGAGAAGGTGCTCGGCGAGCGCCATGCCGCTACCGAGGGCGCGCGCGCACTGGCCGTCGAGAGCCTCCAGCGCGCCGAGCGAAAGACCGCCGAGTACGAAGCCGCCATGCGCGCCGAACGGGCCAAGATCTATCGGGAATTCGAGCAGCATCACAAGCGCCTGCAAGAAGAGGAGAACGCCGCCCTGTTGGCCGAGCGGACCGCCGCCGAACAGCACGTCCGCGAGGCCAGAGAGGAACTGGCTCGCGAGTTGGAAGCGGCCAAGACTTCTCTGGCCGCCACCAGCGACGCGCTGGCCGGCCAGATCGCCGAATCCATCTTGCGCCGGAGAGCCGCATGAAGCGCTTGGCGCCGTGGATTCTAACCATCGGATTGACCGCCGCGGCCCCCGCGAGTTTCGCGCAGGATCCCAAGGCTGCCCCGGAAGCCGAGCCTAGGGGGTCCAGGGTCGCCAGGACCGAGGCCAGGATGGAAGAGGAAGAAGCCAGGCTCATCCGTTGGAAGTGGGCCAATTTTCTGGTGCTGGCGGGCGCCATCGGCTACCTGGCTGCCAAATATGGCGGGCCGTTTTTCGCCGCGCGCTCCAAGCAGATTCGAAAAGAGATGATGGAGGCCGGCGACGTTCGCAAAGACGCCGAAGAGCGGGCCGCCGCGGTGGATCGCAGGCTGGCCAATCTGGCTGCCGATATCGCCCGCCTGAAGGCCGAGTCCGTCGAGGAGCGCCAGGCCGAAACCGAGCGGCTGCGCCGGCATCGCGAGGCCGAGCGGGCCAAGATTCAAGCCCACGCCCAGCGCGAGATCGAATCCGCCGGCAAGGCGGCCCGCCTGGAGTTGAAGCGCTATGCGGCCGGCCTGGCGGTGGAGTTGGGGGAACAGAAGATCCGCGTGCGCATGACCGCCGAAATCCAGGACCGGCTGGTGGGCGGCTTCGTGCGCGACCTCCAATCGCCCTCTTCGCCGGCCGGCGCTAATTAAGATGACACTTTCCGCCGTAGCCGCCCGATACGCCAACGCCCTGGCCGACGTGGTCACCTCGCCGGCCTCCCCACTCCCGCCGGCGCAGGCGCTCGAGGAATTGCGCGCTTTCGAGGCCACTATGGCCGAATCGCAGGCGCTGCGCGAGGCGCTCGCCACGCCCGCCGTGCCGGTCGGCCGCAAGAAAGCGGTGGTGGGGCGCATCGCCGGCATCTTGGGGAT
This sequence comes from Bryobacteraceae bacterium, assembly GCA_052144935.1. GTDB lineage: Bacteria > Acidobacteriota > Terriglobia > Bryobacterales > Bryobacteraceae > JOPF133. Next base: position 48,984 of record JBKQPR010000190.1, read on the forward strand.
CTCGGGCATCTCCCGCAATTTTCTGTTCGTGCTGGTGGATCACCGCCGCGCGGGTTCGCTCGCCGAAATCGTCCGCACGCTGGAATTGGTCCTGGACGAGCGGCTGGGCTTCGCGCGCGCCGACATCGCCGCGCCCATGGAATTGACCGAGCCGCAGCGCACGGCTGTGCGGGCGGAGCTTGAGCGCCTCACGGGCAAGCGCCTCCGGCCACATTTCGCCATCGACCAGTCGCTCGTCGGCGGTGTGGTGGCGCGAATCGGCTCCACCATTTACGACGGTTCGGTGCGCGGGCGCCTCGAATCCCTGGAACGGCGGCTCGGCGCGGAAACTTAGGCAACGAGGATTTATGGCTCATATTCGAGCGGACGAAATTACCAGTATTCTCCGCCAGGAGATCGAAAACTACGAGCGGGCCCTCGACGTCACCGAAACCGGTTCGGTGATCTCGGTCGGCGACGGCATCGCGCGCATCCATGGCCTGGAGAAAGTGATGGCCGGCGAGCTGATCGAGTTCCCGCACGGCGTTGCGGGCATTGCCATGAACCTGGAAGAAGACCAGGTGGGCGCGGTGCTGCTGGGCGATTTCACCGAGATCAAGGAAGGCGATGAGGTGAAGCGCACCGGCCGCATCATGTCGGTGCCGGTGGGCGACGCGTTGATTGGCCGGGTGGTCGACGCGCTCGGCCAACCCATCGACGGCAAGGGCCCCGTGCAGACCACCGAGTTCAACCCGGTGGAACGCCAGGCGCCCGGGGTGGTGGCGCGGCAGCCCGTGAAAGAGCCCGTGCAGACCGGCATCAAGGCCATCGACGCCATGATTCCGATCGGCCGCGGCCAGCGCGAGTTGATCATTGGCGACCGGCAGACCGGCAAGACCGCCATCGCGCTCGACACCATCATCAACCAGAAGGGCGGCGACATAATCTGCATTTATGTCGCCGTCGGCCAGAAGCGCTCCACCGTGGCGCAGGTGGTCAAGACGCTGGAAGATTACGGCGCCATGGAGTACAGCATCGTGGTCTGCGCCTCGGCTTCCGATCCGGCCCCCATGCAATATATCGCGCCGTTCGCCGGCTGCGCCATGGGCGAATACTTCCGCGACCGCGGCAAACACGCGCTGTGCATCTACGACGATCTTTCCAAGCACGCCGCGGCCTATCGCGAAATCTCGCTGCTGCTGCGCCGCCCGCCCGGCCGCGAGGCCTACCCGGGCGACGTTTTTTACCTCCACAGCCGCCTGCTGGAACGCGCCGCCAAATTGAACCAGGCGAACGGCGCCGGATCGCTCACCGCCCTGCCCTTCATCGAAACCCAGGCCGGCGACGTTTCCGCGTACATCCCCACCAACGTGATCTCGATCACCGATGGCCAGATCTTTCTGGAAAGCGACCTGTTCAACTCCAACGTGCGGCCGGCCATCAACGTGGGCATCTCGGTCAGCCGCGTGGGCGGCAATGCGCAGACCAAGGCCATGAAGTCGATCGCCGGCAGCTTGCGCCTGGACCTGGCCCAGTACCGCGCGCTGGCGGCCTTCGCGCAGTTCGGGTCGGACCTGGACAAGGCTTCGCTCGACCAACTCAACCGCGGCAAGCACCTGGTGGAAATCCTCAAGCAGGAACAGTATCGGCCGCTGCCCCTGGAAAAGCAGGTGGTCATCATCTTCGCCGGCACCAAGGGCTACCTGGACGATCTGCCGGTAGAGGTCTGCCGCAAGTTCGAAGAGGAGCTGTACCGCTTCGTGGACAACGCGCACCACGGCCTGTGGGACGAGATTCGCACCAAGAAGGCGCTCGACGATACCTTGCGCGCCAAGGTAATCGCGGTCATCGAGGAGTTCAAGGCGCGGTTCGTGGCGGAGCTGCAGTCCGCCGGCGCCGCGGGCCAAACCCATGCCTAGCCTGATCGACATCCGGCGGCGCATCCGCTCGGTGAAGAACACCCAGCAGATCACCAAGGCCATGAAAATGGTCTCGGCCGCCAAGCTGCGCCGCGCGCAGGATCGCGTGATCGCCGCGCGCCCGTACGGCTCTTTGCTGCGCAAAGTGCTGGCCAACGTAGCCGCGGCGGTGGCCGCGGATGAGCAAGCGGGATCGGACCCGCTGCTGGCCCAGCGTCCCGAAAAACGCATCCTGGCGGCCTTGATCACCAGCGACAAAGGCCTGGCTGGCGCCTTCAATTCCAACACCATCAAAACCGCCCAGCACTTTATCGCCAAGCACCCCGAAGCCTCCGTGACTCTGGAGTTGATCGGACGCAAGGGCCGCGACTTCTTCCGCAAGCGCGGCGCCTTGATCGGTGGCGAATACCTCGGCTTGGCCGCCAAGGTGAAGTTCGAGGATTTGGCCGCCATTGCGCGCAAGGCCATGGAGGCGTACCGCAACGAGGAGATCGACGCCGTCTACATGATCTACAACGAATTCAAGAACGTGGCGTCGCAGAAGCTGACGGTGGCGCGGGTGCTGCCCATGGAGATGCCCAAAGAAGAGGCTCCCGTGGATTACATCTTCGAGCAGCCGGCCGCCGAGATGCTTTCGGCGTTGCTGCCGAAATATGTGGAGATGGAGTTCTACCGCGCCCAACTGGAATCGGCCGCCGCCGAACATGCCGCCCGCATGACCGCCATGGACGCCGCCACTTCCAACGCCGGAGAAATGATCGACAAGCTGACCCTCTACATGAACCGCGTGCGCCAGGCCAGTATCACCAAGGAGATCATCGAAGTGGTCAGCGGCGCCGCGGCGGCGGAGTAGGATGGAAGCGTATGAAAATTGTCGGCTTAGAAAACCCGGAAGGGCCGATCGACGATCTGGAGCGGATCCGGAATAGACTGGGCGCCAAGTTCGAGCGCATCGAGGCGCTGATCTCGGATTCCAACGAGAGCCTGGCGGGCCAGATGACGAGCTTCCGGCAGAGCATGAACGAAGGTTTCGCGGCTCTGAAGGCGAGCATCCGAATGCACGCCGAGGCTATCGAGTGGGAGACCGGGCATTCCCGGTTGGCCGGGACCGGTTTGGAAGAGGTCACGGACGAATCGCTGGACGAGGTGCTCGCCCTAATGAACGAGAATTTGTGCCGGTTGGAAGAGAGGCTTGGCCCCGAAGAATCATATGGCAACCAATGATAAAGAAGTAGTCGGCAGTGTCGTCCAGGTGGCCGGACCGGCCGTGGACTGCCAGTTTCCCGAGGCGAAGATCCCCCTGATCTATACCGCCATCCGCATCACCAGTGAGGGCTTCGAGGGACCGCAGCCGATCGATATCGTCTGCGAGGTGGAGCAGCACATCGGCGAGGGCCGCGTGCGCACTATTGCGCTCCAGCCGACCGAGGGCCTGGTGCGCGGCATGAAAGCCACCAGCCTGGGCCATCCGGTGGAAGTCCCGGTCGGCCCCGAGACGCTGGGCCGCGTGCTCAACGTGATCGGCCAGCCGGTGGACGAGATGGGTCCGGTGAACACCAAGCTGCACTATCCGATTCATCGCCCCTCGCCTTCCTTCGAAGATCAGTCCACGCGGCTGGAGATGTTCGAAACCGGCATCAAGGTCGTCGACCTGCTGGAGCCCTATCTGCGCGGCGGCAAGATCGGCCTGTTCGGCGGCGCGGGCGTCGGCAAGACCGTCATCATCCAGGAGCTCATCAACAACCTCGCCCAGAAGCACGGCGGCGTGTCGGTATTCGCGGGCGTCGGGGAGCGCACCCGCGAAGGCAACGACCTCTGGCTGGAGTTCCAGGAATCCGGCGTCATCGACCCGCACGATTACAAGAAATCCAAGTGCGCGCTGATCTACGGCCAGATGACCGAGCCGCCCGGCGCGCGCCTGCGCGTGGGTCTCACCGGCCTGACCGTCGCCGAGTACTTCCGCGACGAAGAAGGCCAGGACGTGCTGTTGTTCATCGACAACATTTTCCGCTTTACCCAGGCGGGTTCGGAAGTCTCGGCGCTGCTCGGCCGCATGCCATCCGCGGTGGGATACCAGCCCAATCTGGCCACCGAAATGGGCGAGCTGCAGGAGCGCATTACCTCCACCAAGAAAGGCTCCATCACCTCGGTGCAGGCCATTTACGTGCCGGCCGACGATTACACCGATCCTGCCCCGGCCACCGCTTTCGCGCACCTCGATGCCACCACCAACCTCTCGCGCGACATCGCCTCGCTGGGCATTTACCCGGCCGTCGATCCTCTGGCTTCCACCTCGCGCATCCTCGATCCCATGGTCATCGGGAAAGAGCACTACGATACCGCGCAGGCCGTCAAGGGCGTGCTGCAGCGCTACAAGGATTTGCAGGACATCATCGCCATCCTGGGCATCGACGAGCTTTCCGACGAGGACAAACTGACCGTCTCGCGGGCGAGAAAGATCCAGAATTTCCTCTCCCAGCCGTTCCATGTGGCCGAGCAGTTCACCGGTTTCCCCGGCAAGTACGTCAAGGTGGCCGACACCATCCGCGGCTTCCGGGAAATCACCGAAGGCAAGCACGACGCCATTCCCGAGCAGGCCTTCTATATGCAGGGCACCATCGAGGAAGTGCTGGAGAGGAACGAAGCTATGAAGCGAGGCTAGCCATGGCGGACGTACCCGAACTAGAGCTGGAAGTGGCCACGCCGGAGCGCCTGTTGGTGCGCGAGGAAGTTACCGAAGTGCAGCTTCCCGGCAAGGACGGCTATCTCGGCGTTCTGCCCGGCCACGCGCCGCTGCTGAGCCAACTGGGCATCGGTTACCTGAGCTACCTGACGGCCGGCCGGCGCAAGTACCTGTCGGTGCACGGCGGGTTCGTGGAGGTCCTTCAGGACCACGTGCGCGTACTGGCGGAATTGGCCGAGCGCGCCGAAGAGATCGATATCGAGCGCGCCAAACGCGCCGCCCAGCGTGCCCAGGAGGAGTTGATCAACCCCAACCTGGGCATAGATCCAGCCGTAGCTCTAACCGCCCTGATGCGCGCCGAGGCGCGTCTCGAAGCGGCCGAAAAGAAGCAGGTGGGGTAGACGGGCTAGCACAGGCCAGCACAGGCGTTGAGACAGACTGCCCCGTCGCTCTCTCGGGATCGAAGTGCATTCTTCGCAACCGGGCCGTACTCCAGACCGATTCACGGCGCATGCGGAGTTGCCGGCGTTCCTCCCGATTCAGGCGCCGGTGATCCCTGTCGTGCGCGCTTAGGTCCATTTCGCCCCTTTTGATCGCTCGGGTCAACACCGGTATACCATGGCTGAAGGGTACTCCAATGCCGGCAGCCCATGATTCACTCCTTGATCGGATCACGATCGATTCCGACGTGCGGTTCGGGAAGCCGTGCATTCGCGGTCACCGGATCACCGTTCAGGAGATTCTGGAGTGGCTGTCAAGTGGAGCATCCCAGCAGCAAATCCTGGCCGATTATCCCCAGCTCGAGCCCGATGACTTTCTTGCCGTCTATGCCTACGCCGCCGAACTGGCGGCGGGGCGCAAAGTCTCCAGAGGATGAAGCTCCTCTTCGATGAAAGCCTATCGCCGAGGCTGGTTCTATTACTGCGCGACCTATTCCCTGAGTCCGAAAGTGCGCTTCGAAACGGGCTTGCTCGTGCCGGCGATCGCAAGATTCTGGACTACGCCGCCGCTCACGACTTCATCCTGGTCTCGACAGACAGCGATTTCGAAAGTCTGGCGAGGCAAATCCCTGGCGCCAAGGTCGTCATTCTCCGTTCCTGCGATTATCCAACTGATGTCGCAGCCGGCGTGCTTCGGCGCAATGCCATCCCTGTCGCTGAGTTGCCCAGCTCCGAGGATCACTTGATCAGTCTCGACCAATAGCAGGTGGCCGCAAGGTCGTCCGGCGCACACCTGGGGGCACCCCCCTTGCCCGCTCGTGAAGATCTCCCCCCAGCCGTGCCACACTAGCAACTGAGCTATGCCGACGCCCCGCCGTGATCCTCTGCGCCTCGCCATCCGGCTGGTGGTCTACGTGACGCTGGGCTACTTGAGTCTGCTTCTCGTTGGCTGGGCGCTGCTGGACTTGGGCGCGGTGCTGGGCGCGGTGGCCACCGTGCTGGCGGCGGCCTGCCTGGTCAACTGGGTATCCCTGCGCATTTACGAGCATCTTACGCTCGCCGACTTGGGCTTATGGTGGAACCGCGCCTCCTCGCACAACCTCGGGCTGGGCGTCGCGGCCGGGGCCGGCGCCGCCTGCCTGGTGCTGGCGCCGCCACTGCTGTTGGGTTTCGCGCACATGGCTCCCACGCCCGCCGAGCAGCCCTCCTTCGGCGCGCTGGCCTTCGCCGCCGTGATGCTGGCAGCGGGCGCAGTGGGCGAGGAACTCCTCTTTCGCGGCTATGGCTTTCAAATCATGCTGGCCGAGATCGGACCCTTCGCCACCATTCTGCCCGTCAGCGTGCTCTTCGCGCTGCTGCACGGGAACAACCCCAACGCCAATTGGTTCGGGATGGCCAATACGGCGGCCTTTGGCGTGGTCTTCGGTTACGCTTATTTCCGTAGCCGCGACCTTTGGCTGCCCATCGGCCTGCACTTCGGCTGGAACATTACGCTGCCCCTCTTTGGCGTCAACCTCAGCGGGCTTAGAATGAATATGACGGGTTCGGAGATGTCCTGGACCGCCGGCAACCTTTGGAGCGGCGGCGCCTACGGCCCGGAGGCCAGCCTGCCGACCTCCGTGGTGGTGGCGCTGTTGTTCCTTTGCATCTGGAAAGCCCCAGTCCGCCGGCAGTTCTCGCCATTGACGGGTCCGTCCGCGGAGAGTGCCGTATGCGAGCCTTCGCCCCCATTGCCGTCCTGACTCTGCTGGCTCCCCTGGCGCCGGCGGCCGATAAACTCACCTTCGAAGACCGCGTGGAGCTCACCCGCGGCCTGATGGCCGAGTATGGCAAAGCCAAGGTGCTGCTGCCACGCTCCAAAAAGCCGCTGGAGTTCAACTCCGACGGCACTTACGATAAGATGGCCTGGCGCGACATCGCCCGCGAAAGCGGCCCCGCCGCGCGCAATGGCGACCTGGTCGAGATCACCAAACTCACCATCGAAGGCGACCGCCTGCTGCTGGAGATCAACGGCGGATTCAAAGGCGGCCGCAAGTGGTACCAGGGAGTGCAGATCCAAGGGCCTATGAGCGGGACACCCACCACCGTTGGTAACGGCGACTCGAACGCGCCCGGCGGCACTTCCATCGCCGTGCTGTTTCACAAACCCCTGGAGCCCATCAAGGCGGCCGAAGTCAAGAAGATGCTGGCCCCGATTCTGGATTTCGACAAGCGCACGGTCACCGAAGTCTACGCCGAGACGCTGCCGCCCGAGGTGAAAATGGCGATCTCCGAGAAGCGCGCACTCGAGGGCATGACCCGCGACCAGGTGATCATGTCGCTGGGCCGCCCGGTGTACAAGTCGCGCGAAACCAAGGACGGGCTGGAAACCGAAGACTGGGTCTATGGAGCGGCCCCCGGCAAAATCACCTTCGTCACTTTCGACGGTGACAAGGTCATCAAGGTGAAAGTCGCCTACGCCGGCTTGGGCACGCAAGTGAACGACCCCGGCAAAAATTGAGGATGCGCGTTCCCGCAAGCGTCCTGGCCTTGGCCCTCGCCGCCGGCGCCCTCATGGCCGGTTGTGGCGCTCCGCCCCGGCCGGCCGGCCAATCGACGCGCGGCCAAGAAGCGCCCGCCGCCGCGCGCATCACCCAGTTCTACGCCACCGCGCCGCAGTTGGCCTTGGGCGAGCACGAGTTGCTCTGTTACGGCACGGAGAACGCCCGCACCGTGCATCTTGCGCCGCCGCCCCAGGAACTTTCCGCCGCGCTGGCCCGTTGCGTGGAAGTCAACCCCACCCAAACCACCCGCTACACCCTGACCGCGGAGGGCGCCGGCGGCCCGCCCGCTACAGGGGAATTGACCGTCACGGTGGGCCCGCCGCACGTGAAGATCATCGACGTTACGGTGAGCGCTCTCAGCGTGGCGCCGGGCGACCTGGTGAGCCTCTGCTATCGCGTGGAGAACGCTGCGTCGGTCGAGATCGATCCCATCCATTTCCGCGGCGCGTCCAAGCCAAACGGCTGCGCTATGGATTATCCGCGGAAAACCACTACGTACCTGCTCACGGCCACCGGCGTGGAAGGCAGCCGCGACCAGGAGCACGTGACGGTAACGGTCCACTGACTACCTGACCGGCTTTTGTGCTGTCGGGCTAACCCTCCGGCTTCCGCCGCGTCTAAACAGCCACTATGCTGAACCACGCTTTCCGTTACCTGGCTGCCACGGCTCTCGGCGCGACCCTTCTGCTGGTTCCCGCCCAAAGCCAAACCCGCAACCACCATGACTTCAACCTCAACGTCCAGAACAGTGACGCCGAGCACTGCGCCGATCTGAAAGCGGAGGCCGCCGGTGAAATTGCGCAGGCCACCGAAAGCTTCACGCTCTCGCGCAGCCAGGCGCCCGTCCTGGAAATCAGCGCGCTCGATCGCGGCAACATCCGCGTGCTGGGGTCGGCGCAGGCGGATTATGCAGTCGAGGTGTGCAAGTTTGCGGTGGCCGGGGATCGCGCCGCCGCCGAGCAGTTACTCCGCGGCGTGACCGTCTCCCGCAGCGCCGGCCGGCTTTCCACCTCCGGTCCCACCACGGATGACGGCCAATGGATCGCCTACTTCATCGTCCACGCGCCAAAAGATGCCCCGGTCGACCTGGAGACCCACAATGGCGCCATCGCCGTGCGCGGGATCGACGGCCTGGTGAAGGTGCACGCCACCAACGGCCCCATTGCGGTGCGTGATTGCGGCGGGCGCGTGGAGGCCAACACCATCAACGGACCGATCGCCTTTGAAGGCGGTGGCGGCGACATCCATCTGCAGGCGCAAAACGGACCGATCGCCTTGAAGTTGTCGGGCGACCTGTGGTACGGCAATCAACTGGAAGCCCACACCAACAACGGTCCGGTGAGCCTGAAGATTCCCGACAACTTCCGCTCCGGCGTGCGCGTGGAAACTTCCGGTAACTCTCCGGTGAGCTGCAAGGCGGCCGCCTGCGCCAACGCCTCGGACGACAGGGCAGGCAACCCGCGCGTCATCCAGATGAACGGATCCGACGGCACGATTCACATTTCGACGCACAACGGCCCGATCGCGGTCGGCGGCGAAAGCAAGACAGGCCGGGCGATTTAATTAACCCGCATTTCTCGCGGCTCTGTCCGGCGTGGCGCAGGCACTCATGCCTGCTGTGTCGAGAGTCGTGCCGGAACCGGTCTCGACACCGGTTCGTGATTGTGACGCAGTGACGAAGGCAGGCGTCGGCATGAGTGCCGACGCGGCAGGCAAAAGTGCCTCGACGTCATCGCAACCGAACACCAACGTCGGTTAAGCCGCGTTGGTGGGGCAGGCTTCAGCCCGCCAACGCCCGCTTGCGGGCGCTTTCTTCCCCTTCACAGCGTCTCCGGTAGCGGTTTGGATACGGCCGCTATTGCCGCCCCAAGTGCATCTGCATGAACTTGAGGAACTCTGCGTAGTCCGCCGGCAGCGCTCCATGCCCGCCGGAGTGCATGAGGTAGCCGATGTCGTGCATGATCGGCTGGCCCGCGGGCGGCATCTGATCCGTCCCTAATCCCTGCTTGCCCAGCAGTCTGAACACCGGCTCGGCGGCCACCGCCGCCAGGAACTCGCCCTTCGGGTCCGACCAGTAATCCTGATCGCCCGTCTGCAGAAACACGGGGCGCGGAGCCATCAGCGCCACCAGCATGTGGGCATCCACCGGAAGCTGGTCCACCTGCTCGGCGTACTTCTGGTAATTGGCGCAGAACTGGTACGGATACCTCGAAGGCGCCACCAGGTGCGCGATGGTTTCGCCGTAATTGCGCCGGCTGAGCGCCGCGCCGCCCTCGCCCGAACAACTGGCGATCACCATGGCGAACCGTGTGTCGTGCGCCCCCGCCCACATCACCGTCTTGCCCAGGCGCGAGACGCCGAAAATCGCGACGCGCCGCGCATCCACGCCCTGATCGGTTTCCAGATAGTCCATCGCGCGGCTCAATCCCCAGCCCCATGCGGCAATCGACCCCCACTCGTCCGGCTCCGGCCCGGTCTGGCCGGGTTTCGAATACAGCGACCGCACCGCATAAGGAATGCCGCCCAGGAAATCCGGGTCGATGTCGCCGTAATACACGGTGGCCACGCCGAAGCCCGCCGCCAGAAACGGCGCCACGTTCAAGTGCCCGATGCCGCCTTTGGGCGCGGGGCCTCTCTTTTTGTCCCTTCCCCACACCTCGCCCGGCTTCACGCCCGGATCGTCCACCGTGCTGGAATTGGCCGAGAAGCCGATGTTCAGCAGCAGGGGAACGGGCTTACGCGCATCCGCCGGCAGATAGAGTAGCAGGTCCATCTTGGGGCCGCTCTTATCGGCGGAGAAGTAGACGGTCACCTGCCGCCGCATGGCCTTTCCGTCCAGCGCGGGGGTGCCTTTATCGAACACGTCGAAGGTCATGTCCTTGGGGCGGCCGGGGCTGCGCCCGTATTCGTTTTCCTCGAACAGCCGCACGATCTCCGGCCGCCGCTTTTCGTTCCAGGTCTTGGCATCGCGCACCCGTTTGCCGTCCGCCAGCGTCAGCGGGTCGGGCAGCGTGTAGTTGCCCACCTTGGCCTCGTCGTAGTTGACGGGAATACCGGCGATGGGCGCCGGGTTGGCGGGCGGATGGGGCTGGGCATTCACGGAGCCGGCCGATAGCATCGCGGCGAGGGCCAGCAGCGGATTACGGGATCTTGGTGGCATGACTGCCATCTTACTCCCGGCGGCGTTCGAAGGTGGTTGCAGGCGTTGCAGGCGGGGACCTCTGGCAGTGGACGCTCTCGCTAATGTATTATCATCAAGCGCCCGATCTTCAGGATACTATTCGCGTCCCCCCATGCGAGCTTACTTCGAACGGCTGGCGACCATCAGCACGCCCGAGGAGGCCGACCGCTACAATCACCTCTCGGACCCCGCGCGGTGGCCCGCCATCGAGGCCTACTTCGCCGAACATGAGCTGACCCATTACTCGATTCTGCGGACGTCGGTGGTCCCCACCATCATCCAGGGAGGCTTCCGCTCCAAGGTGATTCCCTCAGGCCAGCAGCATGAGCGACACCGAGTGTGCGAAAAGGACGACGACCGCCAAAGCCACCCTGCTCAGGAAAGTCAAGACCGAGTCCCCGATACCGCCGCGGTTCTATTGAATCGGACGATTCGACCCGACGAATGGGTGAACCCGCCGCGAAGATTCCGTTCTGACGCACTACCCAGGCCGGCCAAACGCGCTCACAAGGGCCGAGACAGCCTGCATCAGGCGGCCCTGATCCACCGATTGGGGCAGCGGAATGGAGAGAACCGGAGTGTTCGTGCGTGGGTCGCGCGACAGCAGATTCGAAAGTCCTTCGCCGGTTGGCGCGCTCCGTGCCACGGCACCTAGCGCTTCGAGGAATCGGACGCCGGTTTCGATCAGCCCAGCCGCGGCTTGCTCGAATCCGATCGGTGGAGATGCAGCCGTTGCGCCCGTCGGCTGTGCCTCCGGAAACGGCTGCGGCGTCGCTGTGGGTACATGCGCCGGCACCGATTGTATGGGAACAGCCTTCGATGGGGCTTGGTCAATCAGGGGTTTTGGCCGCCCCGGCTGATCCGCGAAAATCTCTTTGACTGCCTGGAGAACGCTTTTTCGTCCGAGCGCCGCGAAGCTCACCTCGGCGGTTGGTGAATCGAAGACCCCCGCGAACAGGGACTTCTTCCGCTGCAGCGTTTCCCACACCCGCTCTTCAATGCTGTCCTTGGTCAGCAGGTGCACTACGTGAACCGGATGCGCTTGGCCAAGACGGTGGACTCGGCCGATCCGCTGCTCGAGGCGGGCGGGGTTCCAGGGAGGTTCGAAATTGATCACCGCCGAGGCCGACTGGAGGTTCAGGCCAACGCCTCCCGCGTCCGTCGAAAGGAACACGCGGCACGCCGCATCGCTCCGGAATCTCTGCATGAGCGCTCCGCGATTCTTCGAAGGCACGCCGCCGTGCAGAGAGACGAATCCGATTCCCAGCTTTTCCAGTTCCTTGCCGGCCAGATGAGTCATCCGCTCATACTCGCTGAAAACCACTACCTTGCGGTTCTCTTCGATGGTCAGCTCGCGGATGATCTCGCGAAACTCCGCCAGCTTCGGCGAATGATTCGTATGCTTGTCGAAAAGAAACGTGGAGTTGCAGAGCATACGCATGTTCTCCAGGCAACACAGGATCCGCCGCAGGTCGATTTCCGAAAGCCATTTCTGCCGTTCCCATTTGCGCATCAGAGAGGCCAGGATGTCGTTCTGTTCCCAGTATGGCTCCGCCTGCTGCGGGGTCAGAGAAACGTGGAGAATCTGGTCGGTGCGCTTCGGCAGATCCCGGAGGACCTCCTGCCGGGTGCGCCTCAGAAGGATCGGAGCCAGTTGATCGTGAATCCGGTCGAGGCCGCGGTAACCGGTCAGGCGTCCGTTTTCGTCCTCCATGCGGTGCTCGTGGAGGAAGCGGAACGCGGGACCGAGACGGCGGCCGTCGATGAACTCCACCACCGAGAACAGCTCCTCCAGCTTGTTTTCCAGCGGGGTTCCCGTGAGCACAAAGGCATAGCGGCTTTTCAGTTGCTTGATGGTTCGCGCCGTGGCAGTGGTCCAGTTGCGGATGCGCTGCGCTTCATCGAGGATGATGAGATCGGGCGCCAGTTCGTGCATGTAGCGCACGTCTTTCAAGACCAGTTCATAGCTGGAAAGGTTGAAGAACTTGGGCGAGGCATACAGTTCCCGCCTCCGCGGCAGCAATCCTTCGATTACCTGCGCGGGAAGATCGGTGAATTTTTCGATCTCCGTTTTCCACTGGTATTTCACCGACGCCGGGGCAACCACCAGCACTCTGGCAATGCCTCGTCGGCGCCGCAGCAACTCGGCGGCGGCCAGGGCCTGCACGGTCTTCCCTAAACCCATGTCATCCGCCAGAACTACGCGGCCCCGGCACGCCGCGAAAATAGCGCCCCGCTCCTGGTAGGGCAGCAGTTTGGTCTTCAGCACTCCATGCAGCGGATCTTGTCCTCGGCGCAGCTTGGCGAGAAACTGGCGTTCCAGGTCGAGTCCCTCCGCGAGTTCATTTTCCCGCTCGAGGTACTCGAGCACATCGCTGTAAATGACTGCTTCCAGGTCGGCCTTGCGGAAGTCCTCGATCACGCGGTGAAAACTTCGGAAGTGCTCCGGCCGCAGCAATCCGGCTGGATCGAAGTACTGCTCGGCCAGCTTGCGGATAGCGGGCGACGGGACGGCCGGCAGGCGCAACCGGACATCGATCCTATCGCCGTACTGCAAAGAGATGGAGGCGCGCGAGCGCGCATACGCCTTGCTTTCGAGCGTGCGGCCGTGCCGTTTCCGGAGGCCCATAAGGAGCGCTTCAATGTGCTTGCAGGTGCCCAAGGTGTTGACGGCGAAGTCCGGGCACGAGCAGTAGTTCTCGAACAACCCAGGCCCGCGCATGGCTACCCGGTAGATCTTTCCGCTGGCGGACTTCACGCGGTAGTCGCCGTACGGCTCCCTTCTTGGCCGTTCCAGAACCTTGGCGATGGCGTCGCGTGCCCGTTCCCGCCGTTCCGCAATCTGTTGCTCGACTAGCATCTGGTAGTCCCTGGTCCTCGCATCACGAGCCAGGATAACAAAGCGCGGGGCAAGTGGTGATTCGATCTGTTTTCCCCGAGTTGTGTTTGTCAAGTTCTGCAAATTGCCAGTGATATTTCGGTTGACGGTTTTGCCCGTTCGACTGGGCGGACGCCGCCTTCCCTATCGGCCGCGGTCTTCGAGGATCTGGCGTTCGTTCTCAGGAACGGGAGCGTCCCCTCCGCGCCGGCGGATTCGTCCGATTGATTTAGGGGCTTCCCCTGCGTTGCCCACGCGGGCGCCATGAGTTATAGTCGAGCTTCGCAGGCGCACAGGCGATGGGGCGTCGCCTTGAACCGTTTCGGGTATCCGAATCTGATAGCTCCTACCGTCTGGTAGGAGCTTTTTCATTTTCGGCGCCGTTTTGCCTCTCATTTGCAAGGCACAAAGGAGTCATAAATGACGAAAATCGCAAGCGTTGTAGGCCGTGAGATCCTCGATTCGCGCGGCAATCCCACAGTTGAGGCCGAGGTTTGGCTCGATGGTGGTGCTATCGGTGTTGCCGCCGTTCCTTCGGGAGCATCCACCGGAGAGAAGGAAGCCGCCGAACTGCGCGATGGCGACAAGCAGCGGTATGGCGGGAAGGGAGTCAGGCAGGCTGTAGGCCATATTGGAAAGGAACTGGCCGCCGCGGTGGTGGGCCAGGATGCCACCAACCAGCGGGCCGTCGATCGAGCCATGATCGAAGCGGATGGGACCGCCAACAAGGGAAAGCTGGGAGCCAACGCGATTCTGGCGGTGTCTATGGCCGCCGCCCGCGCCGCGGCGAGCGCTCACTCGCTGCCCTTGTACCGGTACCTTGGCGGCGCCAACGCCTGCACCCTGCCGGTGCCCTGCATGAACGTACTCAACGGAGGCAAGCACGCCGACAACACGGTCGATTTTCAGGAGTTTATGATCGCGCCACACAACGCGCCATCGTTTGCCGAGGCCATCCGCATGGGCATGGAGACCTTCCACACGCTCAAGAAGGTGCTGCATGCCAAAGGATACAGCACAGCGGTGGGCGATGAGGGAGGCTTCGCGCCCGACTTGAAATCCAACGAGGAAGCCGTCGAGCTGATTCTCGAGGCGATCGCCAAAGCCGGCTACAGGCCGTCCACGGATATCTCGATTTGTCTCGACCCGGCCGCCAGCGAAATGTGGGACGACGGGAAGTACGTGCTCTTCAAGTCCACCAAGAAGGCCATTACCTCGGACGAGCTGATCAAAATCTGGGAGTCATGGACCAGGCAGTATCCGATCGTACTCCTCGAGGATGGAATGGGCGAGAACGACTGGGACGGCTGGCGGAATTTGACGCTGGCTCTCGGGGAACGGATCGAGCTGGTGGGAGACGATATCTTCTGCACGAATCCGCAGATCCTGCAGCAAGGGATCGACCAAGGGATCGGCAATGCGATCCTCATCAAGTTGAATCAGATCGGCACGGTGACGGAAACGCTGGACACGATGGAGCTGGCGGCGCGCCATGCCTACCGGTGCTTCGTCTCCCACCGATCGGGCGAAACCGAGGACACCTTCATTGCGGATCTGACGGTTGCCACCGGCGCGGGTCACATCAAGACCGGTTCGGGCTGCCGCAGCGAGCGGGTAGCGAAATTCAACCAGTTCCTGCGGATTGAGGAGCGGCTGAAGGGACATTCACGTTTCGCGGGCCGCTCCGCCTTCCGGCATTGAGTCGGGCTTCGGGCGCCAGTTGGAATCGGCGAACTGGGGCGGTGTTTCTTTCAACACGCACGCAACCTCTCGCCACTGAACGGTCCGGACCACTCTCGGTCCGGCCTTCCCGTACGGTCCCCCTGTGAATCACGGACCCGAGCCTGCCTCATTGACAAGAGCGGAAAAGGAGATTTCAAGACTTGAGCTACGCATTCTCAAAGCCGGAGCCGTCGAGAGAAAGAGGCTCATAACAGATCTGCTGAATTTCGAGCAGCAAGCCGGTCAGATCGAAGCGCAAGCAGATCCTCCACGGCTCCGCCAGCAGCCGCAACCGATTCCGATTACGCGTCTGCAAAAGGCATTGGCCGCGGACGAGGCAATTCTCGAATATGTCCTCACAGATCCGGCATCGTACTGCTTGGTCATCAGCCGGGACAATGCACGAGTGTTCAAGCTGGCGAGCCGTGCTCAAATCGGGAAGCAGGTGGATCAGGTCTCGCGGCCCTTCGAATGGATCGCCCCTCGGGAGAGCCTGGAGCAGCGCTTTATTCAACTGCCGTGGCGCCGATGGAAAGCGTCGTGTCTACGAAGGCCAGATTGATTGTCATCCCGGATGGTCCCCTGTATTCGCTGCCATTCGAGGTCATCGGACCACGGACAGACCGGCCGCTGCTGGCGTCTCATGTCGTCACGTATGCTCCATCTGGAACTGTGTTTACGCTTCTGTCTGAGAAGGGTGGGACCAATGCGCCAATGCCTCTGCTCGCGTTGGCAACAGGAAGTGACGCGTTGGCCGGGGCGGATGTTCACGTGCAAGATCACCAGCCTTTCAGCAACATCAACCGGGAGGTCTTCAACCTTGACCAACCCCCACGTCCCTTACCGGCCGCCAACGTGAAGCGCGTACTGTCGCTGAGATCCTGGGCGGAAAATCGGTGATGCTGTTGGGGGATTCCGCCACGAAAGGTGCGGGTCGAATCCCGCTCCACTTAGTCCATCCTCATAACCCTTCTGATACGCGTCCTTATCCTGGTTCGTTTCGACGGTTTGGTTCGGACCATCATCCGATGGGGGAGGTGGCGCTGGAGTGTAGGTTTGCTGGCACGAGTCTGTGTTATCAATCAAAATACCTAGCCCCTGGCGAAGTTCAGTCTGATCCTCGATGATCGCTACGCGGATGACGGCCGGGGCGGGCGGCAGCGTTGCCGGACCTGAGGTTTCGCTAGTCGTAAGCCCATTGTAGACTGGTTCGCCCGCGCGATCATTCCGCATGTTTGCGCGGGTACGGCTTTCCACGGAGGCGGAGGGCCAGCGGTATTCCTAAAACCACGCTTACGCCTTGATTCTCGATCGTCTGTATTTCCAGCCATCCGCCCAAACTCCGGGCGCGGGACTGTCACGCTCTTCAGCCCGTGGCCGTGCGCGCCTGTTAATTGGCCGGCGGGCACCGTCGGGCTAAACCCGCAGCCGTCATCCGCCACCTTCGCATCGTTCGAGAGCAACTCGAGAAAGCCCGAAACTCCGCCCAACGTCCGTTCCTTCGCTGGGCCGGTACGATTGCCGGACCAAGCGGCCTCTCGATGCGCAAAGGCTTCGCCCGTAAATGAAGGCGATCGCGGACACCGGTTTTCTGGTCGTGTTCGGGAACCGGAAAGACTACCATCATCGGTGGGCGGTCGGGATTGCCGAAGGGGTCACCGAGCCGCTATTGACGTGCGAGGCGGTGCTGGCCGAAACCGCGTTTCACCTCGGTAGCAGCGCTCTGGTTCTGGCACTGTTGCACGACGGCCTGGTGCAGTCCGCATTGGTGTTGAGCGAGCATATTTCGCGATTGGCGGAGTTGGCGGCACGCTACGCGGATCGCAAGCCGGATCTGGCGGATCATTGCCTGATTCGTCTGAGCGAATTGCACCCGCGGTACCCCGCGGTCACCACGGATCTGGCCGGCTTCCGGGCGTACCGCCGCGGCCGCCGGGAGGCGATCCCCCTGATCCATCCGCCAACGCGGTAGCGGGGCCAGCCGGGCAATGAACGGCGTTTCACGGGGGCGAGGCGCGAGTTTCCCACAAACGTTAGCACTCTATCGGAAGTGATGCGGCGAGACAGACTTCGGGCGTGAGCGGTGGCCGACCGCCGCGTCACTTTCGATAGAGCCGTTTCAAGTGAGCCGCTGGCGCTTGCGGCGGACGCGACCAGCGAATAGCATCGCAGGCCGCCCACCAGGAGCACGGCAGGCAGGCGGCCTTCGCGATGGGGACGGGTCACGATGGTGCGGCGCCCGAGGCCGCGCCCGGTGACGGACTGGTAGAGAACCTCCGCCCCGGGGCTGGTCTCGAAAGGCCGCGGCTTCAGCACCGCTGTGCGCACCTCCGGCGGGCCGCCATGCCGCACGGCAACGGCAACGGCCTGGCCGGCCAGGTGGCGGCCGATGGCTCGCACGAACTGGTCCACGCGCTCGACCGGCTGTCCATCCACGCTCACGATCTCGTCGCCGGTTTGAAAACCAACGGCGTCGCCGGCTCCGCCTTCGATGACGCGCTCGACGGTTACCGGATTGGCGGGGCCCGCGGGCCGCGTGGGATCGGCCGGGCCGGCGACTAAGCCGATCACCCCATGCCGGGGTAGATTGCCGGGCAGGTTGCCCTGGGCCCGTAGCCCCCCCAAAACTCCCAGAAAGCATGCCAGCGCGACGGGAAACCTCATGGCCTCACTTTCGCACATTCGCGAGGCGTATTCTCTAGCGAGGCTCTGCCTTAAACCGTCAGGAACGTTCTCGCCGCGGAGGCGCCGAGAAACGGAGGAAGCGCGGAGAAAACCTGAAAGAGGTTTCAGCGGTGCACCAGAACTTGACCGTCTGCATCAGCTTCGAAGATTCAAGTGCCCTGACCCCAGGCACGCGGGTCCGGTCTGGTAAAATCGATGCATCTTCGGCCGTCTCCGGCGACGGCCTGTTGAGGTTCGTCAATGCGGTTCGGAGTCACGGGTTCTTTGTTGGTCCTCGAATGGTTGTGTGCGCCAGCGCTGGGCGCACAAACTGCCCCGCTGCCGGGCAAGGGCCTGGCGCAGCATGCGTTTCTCTATTGCGGGGAATGGCAGCAACGCGGACAGTCGGAGCAGACCATGTACATCGTGCGCGGCGGCAAGGTGGTCTGGTCCTATTCGATTTCGGCGAAAGACGAGCTGGGCGATTGCACCATGATGCCGGACGGCGACATCGTTTTTTCCCGCCGGTCGGGCGCCAGCGAGGTGACACCCGATAAGAGGATCGTGTGGAATTACGTGGCGCCGCCGGGAACCGAGATTCACACGGCCTACCCCATGGATAATGAGCACATCCTGGTGATGCAGAACGGCAACCCCGCCAAGCTGCTGGTGATCCGCAAGAGTTTCGAAGATCCGGCCGGCGAAATCGAGCGCGAGCTGACCTTGGAAACGGGCGTGCCCACGTCGCCGCACGGCCAGTTCCGCCACGTGCGGATGACCCCGGAGGGCACCTTCCTGGTGGCGCACATGGACCTGGGGAAAGTGGTGGAGTACTCGCCGGACGGCAAGCCTATGTGGTCGGTGGACGCCCCTTCGGCATGGGCTGCCGTGCGCCTGAAGAACGGCCACACCCTGATCAGCGGCAACCAGAACGGCTACGTCCGGGAGGTGGATAAGAGCGGGAAGACGGTGTGGGAGCTCGACAAGAACGACCTGCCCGGCATTCCCCTGTACACCGTCCAGGAGGTGAGCCGGCTGGCCAATGGCAACACGCTGATCAATAACTGGCCCGGCAGTCTGCCCACCGAGCAGTGGCCCGGCACCGTGCAATTGATCGAAGTGACGCCCGATAAGAAGGTGGTGTGGGCGCTGCAGGACTGGAAGACCCTGGGGCCGCCGACCTCCACGCAACTGCTGGACGAACCGGGCTTCGCCGAGAGGGGGGGATTGCAGCGGTAGACGCTGTCGGGAAACAACAAACCAGTCGCCGGTATCCGCTCCCCGGCGCCAACGCCGGCATTCGCGGCCTGCATCGGCCTGGACTGGGCCGACCAAAAACACTCCTCGTCCATGCTCGTCGATGGCCACCAGACACGCGGTCAACTGGACAATACCTCGGAGGCCATCGAACTCTGGGCCGCCGCACTGGCGCAGCGCTTTGGCGGCCGGCCGGTGGCTCTGGCCTTGGAGCAGGCCCGCGGCGCGGTGATAGCCGTGCTTTCCAAATATGCCCACCTGGTGCTGTTCCACGTGCATCCCACCAGCCTGGCCAACTACCGCAAGAGATCCTCTCCCTCCGGGGCCAAAAGCGATCCCGCCGATGGAGACCTTATCCTGGCAAGCATCCCGAGCGGCTGCGCTGCTTGCGGTCGGCGCTGGACGGCCGCATCCTTGTCGAACATCATCCCCAGCCATCCGCTGGCCAGTCACCCGCCCGGGCGCGTGGTTCAATACGGCAGGGCGGGTCCCGCCGTCCTTGGTAGGGATTCTGAGCTTCCCGCCCGTGCTCAACATGTTGTCGCCGGGCCAGCTCATGAACTTCAACTACAATCCCGTGCACCTGGTGAACACCTGCGGCGCCTTCGGCAGCATCAACCAGACCCGCTACAAAGTGGTGGTCGAAGGAACCGATGATCCGTCACCACCCCATCCACTGAGTGGCGCGAGTACGAATTCCGGGGGAAACCTGGCGACCCCAGCCGCAGGCCGTCACAGGTAGCGCCATCCCACCTGCGCTTTGACTGGCTCATGTGGTTCGCGGCGATGTCCCGCTACTCCCAGGAGCCTTGGTCCGTGAAGTTCATGGCCAAACTGCTCCAGGGTGACCGCGGCACACTCGGGCTGCTCGAAACCAACCCATTTCCCAGTCATCCGCCCCGCTACGTGCGCGCCCAGGCTGTATCTGTACCGCTTCACCACGCCGCAAGCGAGAAAAGAGGGCGGCGAGTGGTGGCAGCGGGAACTAGCCGGGCTATGGTTTCCGGAAGTATCGCTGGATACGCCAGGCTTTCGGCGAATCCTGCTGGAGCAGGGCTGGCTTTGACCGGGGCGGCCAGCCGGTGGGCGAGTCGCGGCCGGCAAGCGCCGATTTGAGGGAAGGGCTTCCCAGCTTTGCGCAAAGAGAGTCACCACGGCGGGGCAAAACGGACTTACGCGATTCAGCAGTGCCGGTATCGTCTGGGATTTCACGTCCTATAAGAGGCCCGAAATTCGCAGGGGAATAGTTGGACCCGATTGTGCCCTAACGGCGGTCGAGAGACTGTTGCGGGCGAGTTTGTCGCTGGGCGATCCGGATTCGCCCCCAGATTACGGCTCGCGCACTGCCCGGAACCCCACCATCCGGTGCGCCTGAAACGAAGGCCACGCTGCCGATCGGGCGTAGGACCGCAGTTCGAACGGCTCCATGAAAAACGTTCCGCCGCGCAGCACGCGGTAGGCACCCTGCGCGGGGCCCTTCGGATTCTTGCGCGGTGAGACCGAGTAGTAATCGCGGCTGTACCAATCCGAGCACCACTCCATCACGTTGCCCGCCATATCGAGCGCTCCGTATGGCGATGCGTTGCTGTGGGTCTCGAGGGCGCCGTGCTTGCCGCCATCGTAGAATCCAACCAGACTTCCGGTATCGAAGCTTTGCGCGCCCACGTAATTCGCGTAGGAGCGGTCGATGTCATTTCCCCAGGGGTACCGCCGCTGGTCGGTCCCGCGCGCGGCCTTTTCCCATTCGGCTTCGGTGGGCAGGCGGTATTTCTTACCCGTCTTGGCGCTGAGCCAATTGCAGTAGGCCACGGCCGAATCCCAATTCACGCCCAGAACCGGGTAGTCGTCGCTCGACGGCGTTCCGCCTCCGTGATTGCGGGCATCGGTCCAGTAGGGGATCTGGTTCCTCGGCACCACCCTTCCGCCGGGCCAGAATTGGGAATCGTCGTAGCCGGCATCGTCGCGGAACTTCTTCCACTCGCCGTTGGTCATCTCATACTTGGCGATATAGAACGCATCCAACTCCACCACGTGGACGGGCCGCTCGCGCGGGTCGCCGTCGCCGAAGTTGTCGCCCATGCGGAAGGCTCCGGCCGGCACATAGACGTAATCGCCATGGCCGTCATTGACCACCGTGGGAGCGCCCGCTGGGCCCGCTGCGAGCAATGCGGCGATCGCCAGCACGCCCAGGAGCAGCGTTACAGCGGGCAGCGCGGGACGGCGCATGTCAGTGGGCCCCCGGAAGGAAGCCGTCCAGCTTGAGGAACAGTTCCAGACGCCCCATCCAGTCGGAGAACTCGGGACTTCCAAAGCCGCTCCCGAAACCGTGGCGCCCCTTCTGGTAGACGTGAATCTCGGCGGTCGCTCCGGCGCGGATCAGATCCATGAAGAGTTGCGCGTTCCCGAGTGACGGTCCGGTATCGGCCGCCGCCGAGATCAGGAACGTCGGCGGGAAGTTCTTCAGCGATTCGCCCTGGGTAGCGCGCCCCACGCCATATACCAGGACCAGGTAATCCGGCCGCGAGCTCTGGCGGTCGATCGGGTCGGCCGCATTGGTGTCGCCGGGGCCCGAGGTTCCCACCACGCTGCGCGCCGTGTTCGAGCCGGCGGAGAATCCGATGTAGCCGACCCGATTCGGGTCCAGCTTGAATTCGCCCGCCCGCGCGCGAACCAGTTGCACGGCGCGCTTCCCTTCCATGACGCGCACGTTTTCGCCGTAGCGCGGCGACAGCCGGTAGGTCAGCACGAACGCGGTGACTCCCCAGGTGTTGTAGCGCTCGGCGATATCGAGTCCTTCACCGCCGTACATCAACATGATGTTGGAGCCTCCCGGCGCGACGATCACGGAGCCGCCGTTCCGCTTGCCTTCCGGGGGAAGGAAGACCGTGAGGAACGGGCTGTCCAAAGGTCCGTTGCCTGTGACGAGCGGAACCTTGCCCTCTTCCCAGAGCGGGATGTTGTAGTTGACGGTCGACTTGTCAACCGTCTTGTCGCCGGCGGCGCTCTTATCCGCGGGACGTTTATTGTCCGCGGCCAGAAGAGTGCCGGAGATCGCCAGGACGCCGGCAACCAGCCGCCAGCGGATGCTTGAAAACCGGGAAACAGCCATGCAGAATAGTGTCCGGCCTGGGGCGGCTCGCGTCAAGGGGTGGTTGTGACTAAAACCATATCTTTGCCGCGAATAAACCATAACCTTGCCGCAGATCAGGCGCCACCTCCTTTGTTTGCGGTTCGCCGATAGGGAACCCCTGCGGCCAGGTAAAGCATAATGTTGCCGAAAAGTGCGCCTGTAAAGCACTGCGCTGCCGCAAATGACACATCCGGCAAAGGGTACATCGTTTCCCGGCCGGCCGCCTGCGAGATGCGGCACGGCTGCGGAATCCGGGTCGGCAAACAGTGACGGCGCCATGAGGATCTTCCGCCTGTGTCCAGCCAATGTCAGTATCGGGCGTTTCGCGGCCGAGTGGATTTGGTACCAAAGGCGTCATCGGATACACTGAGGATATGGCGAATGTGGTTGATCCCCGGAATTTCGTGGCGCCGAGTATTTCCATTCCCGGCTTAAAGCCGCCGGTCTGGGATTTCTCTCCGGCTGACGACGGCGATCCGCGCGAGGTCGACGCATTCAACGCCATGATTCGCGAGCTTCGCGATCAAGACCTGGGCGTCCGCCCTGATGCCGAATGAGCGTTCTGCTGGTTGACACCAACGTCGTGTCGATCCTGTTTAACCAACGTCATTCGTTACGGCAGGCTTGCATTGAGGCGGTGGCCGGGCACCAGTTGTTGATTTCTTTCATGACCCGGTCTGAATTGTTGCTTTGGCCCGCTGCCAACAACTGGGGAGAACTTCGACGTACGGCCTTGGAACAGCACATGGCCTTGTACCTGACCGTATATCCCGATGAGCGCACGTGCGCGATCTGGGCCGAGGTGGTGGATCAATGCCGCCGGATCGGCCGCAGGATCCAGACGGCCGATGCGTGGATTGCGTCTGCCGCCCGCCAGTGGGACTGTCCATTAGTGACAACGGATTTCCGCGATTATGCGGCGATCGATAACCTGAACGTGGTTCCGATCCGATGAGGCTCGCTTCCAACCAGTGGTTCGGGCGTCTTGCATCCACTGGATGGGAAAGGGACTTGAGGGGAGTAATGGCCGAACGATGCTTAAGGCGCGCCCATTCTCCGAGTGGCCGACGATTCACCCGGAGCTCACAATATCCGCGAGTAGCGCCCCACCCTGTGTCAGCCCCACCCCATCGTTGGCCACTGTCGATCTTGGTTTCCTTTCGTTCCAGTCCGTCAGACCTCCTGTCGCGCCAACAGACAAAGGCGACTGTTCCTCTGAACGCCCAGACCGCGTTGAGTGTAGACCAACGCGACCTTCTTCTCTGGCAATGGAAAGAGAAGGTCCAAGCGGTAGCCGCCACCAGTATCGCGCAGGGCAATCTCCTCGATCACCGTCATCCTCGTCGCGTCCACCAGGAACAACCTGCCCTCCATCGTCGTCAGCACGGCCTGTGTCGCATCGATATAAGAGACGGAATAGCCAATCGGATCCTCCTCGTCGCCGCCTACTTCCGTCAAACTTTCCTTTAAAGGGCCCTGTGGATATGCGTAGCAGTGAAGCGCGCCTTCCGATGTGACGAGAAACTCCTCTCCGTTGAGGCTGAAACTCGGGGGGCACGTTTCGTCGAGGGCTTTGAACCGAGTTACCTTTATGGCGCTGCCGTTGAGAGTCGCCCAGAAGAGACACTGACCGTCCTGACCTGCCGCCGCCCATAAAACCACTGAGTTCTCGTCCCGACCCGGGAAGAGAGAAAACTCGGAGTTGCCATACGGATCTGCCACTTTGGCCTGCGCAATCTGCGTCCACGAACCCGGCTCCCACGCTTTGAGGACGACGGTCTGTGGAGTAAACCGGACGCAGGTCCAGAACAGATTCTCCCGGCCATACAGGCAGCTCATAAAGGCGTTGTTCAGCCGGTGGAACATCTCGAATGTTGCGGTCGAAAAAAACTTGATGCCGTCCGATGCGACGATCGCCAATTCGGAACCTGCGGGCGATAACGCGGCGGCCTGAGGATGTGCGCTAAGAGTGAAGTCTTCTACGGTTTGAAAGTCCGCTGAGATCAGGGAACCAGCGCCTTCCGGAGATAAGGCCATCACAGCGCCCGAAGTAGCGCAGGCGGTAATCCGAGCCTCATGAGAAAGTTGCACATTTTTCAAGAGAGAAATCGCTGCCATTCGTCTTAATCCCGTTCTCAATCCCTTAGATGGGAAGCAATCCTCCGGTAAGTTCGGCGATGATGTCGCGCGGCGGCGACGGGTCTCGTTCCCAACCCGGAAATCCACCCCATTCGAAGGCACGGCGAAGGTAACCGACAAAAGTGGTCTGAGGCAAATTCTCCAACTCCACATCCACGCAAGGGTCCGGAAGCCAAATCCGGTATGGCTTCCTGCATTCATATCCAGCTTCGTTGAGATCGCTTACCGAGAGCCAAAGGGCTGTCCTGCCATTTTGGCGGCCGCTAACGAGTCCTCCCATGATATCGGAAACTGGACGAATAACAAGCGGGTCAGCCGTCGCCGACCCGTCTGGATTCAGCACCGGGTGCCAGCCGGCGAAGGACACATATCCAACATGTTTGTACCAGCACCGAATCGAGAGAGGAAGCGGCCCATTCGTTACTTTTTCAATATCTCTGCAATTCTTGGCGGTTTGTGGTTCCGGCTCATAGAATATCCGGGGATTCTCGAGCGGCGGCATCGTCGCCATTCGCTCAAGTTCGGCTTCCAGAGCGGCTTTCTGTTCCTGTTGCGCTGCCAGCCATCCCGGGAATCCCGGGCTCTGTCTGGGGTCCAGCGCACTCGCCGGCCTTCTACCCTCGGCGACCTCCTTCTGTAGCAGGCGGAGCGTAAAGGCATTGATCTTCGGTTCCGCAATTCGTTTGTTGATCCTCTCCAACTCGCGCTCGAGCGCAGGCGCAGCAAAACGATACCCCATACCGGACAAGCGCGTGATCAGCGACTCGATGTTACACCGGGCTCTCCGCATGGCTTCCTTAACCACAGCGTTTGCGTCGGCCTGAACCGGTTTGTGGCGCACCGCTTCGCCCAGCGCCATAAGTTCGTTCCAGACCTCGACCCGTTCTCCTGCCAAATAACGCTTGATGTAGGTCGGCATGACTGCAATATTTTAGCGCGGCTCATTAGCCGAGCGCCACGGTCGAATAACGCGCCACTCGGGCATTGATCCAGCCCCGAGCGGGGCCCGCATGCGGGGGGCTTTCGGATTCCCCCCGTGAAACGTCGCTCACGCCAGTTGGCGCAACCGGACCCGTCACTTGGCTGGTTTGTCGTTTTAATCCGGCCAATCTTTCATGGAGGCTGTCTGTTGGACGAAGCACTCAAGGTCCGACGGATAGGCCGTCATTTCTTCTTTTCGTTCGAGCTGCCTTACCAGAGAGAGTCCCGAAGCCCCGTCCGGGCGGGCCGGCGAGGTTGGCGGTCAGGTCTCACAAAAAACTCTTGCCGTCCTTGCCTTCAATATGCAGAATGGTCGTGCGTGGTCTTGAGTGACTCGCAGCGCCACCACAATGGATCGGGCAGAGATTGGAGGGATAAGTCGCCATCTCGGACATTGGTCCGGACGGGCGGCCCCGAATTCTACGTTCTGAGCAATAGTCCCTCCCCGGTCGCTACGGTCCTGTCGAAAAACCCGGGCCGGACCTCCGCGTCTGCGGATCACTCGCCGGGCGCCGTGAGTAATGCCGCCAATAGAGGGTGAAGCGCCGGCGCAAACGGGTTGGTTACGGTGACGCCCCGCCACGTAAAGCCTTCCTGGAGATCCTCCGACAGAAGCAAGCGACACTCGGCTTCCGCCGCCGCGGCCAGCACAACCGAGTCCCAAATCGTAAGACCATAGTCGGACGCCAGATCCGTTGCGTTAACCATTACGGTGGCGGACGTCTCAACCATCGGATAGGCATCCCGCCAGCTCAGCACGGCTGCCCGCGCGCGTGCCGGCCGCCGCTTCGCTTTTCGGACGAGCACGTTGAACAACTCACCCAACGTCTGCACTGGAAGCACGACAGCCCCCACTGGCAATCGCTGAATCACCTCCAGAGCCCTGTCTCGCATGGCCGCTCCGTTCGCGCCTTCGGCGTAGGCCAGGACGTTGGTGTCCAAGGCGACCTTCATGGGGCGTCGTCGTACAACTCGTCACGTGTCCAGCGGCCGGCATTCACGGCTCGTTCTGTTCGGAGCCGGGCGAAAAGGGCGGAGCGGGCCCCCTCCGCAGCCGGCTCGTCCTCGACGACGGGCGTGATCCTGGCCACGGGCTTGCCATGGCTCGTCACAACGACGCTTCCGCCCTTCTTCACGGTTCGCAGTAGTTCCGAGAATCGGCGATTGGCGTCCGCGGCCGAAACTGTTTTGTCCATGCTGTTCACCCCACTGTAGTGATATTCACTACTATACTGTAATCCGGCATCGGGATTGGGCGGCATGGCCCCGGCAGCCCCCCAGGTTTTACGCATCGTTCCGAGGCTGTGCTTCGCCGGGGACCTGGGTCTCCGACCGCGAGGTGTCGTGCCTCTTGCGAGAACCGCTCTCTCTCGTTCGCGGCCCGGATCGGAGCCGGGCCCAGCGGGCGCCCCATGAGAGAGCGGTTTCGGAATCGCACCGAATCAGACGGTCACAGGGGTTTCTCGTCAAGACAGCCGGCACCCGGCTTTGTACAGGCGGGTATATACTGTCTTTCCAGGACTGAGAATGCGCTCCGGGACCAAGAGCGCATAAACCACGGGAGGAGGTACGAACATGCGGATCGCCAGATTTCTGTACTTCGCCGGCGTAGTGGCTGTCGCCATCGCCGGATACCTGACCACAGCCCGGACCGATCTGAACGCGCAGCCGGCTGCCCCGGTGAAAATCAAGGCCACCGATATCGGCGGCGTGGTCTCCAGCAGTACAGGACCGGAAGCCGGCGTTTGGGTAATCGCGGAAACCACAGATCTGCCCACCCGCTATATCAAAGAAGTGGTCACCGACGACCGCGGCCGCTATGTGATCCCCGACCTGCCCAAGGCCAAATACAGCGTCTGGGCGCGCGGCTACGGGCTGGTGGACTCGCCCAAGGTCCAGGTGGAACCCGGCAAGCTGGTCAATCTGAAGCCGATCGTGGCGCCGGACGCCAAAACCGCCGCGCAATTGTATCCCGCGAATTACTGGTATGCCCTGCTCAAGGTCCCCGAGAAGAACGAATTTCCGGGCACCGGGCCTTCCGGTAACGGAATTTCGCCGAACATCCGGACTCAGGGCCAGTGGATCCACCTGATTAAGACCGATAGTTGCGAGTCGTGCCACCAGTTGGGGAGTGAGTATACGCGCACGATACCTCCGATGTTCCGCAACTTCGATTCTCCCGCGCAGGCGTGGCTGCGCAGGGTTCAGTCCGGACAAGCCGGGAACGCCATGATGGGCGGCCTGACGCAATTGGGCCCGCAGCGAGCCACCGCGGAGTTTGGCGCCTGGACCAGCCGGATTGCGGGTGGCGAGCTTCCCGCGGAAGCGCCTCCGCGTCCGCAGGGCGTTGAGCGCAATGTGGTGATCACCCAGTGGGACTGGGCCGATCCGAAGGCCTACCTCCACGATGAGATCGCGACTGACAGGCGTAATCCCCGCGTGAATGCGAATGGTCTGATCTATGGATCGCCGGAGGAGAGCCGCGACTACCTGCCGGTGCTCGACCCGGTGCACAACACCATCAGCCAGGTGAAGGTCCCGTATCGCGATGCCAACACGCCGGGGCAGCCGAAGCCTCTGCAACCGTCCCCGCTCTGGGGAGACGAGGCGATCTGGGACAGCCACACGACGGTCCATAATCCGATGTTCGACGAGCGCGGAAGGCTGTGGTACACCTCCCGAATCCGCGCCAACGACAACCCCGCTTTCTGCAAGGCGGGATCGGATCATCCATCGGCGAAACTCACTCCGGTGAATAACTCGGGGCGGCAATTAGCCGTGTACGATCCGTCTACCAAACAGACATCCATGATCGACACCTGTTTCGGCACTCACCACCTGGTATTCGCGCAAGATGCCAACAACACCCTGTGGACCAGCAGCGGCGGTGGCGGCGGAGTGGTGGGCTGGCTCAATACCAGGATGTGGGACCAGACGCACGACGAGCAGAAATCGCAAGGCTGGACGGCGCTGGTTCTGGACACCAACGGCAACGGCAAACGCGATGCGTATCTCGATTCCGAGCAGAAGGTCCTGACTGCGCCGAGCGGGGAGAGTCTGGGCACCTCGTCCGCGCTCGGTAAGACGGCCGGCCCCGACCGGGACACGCGGCTGAACGCCGCTTTCTATGCCGTGGCGGTGGGCGCCGACGGGATGATCTGGGGCAGCGTGCTGGGCTTCCCGGGCGGGATCGTGCGAGTCAATCCAGGATCGAATCCGCCGGAAACCGCGCTGGCGGAATATTACGAGGTTCCGTGGAACAATCCCAAGGCGCCCGTGTGGGGCTTTTCGCCGCGCGGGATGGATGTGGATCGGAACAACGTCGCCTGGGTGGCGCTCGGAAGCGGACATCTGGCCAGCTTCGACCGCCGCAAATGCAAGGGTCCGCTCAATGGGCCGGAAGCAACCGGACAGCACTGTCCGGAAGGTTGGACGCTGTATCGAACGCCCGGTCCAGCTTTCAGTAACGTGACCGACTCGGGGAGCGCCGACTCGCATTATTACGACTGGGTGGACCAGTTCGACACGCTAGGACTGGGCAGCAACACGCCCATCGTGACGGGTAACTCGTCGGATTCGCTGGTCGCGCTGGTGAATGGGAAGTTCGTGATTCTGCGCGTGCCCTATCCGCTGGGTTTCTTCGCCAAGGGGATGGACGGCCGCATCGACGATCCCAAGACTGGATGGAAAGGGAAGGGAGCCTGGACCACCTGGGGCACCCGCACGCCGTTCCACAGCGAGACCGGCAAGGGGACGACCGCCAAGGTTGTCCATTTCCAGATCCGGCCCGATCCGCTCGCGAATTAGACCTTGGGCGAGGAGACAGGAGTCAGGAGGCAGAAGTCAGAAGCAAACCCCCGTGGTGCGGAGAGGGTGCGCAACGATTTCCGGCGTTTGTGTTCAGTTACGTGGCAGACGCTGTGAGACGCGCTATCAGCCCGCTGTCCGGCTCCTTCCACCGGCGCGCGTGGCCCTGAATCTCTCGCGATCCCGCGGCCGGAATCATCCAACTCCACCTTCGGCCCTCCGCCTTTAGCGCACCCGCCCTGCCGGGAATCCGGCCCGCCTGCGGCGCTCCACCTGCACCCACTCACACGCCTGGACTAGATTAGGCCCAATACGGTTCACTTAACACACTGAGGAGGCGGACGGCCATTGTCGCCGACCCACCGAGACCGAAAAACGAATTCGCGTGAAGCGCAGGCAAGTTTCTGGAAAGCCGTCTTTCGTCCACAAATGCGGGTTAGCATGTATACCCGTCGGAACGGTAGCACCGGCAAAACTGCGTCCCGTAACGTCGTCGAAGAAAGGACCTAATTCACCACGATGACTACACCCGACTGGGATGCAACTCCTCCAACGCTCACCGTGACTGGCACGGCCGACCCCGGCTCGACGCCCTGCGGCACGACCGCATTCACCTGCAACAATCCCGCAACCTCGCCCGGAGCCGACCCCGCATACTGCACCACCGCTGTAATTCCTCCGATCGTCACCGTCACCGGCAACAAGGGAGTCCTGGTAGTCGATTGCGTCACGCTCCCGGTCACTCCCGCGGGCGACGTCTGTCCCTCTCCCGTCGCGTAGATCGAAACCACCGACCCGCGAGCCGCCGGATTCGCGGCGCTATTTACCGAGCCATCCTGATTCACCACCGCGGCCTGCCCTGTGCCGGTCGCGTCTACGCTGAACACGCCCGGCGCTGTGCCCACCACCGGCAACACCCATGCTGGCGTCCGGTACGTCCCGGAGGCCGTCGTGTACGACACCTGCATCATCGTCGATGTCTGCCCCGCCACCTCGTACGGCACGATCAGATTCGTCTGACTGGTCGAGGTGTAGATCAGCGGCGCGGCCTTGCCATCAAAGGTCACCTCGAGTCCGCTGATCTCCGAAATCAGGTTGCCCGCCGGGTCCAGCCTCAGGCCGCCCACCGCCGATGCGCCCACGCCATAGCCGCGGACGCTGACGATCTCGCCCGGCGACACGCCGTCTGCCATCCCCGATGCCGCATTCACCACCTGCGACACCACCGGCAACGCCGCCGCCCCCGGCTCCACCAGCAGGGTCACCGGCACGTACACCGAGCCGCCCGGGGATTGGAGCGTGAACGAGCCATCGTACTCGCCCGGCGGGTACCACATGGTGTTCAGCAGGCCCACTACGATTTGGGTCGGAGTGGGTGCGCTGTACGCATCTCCTACTTCCAGCCAATTGCCGCCCACCGCGATGGTGAATGGAATCGGTATGCCGCCGGCATCGACCTCGGCCGTCTGATAGGCGGGAGCAGCTTCCCCAACCGCCTGCACGAATGTGAAACTGCCTTTCGAAATCGTGAGCGGCGGCGCCGTGCTCCAGACGCCAAGGACCACCGGGACGGTGCAAGGCGCCAGCCCCGGTTCGCCAATCGTCACCGTGCCGTGGTAGACGCCCTGCGCCAAACCGGCCGGATTCACCGTCACGGCAACCGTGAACGTCGTCGGCGCCGTTGCGCTCATCCACGGCTGGTCTGTGGTTGCTCCGAGCATCCCCGGCGGGTCCACGTTGATCGTCTGCGTCTGCGGCGCCGATCCCGCCTGTGCCGTAAACAGCAGCCCGTTCGGCCCCGTCCCGCTCGTGGCCAGGTAGGTTTGGAAGGTCTGGACTCCCGTCACGTTGAAGGTCGCGGCAACGGTGACCGCATTCCCCGGTCCGCTAATCAGAATGGATCCTGGGGTCGAGAGTTGGCTGTAGTAGATCTGCGACGTGACCGCCGGGTCCCACGTCACGGTCAGGGTCGCCGGTGTCGTGCCGCTCAGCGGCGAGATCTTGAGCCAGTAATCGGGCGAGACCGAAAAGGCCGCCGGTCCCGTATCGCTGGTCAGTGTGAGGGTTTGCGAATAAGGCGGCGCATTGAATGCCGGAGCGGTGAAGGTCAGGCTGGCGGGGTTGGCGGAGATCGTCGGCACGGCGGCCGCGGTCACCGTGAGGGTCACCGGCAACGTCGTCGCCGGCCCGACGCTCGGCGTCACGACAACCGTTCCCTGATAGGTCCCTACCGCAAGCTGCGCGGGATTCACAGTCACAGTGAGGCCCGTGACGAGGAGGCCGCTTGCGGCCGTGGCGACCGACAGCCAGGATTGCCCCGCGGTCACTTGCGCCTGAACCACCGCGCCGTCGCCGTTGTCATAGGATACCAAGACCGATCTTGTGGCGGGAGGCTCGGACGCCCCGATCTGCCAGGAAAGCGCCAGCGATGAGGGCGTCAGCGTGACGACCGGCAGCGGCGTTCCGCTCGTATCGACAGGAAGCGCCGTTGATGGGAGCTCGAATCCAGGCGACACGTTATACGCCGCCGAGACCACCCGCACCGGCAGGTCGGAGGCGATCGTATCGGAGGTTCGGATGCTGTAAAAGGCGGTCCAACTGCCTGGCGGGATCGCGAAGGTCGCGGCGCCTCCCTGGGTCGGACCGCAGCACACGTCCACACTCGTGACAGTGAGGTGGACCGTGGCCGTGTTCGGGTTCTGAATCGCCACGATTCCGCCGATCTCCAACACGCCGACATCCCACCCGGTGGAAGCGAATAAGGGGAAGAGTGGCTGACTGTTCGATAGCGAGGGAAGGTTCACGGGATCGTTCGGTTGGAAACAGTAGTAGTCGAATTCCGCGCCGCCGTCCGTCACCCGCGCCCGCTTGCCCACCAGCTCCGCGGCGCCGCCGAGCGTCACATCCAGTTCCTGGGATGAAACGAACTGGGTGGATGCGATCGCGACGCCGTCGATGGACACCGTTGTCGATCCCGTGAATCCCGTGCCGGTGATAGGGACAACCGTCCCCGCCGGGACCACTCCCACCCCTGCCGGGATCTTGGCCACCGAGAGCGCGCCGTTGACTGTCACCGACCCGCTCCAGACCGTAACGCTCGAATCAGGCGAAGTGGCGGTCACGGCGACCGTCCGCCCCGCGGCGGTCGCCAGCACCGGAACGGTGAACACCAGCACCGGCAATCCAGCCAACTGCCCGATTCCGCCGCCGGGTGAGACAAACCGTACATCGATCTGCGACCCGGTGGTGGTCGCGACGCCCGAGGCGTCGCCATTGGCTCCGAACAACCCAACCTGAGTTCCCGGTCCGAACGCCGTCGAATCCAGGTTTAGCACCACCTCCCCACTGGAGATCGCCATCGGTGGCACCGCATAAATCTTGATCTGCGCCCATCCGCCCGCGGGCGCCGTTTCGGTGGAAATCTGCAGACCAGGAACACTCGCGCAGACCAACCGGCTGGCGAATGCCAGCAAAACAGGAATCCAGCAGCTGTTTATCGGCTTATCCAAGACTCGGCCTTGTATGACACCTCTATTACACCGCAACTGTGACGCCTGCGAAGCGGCGATTCACACGGCGCCTCCGTCAATTTCTAAGACCCTTGGGCTGCCGAAACCAACTACACCTTTGCGGCTGTTGTGTCCGTTCTAAATGCGAATTCACCAAACGCTCCCGATAGGCTTTCTGGAAACTACCGCGCCACTGAGCCGCGCCTTGCTCTCGGACCCGCGCCACTTGGAGACAGGGGCAGAGCCTGGCCGAAACCAATTATGGGCGCTAACAGGCCCTGGCACTATGAATTGATCGCAGCGGACCCGAACGGCGGCCCGGAACCGCGTCGGAGGCCGTCCTTAAGTGAGCCGTATTGAGGACCAGGCCCCGCGAACCCTTCCGACCGGCATACCGGTGGTCCGCCGGGTTACCGCAGCATCGCAAAGGCAACCAGAGTGTCGCCGGCGGCAACCACCAGATACTGCGTGCCGTCGAGTTCGTAGGTGATCGGACCGTTGGTGACGGAACTCCCCAGATTCGCATGCCAGAGCGGGTTGCCGTTAGCGGGGTCGAGCGCGACCAGGTTGCCGGACCCGTCGCCGGCGAAGAGGAGCTTGCCGGCGGTCGATAACAGGCCGGAGCGCCCACCGTCTTCCCACTTATGGCTCCACTTCACCTTGCCGGTCTTGTAGTCGATCGCCTGGAGCATCGTTTCACCCCAGCCGCCCCGGTCGTTGCCACCCCAGCCTTCGGGCTTGTCGCTCGGGTCGTAGATGTAATAGACGCTGAATGCGCGTGACGCGGCTACGTAGAACAAGCCGGTGTCGGGATCGTAAGTGGGAGGCGGCCAATTGGTGGCGCCGCCCTGGTTCGGCGAAACCAGCGCGCCGTCCAGTTGCGGCTCCTTCGCCGGATTGGGAATCGGCGATCCCTTCGCATCGACGCCCTTCGACCAGTTGACCTTCACATATTGGTTGCTCGAGATGTTCTTGCCAGTGGCGCGATCCAGCACGAAGAAATAGCCGTTGCGGCTGGCCTGCGCCACCAGCTTGCGTTTCTGGCCGTCGATTTCGCCATCGAACAGCACGGGCGTCTGGGTGGCATCCCAATCGTGGGTGTCGTGCGGCGACGATTGGAAATACCACTGCATCTTGCCGGTGTCGGGGTTGAGCGCCACTACCGAAGCGGTGAACAGGTTCGCGCCGGGGCGCGCCTTTCCGGCGATCACCGGCTGCGGGTTGCCGGTCGGCACATACATCATGTTCAGCTCGGGATCGTATGTGGGAGTGAGCCACGTCATCCCGCCGCCGTGCTTCATGGCCTCTTCACTCGGCCAGGATTCCGAACCCGGATCGCCCTTCTTCTGCGGGACCACGTACCAGCGCCACTGCAACTCGCCGGTTTCGGGGTCGTGCGACTCGATGTAGCCGGGCCGGTCGAGGTCGTCGCCGCTGACGCCCGTGATGACGTGGTTCTTGACCACCAGCGGCGCCATCGAGCCGAAATAATACTGGTCGAGGTCGCAGATCGGCTTGTGCCAGCGCTCTTTTCCATCTTTCAAATTGAGCGATACGACATTACAATCGGGCGTTTCGAAGTACAGCCAGTTGCCGTACACGCCGGCGCCGCGGTTGCCAATGTGGTCGCCACCGTGGGAGGTCCACTGGAAGTGCCACACTTCGCGTCCGGTACGCGCATCGACCGCCCACACATGGTCCGGCATGGTGAAGTAGAGGACCCCATTCACCTGGACGGGGGTCGCCGAGATGCGGCCGCCGAAGCCGCCCCCGCCCCCGGCCGCACCGTTGGCACGGTAAAGCCACGCGAGCGAAAGCGAGTCGATGTTCGACTGGTTGATCTTGGAGAGCGGGCTGTAACGGCGTCCGGAGTAGTCGCCGTTGTAAGTCGGCCATGTGCCGGTGGGCGGCGCACCCAGTTTGGCGGGAATCGGGCCGCCCTGTGCCAGCAGGGCCGCCGAGGCAAGAAAGATCGATCCAAGCACCTTCATTTCAGGGTCTCCAGATAGGCCACAGTGTCGTGGATGTTTTTATCGGTGTACTTGTCGAGCAACTCGTGGTGCGCCTGCGCGGGGTCGTTCGTGACGACCTTCAGCGCGTGCGTGCGCTTGAACGAGCGATACTCGCCTGCGCCATCGCGGAGCGCGACGTTGAAGTCGTCGATGTGTACCAGCGCCCCGGTGACGGGCGCACCCGATGCCGGCGTGACGGTGACGGTCACCGGTTTCGCCGCCTCGCCGCCTCCCCGCCCGCCGCCGCGTCCGCCGCGTCCGCCCCGTCCGCCGGGGAAGAGAAAGCTCTGTTGCAACGCGGGAGGACCCATCCGCGAACCGATGTGCGCCAGATCGCCCGCCGGCGAGTGGCACTTCGAGCACCCGCCTTCGCCGTTGAAGTAGCTGGCGCCGGCCTGGGGGTCGCCCGTAAGAATGTTCTGGATCTGGAGCGCGGCGCGAAGCGTATTGTAGACCTCCTGATGGATGGTATGCGAGAGGTCCTCAATCTGGGCCTGGGTGAGTTGGGCGGCCGGGGTAGTTTGGGTCGGATGGCCTTTCCTGAGGAACGGCCCGATGGTGCTGCCGTAACGGTCGTGGAGGACGATTTCGGACCGGATGAGGTCTGCGCCGTTATCGGACCCGCGGGCGTGCGTGCCGTGGCAGGTGATGCACTCGGCGGCATAGACTTTGCGCCCGCGATTGGCCGCGGCCTCGTCGATGACTTGCTTATCGGCGGGACCCGGGGAGAACGCGGGGCCGCGTCCCCGGCCGCCAGGGGCCGGACCGGCCGGCGATGCGCCGCGGCCTCCCGGCGACGCCGGTCCGTACTGCGTTGTCAGGTAATCCAGGATGAGCGCGAATTCCTCGCCGGTGCCCTTCGCGCCGCGAGCGACCATCGAATTGATGCTCTCCCGCCACTGGTCGCGGGTGCGCCCCTGCGCCGTGACCGTCTCCACCACGTGGCATTCGCCGCAGACCTTTTGAAAGGCCGCTCTCGCTACGTCCGCAGGCTGCCCCACGCACGTCAAAGGCGCCAGCAGCATCGCCGCAACACAAATGCCGTTTCGCATTCCGAACTCCCCTCCCGCCAAGATGGGCCCCGCCAGCCATTGACCAGTGTACATCGGGCTCCCGCGTACCATGGGGGGGATTGAGCGTCCCGCCAAACCAAAGCGCCAGCCAGGAAGCCGGTTCCCAATCGGTTCGAGGTTCCCGATCCATGGACACCAACAGCGGAATCTGGTAACATCCGGTCCGAATAGATAACGCTCCAACAGGGCTGCTTGCAGTCCAACGAATCTTCCCCGTCGAAGGAGATTGATATGAACGGGTCCCAACACAGCCGGATTTCCAGGCGCGCCTTCGCCGGCGCTGCGGCCACCGGATTAATGATCGTTCCGCGCCACGTCTTAGGCAGTCCTTTCGTCCCGCCCAGCGACAAGATCACTCTGGCAACCATCGGGTTGGGCCGCCAGGGCCAGGCCGTGACCATGAGCCTGCTGGCCCGCCCCGAGGTGCAGGTGGTCGCGGTCTGCGATGTCAATCGCGGAAGCAAAGACTACATCGAGTACGGCGCCAACGCGCTGCTGGTCGCGGCACGCCGCCTGCTGGGCGCCGGGTACGAGAACTGGGCGGAGGATCTGGCGTCCCCTGGAAAGGTGCAACTTACACACGAGTTCGAGAGCAGTCTCGGCATGGGCGGGCGCGAGCCGGCCAAGCGGCTGGTGGAAGCTTACTACTCGGCGCGCAAGGAATCCGCCTACAAAGGCTGTACCGCGTACGCCGACTACCGCGAGCTGCTGGAAAAAGAGAAAGACCTGGACGCGGTCTACGTCGCCACACCCGACCACTGGCACGCCCCCATTTCCATCGCCGCCATGCGCAAGCATAAACACGTGCTCTGCCAGAAACCCATGTCGCACTCCATCCCCGATGCGCACCGCATGGCCGCCACGGCCCGCGAGATGCAGGTCGCGACGTCTTTGCCGGTGAACAACCCTTCCAGCGAATCCACCCACCTGATCGCCTCCTGGATCGCCGATGGCGCCATCGGCGCGGTGCGCGAGGTCCACAACTGGTCGAGCCGCCCGTTCTGGCCCCAGGGCGTGGACCGGCCGAAGGAGGCGCAGCCCGTCCCCGCCGGCCTGGATTGGGATATGTGGCTGGGCCCGGCGCCCGAGCGGCCTTTTCACCACGCCTACCTGCCGTTCGTGTGGCGCGGCTGGTACGACTTCGGCTGCGGCTCGTTCGGCGATATGGGCTGCTATAGCTTCGCGGGCGTGTTCAAGATCCTCGGCCTCGCTCCGCCTCTCTCGGTGGAAGCCTGTTCGTCGGAGGCTTTCGAAGAAACCTACCCCAAAGCGTCCATCGTGCATCTGAATTACCCGGGCCGCGACGGCCGGCCGCCGGTTCACATGATGTGGTACGACGGCGGCCTGCGCCCGCCGCGTCCGGCAGGCATCGGGAGCGAGGACGATCGCTACTTCCAGAAGGGCGAGTCGAACGAGGGCATTCTGTATGTCGGCGACAAGGGTCTCATCCTGGCCGGCTTCAATGGCGACCGGCCGCGGGTGTATCCGGAGAACCCCAAGTACCAGCGGCCGCCTGCGCGCCAGCGTGGCTCCGGCGGCGCCGCCGGTCCGCCGCGCGATGCCGCCATCGACCAGTGGATCGGAGCCTGCAAGGGCGGCCCGGCGTCGCTGACGAGCTTCGAAGCCCAGTGTCCCGTAACGGAGGCCTTCCTGCTCGGCTGCCTGGCGCAGCGCTTCCCGGGAGAACGGTTCGCCTGGGACGCGGCGAGCCTGCGCGTCACCAATTCCGAGAAGGCCAACCAGTATCTGGACCAGGCGCCGCGGAGCGCCTGCAAGGTCTGAGAATGCGCCGCCATAAGGAGGCTCGCATGCCTGCAATTTCGAGAAGAGAATTGTTGAGTAAAGCGGCGAGCTGCTTTCGGCCGCGTCGGCAAAGTCCTTGCCGAGCCGCGCCCGCGCGCTGAAGCTTCACGCCAATCCGCTGGGGATGCCGAATCGTGACTGCCCCGCCCTACTGAATCGGTGAGTATGCCGTTGCCCGCCACAGGGAGATGTTGTTGTAGTCCACGATCTGCCCTCCACGTGCGACAGATTCCGCGCGAACTTTCACCCATTCGGGATCGGAGTTGAATGCATCCCAAGCCTTTTCGCGGTCCGCCAGGGACGCGAACGGAATCAGATAGGTCAAGTTTGGCAGGTCGGGTCCGATGATGGTATCGGCGTATAAGATGGGGTACACGCCCGAGCGGTGAAAGATCTGGATTTCAGGCCCTGCGAACCGCTCGTGCACCATGGCCAACTGCCGCAATGTAGGAGCGTGATAGACGCGCAGTTCGAAATAGCGCGGGGCCTTGGGCTTTTCAGGGGGCGAAGCGATCTCCGGCGAGAAAGCGGTGGCCTGAAGCAACACACGTTGCGCGGAATCGAACGGCGGCTCGGCGCCGCCCTCGAATTCGGCATGTGCTTTCCGGTAACCAGGGTCCGCTTCGATACGCACCGCGGCGGCGGTCATATCTTCGGCGCCCGCGAACCCGCTCAGAACCATCATTGTCTGGGCGTGCGGCGCCATGACGGCCGTGAACACGCCGAGGGAGCGCATATGCTTGAGGAATAGCGGCGCCTGGGAGGAGAAGAACTGGCTGAGGCGGTTCGCCTGGTTCCCCTGCCGGTAGTAGAAGTAGTCGATGCGGTACAGGCGGGTCTTGGCGTCCGAGGCCTGCGCCCCGGCCGGGGCCTCGGTCTGCGCCAGCATACTCGCGGCCGCCACGGATTGAACGAAAGAACGGCGCTTCATGCGGTCTCCTGTTTTCGAGATTGCCAAACCCGTAGGTTATATCCGTGGAGAGCGGGGCGCAAGAGGACCGCCCCGAACGCCGCGGAAGCGCGCCGGGAAACCGGACGTGGGCGATCGGCGAGAACGACCGCTGGGATCGAGAGGGGGGTTCTAACTTGCGTTCTCTTCTTCGCCAACGGCTGCTTCCGCTGTTTCTGCTGCTTCAGAACCGCGACGAATTTCTTGCGCTGTTCCGGAGTCATGCGCTTCACGGTTTTGGCCAGTCGTTTGCGGTCCTTCGGAGGCATTCGACTGATTACTTCTGCCAGTCGCTTTTGGTCGTCGGGCGTCCGGCCGGCCCCCGGCTTGGCGGCTGCAGCCATCCTTTGCCCTGACGGAACTCTCGTTGGCCGGGGCACGAATTGCGCCTGGGCGGCCGGCAAGAGTGCCAGGCATGCCGAGGCGAACAGAATTCCGCGCATACACCGAGACTATCGGCAGCCTCCCAAGAAACCTTTAGATATCGCCGGGCCTCATTGCGGACGGTTGGCTGGTTTGGCGCCCCAAAGCCACATTGCGGCCGTTGAAGGCTAAGTCGGCGGCCCAGTCGGCGCCGGGCACGCCGGCGCCAGCGGCCAGGGCTGTCCATTCTGAAAGCGCTGCGCCGGCCGCATGCGGGGATCGAAGTACCGATAAGCCCACTCATCCGGCGTTGGCCGGGCAGTCCGTAAACACTGCGGCCCGTAAACACTGCGGCGTTTTCGGCGGGCGAGTGATTGGCGCTTGCCCCGCGGCCGGTGCATGCCCTTGTTCAGCATTTCCTTACGGTCGTTAGCCGCGTCTCTTGCCTCTGCGGGAAACCAATGAGGACACACGAGAAGGCTCGGTCTTGGTCACCGCACGAGCCCCTTTACCATACGGCGGAATCGCTACGTGCAGCGCGCCATAGACGTAGAGGCCGATGTCACTGCCTTCGTTTCCAAAATAGCTCGTAGGTTCATGGCCGCCGCGCGCCAGCGTCCGGAGATCGGCAGCCTGAACACAGCTCAGTCTCCGATCTGCGCTGGGGCCGCCCGCCTCACGCCAGCAACCTCACCACGCCGTAGCAGGCGAACGCCGCCAGGCCGGTGGTCCATAACCTGGCCCGCAGCGGGGTTTCCCAGAACAGGCTCAGCAACATGGTCAGGCCCAGCGGGCTGAGCGCATGGAAATGAAATGCTTCCGCCCACTGGCCTTTGGCCAGCGCGAACACCGCGCGCGTCAGGCCGCACAGCGGACAGGGCCGGCCCGTCAGCCAGTAAAATCCGCACAGGCGAATGCGCGGCTCGCTGGGCGGCGTGAAACTCCATAGCACCGCCAGGACCGCGGCGCTGGCGGCCAGCCTCCAACCGAAGCCCCGCGGAAGCGTCACAGCGTTTCCACGGTGGAGGGCTCGAATCCGACGATATCGCGATACGCCGCCGTGATGGCCGCGATGCTGAGCGGGATGGTGACGAAGATTCCCACGATACAGCACAGTATGCCGAGGAAGTTAATGAGCCCCAGCAGAACCAGGAAAAGGGTGAATCCGACGTAATCGTTCTTCACCACCGCATGGCTGGCCTGCATGGCCGGCCAGAAGTCCATGCGCTTATCCAGGATGAACAGATAGGTGAACTTGTACATGGCGGCGATCACCAGGCCCGGAATGATGCACGCCAGGGTCCCCAGCGTCGTGAACAGCGAGATCAGCAGGCAGGCCACCAGGGCGGGCACGAACAGGTTGAAGCCTTTGAAAAGGTCGCCGAACTCGGCGGGCCGGTTAAGCATCTTCTTGATGCAATAGATGTGGAAGCCGACCATCAGAGGTCCCTGCACGATGAACGGAACCATACCGTTGAACTAAACCGCTGCGCGGTAATGATCTGCGAACCGGCCTTTCTGCCGTGAAATCGTCTGTAGGTTCGTCCCTCCCGCTAGCGTGGCGCGAGGCTCCTCTGAAACACTTGGATCAGGTTAT
>JBKQPR010000191.1:0-72961 GCA_052144935.1 Bryobacteraceae bacterium
TTCTCACCGCGTAGCCTCCCCGGACAGATCTTTAGCCCTGGATATGGGCCACTCGCAAAAGGCTCTAACGGCCCAATGGGTCATTCTTAGAAAGCACAGGCGGGTCACTTCTGGCGAGCGCCGAAGCCTCGGAAATCGCTGCGCCCCCTGGCGCGCGCGGCACTGAGTGAAGACGGGGAGACACGAAAATGAATAAGATTGACAGCACTTCCACTGAGAAGAAGAGGCCGGAAGGTCCGAACCGGCGGCATTTCCTCGGCCAGGCCGGAGCCGCTGCGGCGACGCTTGCCGCAGGGGCACTCACGGCGTCGTCTGCGGCGGCCGCCCAGTCCTCCGACAGTCGTGACTCCAGTGCGGGGGACCCGACAAAAGGAGCCGGCAAGCGGGTGATCGAGGCCCTCGACCTGCGCCTCGCGGTAGCAACTCAGGACGCCCTTGTTCCGGCGGCGAAGAACGTGAACAACGGCGATGACGCGCTCTATCCGGACAAGGGCGGCACATATACTAAAGGTCTCCCGCACGACAGTTTCGGGCGCGTGAACCTGGCCGCGTATGCAACCTTTAAGACCGCCCTGGCCAGCGGCCGGTTTTCCGATTTCGAGAACATCGCGATGGGCGGAACGCGGACGCTGAACGGCCCGCAAGCCGGCTTGGCATTCGATCTGTGCGCGCTGGATAACGCCCAGTTTGGCTCGCCGGAAGTGCCTCCTGCGCCATTACTGGCTGGCGACCAGAGCGCTACCGAGATGCTCGAGCACTATTGGGCTTCCTTGCTGCGCGATCTGGCCTTCACCGATTATGGTTCGAGTTCGCTGGCCGCGCCGGCAGCGGCGGAACTGAATGGGCAGCCTGCCTACCTGGGTCCGCGGAACAGCCAAGGCCAGGTGACCGCGGATCTGCTTTTCCGCGGTGGCTTCCCGGGCGAAGCGGTGGGGCCATACATCTCCCAGTTTTTCATCATACCAACCTCTTTCGGCGCACAGCCCATCAGTCAGCAAATGGTGAGCTATCTCCCGAACATCGATTACCTGACCAGCTTCAGCGACTGGCTGACGGTCCAGAATGGCAACTCCACCGGCATGCAAAACCAGAGTGACCCGGTATTGCGTTATCGGCGTCATGGCCGGGATCTCGCGGCGTTTACCC
This sequence comes from Bryobacteraceae bacterium, assembly GCA_052144935.1. GTDB lineage: Bacteria > Acidobacteriota > Terriglobia > Bryobacterales > Bryobacteraceae > JOPF133. The sequence continues at coordinate 1,147 of JBKQPR010000191.1, forward strand.
ATGTGGACGTGGTCTATCAGGCGTATTTTACGGCGTTTCTGATACTTACCGCCATAGGTGCGCCCTTGAACCCCGGCAACCCCTATGTGGGATCGAGGTGTGAAAACGGCTTCGGCACCTTCGGCGCGCCTGATTTTTCGGGAATTCTGACGGAAGTGGCCACCAAGGCCTTGAATGCCGCGTGGTACCAGAAGTGGTTTGTTCACCTTCGTCCTCGCCCGGAAGCTTTCGGCGGAATCGTTCATCTCGTCAAGACCGGAATGGCGGGCCAAACCGCTGTCAAACCGAGCGATGTGATCCTGAATTCCGTGGGACTGCAGCAGAGCATGACGAAGTACGGGACCTGGCTCCTTTCCCAGGCGTTTCCCGAAGGCTCGCCGATGCACCCGGCTTACCCGACCGGCCATGGCGTGGTTGCCGGCGCTTGTATCACGGTGCTGAAGTTCATCTTCGACGGTAATTTCGCGATTCCGCAGCCGGTGGTGCCCACCAGCGATGGCTTGTCGCTGGTATCCTACACCGGTTCAGATGCGGGGCAACTTACGGTCAACGGAGAGTTGAACAAACTCGGCCACAATGTCAGCTTCGGCCACGGAATCCACGCCGGCATCCATTGGCGCAGTGACAGCGATACGTCCCTGTTGCTGGGCGAGGCCGTCGCACTCAGTTTCCTCAGAGATAGGGCCAAGACCTACAACGAGCCATTCACCATCCAATTGACTAAGTTCGATGGAACCACCGCCACCATTTCCAACCAAGGTAACCCGTAGCCCGTGGGAGGGTTCTGTTCTCGCGACTCTGGCGCCCGGTCGCGGTCCCGCCTATTGGCCGTGAAACCTTCTTTCTGGAAAAGTGCCTGATCTCCGCGCGGGCGCTTTCGCCTGCCAATCGTCCGCCTATGGACGGTGAATCCCCTCGGTAAGCGCCCCCAGGCCATCCGGTCCCGCCCGTGAGCCGCGCGTCCGCGCTCCTCAAACAGTCTCCGGCGTGATCTCATGCCGCCCCAGGACCTCACCTTTTCTCTCTCGCGGCCGATATGTCCTGCATGACGATCCAATCTCTCTCTACCGCGGATTACGCCCCGCTGTCCGGCACCAGCAGTTGCAGTTCCGGTTCCAGTTGGGGATCGGCCAGCGCCTCCAGTTCGCAGGCCACCGGTTCCAGCTCAGGGTCGAGCCAGTCGCAACTCTCCCCGGGGGCCAGGCTCTTGAGCGAGCTTCAGCAGCTCCAACAGCAGGATCCCACCCAGTTCCAGCAAGTGACCTCGTCCATGGCCGGCAGCCTGCAGAAGGAAGCCCAGCAGGCCCAGCAAAGCGGCAGCACTACGGAAGCCTCCGATCTCAACCAGCTTGCATCGGCGCTCACTACAGCCTCCCAGACGGGCGATCTGTCATCGCTCCAATCGGCCCTGCAGCAGCAGTCCTCAGGCACGTCCGGGGCGTCCGATACGACGGAACCCACACAGCCTTACTCCTATTACGGCGGGGGCGGAAATTTCAGCGCCGGTTCGACTTCCGGCGCGCCTTCCGCTAGCGACTCTGGCGGCGCAAGTTCCTCGGGCGCCGGTTCCACCACCAACCCCAACGTGCTCGCCTATCGGCAGAATTCGTCGTCGAGCGGCTCGATGGTCCAGAACCTGTGGAGCCTGTTCCAGGCCGCCGAGGGGAATTGAGCCAATTGAGCGGCGCGGCGTTGCGAGTCGCCGCAGGCTCAGCGGGTCTCCGAACGGGCTTCAGTGGGACATCGAATAGATCACGTAATTGACTCCCAGCCGTATCCCCAGCGCCGAAAACCTCTCCGGATACGCCGGGCTGTCGGCCCACTCCCAGGAATCGCCCACGTCGGAGTTGAACGTCATAGTGACCATCAGGCGGCCCTTGTCGTCGTAGACGCCACGCCACCGCGCAATCGTGCCGGCCGCCCGCTGTCCCATGTATCCGTTGCGGTTCAAGGCCCACTGCCCGAGGATCTGATACCGCTCGTCCAGGTCGTAGACCGTGTGGAAAATCGCGTCCTTATCGTCGATTTCGACAATCGGCCGGTCCGGAAAGATCACCTTCATGGTTTCGTCGAAGCGGTCCCACTCCTCCGGCCCCCAGAAGTCGTCCATGTAAATGAAGCCGCCCCGCAGCAGGTACTCGCGCACGGTCTTGGCCTGGGCGTCGGTGAGCTTCCAATCGCCCATTTCCCCCACCACCATCCACGGCCAGTTGTAGATGTCGTCGGTGTCGTCGGGATTCACCGGCTGCTCCACGGAGCGGGCACTCACGCGCGTCAGCCGGCGGACCGCCTGCGCGAAATGCCGGTCCGCGCGGGGATAGTCCTGGGTCCAGCTTGTGCCCCCTTCGCGCCAGTCCAGCGGACCGCCGAACCGTCCGAAGCCTCCAAAACGCCCGCCGCGCGGGCCGAAGCGCGCATTGGGATGCTGCGGATACATCAGGCGGGCCTGCACCCATTCGCTGGCCTCCTGGTAATCGGGCGGCAGCGGGATATCGTCGTAGGCCTCCAGGCTGCGATATACGCGGAACGGCTTTTGGAAGGCGCACAGCCCGCCGATCAGCGCCAAACCGCAACCTAAGCGCCAACACCAACCCCTCATTGCAGTCATTCGGGTGCCTTGCCTGAAGGATATCAGGTTCCACACACGCTGGTGGATGGGAAAAGCCGATCGAAAAACGCCGCGGGCCTAATGTTTGGTTCCAGTCCTGCCGATAAGCTTATCAAGACGGCCATTGACCCAGGCGATCTCGCGGCTGAGGTATTGCCTTGTTTGGCAATGCAAGCCTCGACACGCAGGCCCGGCACGCAAGCGCGGCACGCCGGCCGCGGTCCGAGACGCATGACCGTTCCCGCGCGACCGGTGTCTACCCGGCCCGCTGGTTCGACCAGGCCACGGCGGCATCGTGGCTGCGGCATCGTGGCCGGGATGAACACCAAAGCCGTGGGTGAAAATGTCAGGAGGAGAGTGACCGCGACCGCTGACCAGCACGAGGCCTCATCCGCACAGGCTGGGCGGCAGGCCGTGCTGGGCCTGCTGCGCTCGCTCGGCCGTGTGCTCCAACGGGCGCTCCGTTCAGCCAGCCGGCGCCGGCTGGAGGACGGCAGTTGGATCGAAGGCGTCGGCCGCGCGATCGCCGATCTGGATCGGATGAACCGTTCGACCGAAGCCGGCTTCCTGGCCGTGGGAGAGAAGCTGAGCGGCTTTCTGGCGGCCGCGCGCCAGGTTTCCGCCAGCGCCGCGGCCACCGCCGAGCGGGTCTCCGGCGAGCAGGGACAGCGCGATTTCGACGCCCTGGTGCGTGTCCGGGAGCAGACCGCGGAGATGCGGAAGTATGCGGAAGCGGTGGCCGATCTGTCGCAGTTGCGGGATTCGGCCATCCGGCTCCGGCACGTCTTTGCCGGCTTCGACCACACCGTGGCTTCGTTCCGGGTGCTGGCGGTGCTGGCGCGCATCGAGACCGCGCGGCTGGGTGAGTCGGGGGCCGGGCTGGCCCATTTGACCGAAGAGATGCGGGGGCGCAGTGACGACATCGCTTCACGGACCGGCCGCTTCCTGGACACCGCCGCAACGCTCGACCGGCGCGTCGAAGAGCATCTGAACCGGATTGCGGACCTGGACGCCCGCCAATTGAAGGCCCTTCCGCCGCTGATGGACGCAGTGGCCCGGAATTTCGCGGCCTTGCGCGACCGCAGAGAACTCGGTGAGGCCGCCGCCGCCAGGCTCGGCGCTCAGTTCGCCGAGCTCTCGGAGGCCATCGGAGACGTGGTCACCTCGGTTCAATTCCACGACATCACGCGCCAGCAGATCGAGCACGCGATCGAATCCCTGCAGCAGCTCCACGACCATGCCGGCCAGGGCTACCGCGATGCGCCCACGCCCGAGCAGGGCGCCGTCATCGAGCTGCAGTTGGCCCAGTTGGACAACGCCCGGCGGACGTTTCTGACGTCCATCGGCCAGATTGACGGGCGCCTGGAGACGGTGGCCCGCCGGATGAGCGAAATGGCCGCCGAAAGCCAGAACCTGGCCGGACAAGCGCAGGGCCGGAACGAGTCGTCGTTCGCGGAAATGATGGGCTGCTTCGCGGGCATCCTGGACGCGGCCGGCGAGTGCGGATCCTTCGAGCAGGGCGCCCGAACGGCCCTGGCGGAACTCCGCCAGGCCATCCAGGCGTTGGGGGAGGCGCTGGCCGATATTGGAGCCATCGAATTGCACCTCAAGCGGCTGTCGCTGAACGCCGCCATCCAGGCGGTGCATCTGGGAGCGGCCGGCGAACCGTTCAACGCGGTGGCCGGCGCGATGCACAGCCTGCAGGCCGATTGTGAAACCCGCTCCGGCCAAAGCCGCGTGGAGATGGATTCGATCGGCGCGGCCCTTCGCGCCATGGTGGAACAGGGGATGGCATCGCAGTCCCGCCAGGGGACCGGTATCGAGACCGCGGTGGACGATTTGCAAGCGCGAATCGAGGAAATGTGCGTAGCCAACGAGCGCGGCATCGCGAGTTGCCAGGAGATTGGCTCCCTGGTCGGCCGGCTGCTGGCGGACATTCAGTCGGCGCAGCAGGATCTGGCGGAGAGCCGCGCCCTCACCGAAGCGGTGGATGGTTGTTGCGAGACACTGCGCCGTGTGGGGCAGGCTTCAGCCTGCCAACCCCTCCTGCGCCGGATGATCGGCTGGAACGCCGCCCGCCCGCCGGCGAGCTCGGCGGCAAACTCGGCGGCAAGCCCGGGGCCAGGCGTGACGCCCGAGTTGCAATTGGCGGAATGCACCCGGAACTACACCATGCGGGCGGAGCATGAGGTGCATCGGGAGTTGACGGGATGCGCCCCGGCGGCCAGCGGGCCCGCCCAAGCCAGCCCCTCGAACGGTGAGTTGGAATTGTTTTGACGGTTGCGGGCACACCCGGCGAACGACATACTGGTCTCAGACTACCCCATGAAAAAAATGGCTCTGATTCTAGCGCTCGCAGGCGGCGCGGCCGCGCAGGATCTGGCGCCGGAAACGATTCTGGTGGCCCGTCTCAGAGACCATCTCCGCGATCAGCTTGGCCATCTCCCGGACTATACCTGTCTGGAGAACATTGTCCGCTATCATCGCCAGCCCGGCCCGCGGTCCAAGCTGCTGCCCCTCGATCGGGTACGGCTGGAGGTGCTCTACAGCGGCTCCCATGAATGGTACGGCTGGCCCGGCGCACGCTCGCTGGATGAGGAGAAACCGGAAAAATTCATTGGCAGTGGCATGATCGGAAACGGTCTTTTTGCCCTGTTTCATAAGGCCATCTTTCTCGGCGATGCCGCCACCTATACGTACCGGGGCGAGGAGCGGCTCGACGGGCCCGAAGGGCGCCCCGCCGCCGCGAAGTACGATATCCGCCTGCCCCGGCTCCGGAGCGGCCAGAAGATTTTCCTGGTGGGCGGCGTCGGAACCGTGGGATTGAAGGGATCCTTCTGGGCCGATCCGCGCTCGCTCGATCTTCTGCGCCTGACGGTGGAGGCCGACGAGATCCCGGCGTACCTGCCGCTGGCCGAAATGGGCGCGCGCGTGGACTACGCCCACACGCGAATCGGATCGAGCGACATTCTGTTGGCGCAGAATGCCGATCTGCATATGCTGGAACTCTCCGGCGAGGAAAACTACGACCGCTTCGAATTCACGCACTGCTCGCAGTTTCACGCCGAAAGCGCGCTCACCTTCGGGCCCGCCGGACCCGCTGGGTACCCCGCCGGACCCGGTGGGCACCCCGCCGCCAATCCGGCTCCCGCACCCGCGGCCCAACCGGAGGAAGAAGCCGAGGAAAAAGTCCCCGCCCTGCTGCTGGTCACCGTGCAACTCCAGACCCCCATCGCCGGGAACGACCCGCTGGGCACGCCGCTCGAAGGCAGAACCTATGGTGATGTGTTGCGCAAAGGCAAAGTGGCGATCCCGGATGGCTCGAAGGTGCGCGGGCGCATTCGGCGGCTGGAGCGGTCCGACCTCAAGCCGGGGTATTTTGTGGTGGGGATCGAGTTCACCGAGATCGAAATCCGCGGCGCGCCGGTGCGCTTCTACGCGGACTTGTTGAAGCTGGATCGCCGCGGCGGTATCCAACAGGCGCTCTCCAACCGGATCGACCGGCCTTTCTACCCAGGCGTGAGCCGCGAGGCGCTCGAAACCGTCAGCCTGCCGGAAATCCCCGGCGTGGCTGCGTTTTTCGTCCCCGGCCGGACCCTGGCGCTTCCCCAGGGTTTTTGGACGGTCTGGCGAACCCGCGGGCTGCTGCACCAGTAACGGGCCGCCCTGGAGCTTTTGCCCCCGGCGCCCGCCCCGCGCCGTACTTCGTTGATGGCCTCTGTAGCCGGGACTGTTAACGCATTTTTTCTTCCGATCGCCGAGCCTAGCCCTTGCTGCCTCGTGACGCCGCTCGATCGGGCGTCGGTGGACCTGCGCGCGCTGAAGGACGGCCCGCCGCACTCGCGGGCACGCGTTATCGGCGGGGTAGATCGTGTGTATGACGGTACACCTGTCCGCCGTGAGCCCGCTCGTGGCGTGAAATACTTCCGGCTGATTCCTATGCCCATTTCATGCTCAATGCAAACGGGCAAACCCCAAAAAACGAATCGTAAAAAAACTCACGAAATTATTTCCTTGACTTTGGTCCCTGGTTGCGGAGCAGAATAGTGTCGAATGATAATTAAGTACTAAAAGATCTGAAACTACTATTACTGACTAATACTCGAGTCGGGAGGATAGAAACCATGTCTGCGAGCGACCTGTTGTTGTCCTTTGCCGGCCGGCAGTTGGACCGTTCGTTCCGGCCGCGCTGCGGCAACATGCAACAACACTTTGAACACCAAGAGCCGCAACCCGCCGTCGGGTCTACTTGCGGCGCAAGGAGTAATCCTGCAAGGCCGAGGGTCTCCGTTGTAACAGGATGGTTATGTCTAACAATCGTCCTCGCCGGCAACGGCTTTGCGCAGTCCGCGCAGCCTTCCAAGCCTGTCTCGGTGCCGCCGATCGAGGACCGCGAACTGTATTACTCCTTCTTTAACTATCAGCAGGGCCAGGTGACCTCGATGCAAGCCGCCATCGCCGCCAACCCTCAAAGCAGCACCCAGCTCAATCAACAGATGGCGGCCTTGCTCGGGGTAGCCGTTACGGAGCTACCAACGGTAATTAATAACCTCAAGACCGTCACCCAAAGTTACACCGCCTTGGCCGCTCAACGTCAGGCATATGTTCCACCTGCCTCGCCAGTCAGCGGCCAGCCTACAGCCAGCCAGATGACCGCGGAATTTGAACTCCAACGGCTGTATATCACCCTCGGCGGGGTGAGTTCCTTGTATTTAGGTCTCTCTTCCGCATCCTGGAGCGGCCTGCACAGCTACATTGTCGGGCCGTATAAGACCACCATCTACCAACCCTGATCGAGGTTCATCCGTTATGCGTTCTCATGTTGAATCTTCGACTACCTGTCGTAGAACTCTTCCGTTGCGCTGTGTCACAGCGGCACTGTTGCTCGCCTGGTCAAGCCCCGGGTTCTGCCAACTGAAACCCGCAATCTACGGCCAGGGAGGCGCGAATACGATTGGCACGTTCCGCCAAGGCAAACTGACCTCGTGGTACCTGGACAGTAACGGAGATCACACGTGGGACACGGGCGACACCACCGCCTGGTTTGGGGTAAGTGGCGATTACCCCATCATGGGCGACTGGGGCAACGGAATCCTCCAGATGGGCATTTTTCGTGGCGCGGCCGGGTACTGGATTGTCGATTCCAACAACAACGGCCAGTACGATTCCACGGACCAGATCTACGCCTTCGGCCTGCCTAACGACATTCCGGTCGTTGGAGATTGGGACGGCACCGGTGTCTTACGGATTGGCGTCTTTCGCGTGCCTGTAACACCCGGACAGGCCTTCTGGATCGTGAAAAGCGCAGGCTGTGTCAGCAACACCGCTTGCAACTTCGAGGGCACCCAAAACGTCGATTGGTATCAGTTTCAGTTTGGTTTGAACGGCGATATTCCGGTCGTTGGAGACTGGGACGGAACCGGTGTCTTACGGATTGGCGTCTTTCGGCCAGGCACTGGCTGGATTGTCAATATGATCACGCCGTCGACCTGCCAGTACAACAACCCGCTGCAGAACCCAAACAATCTGCCGTATGTGGTCTTCTGTAACCAGTGGGGTCAACAGTCCGCAACCCAGGCGCTCCCGGTTCCCTACCCGCTGCTCACAGTAACGGCCGCGGCACAGCCGACCCTTGGCGATTGGACGGGAACGGGCACTGGCCCTCTCCATGTTGGAACGTTGACCCCCGCTGGCACCTTGACCAACTGGAATGTAGACCTGAATGTCCAGGAAGTGTGGAACAGTGCCAGCCCCGAAGTAAATTGGTTCAGTTCCGACGAAGTCTTCGCCGGATACGGGCTGGTGGGCGATGCGCCCGTTGTCGGACCCTGGTCAAAGATCCCTTTGAGCACCGGCGTGCCTACGGCTTACCAACTGACCACGGTGGCAAATCCCGCACAGGGAGGGACCATCGCCCCGGCGACCGGTTCTTACGACTCGGCTGTAAGAATCACTGCTACACCCAACAGCGGCTACCAATTCTCGGGGTTTACCGGCTCCGGTAACTTGAACGTGCAGACCAATCCGCTGTACCTGACGATCACCGGAACAACAACCGTCACTGCCAACTTTTCCCAGTCGTCGACCCTTACCGTAACCACGGCGTCACCGTTGCCCGGGGCAGTTTCACAAACGCCATACTCCCAGGGCCTCGCGGCCAGCGGAGGCGTTCCACCCTATGGGTGGTCGCTGTACTCGGGGTCGCTTCCCGCGGGTCTCAGTCTCAACAGGTCGACGGGAGTGATCAGCGGCACGCCAACAAGCGATGGCGTATCGAACTTCACAGTGGAGGTCATCGACAGCGGTAACAATACCGCGAGCAAAACCCTCGCGCTGACCGTTGCGCCAGCGCTCGTGATTACCGCCGGCCCGCCGCCCCCGGGGGCACCAAACGAACCATATTCCCCGTGGACACTATCCGCGAGCGGCGGGACGCCGCCGTACGCCTGGCAGGTACAATTCGGATCGTTCCTGCCCCCAGGCCTATCCGTGAACGGGGGCTTTGTCACCGGGACGCCCAGCACCGCAGGGACGTACAATTTCACTATGCAAGTGGCCGATTCCGGCGGTCAGTTCGCTACCATGGGCTTCCAACTTGCCGTCATTGCGCCGCTGACGCTGCCGCCCCTGAAAGGAGTTCAATACTTCCCCCGCGGGCACGCCTGGTGGAGCATGCTGACAGATTGGAGTTCATACGATTGCGCGACCAGCACCCTGGGGTCGAGCGATTGCCAGTCCAACACTTTGGTGTCCACAATCGTGCAAACCGATCTCCAGACCCTGCACAACAGCGGGTTTAACTTTATTCATCTGTATATCTGGGATGAGGATCTGGTTCAGGACATCTTTCAAGGGAAAGGCTTTTACCAATCGAGTATCGTTACGTGTGAAACCTGCTGGCCCGGCTTCGCCGGCTGGGACGACGGGCTGAACCCGCAAAACTCCGAGGACAACCAGTGGGGGGCGCTGAAGGAGTTCGTCAGCATGGCGCAAGCGCTGGGCATCTGGGTCGAAATCGACTTCGCCGCATCGCGATTCGTTAAGGAGGTGGAGACCATCGAGCAAATGAACCCCACAACCGTCGGGGGGTACTATGGAAGCTGGGTGGGGCAATTCGTCAGTGCGCTCGCGACTTACCATAACGTCCTCATATGGGGACTCGATTGGAACATGGCCGGCGACAACCCGAGCGACAGCTACTTGGCCACCACCAACTCCACCTGGGCAGCATTTTGGACGGCGGCGTACTCCGCGGCATTGCAGGCCGTTCTCGCCAATCCCTATCCGCAGGGGCATGCCTTGCTGGCGATGGACTCCTACTTTGGCCACCCAGAAAACGGAGGGGTCGGCGGGATCTCGCCGATTAACCACGGATACACCTACAACTGGGACACGACCCAGCAGTACGCCTACAACTTCAAAGCTGCGACGGGATATACGCCCGACCGCTGGCTCCTCTTTGTATACGGACCCAATGTGGAGGACATTAACGCAAATTTGCAATGTCTCGCCGACACCCCCAGCAGCTCCAACCCACTCTGCACAACCTCCTCGAATCCGCGCAGCAACTGCGGCACAGGCGGGAATCAGGCGTGCCCGACCACCCCTACTACTACCGGCTGTGGGAACGGACCGTGCAACGCCATCCCGACGTCGGATCTCGTGGTAAGGGAGTGGGTCATGTCGTCGGGCGTCACCTCCGGGCCCCTGTCCGCGCCGTGGTACGGTGACCAGGAGACTCCAGTGGGCACGACGGCTGGACAGTCACAGTGGCTCGCCGATACCCTGTGCGCGATCAGCGGCCTTGGGATCCCCGCCTACTCCTGGTACGGCCTTTATGACTCCGCATCATGGTGGCCTACTAACTATCCCGGAATTACCCCCCTTGAAATCACCTGGGACGGGTACTTTGGTCTGATCCCCGAACCGCTAGGAAGCAGCCCCAAGCCAGCGTTCAGCGCGCTCCAATATGGGTCCTCCTGTCCCACACCCTCAACGCCGGCGCTCGCCTTCTGGACGGACGCTGCTCCCTACCTCTACAACTACAACAGTGGCACTGGCAGTGCGCAGGGCACTCCCTACTACACCGTTAACGATCTGGCCAACCTGAATTACACGGCCGCCGACGTTACGTCGCTGGGCCTCAGCGTGCCTTTTGACAATTCCGACCTCCTGCGACCCTGCTGACCCGTGGACCACGGTACCCAGTTCTCTGGTAGGCTCCTGTGCATATGCCCAGTCGACGATGTCCCAGACCACCACGTCAACGGCGCCGCCGCCATTCTCGACGCAGCCGCCGCCCACGATGGCCCTCACTCTGACGGGCACGAACCAGCCCACTGGCGAGGCGAGCCAGTCCAGCTATGCCCAGGCCAGCGTGGCCGTTGGTCCGAGCCCGGTGGTCCAGCAGGTTTGGGACACGACCGACTTTCAAGTCTGCCTTTACTTCATCCCAGGCAACTCTGGATGTGCCGTCGCCGCCTACCAGTCAGACACTCTTTTTCTGTACGGGGCAGGATTCGGCATCGTCGGGAATCTTGTCAACTTCACCAACCAGAGCGGAGGCAACGTGTGGCTTTGGGCAACCACATTCTCCAGAGGAGCACTGAGCATTGCACTAAACTGCCAACTCGCACCGGGGCTTTGGAATCTGTCAGTTTACAACCCGAGCAACGATTCGGTCGGATCGCCCACACTTACCATCAGCGTTGTAGGCGGCATCTTTCCCGGTCCTCCGGCAGGGCCAGCCTGCAATTGAGGAGCAGAATGGAGATAAGACCATGAAAACCCGATCATCAGTATACATTTTCGCCGCCTGCTTGGCCGCGGCGCCGCACCTATTTTCGCAGAGCCTGAGCGGCACAGTCGTCGGCGCCGACACGGGCGCACCGATTCAGGGCGCGACGGTGGTGGCTGTCCAGGCGACAACATCGACCGCCGAAAAACCGGTGGTTTACCAATCGTCGCTAGGCGCTGGCGGAGGATTCACCATGACCGCGTCACCAGGGACCTACAGGATTTGCGTCGGCGGCGCCGATCTTTACCTGGACCCCTGCACCTGGGGTGGCGCTCAGTCCGTAACAGTCAGCGCGGCTGGCGCGTCGAGCGTCTCGCTCAAGCTCGCGAAGGGCGGGCGGTTCTTGCTCCGCGTGCGCGACCCCCAGCAGTTCCTGCAACAGTTGTCCACCCGCTATAATCAGGGAATTGCTGTCTGGGTCACCGGGGCGCCCGCTGGCCAGTTCCCGTTGCCGCAGATCTCTCAGGAATCCGGCATTACCTATTATGGAGGACTTCTTCCAATCAACGTCCCGCTGAGTGTCTCGGTCTCCTCCGGACACGTCAGCTTCACTGACCAGACCGGTGCAGCAATTAGCTCTCAGGGCATCGGTTTTCAGGTGGCGGATCTCGCCGCACAGGCGGCGGCTCTCAGATCGGCTTTCAGCGCGATGTTCCCTCCACCACAAGCCACGGTGGTCGATGTCGTCGCTGCTGGCATTCAGTAGCGGGCAGGGTCTGCATCCGCCGTGGGGGATCTCGAAGCCCCCAACGCAGCGCGATCGGGCGTGGCTAGGGAAAGGAATATTATGTTTCGGCACGCGGCGCTACTAATCCTTATTGCGGCCGCATCCGCGAGCGGCCAGGGCCAAATCGTTTCAGTCGTTAACTCGGCCTCCTTTCAGGCGGGCCTTCCGCGCGGGGGCGCGCTGGCGACGGTTTTCTGTACCGGGTTGCTTCGGCCGACTCCCGGCATCTACATCGCCGACCCTACACAGCCACTACCATTTCAGCTTGGCGGCGTCGAGGTCTTCGTCGACGGTGCACTAGCGCCGCTGCTCGCTGTCGTAATTCCGCCGGAGGGCCAAACCGCTCCGGTCCAGGTCAATTTCCAAGTCCCCGCGGAACGAAACTTCGCCTACACCACGCCGTCAGTTACCGGTGGCTCGATGTTCGTGGATCAGGTCGATACCACTGGAACTGTCGTAGGCGTCGGTAAGCTTTTCGGTGGAACGGTCGTGCTGGAGCCCCTCCCCCCAGCGGCCTTAGGCGGTTTCTTCACCGACGCGAGCGGCAATGCCATTGCCCAGCATGCCTCGGACTACAGCACAGTCAGCGCCCAGAACCCCGCCCACCCAGGCGAGACCATCACCGTCTACGCGGACGACTTCTTCGCGGTGTGGCCTCCCCCACCGCTCGGAATCCCCACGCCGGCGCAGATCCCGTACCAGTATAACACCCAACTGACCGCTTCCGATGAGGTCTACTGCTGCAACTTGTACTTGCAGAGCTACCCTTTTCCCGAAACATCTCCTGCTACAGCTCCCGTGACTGTCTCCTTCCTGGGCTTGGCCCCAGGGTTGATCGGCGTTGAGCAGATTAACTTCGTCGTGCCGGCAAATCAACCGCCGGGAAATTGGGCCCTCTTCTTCTTCTTCAGCAACAACTGTCCGAGCCCCCAATGCCAAAACTATTCCAGCCCCTACGCCATGCTGCCGGTACAGTAGCGGGCCAGCGAATCGAGCGATTCCAGGCGCGTAACCTGACCGATGCCATCCTGCGCCTGCGCTGCCGCAATTGGCTGGAGAAGCCCGAGTCGGCCAGGACGACCATGACGACCACGGGAGCCTTGTGCCGTTGAGCCTGCCTATGATGGTCGTCGCGGGCGGCCAGCACGTCGCATTGGCGGATCAGACCGGTGCCGCCCTCAGCCCTCAGGGGCTGTCGTTTCAGGCCGTGGATTTCACCTCTCTAGCCTTTGCGCCAGGGGGACCTACGTTCCGGTTCCCGCCGCCGCCAAACGCTACCGTGGTGCATGTCTATGTCACAGGTATTCACTAAGATACACAACTCCAAAACGGCACCTCGGGCCGGTCTCAGTGAGAAGGATCGAAATATGTTTCGATGGATTGCCTTTTCGTGTCGCTTGCCGCCACACCGTGCGCTGTAGGCCAGGTAAAAATCCTCTCCGTGGTCAACTCCGCCTCGTTCCAGCCGGGCCTACCCAGCGGAGGCGCATTGGCGACTGTCTTTTGCTCCGGATTATCTCTCGCGCCAGGCACCTACCTCGCGCCCGCCACGGGGCCGCTGCCGCTATCCCCAGCGGGCATTCAAGTCGTTGTCAACAATGCCGTCGCCCCCATACTGGCTATTGTCGTCCCACAACCTGCGGATGCAGCCCCTGCTCAGATTAACTTTCAGGTTCCGCCGGAGCGCAATTCCACATCGCTGAGCGCCAGCGACGGCGGCTCGTTTGCTATCGTTGGCGTGGGCGGAACGCTGCCCAACGGGGGCGCGGAGCTTACCCCAATTCCGACGGCTGGCCAAGGCGGGTTTTTCGCGAACGCGAACGGAGACGCCATCGCCTTCCACAGTTCGGACAGTACTCCAGTCACCGTCCAAAGCCCCGCCCACGCGGGGGAAACTCTCATCGTTTACGCTGATGATTTCTTCCTGGTCTGGCCGCCCCCTCCGATCGCCGTGCCTGTCGGTTCGCAGCCACTGTACCAGCTCCAGACGGCGTTGGCAGATGCCGCTTTGGCGTACTGCTGTTAGCTCTACCTGCAAACATATCCCAGCTATTTCCCCGGCGCTCCCCCTGGGTTCCCGGGGGATACTACACCGACACCCCGGCTCTCCAGACGGTGTTCCTCGGCTTGGCTCCCGGACTTGTGGGAGTGGAGGAGATCGCTTTTGTGGTCCCAGCCAATCGGCAGCCTGGCAAACTGGCCTCTGTTTTTTAACGCCGGCTCATGCCCCAACGGCAATCCCACAGCGGGAGCGTGCGGGAGCGGCGCGGTCAGCAGCGCGTACGTCATCCTGCCGGTGCGATGACAGCAAACGCTGAGGGCCCCCACCCGACGATTCCGGCTCCGGCGCGGAAGCCAACGTGAAATGGGGGGCGCGGGCGGCCAAATTCTCCCGTTGGGGCAAAGATTTAACCCCGTAATTCCCGCCCCGCATTAGAATTGAGGTATGGTACGGGTTTGGGTGGCCGCCGCCACCCTGTTCTACCTCCAGAACCCGGATTTCTCCGCCGAGGGAGCCAAAGCCCTCGATGAGGGACGCTACGAAGCCGCCGCCCAGTCCTTCGTCAAGGCGGTCGAGGCCGATCCCAACGACTACGCCGCGCACTTCAACCTCGCGCTGGCCTACGGGTTCCTGCACAAGGACGCCGAAGGCATCGCCGAGTACCGCAAGACGTTGGAGTTGAAGCCCGGTCTGTATGAGGCTGAACTCAACGCCGGTATCCTATTCATGCGCCAGAAGGAACCCGCCGAGGCTCTGCCGCTATTCGAGGATGCCGCCACGCAAAAACCCGACCGCTTCCAGCCGCGATTCTCCCTGGCGGAGGCGCAGTTACAGAGTGGCGCGCCGGATAAGGCCGAGGAGAGCTACCGGCAGGCGCTGGCGCTCGACCCCAAATCCGCCGCTGCCGAAGCCGGGCTGGCCCATGCCCTGGCCCGCCAGGAAAAGCTGGCCGATGCCGCGCCCCATTTCCAGCAGGCCGCGCAGATCGATCCGCGCTATCGCAATAATCTGCTGGAGCTGGCTGAGTCGTACGAAAATCACCAGCAGCCGGCCGAGGCCATCGCGATCTATCGGGGGTTTCCCGACAATCCCGCCGCCCGCGAGCGCCTGGGACGGCTGATGCTCGAAAACAAGCAGTACGCCGACGCTCTTCCGCAATTGGAAGCGGCCTACCAGCGGGATCCCAACCAAAGCAACCGCACGGCCCTGGCGGCGGCCTACGTCTTCACCGGGAAGGTGGATCAGGCGCTGCCGCTGTTGGCGGCGGCGGTCGAGGCTGTGCCGGCCGATTACGAGCTGCGCATGATGTACGCCCGCGCGCTGCGCGATCGCAAAAAGTTTCCGGAGTCCGCCGAACAGTTTTACCAGGCCGCCAAATTGAAGCCCGCCGAACCCAAGACCTGGAGCCAACTGGGCGGCATGCTGTACATGATCGACGATTACCCGCGGGCGCTGACGGCCTTCGACAAAGCCCGCGAGTTGGGCGAAGATACCGCCGGCGTCTGGTTTATGCGCGCCATTATGCTGGATAAGATGAGGCAGTTGAAACCCGCCGTGGAAGCCTACCAGCGGTTCCTGGCGCTCAGCCAGGGGAAGAATCCGGACCAGGAGTTCCAGGCCCGCCAGCGCGTGCGGATCGTCACAAGGGAGCTGGAGAGGCGCTGATGGCCACCGAGACCTTATGGGCGGCGCTGGCGGTGGGCCTGGCCTTTGCGGGGACGCTCCCGGCCGGTCTCAAAGAGGTGCTGGCCGAGCCGAATCTCGAGAAACGCTCCAAGCTGGCGCTGGATAACGCCGAGGCCGCCTGCCAGGCCGCGCGTTCCGCCTATGACGCGGGCGATGACAGCCGCGCCACGGCGGATCTTCACGAGGTGCAGGAATCCGTCGAGGTGGCCTACGCCTCGCTCCAGGGAACCGGCAAGGACCCCCGCAAGAATCCCAAATGGTTTAAGAAGGCTGAAATGGAAACCCGCGACCTGTTGCGCCGGCTGGATTCGTTCCAGCAGGCTATGAGTTTCGACGACCGGGCCTCTGTGGACCCGGTAAAGGCCAAGGTGCAGCAGGTGCACGACGAGCTGCTGATGGGCCTGATGGAGGGCAAACACAAATGAATCTTCTGCTCTGTGGTGTGCTGCTGGCGCTGCCGATGGCGGCCCAGGTACCGCACGATTTCCTCACCAGCGACGAGATCGACCAGATCCGCGAGGCCCAGGAACCCAATCAGCGCATCGCGCTCTACGTGAAGTTCGCGCGGGAGCGGGTGGACCTGGTGAAGAGCCTGCTGAACAAGGACAAGCCCGGCCGCTCGATCCTGATTCACGATGCCCTGGACGATTACGCCAAGATTCTGGACGCCATCGACGACGTGACCGACCAGGGCCTGGCGAAGAAGGTGGACATGACGCCCGGATTGAAGGCCGTGGCGTCCGCCGAAAAGGACATGCTGCCGCTGTTGCAGAAGGTCCAGAATAGCCAGCCCAAGGACGTTTCGCGCTACGATTTCGTGCTTAAGACGGCCATCGAGACCACGGCCGACAGCCTGGAGGGGGCCGAGGGCGACCTGGGCAAACGCACCTCCGACGTGGAAGCCCGCGAGCGGCGCGAAAAGAAGGCCATGGAGGACGCCATGAGCCCGCCCGAGCGCGAGGCCGCCCAGGCGGCGGACAAAAAAGCCGCCGAAAAGGCGGCGGCGGATGAGGCCAACCCCCCGAAGAAAGCGCCCACCCTGTACCGGCCCGGCGAGAAGAAAGACGACACCACCAAGCAGGATCCCATCAAGCAGAATCAACCGTAGGGGCGCCAGCGCAGCCTGCGTCACTTTCGCGGCGCTTCCTTCGCGGGCGGATGAGCTACGCTCCATTCGGCATATCGATCCAGCGCCGCCTGGGGAGCCGCGTTGTACCAACTGTAGCCATTGCGCCGCTCCGCCGGGATCTCATTGACATCGTCGTGAATGCTCTTGTCCCGGTCTTTAAAGATCGCCCGGCCGCTGCCGATTTCGCAAAATCGAGCCCACATGGGACCCGCGCCCTTAAGATTCGCGCTTCATTTTAGCTCAGTGTTTCACGTGAAACACGGCGGCCTTCGCGGCCTTCGCGGCGCGGCGGCGCGGTGGGGTTCCCGAGCGCCAGCCCCTCGCTGACTTGTTTCACGTGAAACAACGGCAGCCTGGCCTTCGCCGGGGTTGCAGCGGTGGTGGGATTCCCGAGCACCGCTCCCGCTGACTTGTTTCACGTGAAACAGCGGCGGCTTTCGCCGGGGTGGCAGCGGTGGTGGGATTCCCGAGCGCCAGCCGCTCCCGCTGGACTTGTTTCACCGTGAAACAGCGGCGGCTTTCGCCGGGGGTGGCAGCCGTGGTGGGATTCCCGAGCACCAGCCGCTCCCGCTGGACTTGTTTCACGTGAAACAGCGGCGGCTTTCGCCGGGGGTGGCAGCCGTGGGGGGACTCCCGAGCGCCGCCGCCCCGCTGGTTGTTTCACGTGAAACAACTGCGGTTATCGCCGGACGCGGCAGCCGCGGCGGGATTCGCGAACGCCACCCGCCTCCGCTGGACTTGTTTCACGTGAAACACCGCGGCTTTGGCCGGGCATGACGGCTCCGGCGGCCCGCGAGCCCGGACCGGGTTCGCGCGGTAGCATTGATGGAGGCAACGGCATCATGCCACCCACTCGGACAGTGTTTCTAAGTTCCACCGGCGCGGACTTACGGGAGTCCCGGGAGGCAGCGTTCCTCGCGCTGCAGAAGCTGAGCGACTGGAAGTGCGTCCGGATGGAGGATTTCGGGGCGCGCGCCTGGGACGTGGACAGCTTCTGCCGCGCGGAAGTGAAGCGGTGCGATCTGTTCGTCGGCATCATCGGGCATCGGTTCGGCGGCGCGCCAAAGGGGAGCAAAGAGTCTTACACCCAGCGGGAGTATGGGGCCGCTCGCGAGGCGAAGAGGCCGATTCTGCTGTTTCTGGCGCCCGACGATTTTCCGGTCCCGGCCAACTTATTGGAGCCCATGACGAAGATCAAAGCGCAGTTGGCGTTCCGCGACAGGCTGCGGAATAGCGGCGACCACATCGTCGAGGAAGGATTCAAAAGCCCGGCCGAGTTGGCGCAGAAGATCGTGACCAGCGTCTATAACTTGGACCGCCGGAAAATGCCGGATGCGGCGAGCCACCTCAACTTCCTTTGGGAAGATACGGCGTACATCGATATCCGGGGGCTCCGGATCAGCAATGAAGAGGTACACCGGTTCCGGATCGACGAGTTGTACACGCCCCTCACGACCGTGCTGGCGCATGAAGAACCGAAGGAGCGCGGTCCCGCGGGGCCCAGGACTGTGCCGTTGCAGCGTGCCCTGGAGAACCGGCGCGTGGTCCTGGTGGGCGATCCGGGCGCTGGAAAATCGACGTTTCTGCGGCGCATCGCGTTCGCGGCCTGCGAGACGCTTCTGGGGAAGAATCCCCTGGCCGCGGAAATGCTGCCCACAAAGCCGTGCCCGTTTCCGCTGCTGATTCGGGCGGCCAGCCTGTCCAATCACATTCTGCAAAACAAGCGGACCGCCGGATGTCCGGCCGACGCGGACAATCCGGAGTGGCTGATCCACCACCTGGAGGCGGAGGCGCAAGAAAAGAATCGCACCCTCGACGCAGCCTTCTTCCGCGAGCAACTGGACGGGGGCTGTCTCCTGCTGCTGGACGGGTTGGACGAGGCGGCGGACCGGACGGACCGCAAGGCCATGGCCCGGCTGCTGGAACTCACGGCGCGGGCCTACCAGAAGACACAGGTAGTGGCGACCAGCAGACCTCCGGCCTACGGCGGCGAAACCGTGATCCCCGGATTCACGACCATCCAGATTGGGCCGCTGGAAGACGACGCGGTGGATGCGTTCGTGGGGAAGTGGTGCCGCGCGTTGTATCGGGATGAAGGGAAAGCGGGCGAGCACCAGGCGGAGTTGCTGGACGCGATCCGGAGCAAGCCGGAGATTCAGGATATGGCAGCGAACCCGGTGATGCTGACGGCCATCGCAGCCCTGCATTGGAACCGCACGCGGCTACCGGATCAGCGCACCGAACTCTATGACTCCATCCTGACCTGGTTGGCGCAGGCGCGCGAGGAGACGAGGAGGGAGAAAGCACGGATGCCCGCGGTGCAGTGCCTGGGACTCATGGAGCCACCTGGCGTACACCATGCAAAGCGCTGCCAAGGGGAAGCAGGTGGAGATCACGCGTCACGCGGCGGCCCGCGTGTTGGCGCCCCGTTTCCGCGAAGTGCCGGAGGAGGAGCGGGCGGCGGCGGCCGAGCGGTTCCTGGAGGAGGAGGAAACCGATAGCGGGATTCTGGTGAGCCGGGGCAACATGCTGCGCTATTGGCACCTGACCTTCCAGGAGTACCTGGCCGCCAAGGCGCTGGTCTGGCGGGATGACGACCGGCGGCGGTTGCTGTTCCAGGAGGGCAAGCTCTATCTGCCGGAGTGGCGTGAAACCGTGCTGCTGTTGGCCGGCGTGTTGTGCAAGCAGGATCCCGAACGCGTCGATGCTTTTCTCAAAGAAATGTTAGACCACTTGGGGGCGAAGGCCACTCTCAAAGAGCGGGCGCGATCGTCGGGTTGGTGGGGTGGATTCTTCAGGACCTCAAGAGTTGGAACTACCGCATCGCCGACGTACGGTATCGCGAGAATCTGGACCGTTCGCCGGCGATCTTCGAGACTGGAGCGGCCCGACAGATCGACTTCGCGACGCGGTTGGAAGCGGCGGAGGCATTGGGTCAGGCGGGGGATCCGCGGTTGGACCCGGACAAGGACAATTGGGTCAAAGTGGAGGGCGGACCGTTCTGGATGGGAGCGCAGAATGAGGATGCCGGAGGAAGGAACTACGACGAGCGCGCATGGGGTAACCAGTCGCCCGTAAAGCGCGTGACCGTGCAGGCATTTTGTCTGGGACGTTATCCGGTAACGGTTTTCGAGTACGAGCGTTTTGTGAAAGCCGGTGGTTACCGGAGGAAGGAGCCTTGGACGGCCGTTGGTCACGAGCGGTTCGCGGAGCCGGATAACTGGCGGCGGCAGCTTGAGCACCCGAACCGGCCTGTGGTGGGCGTGAGCTGGCACGAAGCGGCGGCGTATTGCCAATGGGCGCCGGAGGACGGCTGCCCACTGAATCAGAGTGGAAATGCGCGGCGCGATGCGGCAGAGAGGGTGTTCGCTGTCCGTGGGGGGAATGAGGAACCCGACGAACATCGCGCGAATTTCGTGCCGGGTGGCGGGCCAGGGTACCCGACGCCAGTTGGCCTTTATCCCGGAGGCGCGACGCCGAGCGCAATTGATGACCTCGCGGGCAACGTCCATGAATGGGTGCAGGACGGGCATGGCAAATATTCCGAAACGGAGGCCAAGAATCCGAGGGGTCCGGAAGAGGGGAAGCGGAAAATGTTGCGCGGCGGGGCCAGGGTCAACCCCGCTAGACTCCTCCGCGTTTCGGATCGCGCCAGTGGCGGCCCGGAGGCCCGCGACATCGACCTGGGTTTTCGTTGCGCCCGCGACGTCGACTCAAACTGACCCGTCAGCGCCGCCAGCGCCGCGTCGCCGGAATCCGTCCAGGTCCCCGGCCGCGTTGATGTGGCGCGTTTGCGGCGCCCCGTCAGCGGGCGCCACAAATCCTATTCCCGCCCCTGGAACGGCAAATTTGGGGGAATCCCCCAAAGGTTTTGTTGAAACCAAAGGACTTGGAAATTAATTTGGGGGATTCCCCCAAAAAATCGCCCCCTATTCCGCCTGCCGCGCGATGCTTTCCAGTTGCCCAATGTGATTGAGGTCGTGCCCGGCCATGGTCTCGACCACGGTTTGAAAAGTCATATCGCCGCGCTCCGGGTGGCTCACCACCTTGCTCCACGCCTCGGCCGGTGCGGCTTCCAGCAGCGCCAGGTTCCAGTGCCGCAGCGAGGTGAACGCATCCAGAGCCGCTTGCGCGCCGAGCGCCGAATAGGGCTTGGCCCACGCCTCCTGGTCGAAGGGCTGGATCACGTGGCGCGGCTCGGCCAGCGCCTGGCGCAGGCGGAAGGCGAAGGCCACCTCGCAATCGGCCAGGTGGCAGAGGATCTCTCTCGCCCGCCATTTTCCCGGAGCGGTGCTGCGCTCCAGGCCCTCGGCGCCGAGTTGTTCCGCGAGGCCGGCCAATCGCGCGGGTGTCGCGGCGATGGTCTGGCGCACGTCGCGGTCGCCCAGAAATTTCGCGTAAGGATTGGTCATGAAGCCATTGTAGCGGCTGTCAAAAGAATCGGTTGGCAGGCGGGGTGCCCTCGGGGCCCGCCTGCCCCACCCCCTTGAGGAGCAAGGTGGGACAGGCGCTTTCGCCTGTCAACCCCGGAGATCTGAGCGCCTAGCAGCCGCCCAAAAACTATTTCACATTTGCGGCGAGATGGTGTAGTTCCATTTTGGCAGAACACGTTTCTGACGAATGGAGAGTTGGCTGAGTTCCGCTTTTGAGGGCTTGACGCCAGTCGGGTAATAGGTGGTATCGAGTTGTGCAGTCACTTTCAATCCGGTAGTGGTTGTGGTGGTGCGGATGAACTTGAGGGCTTTTTCATAACTGTCCAGAGGCTCGGCGGCCCAGTTCCTGCTGATCTGGCTGAACAAGCGGTGCTCGATGGGATTCCATTTGGAGGCGCCCGAAGGGTAGTGCGAAACGGTGACGAATAATCCCAGGCCGTCGCACAGTTGACGTTGAATCTGTTGCTTCCAGGCGCCACGCTGTGCCCCATTGCTACCGCCCGTATCGGCCAGGATGAGGATATGGCTGGATCGCGGGTAGCGCTTGCGGCCTTCCTGTAGCCACCACTTGCGGAGGCAGGTGACGGCGAAGGCGGATGTTTCGTGGGAAGTTCCCAGGAAAATCGAGCCGCGGTTGGCCTGAGTATCGTAGATGCCATACGGAATGCCGATGCCTTTGGCTGTGGAACGGAAGTCGTGATCGTTGACGTCTGTGGAGGTTCGCGCCCATTTGGCACCGGGGTTCTTAAAGTTACCAATCAACTCCCTCTTTTTGGCATCCACGCTCAGAACCGGATCGCCGCGCTTCTCGAACTGATCGCGCTGCCGACAGAGATAGCGAAACTGGCGGTCTCGGTCGGAAGTGGAACCGGCGGAAACGGTCTTGCGGTTGGTGCGCAGGGAATACTTCATCTGCCGCAGCAGCCTTCCTACAGTGTTGCGGCCGACCGCGATGCCCAATCGCCCGAGTTGCCGGGCGATCTTGTCGGTCGTCTTCCTGGTCCACTTCAGCCCACTGATAGGGTCGCCGGCCGTTTCCCTTTCCATCAACTTGTGGATAGCATCGATCACCGTCGGCGTTTTTTTTCCGTCGGCTTGCGCCCTCCACCCACGGCCCGCACTCGACCCGCCTCCACATCCTGGGCCAGCAGTTGCCGTCGTCCTTTGGCCACAGTGTGTGGGTCCAGACCGAGAAGTTCGGCGATCTGGCGATCACCACCCAACTGGAGCGATTCCAGGCCGGCGTACAAACGCCGCTGTTGTTCGTCGAGCAAGCTGGCAAACAGGATAATCGCCGCCCGGACTTCGTCGGGAACATGGCCGGACGGGATGCCCACAGACGCGGCGGCGGCCTGATCCAGCAGCGCTTGCCGTGCCCGCAACTGTTGCTGCCTCGTTCGAGAATTGTCGGCGCAGTACAGATATAAGCCGGAGACGGTCTGGCGGAAGATCCGGCCTTGCGCGACCAAGTGCAACAGGGGCTCTTTGACTGGCACGTGGAGGAGGCCTTCCAGTTCGGAAGCGAAATAGCCGGCCTGGGACTGCGTGACGCAGTCCTCCGCAGTCGCCACCAGGGTACCGTGACGGGAGAACCAGACCGAGTCGAACGACCACAAGCCCTGCTCATCGAAGCTGGCAATCTCGTCGAGCGTGTAGAAGGAGCCCCGATGGGAGTAGCTGGTACGGTAGGAAAGCTCCTTCAGCTTACGGAAAACGGTGATATCGGCCTCAGTGCCCAACAACTGCTTCAATTGCGGCAAGGTGGCGATGCGGTTTCTGCGCAGAAACTGGCGAAGCACGTTCGCGGAAAAGACTGTGGGGCGCATAATGCTATAGTTCCTCCTTACTGGTGATCGCACACGAAGAACTATAGCATAATGCGCAGGCCTCTTCGATGGCGAGACGAAGTGGCTCCTGCTACCTGTTTACCAATGCATTCTGGTCTCTTTCAGGATTCCAGCATATGGTCGGACAGGAACTTATTATGATTCCAATCTGCTTGTCGAATGTTGTTTTATTGTTGGGCGGCCGCAAAGCGGGACGGGGCGCACTTTTCCGGCACTCCCGGCTACCGCAACCTCCGTGGCCAGTACGATAAGCTTGTGGGCATCGAGATGTTCGAAGCCGTGGGACAAACCATCATGATCGGCCAACCGTCCTTCCCGGCCCACCAACCGGAGGCCGGCCAATGAAAGGGTTCCACACCTTGCGGCGCCGGCAGTGGATCCCCCGCTCACTCGACGAGGTCTTCGCATTCTTTTCCGACGCTCGCAACCTGGCGGCGATCACCCCGCCGTGGCTTGGGTTTCGCATGCTCACGCCCGGTCCGAGCCAGATGGGGGCCGGCACAAAGTTGCGGTATCGCCTGAGCTGGCACGGCGTGCCGGTAAGTTGGACGACCGAGATCCGGCGCTGGGAGCCGCCGTTTCGCTTCATCGATGTGCAGTTGAACGGCCCGTACCGGCTCTGGCACCACACCCATCGATTCGAAGCCCACAACGGTGGCACGCGAATGACCGACGTCGTCCGATACCGCCTTCCGTTTGGAATCGCCGGCCGGGCAGTCCATGCCCTCAAAGTGCGGCATGACCTCGCACGGGTTTTCGATTATCGGTCTCAGCGCATCGGCGAACTGTTCGCCGGCCCCAAGCAGGCGGAGGCACAGTGACGGGCATGAGCGGAGATCCCGCCGCTCCCGTTGCCACCTTTCCTTACAGCACCTGCGGCCCTTCGCTCAGCTTAATCCTGACGCGCTCGTTTCGTCCGCCCCGGTAGAGCGTCACCTCCAGCAGGTCTCCGGCGCGCTTGTGTGAAAGGGCCCGCGTGAGCGACTCGTTGCCATCCACCTGCCGGCCTTCGATGGCGGTGATGAAATCGCCGCCGATCCGGAGCGGATAGTTGCCCACCACCACCGTACGGCTGGGTCCGTGGAGGCCGAATTCCTCGGCGGCCGAACCCGGATCGACTTGCTGGATCAGCAGGCCGCCCTGCGAGGGCAGGTGCAGCGCCTCGGCCAAGTCGCCGGAAATGAAGATCGTCCGGATTCCCAAAGGAGCCAGCCGCGAGACGTGCCCGCGCTGCTGGAATTCCTCGAGCATGCTCTTGGCGCGGTTGATGGGCATCGCGAAGCCCAGTCCGATGTTGCCCTGCTCGCCGTAGATGGCCGTGTTGATGCCGATCACGTTTCCGTGCGAATCCAGCAGCGGGCCGCCGCTGTTGCCCGGATTGATGGCCGCATCGGTCTGGATCATGCTCTCCAACTGGCGCGACTCTTCGGTTTGAATGCTGCGCCCCAGCGAACTGACAATCCCCGTTGTGAGCGTGCCCTCGAAGCCGAACGGATTACCGATGGCCAGCACCTTCTGCCCCACTACCAGACCGTCGGAATCGCCCAGACGGAGGGCCGGCAGTTTGCGCCCGGCGTCGATCTTGATGAGCGCCAGATCGTTGCGCGGATCGGTCCCCCGAATGGTGGCCTTGAAGGTCTTCTTGTCCGCCAGCGTCACGGTCAACTGGGTGGCGCCGTTCACCACGTGGTTATTGGTGAGTATTTCGCCGTCGGAATTGAGGATGAAGCCCGAGCCGGCGCCCTCCACGGGATAGAGCTGGAAGAACCAGTCCTCACGGAAAGCCTTCGAAGTGATGTTCACGGTGGCTTCGCGGGCGCTGCGGTAGATATCGATGTTGTTCTGCTCGTCCGCCGTGTACCCGCCATTCGATGCGGCGGGCGATGCGGCGGCGGCAGGCTCGCTCCACATGCGCCCCGCGGTGCGCATCGGCCGCAACACGGCGACCCAATGTCCCGCCGACGTGACGTAGAGAAAACCGGCCACCATAACGGCGGCCCACAAGAAAGGCCGAAAAGCTCTCATGATTCGATTCTCCGTAATGCTTCGTACACGGCCCGGGTCTGCCGCAGTGTGTCTTCCTTTTCCCCCGATGTGTCTACGACGAAATCCGCGAACTTTCGTTTCTCAGCCAGGGGCATCTGGTTGCTCAGGCGTGCGCGCACGTCCGCCAGGTTGGCGCCTTCGCGGCGCATGGCCCGCTCCACCTGGCACTCTTCCTCGCACACTACCAGTATGATACGGTCGAAGCGCTTGTGACTGCCGGTCTCGATCAGGATGGCGGCTTCCAACACCGCGATGCCGTGGGGATCGCGCGCAGCAAACTCGGCCAGCAATCGCTCTTCGCGGCGCATCACCGGGGGATGCACCAGGCTGTTGAGGCGCGCCAGGCGGTCGGGCGAACCGAACACCTCGGCCGCCAGCGCGCGCCGGTCAATGGCGCCCTGGGCGCTGAGTATGGCGCCGCCGAACTCCTCCACCACCTGCTGGTAGGCCTCCCCGCCAGGGGCCAGCACTTCGTGGCCTAGCAGATCGGCCTGGATCAGGAGGCACCCGTAGCTGGCCAATGCCTCTCCCACAAACGTCTTGCCGGAAGCCAGGCCGCCGGTCAGCCCCACCTTCAGCATAAGCCGGCGCGCCGCTCGGCGGAGGCCACCGTATTCACCATGAGCATGGCAATCGTGAGGGGTCCCACACCGCCCGGCACGGGAGTATAAGCGGATGCGATCTCCTCGACGGCCAGCGGGTCCACATCGCCCACCAGAAGGTTGCCGCGCTGGTCGAAGGATGCCAGTTTTTCCGGCGCATCGCGGAAGATGCGGGCAGCCTCTTCGCGGTTGTCCACACGGTTCATGCCCACGTCGATGACGGTGGCGCCGGGCTTCAGATAGTCCGCCGTAATCATGGCTGCGCGGCCGATGGCGGCCACCAGGATATCGGCCTCACGGCATACGGCGGGCAAATCGGGGGTTTTGGAATGGCAGATGGTGACGGTGGCATGCTCGTGCAGCAGGAGCAGCGCCACGGGCTTCCCCACGATGTCGCTGCGGCCCACCACCACGGCGCGGCGGCCCGCGATGGGAACCTGGTAGCGTTTCAGGAGTTCCAGAATGCCGGCCGGTGTACAGGCGCGCGGCCCGGGCAGGCCTGCAACCAGGCGGCCGACGTTGCAGGGGTGAAAGCCGTCCACGTCCTTTTCGGGATCCACCGCCATCAACACGCGCCTGGTATCCACCTGCGGCGGCAAGGGAAGCTGCACCAGGATGCCGTCTATGTCGGAGCGCGCGTTTAACTTCGCGACCAACTCCAGCAACTCTTCGGTCGAGACAGACGCGGGCGGCGTGAGGGTCTCCGAGTAAATGCCCAGGGCGTGGCAGGCTTTCACCTTGCCGCGCACGTAAATTTCGGAGGCCGGATTATGCCCCACCAAAACCACGGCCAGTCCGGGCGGGCGGCCTTCGGCGGCCAGCGCTCGAACACGCGGCTGCAATTCGCTTTGGATCTGGTCACGGACGCGATTTCCGTCGAGGAGCAGCGCCATTCTCTTCAATCATAGCTTGGCGCCGGCGGAGCGCCGCTTGCGTGCGGAGCGATCCGGCGAGGGCCTGCGCGTCCTCCGCCTGGAGCCAGGGCATGGATCTCGACGGCCACCTCCAGGAACTTCCGATCGCGCGGCTCCCAGATGCGCCGCGGATCGAGGCGCCCCTCAAGCGACCCGGGCTCATGAAGGCGGCTTTCCAAGGCCTGGCTCACCAGGTTTTTTGCCAGGCGCTCGCGGCAAGCGTCTTTATAAGGATGCCGGCCAGCCAAAGCGACTCGTGGCGATCGAGCCTCGCAAGTGGATTCTTGGGGAAGGGGGGAAGGGGAACTAAAAGCTCATAGCCTGCCATACCGAGCAGCCCGTTGGCTGGCGAGATCATCCGAAGGGTTGGACAGGGTGTCCGCGGCCGGATGAGATCCGAAATCGGGTGCTTCGGGTTGCGGAATGGCGCCGCGGATGCCGCCGGGCCCCCAGCAGGCAACACGGCCACGTGCGGCAGACGCCGGCGGAAGCCGTTCCTGCGGAGTCGAGACCCTAAGCAGCAGAGGAACTCCATAGGCGAGCACCGGGCGATCCCGGCGCCAGCGATAGTTGCCGGGCGAAGGGGAGTCGAGCGACCCCCTGGCCAGCCAGCTTCGCTCGCCCTCCGGGGCCCCCTTTTCCGCGCAAACCCGTGATGCCCGAGAGCACGATGCCTGATATGATGATCATGTGGCCGGGGCAATGCTGCGGCGGTAAGCCGCATCTGGGAATGCCAGGCGCGAAGCGGTTGCAGACCTTGAGGTTCGGGATTCAAACGCCCGGCTGCAAGAATCCCCGGAAGGCCGGTTGTTACTGGTGTCGGCCCGACTCCAGTTAGCGATTGGCATCAGCGAAGTTGGGCCGGTAGCTCAGCAGGTAGAGCATGTGCCTTTTAAGCACAGGGTCGCGGGTTCGAGTCCCGCCCGGCTCACCAGTAAATCCAAAAATAAAAGACTTCCTCTACGACCCAAACCTCCAGCCCAAAAACTTGTGTGCACTTGTGTGCAGTTGTGTGAAGGATTTTGCTCAGGCAAAAAGCGCGCACCGGGACGGGCGTGTCCGAAGGACGCGCGGAACGTATCGTAGAACGCCAGGAATTTCGCTACGGTGCCCTGTGGGCCGTTGTCTTGCGCGGGGTGGCAGTTGGATAACCACCGGGCAGCGCGGCGCGTCTCCCGGCGGTTGGCATGAACCAAATCGTCGCGATGGCTCGCAACTCGGTCAAAACTGCGGCCAACTTGAGCTTGGCAGGTAGGCTGGTAGGTCTTGACGCATCCATTCGGATGATGAGCGGGCTTGCGAACTGGTGGCCAGGCAGAATGTCAATCTACGATAAGCCCGTCTATCAGCCATAATCATGGCTTGACACAGCAGTTTGGCGCAGATGGTTCAGGCTGCCTCATGTCCAGATTGCGCTAAAAGTTTCGTTAACGCTCCGGCTCACTATAGCGTCTTGCGATCTGAAGCGAAATGTTACTGCTGTGCAGCATCAAGTAAAATACGCGAAGGGTCGTACACGTAACGCAAACGTATAATCTGGGCAACAGGAGGGAGCAATGAACCGTCACATTCTCGTCCTGGGCGCGCCGGCGCTCATTCTGGCGCTAAGCGCGGCAGCGGAGTGCGCCGTAACCACTCCGCAAAACCCACCCTTCGTCCCCCCCGCCGCCCTATCGCACGGATTTGGTGTCAGCCTGGATTCTGGTACGGCATGAGGGCGTTATGGACCTGGATTCCAACGGATTCGAGTTGGTGGTTGGGAGGTCAGGAAATCGTCTATTGGCGGGCCGGGTTGGATGCGCGGAACGCGCGCGACCTGGACTTGAAGATCGTGGCGAGGCGACTGGACGCCTATGCGCCCTTGGTCTGGCTGCGGAATGCCTCCCCAGTGGTGTTCCCCGGAACCGATGGCCGCGCGCACTGAGATGCGCTCGGAGATATGGCGATGATGAGTGGCATCGACATCTCCCCGGCCAGCCACGGCACACCTCTCGGCGAAAGAGGTGCCTGCTGGGAAATCTCCGCGCATTTTGAGAACGCGGCGCATCATGAAGAAGACCAAACCCTGAGTTTTGTTGTATCGGTGGAGCAGTGACGGGGCGCGATTGCGTTTCCCAGTATCGATCCACTGCTCCGCCGGAAGATGCAAGCCGAAATCCTCCACCATGACGGAAACGCAGCCCATAATGCGGAAGGAACGTTCGGCCCGGGCCGGGCGAAAAGGAAGTCACTTTCCGCTACGCCCGTTTGATCGGCATAGGGGCGGCGGTCACCCGCCGACCCCTGCCACACCACATCCACGCACCAGCCACGACCTTCAGCGATATACTGCTGCGCCTGTGCCACTGCTTGATGAGCCGACCGTCCCGGCCGGAACCCGTAGCTGTGTTCGGAAAACGTCCGGTCCCACCGCCTTTGCAGAACCTGCATCACCGCCTGCTGGATGAATCGATCCAGCACCGTGGGGATGCCCAGCTTGCGCATCCCTCCGTCCAGTTTGCGGATTTCTACACGCCTCACCGGCTGCGGCTCGTAAGTCCCGTTCAACAGTTGTTCCCGGATGGCTGGCCAGTGCTCCTTCAGGTAGTCCTTCAATCCGACGACGGTCATCCCGTCGACGCCCGGACTACCCTGATTGGCCCTCACCTGCCGCAATGCTCCCTTCCGGTTTTCTCGCTCACATACTGCCTCCATCAATCGATTCGTGCTGGCTGGGTTCTCGGTTCCATTCATCGCCCCGGACGATTCAGTCCCTTCCCTTCCCGCCTCTCGGGCTTCACCCGTCAGCGCAGATGAGAAGTCCAGTTCCATCTGGATATTCTGCTGCTTGTCGTCCTGGAGACTCATGACCTACTGGCCTCTCCTTCTCGTTCGGGCTTTCGGTGATTTCGCTACTCTGAATTGGCCCCTTTCGATGCTCTGATTTGGCCCCACCTGTAGACCATAAACCATGTATCTTGTTTCGGGCGATGGCCCGGAAGGAGATGCGGTTGTGGAGAACAGGAGAGCCAAAGTGGAACTATACGAGCAGATCCGGCGGGAGTACGAACATGGGGCCGGAACGATACGGGCGGTGGCGCGGAAGCTGGGCGTATACCGGCGGGAGGTACGAAAGGCGCTGGCCAGTGCGATGCCGGCCGACCGGAAGTCTCCGGAACGGGAACGGCCCAAACTGGCAGCGGCGATTCCCTTCATCAATGGGATTCTGGATGCGGACCGGAAGGCGCCCCGCAAGCAGCGGCACACAGCGCACCGGATCTGGATGCGCTACGCCGCGAGATGCCGGAAGTGGCGGCGGCGGAATCGACTGTGCGGCAGTATGTGCGGGCCCGGAAAGCGGAGATGGGGCTACTGGGGCGGGAGACGTTTGTGCCGCAGTCGTACACATGGGGCGGCGAGGGGCAGGTGGATTGGTATGAAGGGTGGGCGGAGTTCGACGGGGAGTCGCGCAAGACCTATCTGTTCTGCTTGCGGAGCATGGCGAGCGGGGGCGCCTTTCATCGGGCCTACCCGCACGCCAACCAGCAAGCCTTCCTGGAAGCGCATGAACTGGCGTTCGCGCATTTTGGGGGAGTGTTCCGGGTGTTGCGGTACGACAACCTGAAGAGCGCGGTAAAGAAAATCCTGCGAGGGCATCAACGGGAGGAGACGGCACGGTTCATCGCTTTCCGATCGCACTGGGGCTTCGAGTCGGAGTTCTGCACGCCTGGGGAAGGGCACGAGAAGGGCGAGGTGGAAGGCGAAGGTGGGCAGTTCCGGCGGAATTATCTTGTGCCGGTTCCGAAGGTACGGGATCTGGCGGAGTTGAACCTGCTGCTGGCGGCGGGATCAAAGGAAGAGGAGAGCCGCGTGATCGAGGGTCGCGCACAGCCGATCGGGGCGGCCATGCTCGCCGAGCGGGAACACTTGCTGCCGTTGGCCGCGGAAGGCTTGGATCTGGCCTCGCTGCATTTTCCGGCCATCGACGGCAGCGGTTGCGCCAAGGCGCTGACGAACCTCTACTCGGCGCCGTTGCCGGCGGGCACGAAGGTGGTGGTGAAGGTCTATGCGGCTTACGTGGAGATCTGGCATCAGGGCCAGTGTGTGGCCCGCCATGAGCGGTGTTATGAGCGGCACCGGAAGGTGCTGGAGTTGGAGCATTATCTGGATGTGCTGACGAAGAAGCCGGGAGCGCTGGCCGGCTCGACGGTGTTGGAGCAATGCCGGGCGCAGGGGCGATGGCCGGCCAGTTACGACCGGTTCTGGGAGGTGCTGCGGCAGCGGCAGGGCAAGCAGGAGGGCACGCGGGCGATGATCGACGTGCTCTTGCTGGCGCGGGAACACGGGGGGGCGCGAGTCCGCCGGGCGGTGGAAGAAGCGCTGGAGTTGGGGTGTTCGGACGTAGGGGCGGTGCGTTATCTACTGAGCGTCGGCGGCCAGGAGCGGAAACCGCCGGCGGCCCCGGCACAGATCGGGGCACTGAATCGCTATGACCGGCCGCAGCCAACCGTGGAAGACTACGACCGGCTGCGGCCGAACTGGGGAGCCACGGAGGCGATCCAATGAGCGCCGTGGTCCAACCCCTGCACGAGGCCGCGATTCGGCAGTATGCCAGGCAACTGCGACTGCCGACGGTGGGCGGACAGTTCGCCCGATTGGCGGAGCAGGCGGTGAAAGAGAAGCAAACGCACCTGAGCTATTTGGAGGCATTGCTGGAAGGAGAGGTCGAGGAGCGCGACCGCAAGGCGATGGCGCGGCGGATTCAGGAGGCGCGCTTCCCGGCGGTGAAGACGCTGGAGGAGTTCGACTTCCATTGCGCGGCCCACATTCCGGCGGCGCTGCTGCGGAAACTGGGGAGGGCGGCTACCTGGCAGGCAAGGAGCCGGTGATTTTTCTGGGCGATACGGGGACGGGAAAAACGCACCTGGCGACGGGGCTGGCCGTGGCGGCTTGCCGTCAGCGAAAGCGGGTTCGCTTTACGACGGCGGCGGAGATGGTGACCGAGCTGATCGAAGCCCAGAGCCATGCCGAGCTGACGCGGGTGAGGAATCGCTGGACCCGCTACGACCTGATTGTGATCGACGAACTGGGTTACGTGGTGATGCCGGATACGGCGGCGGAGTTGCTCTTTCAAGTCATCGCCGGACGAGCCGAACGGGCGGCGGTGATCGTCACTACGAACTTGCCGTTTTCGGAATGGACCAGCAAATTCCCCAATGCGCGGTTGTGTAAAGCGATGCTGGACCGCGGAGTATGCGCAACGGATGTTGCTGCGTGAGGTCTTCCGGCCGGACGATCCAGCTTTGCGGGTGCCGCTCCCGCCTGAAAAGCGATTGGAGTTGGAAGGCAAGCTCGATTCTCTTCCCCGCGAGACATTCCTGGCAGACGACAGCCTGGGCTGGGTTTATCAGTTTTGGCAAAGGGATGCGAAAGATGAGGTCAATCAGTCCGAGGTGAAAATTGGCGCGGACGGCCTGGCGCCCGTTACACAACTCTTCACGGAGGACTACATGGTCCTCTTCCAACTTGAGAACACGCTCGGTGCTTGGTGGACGGCACGGCGGGGTACGTCAGATCTGCCAGGCTACAGTTGGACCTAATCTTCGGCTCAATGACGACGGCTCTCCGTGCCCCGGCAAGTTCGATGGCTGGCCGAAAGCCGTGAAGGCGCTGAAGGTGCTCGACCCGTGCATGGGCAGTGGGCACTTCCTGACCTTTGCGCTGCCGATCCTCGCCCGAATGCGTGTGGCTGAAGAGGGGTCGCTCCTGTCGGAGGCGATCGCCGCAGTGCTGCGTGACAACCTTTTCGGATTGGAACTCAGCCACCGGCTTCCTTACGAACGATGCGGTTTTTGAGCGGGTGGAGACCTTCGAACGCTGGTCCTGGATCGCCTTCTCTGAGAGCGCCGGCCGCGGCCACACCCAGAACCGAGGTGGCGCTCCGCTTCATCTGTTGAGTCCCATTTCCTTGCTCTGGAGTTTTTTCTTCCAGAGTTCTTCCATGGCGATAATTTCCACGGTGGTGGCATCCGTGCCGGCGACCTGGAGGACAGACACCTGGTAGTCGCTCGGGTTTCGGCTCTCGAGCGCCACGTTGCCGCCATGCCCCGAGCGGGCGCAGTCCTGCCATCGCTGCCAGAACCCACACTCTCCGGTTGCCGAGCCTACATATTGTCCGCCGGAGGCTGGACACGTGAGCAGGTACACACCTCCTGACGAGCGCAGTGTTTGGACCCAACCGGCTGGGAGCCGATCGAGCGTCGAAAATTGCGCGACGAATTTCAGAAACCCGGGGAAGTCCGGCTCTGTGACCTTTATGCGCAGTTCCATGACCGGCTTGTCCTGCCGGTTGGCGCGTTGAACCCATGCTCGCGGCGCCGGTCCCCAGTCGATGTATAGTTGCCGATCAGATCCTTGAGACGGTCATGGAGGGAAAGACCGTACACGTCGCACGCGCCGGCCTTGTCCACGGCATCGCGGTGGGCATAGGCGTATTGTGGTCCAGGACGCCGGCATACTTTGCGAAGTAAATGCCAACGAAGAGGGTTTCGCCGTTGGGTGTGCCAACGAATGAGGCCCCATGGCCTGCTAAAGGTCGAGCGGCCCTCAGTTCCCATGTGGGATTGGTATAGGTCGAACGCCGGGAGATTGTCGCGCCACAGTTCGTAGGGAGTCCGCGGTCGGCCCTACGATCCTGGTGCCACAACAAGATCACATCGTTCAGTGTAGAAGCCAGCTTCCCGCGGGATTGCATTGAAAAGGATCGGCATCGAAAATGCCCATCTGGAGAACTCAATCTTAGCCCCTGGCTGGATCTGTGGCCAACAGAAGGTTAAAGGCTGCGCGCGGCGGACCCCGCTGCCCCACGGTCACACCCAGAAGCGCAGATACTTGCCTTCCCCGGCAATCCGCAACAGGTACAGGCCCACTTCGCGCGCATGGTAGTCGCCCCACATGCAGGCCTCGCCGGACCCGGCGCACCAGCCGTTGGGGCGGTGATAGACGGCATGCAGAATCAGACCTTGATGCCCCGCATCGGCGCTCAAATACGGCTCGTCGAAGAGCGTATTGCACACAGTCAGGCCGGCCTGCCAATAGCGCTGGTCGCCCAGGCGGCGGCCCACCCGCAAGAGGCCCTGGGCGGCGATGGCCGCGGCCGAGCTGTCCACCGGCTCGTACGGGTTGAACGGATCGGCGGGGCGCCCCAGATAATCGCCCAGGCGGGCGAGTCCGGGCGCGCCGGTATCCCAGTACGGAATGCCGTCGGTGGGGGAATGCTGGAGGTAGAAATCGCAGGTGGCGCGGGCCGCTTTTTCGAACGCCTCCAGGTCGGCGGCGTGGCCGGATTCGGTATCCAGAAACTCGCACAGCTCGGCGAAGCCGCACATGGCCCAGGCCAGGCCGCGGGTCCAGGTGGTGAACGGCGAATAGCCCTGCTGCGAATTGGGGCAGCGATAGTTGCCGTCGTTGACATTGAAAATGCTCTCGTGGGCCACGCGCCCGCGCTGGTCGTAAGCGTCGCGCCCCTCGCCGTAATAGACCGCGTATCTGGCGGTCGCGCGGGCGTGGGCGATGGCGCGGTCGAGGAGCGAGATCCGGCGATCGTTCTCGCCCATCAGGACGTGGCCCAGGTGGTGGCTCACGGCGAGTGAGCGCAGCGAGCGGATGGTGTCCACAAACAGCGAATGCGGGCCGTTGAAGGAGTAGATGTAGCCCCCGCCATCGGCCGTCCGCGACCAGCGCGCAGCCTGCACCGCGCCGGAACATTTCAGGGCGATTTCGTAAAAGCGGCGCTCCCAGGGGTCGTCCGCGATGCGCCCTTCGGCCATCAGGCGGAGGAGGTTGCCGTAGGTGCTGACATTGTTGAAGCCGTGGTCGTGTACGCCGATGTGGCTCACGTGCGGGGCCATCCAGGTGACGGTCTGGCGGCGGCCGGATTCCAGGAACTCGCGCTCGCCGGTGGCGTCGAACTGCAGAATGGCGGCGCCGAATTGGAAGCCCTGCGTCCACTCGGTCCATCCGCGGGTGGTGTAGCGCCCGGCGACGGTGAAGACCGGCGACCCCTGCGAGGGTTCCCAGGCCTTTTCCAGCGAACGTATCTTGGCGGCCGAGAGTTCGAACATGCGCCGCACTTTGGGTGCAAGCGATTGGGCAGTGAGGTCGTGGCGGATGTGGAGCATGGGAGCGATTAGCTTTCTGCGATCAGCTTTCAGCTTAACGCGTGGGGGCGGTTCCAATGGCCAAGGGGCTGGGTTCCGGGAGAGTGCAGCTTTCGATTTGACCGGCGGAGACGCGGCGCCGGACGGCGTCGTCGTTCAAGGGCCAGGAAAGCTCTTGACGCAGAGGCGCGGAGGAAGCGGCGGCCAGTAGAGGTGTTTCGACACATGCCCTTTCATGATCTTTACATCCAGGCCGCCACAGATCTCCGGATCAGGTCGCGCACCCGCATCGCCCGGGCCGCTTCCCCCACCAGCACATGCTTTCGATACTTCGTGGTCCACACCAGATGGAGATGGGTCTCGTACACCGTGCGCGCGCCGCGCAGCACGCCGCCGACTGCCGATGCCCGCGCCTTGGATAAGATCGTTCCTGTTGTTCGGCTTGGTCATCGACCAGTCGCTGGAAAGTCTTCTCGGGAGAAATTCCGCCGGAGAAGTACAACCAGACGTGGTGGCAACTTCGCTTGCAGTACCTGGGGGCGTGGCGCCATGGCCGGACCGCAGCGAAGCCGATTTCGACCCGGAGCCAAGTATCACGTGGCGGCCAACGTCCCTTACATGCGCTATTTCCTGGCCGACATTCTGCAATTCCAGTTTCACCGTGCGCTGGCCCAGGCGGCCGGCTGGACGGGGCCTTTGAATCGCTGCTCCGTGTAGGGCAATCGGGCAGCCGGCGTGCGGCTCAAACGCCATGCTGGAGATGGGCTAGAGCCGCCCCTGGCAGGAGGCCCTCGAAAGGATCGCCGGCACGCGGGAAATGGACGCCTCGGCCATCCGCGATTACTTCGCGCCATTGCAGAAATGGCTGGACGAGCAGAACCGCGGCAAGCCCGTGGGCTGGTAAGCTTGCGTTTGTTGCCGGCGATGGTTGCAGTGAGGAGCGCCAACCGCTCCCTCACGGTCGCGGCTCTGCGAGCACGTCGGCGGCGGTTAAGCCTGCTGTTTGCCGACAGCGCCTAAGGTATGATGCCATTAGATGCGTCCTGTAACGGCACTCTCCCTGTTTTCCGCTTTCCTCATTCTTTCCGGTTGCTCGGCCAAGCCAAGCGCCGACGCGCCGCACAAACAGGAGGCGGTGAACCATGCCGAAGCGCCTCGCCCCATCGTGAACCCGCTTCCGGGCATGCCCCCGGTGATCGATCCCGCCGACATCTACTCCGAAGATCACGCCGGCAAAATGAATCCGGTGGCCGCCAAAGCGCTGGCGCGAATCTACGTGCCCAACACGCAGAGCAACACCGTCGATGTGATCGACCCTGCCACGTACAAGGTAGTGGACCATTTCGCGGTCGGGCGCCAGCCGCAGCACGTCACGCCCTCCTACGACCTCACCAAGCTCTGGGTGCTCAACGACAAGGGCAACAGCCTTACTCGCATCGACCCCATCACCGGGAAGAAGAAGGAGACCATCCCGGTCATCGATCCCTACAACATGTACTACACGCCCGACGGCAAATACGCCATCGTGGTGGCCGAGCAGCGCGAGCGCCTCAACTTCCTGGATGCCGCAACCATGAAGCTGAAGAAGCAGGTCTGGGTGAACTGCAAAGGCGTCGACCACATGGATTTTTCTCCCGATGGCCGCTACCTGATCGCAAGCTGCGAGTTTGCAGGCGCCGTCATCAAAGTGGATGTCGAGAAACAGAAATTGATCACGCGGCTGCCGCTCGAACACGGGGGAATGCCCCAGGACGTCAAGCTCTCACCCGACGGCCGCGTTTTCTACGTGGCCGATATGCATGCCGATGGCGTCCACCTGATCGACGGCGACGAGCCGAAGGAGATCGGTTTCATCGCCACCGGCAAGGGCGCCCACGGGCTGTACGTGAGCCGCGATTCCAAAGTGCTTTACGTTTCCAACCGCGGCGAAGGCTCCATCACGGTGATCGACCTGGCCACCCGTAAGATCATCCACAAATGGGTGTTGCCCGGCGGGGGCAGCCCGGACATGGGCGGCGTCTCGGCGGATGGCAAAGTGCTGTGGCTCTCAGGCCGCTACAATTCGGAGGTGTACGCCATCGACACCGGCGACGGCAAGCTGCTGGCGCGCATTCCCGTAGACCACGGTCCCCACGGCCTGTGCGTGTTTCCGCAGCCGGGCCGCTATTCGCTGGGGCACACGGGTG
The DNA here is from genome assembly GCA_052144935.1 of Bryobacteraceae bacterium. Taxonomy (GTDB): domain Bacteria; phylum Acidobacteriota; class Terriglobia; order Bryobacterales; family Bryobacteraceae; genus JOPF133. Next base: position 38,262 of record JBKQPR010000191.1, read on the forward strand.
TGTTTCGATAATTCTCGCAATCACCCGTCGTGGGGAAGCTCTTTGTGCTGGCTCACGCTGTCGCCGTCGCCGCTCTTCAAGCCGCTGAATACGATCGTCGAGAAGACGGTCAGTCCGCCCAGAACCAGGAACGCCCGGTGGATGCCGTGAATCATCTCCGGCGCGCTCGAATGGAAGCGGTCGGGGATGAAGAACGCGGTGACCAGCGACGCCGACGCCACGCCGAAGCTGATCGCCATCTGCTGCATGGTGCTCGCTATGGTGCTGGCGCTGCTGGTCTGCTCCTCGGTGACATCGGCGTAAACCAGCGTGTTCATGCTGGTATACTGCAGCGACGTGAAGAACCCGAAGCAAAACGTCTGGGCCACGATCAGCGCGACGGAGGTATGAGCGCCGATGGTGGCGAAAACGGCGATCAGCAAACCGAGGATCACGGTATTCGAAACCAGCACCCCGCGGTAGCCAACCCGCGCCAGAATTGCCGGCATGGCCGGCTTCAGGCTCATGGCGGCAATCGCCTGAGGCATCAGCATCAGGCCGGATTGAATCGGAGTGAACCCCAGCCCGACCTGGTAGAGAAGCGGGAAAAGAAATGGGATGCCGCCAATGCCGAGCCGCGTGAAGAAGCTGCCGCTCACCGACGCGCGAAAGGTGCGAATGCCAAACAGGCTCAGACGCAGCAGCGGAAACGTCGTCCTCGACGCACGAAATCCATAGGCGGCCAGCAGCAGGGCAGCCGCCGCCAGCATCCCCAAGATCTCGCGCCCGCTGAGCGTATGCTCGCCGAATACCTCGAGCACGTACGATAGCAATCCGACGCCGGAACCGAACAGCAGCAATCCGCCTACATCCAGGGGATGCGTATGCTCCTCGCGATAGTCCGGCAGATGGAGATAGACCATGTACAAGCCCACCAGGCCGATGGGAACGTTGATGAAGAAGATCACTCGCCAGTGAAAGTATCCAACGATCAGGCCACCGGCGATCGGTCCGAGCATGGGCGCCACCAAACTGGGGATCGCCACGAAGCTCATGGCGCGGACCAGTTCCGATTTCGCAAAGGTGCGCACCAGGGTGAGCCGGCCGACGGGCACCATCATGGCTCCGCCGCAGCCCTGCAAAATGCGGCAGGCCACCAGGACGTGGATACTGGCCGATAAGCCGCAGAGGACCGATCCCAGCGTGAACAGGCCGATGGCGGACGCGAACACACGCCGGGTTCCGAATCGATCCGCCATCCAGCCACTGATCGGGATGAAGACGGCGAGGCTCAAGGTGTAGCTCGACAGCACCGACTTCATGCTCAGCGGAGCCACCCGCAGGGCCGCCGCGATGGCGGGCGCCGCCGTGTTCAGAATCGTGGTGTCCAACGATTCCATGAAAAACGCCACGGCGACCAGCCACGGCAGCAATCGTTTGCTGGCTGGGTGTAGCGAACCGGCAACAGTGGAATTCGGCATGGGCGGGCGCCGCGGAGTGCCCTTAAAGATTACCAATCCCTCCGCGGACGCGGGTAGGGCAGGCGAATCGCCTGCCCTACCCCTCGTCTGCGCTATCCGGACGCGTGTTTGCTGGTGGAGGTTTGAGTGGCGCCTTCATGGCCGGAGCGCTTCAGCGCCCGCCACCATTCGGCCGCCTGCTTTTTCGGTCTCGGCCTTGGCCACTCCATACAGTTCCTGGAGTCGCCCGACCAACGGATCCTTCCTGCTGGTGATCGCTTCCCAGTCATTTTCGATAAGTTTCCCCCGGTGCTGCCAGAAGAGCCAGTGACCATCCACCTGCCGTCGATTTGGTCCCAATTCATGTTTTCCCCTCTTCCATCCGTTGTTACCGCATAGCTAACGCTTTTCCCCAGTGCCACTTGCCCGCCTGACTCAGCGGCCGGCCCGGTTCCCCATGCTACCGGTCGGGTGAGGGGACGGTCGCATGTCCCGGTCGTCCGCCTCCCAAGTGCAACTGCGCCCCCGCCCTATTCCGTTGTAACCTTTTCCTATTCCGACGGTATCCCTTACGTAAACGGAGGCATGTGGAGGACGAACAGATCATGCTCGAAGTCCGGGCCGGCAATATCGCCAGGCTGGAGGTGCTTTTCGACCGCCATCACAAGGCCCTGTTCGGATACTTCATGCATCAGACCTCCAACCGGGCGGCCAGCGAGGACCTGGTGCAGGACGTCTTCTTCCGCATTCTGAAATACCGGCACACCTACCAGCCGGAAACTTCTTTCCGCGCCTGGATGTATCAGGTGGGCCGCAATGCGCACGCGGATCACGCCAGCCGCCGCAAGCCGGAAGTCGCTCTGCCCGACGATGCCGGCTTTTCGAGCGGCGAAACGCCCGCCGACCGCCAACTGCAGAATCGTGAGGAGGCCGCCATGGTGCGCCGTGCACTGGCCTCCCTGCCGCCGGAAAAACGCGAGGTTCTGGTGATGAGCCGGTTCCTCGATCTCAGGTACGACGAGATCGCCGCCATCCTCCAGTGCGAGGTGGGGACGGTCAAAGTCAGAGTCTACCGCGCGCTGCGGGAACTGGGCGACCGGTTCTTCGCGCTCGGCGGAGAACGAGCATCATGAATTGCGAACGAATGCGAGAGCAGATTCCGCAATGCCTGGCCGGGCGGTTGGATACCGCGTCGCGCGAGAGGCTCATCGAGCACCTGGAAACGTGCTCGGCCTGCCGCGCCGATCTGGCCGAGTTGAACGTCGTTTGGAGGGGACTGGAAGCCATGCCACAACCCGAACCTGGCCGCTCTATGCGGTCCCGCTTCATGGAAACCCTGGAGGCTTATCAGGAAGGATACCAGGAGGCACAGCGCCGCCAGACTTACACCGCCGGGAAGTGGTGGCGGGGCTGGTGGCCGGCCCGCCCCGTCTGGCAGGCCGCCTTGGCCGCCCTGCTGCTGATCGCCGGCATTTCGGCCGGCCGCTACCTGGCCGCGCCGCGAGCCGAATCCAACCCCGAGCTCGCCTCGCTCAAAGGCCAGGTGGAGAGCCTGCGCCAGCTTGTGGCGCTCTCCCTTTTGCAGGAGCAATCCCCAAGCTCGCGCCTGCGCGGCGTCACTTACAGCTTCCAGATGTCCCAGCCGGACCAGCAGGTGGAGCAGGCGCTGCTCTACGCCGTAAATCACGATTCGAACGTCAACGTGCGGCTCTCGGCGGTGGATGCGCTGGCCAAATTCGCCGCCAACCCCGAGATCCGCCGCGCCCTGGTGGATTCGCTTCCGGTGCAGGATTCCCCGCTGGTACAGATCGCGCTGATCGATCTGCTGGTGCAGTTGAACGACACGGAAGCGCTCCCGACGCTGCACAAGCTGGCCGCCGATGCGCAGACCGACGAAGCCGTCCGCCAGCGCGCCGCTGCGGCCGCCCAAAAATTGGAGACGCCCAAATGAAACCCCCCATGAGACCAATGCTGCTCACCGTTCTCGCGTTGCTCTCGGCCGCCGTATTCGCGCGCGCCGACGACCGCAATTGGAAGTTCGACGAACACGAGTCCGTCAGCAAAACTTTCGACATTCCGGCATCGGCCGGACCGCGCAAGCTGCTGGTGGACAACATCAACGGCTTCATCCACGTGACCGGGGCGGCCGGCAATCAGGTCCGCATCTCGGTGGACCGGGAGACTCGCGCCTGGTCCAAGGAAGCCGCCGAAGAGGCCAAACGCGACGTCAAGCTGGATATGTCCCAGCAGGGCAACTTCGTGAGGCTGTATGCCGACGGCCCCTTCCGTGGCAGCCATGGCACCAACTACCGCGGCGACGATTACTATGGCTACCGCGTGATCTTCGACTTCGAGATCGAGCTCCCGCCCGATACCGAGCTGGTGCTCAAAAACCTCAACAGCCCCATCGAAGTGAAGAAGACTACCGGCGATTACGATATTCATGGCTTGAACGGCAAAATCGACGTGCAGGAGGTTTCCGGCTCGGGAACCATCCAAACACTGAACGGATCCGTGAAGGTGGCCTACAGCCGCAATCCCCAGCGCGAGACGCATTTCAAAACGCTGAACGGCTCCATCGATGTGTACTTCCAGCCGCCGCTGGATGCCGATCTGCACTTCAAGAAGCTCAACGGCCAAGTCTATACCGATTTCGACGTCACGACGCTGCCCATTCAGGCGGGCAGCCTGCAAAACCTCAACGGAAAGTTTATCTACCGCTCCGACCGATCGATGGCGGGACGCGCCGGCAAAGGCGGGCCGGAGCTGGATTTCGAGACCTTGAACGGGTCGATCCGCTTGCGCTCGAAGGCTCTGTAAAGGATGAATACGATGAAACGACACCTGGTCCTCACGGGCCTGATACTCAACCTCTGCGCGCTGGTATGCGCCCAGGATATGGCTGGCGACCGCGTGGTGGTGCCGGCCCGCAACACCTCACACCCGCGGGTGGTCAAAACTAACGTCAGCAACGGAAGCATCACCGTGAAAACACACGCGGGCCCGGAGGTGATTGTCGAAACCGGCTCGCACGGGCGAGGATCGCAGCCGGAGCGCACCGTGGATGGTCTGCGCCGCTTGAACCTTCCACCACGCGGCCTGGAAGTGGAGGAAGACGACAACGTGATCACCGTGCGCCTCTCGGGCGAAGCGCACAATAGTGCCCTGACACTGACCGTGCCGGTGGATACCTCGCTTCAACTGTTGTCCGCCAACGGCGGCATCAACGTGGACGGAGTGCATGGCGAAATCGATGTCACCAGCCATAACGGCGCCATCGCGGCGACGAATGTTTCGGGCACGGTGGTGGCGGATACGCACAACGGCGCGATCAAGGTGACGTTCAACGGCGTAGACGCCGGCAAGCCGATCGCTTTCACCAGCTACAACGGGCCGATCGACGTGACCCTGCCGGCGGATTTCAAAGCCAATCTGAAACTGAGAGCTTCGCAAGGCGAGATCTACACGGATTTCGACGTGAAGCTGATGCCTGGCGAGTCGATTACCGAGCCCAATAACTCTCCCGACGGGCGCTTCCGGGTACGCACCAGCCGCGTCATCAACGGGACGATCAACGGCGGCGGCACCGACGCCACCTTCACTACCTACAACGGCAAGATTCTGATCCGCAAGAAGTAGGGCGCCGCTTGACGCGGGGGGTGCCCACTGGGCCCGGAGACACGGAGGAAAACGAGGAGAAGCAACATAGAGAACTGTCCTCTCCGCTTTTTCCTCCGTGTCTCCGGCCCAGTGGGCACCCCCCGCGTCAAGCGTTGGTGTTGACACCCGCGCCGGAATCCGATAGGTTTTGATTGCCCCCGTGAAAGGAGCAATCATGAGTCTAGCGATAACCAGACGCGACTTCGGCAAAATGGCCATGGCGGCGTTGCCGGCTTCCCACCTGCTGGCGAAGACGAATTCCAAATTTGGCGGCGTGCAGATCGGCATCAACGCGCCCTATAGTTTCCACGGCCAGTACAACAACGGCGACCAGTGCCTGGAGGCGATCGTCAAACTCAACCTCAGCTCGGTCGAGCTGCGCGCGCAGCCCATCGAGCAGTTCATGGGGGCGCCGGCCAACCTGGTGGCCTATCCGGCGGTCCGGCAGGGCGGAAACCGCGGCGGACAGAAAAAAAGTGCGGACGGAGGCGGTCAGGCTGCGGCGACGCCCGGTGAAGGCGCGGCTCCGGCGCCAGCTAAGGGAGCCGGCGGCGGACGCGGGCCGTCACCCGAGCAGGAAGCGGCCCGCAAGGCCGCGGCCGAAGAGCTGCGCACATGGCGCCTGGCGGCATCCATGGACAAGGTCAAAGCCTTCCGCAAGAAGTACGAGGACGCCGGGGTCAAAATCGAGATCGTCAAAGTGGACGCCATCGACACCTTCTCCGACGAGGAAATCGATTACATGTTCGGGCTGGCCCAGACGGCGGGAGCGCATGCCATCTCCTGCGAAATCCCGCTGAGCCACACCAAGCGGTTGGGCGAGTTCGGTGAAAAGCACAAGATGATGATTGGCTACCACGGCCACACCAACATCACCAGCCCGGAGGCCTTCGGACGGCCGGAGAGCTGGGAGACCGCCATGAGCTATTCCAAGTACAACGGCATCAACCTGGATATCGGCCACTTCATCGCCGGAAATAGCACTTCGCCGATTCCCTTCCTGCAGAAATACCACGACCGTGTGACCCACATTCACCTCAAGGACCGCAAGATGAATAACGGGCCGAACACAGCTTGGGGCGAGGGCGACACGCCCATCAAGGAAACCCTGAAACTGATGCAGAAGGAGAAGTGGGCATTCCCGGGGGTTATCGAGATGGAGTACGCGGTTCCGCAAGGCTCGGACCTGATTACCGAGATCGCGAAGTGCGTGGAATTCTGCAAGAACGCGCTGGTGTAGGGTCGTTTGGTGGGGCATGATTTGGGCTTTGGCCGGCGGGCGGGGGAAGCCGAATACAGGGCGGCTGCGGGCATCCGGGTCGAGCCGATGGGTGAACCGGGTTTCGACGCCGGTAGACTCGGAGCAGAACGGTAACGGGCGGCGCAGCGCCGGAAGTTCGACCACACCGGCTGCGTATCCATCGAGATACAGGAGGTAGCCGGCAAAGCCGTGCCCGGGCGCCCGTCGGAATTCGCGGATGGCGGCTCCGCGGCCGGCCTCGATGTTGACGCCGCTGCGATTCCGGATCAGCCAACCGGCGGCGGTCAGCAGGCGGTCGATGTTAGCGCGGGCGCGGTCCTTCGGCTGGGGTGGGCATGGGCGGCTCGTAGCGTATCGCACAGCGTAGCGCGGGTCATCTGGCGCCGGCGCGATCTCTACTTTCACGGAATTTCCCCCCGTAAACCGCCTAACCGCCGCCGCGGAAGCCCGGCTAACATGCCAACCCGTCATTTCCCCCGGCGATAGATTCCCCCGCCCAGCCCGCGCATCATTTTGCCCCACAGCGATTGCTCCAGCTCGTCGGAATCGTCCGGGTCCACGGGGGTCACTGCAATGTGCAGACCCGCCATTTCGTCGCTGCTGCCCGGCCCCCACACCACCCGCTTGGGCGGATGGTTTGGATTGCGCGGATTGGCGTCCGAATTGTCGTAGGTGAATTCCATCTCCAGGCGCGTGCCTTCCGGCAGCCGCAGGGGGGCTGCGTAGGTGTATTGCTGCTGCCAGTCGAAGTCCCAGCGCGGGATGCGGATCAGGGTGCGCCGCGAACCATCCGGCAGCACCGCGTAGCCGTACATCTCCCGGCAGACGTAGTGCGCGTGCGGATTCACGGCGATCGCGTCCACCGCCACCGGGAGCGTGAAATGGTCGGTCACTTTGTAGGCCCGCGCTCCCGCTGGAATGTCGATGCGGTTCGACCCCAGCGGCACGTCCATAATGGTCCGCCGCGGCCTCTGGTCCGTAAAGTACAGGGCCACGCTGGTGCGGTCCGTCTCGGCGCGGCCGATCGGATGATAGTGCACCTGCAGGACCAGCGTGGCATTGCCGTGCAGCAGTTCCGGCACATCCGCGGGCGTCTGGAAGGGGATCGCTCCGGGCGTCCATCCGCCCAGCCCGCGCGCCGGCAGAAAACCGGGCGTGCCGAAACAGGAATAGCCCGCGCCCGTGTCGCGCTGGCGGGCCGTGCCGGTGATGTCCTGAAACAGGATGGCGTGGTGCACGACCTTGGCGTTTCCCGGCCGGATGTCCAGCGCGCGCACCCACCGGTCGCGGCCGGCGGGCGAGGGGATGGCGAAGCACTGGTACAGGTCCGGCCCTTCCGCCGGCACGGAAAAAGCCGCGCGCATCTGCGCTTCCAGATCGGGCTTGCCCAACTGCCAGCCATCGCGGAACACCGGAGGAGCGGGCGTCCCGGCCGGATTGCCCTCGGCCGCTCCAGTGGCCGCCCAGCGCGCCAGGGTGGCAATTTCGGCGTCGGTCAGTTTGCGCGCGTGTTCGAAAGCCGGCTCGGCGGGCAGCCAGGGCGGCATGTAGCGCTTGGCCGTCACCGTGGCGACCACTGCGGCGCGCTTGGCGGCATCCGGATAAGCCACCAGGGAGAACGGCGCCACGCCGCCCGGCCGGTGACAGGAGACGCACTGGCGATAGAGGATCGGCGCCACGTCATGCGAAAACGTCACGCCAGTCTGCGCCGCAAAGAACGCCGCCAGCAGTCCCGAGAGGCCCACCTCCCTATTGTCACCGATTCCGCGCGGCCATCTCCCACTGGCCGTCGGCCGAGCGGTCCACCAGGTAGCTGGCCAGCTCGTCTCCTCGCATGACCACCAAGCCGTCCATCGCACCCACCGACACCACGCCGCCGATGCGCGCCATCGCCACGCCGATCTGGTCCATAGCAAACTGCCGTACGTGAGCGGTCTGGCGATCCCAGCGCAGCAGGCCGCCCGGATAGTTGCCGTATTCGCCGCGGCGGTAGAGCGCCAGCCACACGGCATCGGGCTCCACCAGAATCGCCGAGACCGACCAGCGCAGGATTTCCGGCGGCGCATAGAGCTTGTAGGTGCGGCTGACCGTATCGAAATAGCCGAAGCCGTCCACGCCGGTGGCGCCCTCGGCGTTGTAGAAGGTCTTGCCGAACCAGAGATTGCCGCCCACCCACTGGTGCGGGCCGACCTCCTCGTTCATCTCCGCCTGATCCGGATGCAGATAACCTCTCACGTCGTCGGGCCGCGCCGCCTGCCAAGTCGCCAGATCGGATTGCGGCAGCGGGTAAATCTTGGGGCCCTCGGCGATCACCGTGTATTCCGATCCGTAGCGGTTCTTTTGGCGGACAATCCGGAACGCGCCGAACGCGGCCTCCGGATCGTCCTCGGCCGGTGGCTCCGTAGCGCCTAAGATTTGCGGGTGGCCCGTCGCCATACCCGAGATGCGCGCCTGTTCCCACGCGGCGCCCAGGTTGCCCGGCTTCCCGGCCGCGGCGCCTGCGACATGCGGAACGCCGGCCGCGTCCACCGAGACGCGCAGAAACTCCTCCCCGTCACCCATGACGATTCCTTCCCGCCGCACCCGCACCGCGCCGAAGGGCATGTAGGCGACGTGTTTGACCAGTGTCCGGCTGTGCGGATCGTAAAAGAGCTGGTGGCTTTCGTAAGTCGACCACTTCTCGCCGACGCAGGCTGGCAAAGCGCCAGTCCCTCCCGCAGGACCAGGTCAAGGTAAGCGGCGTCATAGACGGTAAGCCCGTGACGGTCGGCCAGGCTGAAAACGCCGTCATAGGAAACCGGATCGGACAGCCGGATAGGCAGGCTTTTGAGGGCCCCTAAGAAGTCCTGGGCGTGGGCGCGGGTGATACGCTGCAGCGAGCGAAGAGTCAATAACAAGGGAGGCCACAGGGGCGGTAACGATGGATGTAATCATGAACGGTCCAGCCTTCGGAGTCTGGCTTCACGCGCTTTTGCAATTGAGAATGCTGCCAGCGCCGCCGCCTACTCATCGGGAAGTTGAATCACGGTCATGGCCTAAGCTGGTTGCCGCCTTTCGATGATACGCAGCCGTCTGTCACGGCTGGCTCAAGTAGCCGGAGTAGCCGGCGCATGTTGGGCGCACGAAACGAGGGTCGAGACGAATCTCGACCCAGCAGGCCGAGGGCCTGCGCCACTAGGCATCACTACACCGTGCCGCAATACACCTTGGTCATATAGCGAAGCGCCACCAGGCCCGCCTGCTGATTCTCGGCGAACGCGCGCTCCAACTCCTGGTTCACGCATCGGTAGGCCTCGGAGCCCGGTGGCGGCGCATAGGAGGACGAGTGCATCCGGCCGAGCAGGCCCTCCAGATCGAAACGCTGCTGGTTCGGAAAAGCGGCCTGCTTCCAGCGGCCCGCTCCGAAGAACTGGTCCATCACGCCGTCATCCATGCGGCGGTGGTCCACCTGCCTGTAATCGGGCGCATAGCGGTCGAGTATCGCTTCGTAGGCCTCCAGAAAAGGCCCTTCCACCAGCCGCTCGTTCCACGCCAGCACCACCCAGCCGGGAGGGCGCAGAATGCGGCGAAACTCGGCTTGGGCAGCCGAGCGGTCGAACCAGTGAAAGGCCTGGCCGGCGGTGACGAAATCCACCGCTCCATCCGCCAGGCTGGTGGCCTCGGCGCGGCCTTCCACGCTTTGAAAGCGCGGCTCATCGGCCAGAATGCGCGCCCCGGCCTGCCGCATCTCCAGGTTCGGCTCCACGCCGAACACCTGGCAGCCGAAGCGCAGAAACAGCGCCGCGAAGAATCCCGTGCCCGACCCGATGTCGGCCACCACGGATTGCGGGGTGAGGCCGCATTCGCGCTCCAGCCACGGCACGAGCTCGGGCGGATAGGAAGGCCGGTAGCGCACGTAGTCCGCCACCCGCGAAGAAAATCGTTTCGCCGGATCGTTGTCCATGTTTCAATGATTCCATGAACCGTCCACCCCACATCGTCGTGGTAGGCAGCGCCAACGTCGATCTCACCACTTTTACCGACAATTTCCCGCGTCCGGGAGAGACCATTTTCGGCCGCGAATTCCATCTCGGCTTCGGCGGCAAAGGCGCCAATCAGGCGGTGGCCGCGCGGCTCTGCGGGGCCCGCGTATCCATGGTGGCGCGCGTGGGCGACGACCTTTTCGGCCCCGCCACCATCGCCAACTTCCGCGCCCGCGGAGTGGAAGCCGACCACGTGTGGGTCACGCCCGGAGTCTCCAGCGGGGTGGCCCCCATCTTCGTGGATGCCGCGGGGCAGAACCGCATCCTGGTGGTGAAAGGCGCCAACGACCGTCTGCTGCCCGCCGACGTGGATCGCTCGGCGGATCTGCTGCGCTCGGCCGATTGCCTGGTGATGCAGCTCGAAATTCCCGTGGAGACCGTTTACTACGTGTTGCGGTTCGCCCGCCGCGAGCGGATCCGCACGATCCTCAACCCGGCCCCCGGGCAGCCGCTCGACCTGGCCGAACTGGCCCACGTGGATTACCTGATTCCCAACGAGAGCGAGGCCGAGGCGATCAGTGGCATGCCCGTGCGCAATCCGGAGGAAGCGCGCGCGTGCGCAGCCAGCCTGGTGGGGCGCGGCATCCCGCGCGTGATCGTGACGCTGGGCGCGTCGGGCGCGCTCTGCGCAGGGGCCGATGGCGCGAGCCACGTGCCAGCGCACCAGGTGAATCCCGTGGACACCACCGGCGCGGGCGACGCCTTCATCGGCAGCTTTGCCTGCTTTCTGGCCGGAGGATGCGGCGAATCCGAAGCCATCGCGCGAGCCAACGTGTACGCCGCCCTCTCCACGCTGGCCGTGGGTACGCAATCCTCGTTTGCATCCGCCGAGCGCTTCCAGGCCGAGTGGGCCGCCAGGGGGTGACGTGACACCCCGATCGCCGGGTTGACATCCGGGGCGCCCTCGGGGCCCGCCTGTCCCGCAAGCGCTCAAGCCTTTGCGCTCCAAGATGGGACAGGCGTTTTCGCCTGTCCCCATGGCCTTACGGGCCACCAAAGGTGATGAAAGCCCAAGTTTGCGCGAGGCTTTCAACCGTCAACCGATTCCATTACAGCTCTGACCGAGTGGCTCTGGGCCCGGCTCTGTTTCCGCGGCTCTGTTGCGAATGCCCCGTGTTTGCAAATGGTTACCGAGCCTCGACCCGGCCTCCCCGACCGGTTGAGCACCCGCCGCTACCGCAGAAGCTGCGCGGCGAAGAATTCCTCGGCCCGCCGCATAGCGTCCTCGGTGGCGCGCCGGTTCGCCGCTTTGGATTGCCTGGCGTTGCCCGGGTCGTCGAAGTTGTGCTCCGCGCCGGCGTACACGATCGCCTCCAGCGGATTGCCGGCCGCGCGAGCGCGTTGCGCAAACTCCTGGCAGCGCTGGGGCGACACCTCTTCATCGGCCCCTGCGATCATCATCAGGATGGGCGCATAGGCCCGGTAGCTGCCCTGAATCGCCGCCATGCCGCAGCCGGGATATTCCGCGAGCGCGGCGCGGAAACCGGTTAGCGGAGTGGGCCGCTCGATTCCCGGGGCGCGGCTGCTCATGGTGACCAGCACGGTCATGGCGCCGTTCGACCACCCTTGCACGCCGACGCGGTTCGAGATCGCATCGCCGCGGCCGCGCAGATAGCGTAGCGCACCGTAAGCATCCAAAGGCCGCACGGTCTGCTCGCTGACTTCGTCCGGCCGCTGTTCGTAGCTCCCCACGGGGAAACCGCCCGGGTATCCGCGCGGCCCGAAGCTATCCACCAGCAGTGCCAGGTAACCGCGCGCCGCCCAGAATTCGCCCCATTGCCGGTGCCGTTGGGACAGCGTGGCGGCCGTGTAGATGCCCTTGGCGAGCGAGGAATAGGGCCCCGCGCGCCCATGCAGCATCACGATGGCGGCATGGGGAACGGTTCCGGTTCCGGTGCCGGCTCCAGTGCCCGCCGGCTCGAACAGATAGCCCGTGAGGTTGGTCCGGCCGTCCTCGCTAGGGAAATGGACCGTCTTCGGCTCGGCCGCCGCGGCGCAGGCGGCCAAGATCGGAAGCACGGCGAGAAAGCGCATGGTTGATGTTACCGCCGCGCGAGAGCCGGGCGATCGGGCGCCAATCTCTCGATCCAGGCGCGCTGCTCGGGCGTCTCCGGAACGTTCAGCCCTCGCGCCGCACTGACCGTTCGTAGAGCGGAAGCGGCGTCCATTCCGGCCACGATCAGCGCTCCGGCGGCGATCAGACCCGACCGGCCCACTCCCTGGCGGCAATGCACGGCGACATTCCTGCCACTTTCAAGATCCCGGCTGAACTCCTGAACCAGGAACGCCGCCAACGTGCGAGAGGCCGGCACGCCAAGGTCCGGAATCGGGAATGAGACAAAGCGCAAGCCGGCGGCTTCCACGAGCGGGCCTTCTTCCTCAAGCCCCAGCTCCCTTTGTTCTTCCCGCTCCAGCAACGACACCACCACATCGAGATTGGCGCGCTGCCAGGCGCGCACTTCGTCCTCCAGCCAATCTCCCCCGCGAGGCCGGCTCGAAATGGCGAGGCGCCCCCGCCAGGGGCCCGGTATCCAGAACAACTCAGGAGCCATGTTGTCCTACTATTATCTCCCGCGGGAGAGACCCAGGGCTGTTGCCGCCCGAGGGGCCGCCCGTGCGGCTGGTTCATTGCCGGATCGCGGCTCATCGGGCTTCAGGTCCGCGCCCTTCCCTACCCCAGCACCGTCTTGCAATACTGGTAGCACTTCTTGACTTCCGCCACGGCGTCCGATCCCGGCACGCCGTATTCGTACTCGATATTCGCGGGAATCCCATACTTCCGGTCTCTCAACAGCAGCAGCACCTGCCGGATGGGCGTGTCGCCTTGGCCGAAGGGCGTGCCGGGGCCGTGGTCCTTCTTGCGGTCCTTGATGTGCAACACCAGGATCTTGTCGTGGTTCTGCTGGATGTAGCCCACCGGGTCGTAGCCCGCCGCGAAGAAATGGCCGATATCCAGGTTGATATAGAATTGCTTGGACATCCGGAGCGCCTCGGCGAAGCTCTCGGGTTTGGCGAACTGGTTGGGGTCGGTCACATTGTCGTGGCCATGCATGGCCACGCGGACCTTGTGCAACTCGGCCAGCGGCGCCAGGCGCCTGGCGCAGGTCAGCGTGGTCGACGTGGTAATCAGGTCGAGGCCCATCGCCTTGGTCATCTGGAAGCCGCGGTTCAGTTCCTCGTCCGAGAAATTGTCGTTGAAATTCAGGCTGTAGGCCGACAGGACGATTCCAGCGTCGGTGAACTTCTTGGCCACCTCGTGGAAGTAATCGAGGGGCGTTTCGAGGCGCCACTTCCTCAACAGTTCGCGGGTCTCGGAGTCGCTCGCCGCGAACGGCTCCACGTGCCCCATGGCGAGCTCGGCCTCGCCCAGCCCCACCTGCACCAGCGCGGCGATGCAGGCATCCAGCAGCCGGTCGCGAAAGCTGTAGGTCTGCGCGCCAATCTGCACTCCGCGGATCTTGGAATCGATTCTGGCCGCGCGAGCGGCGGCCAGCGGAAGCGCCGCCAGGGCGACCTTCCCGAATTGCCGTCTCGAATACATGCGGTTACTCTCCTTTGCGGTCACGCCGGCCGCGCGCCCAATCCCAGGCGGTAGACCAGCGCTCCCACGCCCACGGTGGCAAACGCGGTCAGCGACGCCACCGGGTGCTTCACCACGCCATACGTCATCATGCAGGCGCCTACTACGATATATGAAGCCGGAATCAGGGGCCAGGCAAAATCCAGCGCATGCAGCCTCTGCCATGCCGGGCGCTTCCGGCGAAAGACAAACAGCGACACCACCGTGAGCACGCTGAACAGCGTCAGGCTTAGCCCAATATAGATCACCAGGTCGGGGAACGGGGTGAGCGTCATCAGAATGGCGCACAGCCCCTGGCTTACAATCGCGACTACCGGCGTGTGCCAGCGCGGATGCACGCTGGCGGCAGCGTGCAGGAAGGCCCTGTTCTTGGCCATGGCGTAGTATACGCGCGGCCCCACCGTCACCATGGCGTTCACCGAGGATACGATCGCCAGGGCCATCAGCCCGGAAAAAACACCTGAGATGCGCGGCCCGAACAAGCTCAGGGCCGCTTGCGACCCGATAGCGATTTCGCCGTGGGTGGCCTGTTCCGCCAGCGTGGCGATGGGCGTGGCATACAGGAAGACCACGTTCAACCCCAGGTACAATGCCGCCACAATAGCCGCGCCGGCCGCCAGCGCCGAAGGCAGCGTGCGCTCCGGATTGCGCACTTCCTCGGCCACGTATGTCGCCGCGTTCCATCCGCTATAGGCCCACACCACCCACAGCAGGCTGACGAAAAACTGGGTCGGCAGGCCCGATCCGCCGTGCATGCCGCTGTCCGAGCCGCTGCCCGCGAAGTGGCTCCAACTGCCGCTGCCGGCTGTCAGGCCCATCAGCACGAAGCCCACCAGCACCACCAGCTTGATCGACGTGAGCACGTTCTGCACCTTGGCCGTGCGCCCCACGCCGAGGCAATTCAGAACCGTGAAGGCCGCGATCAGGATGGAAGCCACCAGTTGGCCCACGCCCACGCGCAGCGAAAACACCCCCGCCCCAATCTCGGTGCCGGCGTGGGAAATGTGGAGCGCCGGCGCGAAGTGGCCCAGGTAATCCGAAAAGGTCAGCGCCGCCGCGGCGATAGGCGCCGAAAAGCCCGCGAAGAACGAGACCCAGCCGGTCATGAAGCCCCATTCCGGTCCGAAAGCGTGGGTGAGGTAGACGTACTCGCCGCCGGAGCTGGGAAAGTTGATGCCTAATTCCGAATAGCTGAGCGCCCCGGCGAAGGCGAACAGCGCGCCCACCGCCCAGCACAGCAGAATCAGGCGGGCGCTGCCCAAATTGCCCGCCAGAAACCCGGTGGTGGAAAAGATGCCCGCGCCCACCATATTGGAAATCACCAGCGCGGTGGCGCTGAAGAAACCAAGCTGGCGCAGGAGTCCCGGCTTCACGCTCTGCAGGACAAGTCTGGGCATTTGGATCTACAGCTATTCTAAACGCGATAGCGGAAGCCGGGGAGCTCGTGGCGCAGACTCTCAGTCGGTGTGCCCTTTGGGCCCGCCGAGATTCGTCTCGGCGCACGTGGCGCACTCAAGAAGAGGGTCGAGACGAATCTCGACCCGGCAGGCTGAAAGTCTGCGCCACGTCCAAATGCCCTGCGCCTCACACTACGTAGGGCTTCCGGTACACTTCCCGGGTGAGCAACTTGTTGGCTTCCGAATCGTTCGCGAATTTAGGCCCGGCTTCAATCGTCAACTTATGCCCCGAGCGATAACTGATGTTGGCCAGGTGGCATAGGCAGGCGCTCAGGTAAGCGTTTTCGATCCCGTCGTGCAGTTCCTTGTAATTGCGCGAGCGGCACGCGGAGAGGAAGTTCTGCATGTGCAGGACGGTGGGGTCGCCGATGCTGCGGTCGGGGCGCTCGTCCATAATGAGTTCGCTCGATTCGCCTTTGTAGGCCTGGAAACCGGCATCGCTCATGGCCGCCCAACCTTCGGTGCCGTAGAACAAATTGCCGACATCGACGTTGATCGGCGTGGGCGGAGTGGCCGGAGCCGCCGGTGCCGGAGTAGCGGCCGCATCGCCGGCCGCGCCACCGCGGCCGCGTCCCCGTCCGCCGCCGCCGCGGCGCAAAGGTGTGCCTTCGCCGTTGGTCAGCAGACCGCGCACTTCGAACATGATTTCCCGTCCGCCGCCGTAATCGTAAGTGGCCATCAGCGTGTTGGGCGTCTCCTGGTCGTCGTCGTACGCGTACTTGCCGCCCATGGCCACCGCCGCTTTGGGGAAATCGGGGTCGCCCAGGCCCCAGCGGCAGAGGCCGATTTCATGCACGCCCTGGTTGCCGATGTCGCCGTTGCCGGTGTCCCAGAACCAGTGCCAGTTGTACTTGAAGCGCAGCTCGTTGAACGGCCGCAGGGGCGCCGGTCCCAGGAACAGGTCCCAATTCACTCCCGCGGGCGTGGGGCTGTCGGGCTTGTGGCCGATCGATACGCGCCGCTTGAAGCACAGACCCTTGGCCAGGTAGACTTTGCCGATGAGCCCTCCGTGCAGCGCGTCCATGGCCTTGATCTTCATGGGATTGCTGCGATGCTGCGAACCGATCTGCAACATGCGATTGGTCTCGCGCGCGGTCTTGATCATCTGCTGGCCTTCGTGGATGTTGTAACAGGCCGGCTTCTCGCCGTAAACGTCCTTGCCGGCCTTCATCGCCCAAATCGCGGCCAGCGCGTGCCAGTGGTTGGGAGTGGCGATGGACACGGCCTCCACGGTGGATTCGGCGAACATCTGGCGCATGTCCTCGTACTCTTTGGCCTTTTCGCCTCCGTTTCTCTGCAAGCGGGCCTGCGCGGTTTCGCGCGCCGCCTGGTTGATGTCGCAAATGCCGACTACGCGGGCCTCGGGGACGCGGGTGGAGTAAATATCCAGGTGATTGGTGCCGCGGCCGCCGAGGCCGACGATGCCGACATTGATCTTATCGTTGGCGCCCCAGACGCGCGATGCGGCCACCGCCGTTGCGGCGCCGAGGAAGAACCTGCGGGAAGTGGGATGTGACACTGCGAATCTCCTTACCGCGCCCAATTATATCAGGACGCGCCAGCCCGCAAGCCCCGGGGTTGTCGAACTTGCGGAAAAACAGTCGAAAACTGACTGGCTTTCGTGCGACAAACGGCCAAAGGAGGCGCTGCCGCCGGCCGGTGGCGATCCGGACGCCGGCGCTGAGCGACGGCCCGCAAATGCCGGACACGGCCCTCGGGACGGGATGGCGCCGGGAACGCGCCCGTCATGGCCGGAAGCCCTGCCGGGACGACCGTGACGGTCAGCGGTTGGACGTCTGCGGGTCCGCGTGAGAACCACTCCCTCACAGGGCCCCCTCCGGGCCCGGCACCGATGACAGCCGGGCCAGGGGGCCGGGGCCCGGGAGGGCAATCCGCGGGTTTCGGAATAGCACCGAACTTGGCGGTCAGGAACGGATAGCCTTGAACGGGCTATTTCGGGTTGTTTTTGCGGATTTCCTCCAGGCGCTTCGCGAGATACTCCTGGTATTCCTTGATCAATGCCGGGTCGTGTGGGCTGCCGTAGATATCCGTGGATTTGTACTTGCCTTCGTCGAACTTCTTCTTGGTCCACTCGTCGTGAATGTGGGTGGTGTCGGCCCGGTCCACGATGCCCTCGATCAACTGCGGCGGAACGAAGGTGACACCCTCGGGATCGCCGATCACCACGTCGCCGGGCATGACGGTGACGTTGCCGATGCGAATCGGAACGTTCCACGCGGCCACCGAGGCGCCCCCGATGGCGCTCGGATGCACGCTGCGGAAATAAGCCGGCATGTCGATCTCCATGAGTCCTTCCAGGTCGCGCACGGAGCCATCCACCACCAGGCCGCCGCTCTTGGTGGCCCGCATGATGTAGTGGAAGAGATTGTCGCCGACAATGGTGCCGCCTTCTTTCTTTCCGTAGAGGTCCACCACCAGGACGTCGCCGGGCTGCAACATGTCGATGACGGTCTGGTTGAACAGGCGGCCGGCGCCTTGCTCGCGGGCCTTGGCGCTCACCACGGCGTCCAGGTCGGGGCGCGCCGGCATGAAAGCCATGGTGAGGGCGCGGCCCACCATTTTCTTATTGGGATGGAGAACCTGCCAGCCGTCGGTGTACTGGCTGTAGGGACTGCCGCCGCCGCGGCCGCCGGCGCCAACGATGCCGCCATCTGCGCCACCGGCGCCGCCCGCACCGCCGGCTCCTCCGCCTCTACCGCCGGCTGCTCCGCCGCCTCTACCACCACCACCGCCGCCGCCGCCGGAGTTCCAGTTGATGGTGATCTCTTCACTGGAAAGGCCGCGCGCCCGTTGGAGCAGGCCGTCGGAAACCTTGGGCCGCCCGTCGGGGAAGCGTTCCCCGGTCCAGGTGGGGGTGTATGCGATCATCTGCTCGCGGGTCCAGGTCCACAACTGCGCGTGGGCGGGCGCAGGCGCCAGGATGGGCAGAGTCCAGGCGCCCAGGGCGAGCGCCAGGTAACCGCAGTCTCGGATGCGAATCATAGTCAGTATTCTCCTTGCGGGTCAGCCGCGGCGGGCCGCTTCTTCTTTTTCTTTCCGGATCATGCTCCAGAGGTGGTCGCCGGAGCGCTCGTGGTCCCATTCCGGGGTGGGCGCGAAAAATTTGGCATTGGGCGCCAGGTGCTTCTGGACCACGTCCTCGTTTAGGGTGATGCCGAGACCGGGCTTGTCCGGGACCTTGATGAAGCCCTTGTTGATGATGGGTTTTTCGATGCCATCCACCATGTCGCCCCACCACGGAACATCCAGCGAGTGGTTTTCGCAGGCCAGGAAATTTTCCGTGGCGGCGGCGCAGTGCACGCTGGCCAGGGCGCCGATGGGAGTGCCGGCGTAGTGCATGGCCATGGGCACGCCCAACTCCATGGCGGCCTCGCCGATCTTGTGAGTCTCCAGGATTCCGCCGGAAGTGGAAATGTCCGGATGGATTTTGCTGACGGCGTGCCTCTCGCACAACTTGATGAAGTCTTCCTTCAGGTAGATATCCTCGCCGGTCAGGATGGGGGTGGGGCTTTCGGCGGTGATGTGCGCCAGCATGTCGGTGTACTGCCACGGAATCACATCCTCCATCCAGGAAAGGTTGTACTTCTCGTAAGCCTTTCCCAGCCGGATGATGGAGTTCACGCCGAGGTGGCCGAGGTGGTCCATGGAAAGGGGAATTTCCATGCCGACGGCCTCGCGGATTGCCGCCACATACGTGCAGAGCATTTCGATTCCCTTGTCGGTCACTTCCGTGGCGACAAATGGATGCGGCAGCACTCTGCGCTCCCAGGCGGTCTGCTCCGAAGGCCGGGTCACCGTCCCGGGGGTCCGCGCGACAAACTCAATTCCCAGGTCCATCTTCAGCCACGTCAGCCCCATCACTTCCTTGCGCTCTTTCATGCGCTGCGCATAGACCTTGGGGTCGTCCGATTCGGTGGTGTCGGCGTAGATTCTGACGCGGTCGCGGAACTTGCCGCCCAGCATCTGGTAAATGGGCACGTTGTACACCTTGCCGGCGATGTCCCAGAGGGCCTCTTCCACGGCTACCACGCCGCCCGCCTGCCGTCCATGGAAGCCGAACTGTTTGATCTTCTGGAAGAGATAGGTGATGTTGAGCGGGTTCTCATTCAACAGGCGGCTCTTCAGGAACAGCGCGTAGGTGGCGCTGGCGCCGTCGCGGACTTCGCCCAGTCCGTAGACGCCCTGGTTGGTGTCGATGCGGATGAGGGGGCAGGGGCTGGGTCCGGGTTTCGTCACAACGGCCACGCGAAGATCGGTGACCTTGAGCGCGGAGGGGCTCGAGTTGGTGTTGACATTCCGTTGTGCCGGCTGTTCGGCCGCGGCTTCCCGCGACAAGAGCGCACCGCCCATGATCCCGGCGGAGGTCTTAAACAGATCCCGCCGCCCTATTTTGCCCTTGCGTTTCAACATTACCGTTTTCTCCTCTCTGACTGCTTTCTGCGCCTTGAGTTCCGGGTGGGCCGGGCATGGCCGGCCCACCCGGAAGAACTACCAGTAAAACTTCGCCGAGACCTGCATGCGGCGGGCGGAATTCGACTGCGAGCGCCACAGGCCGAAATTGGCGTTCTGCAGCGAGGTGCCGCCGCTCAAGGGGCCAAACTGGGTCCGGTTCAAGTAATTGAACGACTCAAACCGGATGTCCAGGTGCTTTGCCTCGCTGAACCTGATGGTGCGGTTGAGCGAGGCGTTTTCGTTGAAGCCCGGGAAATAGCGGAGCTTCGGGTTGTACCGCGTAAGGGTGCCTAGCGACGTGGTGGGTTGCGTGCCGAAAAACGAAACCGGCTGGAAAAAGCTGTCCACCGCGGGGTCGAATTTTCCGCTGTAGGTGCTGCCCCAGCCATTGTAAGTACTCACCGTGGGCCGGTTTCCTCCGTTGAAAATGGGGAAGCTGACGGTGGTTCCCAGGCCCATGGGGGTCCCGCTGGAATACCCCTGGCTTCCGGCGAAACGCCAGTCGCCGAAGATGGCGGAAGCTACGCTCTTGTGGCTCAGGAAATGCCTTCCATGCCCGAAGGGCAGCTCGTACACGTAGTTGATCTTCACCACGTGCGTCTGGTCGAAGGATGCAATCGACTTCTCCAGCCTGAGGTCGGCTTGGTTTTCCGTGCCGCTGTTGCCGTCCGAGTCGGTCAGCAGCTTCGAAAGCACGTAGGAGGCCTGCACGGTCAGGCCCGAGGAATACCGCTTGGCGACCTTCACCTGCATGGCATTATAGGTGGAGTGGCCGATCTTGTCGCCTTGGCCATTTAGGGTATCGACGGCCGAATACTGCGGGTAGGGACGCAGCGATTGCCCCACGGTCGCCCCGGTGCCCCACAGCGCGTTGAACCCCGACCACGGCGGGGTAATTCCGGCGGCATTCGCAGCGGCTGAACCCACCAGTGAGTTCAATAGGGTTTTTCCCGACGAGGTGAACGGGTTGAGGTTTGCCGGTAGAGTCGCCAGATTGAGTTGGTTATAGTACAGCAGATTGGACTGGATTTTGGCTGCCATGGTCGCCACGTAGCCCACCTCCACCATCGTGTTGTTGGTCAACGCGCGCTCGATATTGAAGGAGTAGTTGAGCTCATCGGATGGCGTCGAGGACGCTTTCCCGTTGTAATAAGGGACGTTGGAGCCGTTGCCCACCGAGGGGTCGATATCCGGCACCTGGGCCCACGCCGGCGCTCCGTTTTGCAACACCCAAAGCGGGTTCAGACCCTGGCTTTGGTCGTTCACCGTGATTCGCTGCACGATTCCCAGGTTGTGCGAGGAGCTGCCTTCGTAGGTGAGTGGCCCGAAGCTGCGGCTGGCGCCTCCGCGTATGGTGGTCTTGTTATTCAGGGAGTAAGCGAAGCCCAGCCGCGGTCCCCAGCCGTTCCAGCCAGCGGTCAGACTGTCTTTGTTGATCCTGCCCGTACCGAATCCGTCGAAAATCAGCGCACCCGGAAGCCCGCCGGCGCCGGGGTTCGGCAAGGTCGGGTCGAAATCGCTGGCATCGTAGTTCCCTATCAGTAGCGGCCGGGCCAGTGAAAAGCGCATCCCGAGATTCAGGGTAAAGCGCTGGGATACACGCCAGTCGTCCTGAAAATACGCCTCGTGAGTACGAAACTCGGTGGCGAGGTACCGCGGCGTGTCGAGGGAATAGCCAGATACCTGTCCCAGCAGGAAGGAGGCAAACGCGCTCCCGCCGCCGGTGGCCTGGCTGGTGACCAGCGGGACGCCTGTATTCAAGTCCTGGAAGGTCACATTCCCCGAGATGTTCTGCAATCCGAAACCGTTGTAGTGGGTGTTGTTGTAGAAGTAGCCCCACTTCATGGTATGGCTGCCCTTGACCTTGGTCATGTCGTCGTGGAGTTCCACCACGATGTTGTCCGAACCGTTGGGAGCGGCCACGCCCCAGGCGGTAAATTCGCTGTTCGTAAAAGCGATCTGCGGAAAGTCGTCGTTGCAGTCGGGATAATTCGGTATGCAGATCTTGCTCTTCCAACCCGACGATATGGTGGGAAGTCCCTGGGCTTGCGGCGCGCCGCTGTAAGTATCGAACGCGCCGTGGTTCTGCTCCCAGTTGTTGCCGCCCGCGTAGAAGCGGTTCAGCAAAGTCGGGGTGAGGGTATAGTCGTAACTCAGGCGATACACGTCGGACCTGTTATAGCCGGGGTTGCCGGCCAGGGGATCGGGAAGGCCCGGAGCTCCGGTGGGGCCGTACAGGTCGTGCTCCCTGGTGCGCTCGAAAAAGAACGAGAGCCGCTGTTTTTGGGTGAGTACCTGGTCGCCCTTGACGCTGTACTTGTTGTTCGGCGATATGCTGCTGCCGGCCGAAACATAGTTGTTGCGTACGTACGACGAGGTGCCGGGCGTCGCCGCAACGTTGGGCGCCAGCAACGGCTTCACGTAATTGATGATCTCCTGCGAGATCGGGTCGATCCGCGATTGCGGAATCTGGTTATTCGGAAACGGGGTCCTGACATACGAGCCGTTCACCAGCGTGGTGGTGGCCGGATCGTAGATCTGGTACATTACGCCGCTGCCGTTGACATAGTTGTGCAGGTCGCCGGTGTAGAATTCCGGCGGTGGAACGCTGTAGGGAGTCACGGAAGCTCCCGCGCGGTTGCGAAAACCCTCGTAGGAGAAGAACCAGAAAGTCTTGTTTTTGCCGCTGTACACCTTGGGAATCAACACCGGCCCCCCCGCCGTGACGCCGAAATCGTTCTGCTTGTAGATCGGCTTGGTGGCGCCGAAGAAGCCTTTGGCGTCCAGATCCTGGTTGCGCAGGAACTCATAGGCGTCCCCGTGAAAACCGTTGGAGCCGGACTTGGAAACGAAACTCATAGTGCCGCCGGATGCATGGCCCAAATCGGCCTTGAAGCCGCCGGAGGTCACGGTGAATTCCGTCAGCGCGTCTACCGAGGGGGTGTTGATCTGCGTCCAGGTGACCCCGTTGGAATCCAACTGGCCGGCGGTAGTCACGGTAGAGCCGTCGAGCGTCATGCCATAGGCGCCGCCCTTCCCGCCTCCTACCCGGAATTGGCCGGTGGAGCTCACTTCCGCCGTGGCGGCCGACAGGTCGAAGGGGCTGCGCACCGCCCCGTTCACCGCCACCGGCAGCTCGTCCACCATTCTGTTGGACATCTCCGTGGCCACGCGGGCCGACTCGGTCTGCAACACCTGTGCGTTGGCGTTAATCTCAATGGTCTGCTGTGAGGTGCCCACCTCCAGGGCAACATCCAACTCGACCGTGGATCCGGGAGCTACGACTACGTTATCTGCAATGTAGATCTTGAATCCGGTGTTTTCGACCCGGATCCGGTAAGTGCCCACCGGCAGCGACGGCACGGTGAAATCTCCCGCTGTAGTCGTCTTCGACGTGTAGCGGGCGTTGGTAGCGGTTTGTGTTGCGGTGACTTGCGCGCCGGGCACCATCGCCCCGCTCGCATCTTTAACGGTGCCGGTAATGACACCACGATCGGTCTGCGCCAGAAGGCTGGCGGCGGCTGAAATGCATAACACACAAAGTCGGATTCTGTTTCCCATGGAATTCCTCCCGATCAATCAACATGGAGACCCGGATATCTGAAAAGCGAGACACTCGACACGCTATATCAGGGAAAGGCCGGTGTCAAGCGGGGGGCCCAAAATGTAAACTTTTGTGACCCTACCCAAGCGGGGGCCGGAGGGCCGGCGGAGGGGCGGGTCCCCGCCCTTGGGGAACTTGGCCCGGATGATGCGGATGATCGTACCGGCTCCGGCGATCTGCCCGGAGATTCCCTCGATAGACAAGCCGGATTGCCGCAACCCCAGCACCGCGCCCCGCGATCGGCGGAACGGCCGGGAACATCTTCCGATAAGAGTTATACTGGCACCTCAAGTGGGGAAGATCGACAAGCGGCGGAGGCCACGCCTAGCGTCACAGCCGGCCGTCACCGAAGGCTTCGTTGCCGGCGGAACGGGCCGGATGTGGCGGCGGCACGGGTGGCGGCTGCTGGCGATTGGGGGCCTCGCCTTAGTTGCCTATTCCAATTCCTTCCAGGCGGCCCTGGTGTTCGACAATGCTTCGGTGATTGGCCAAGATCCCCGTATCCGCGAGGCCACGCCCGAAAACATCGAGTCCATTCTGACCGGAAGGTATTGGTACGTGAACACCAATGCGGGCCTGTATCGGCCCTTCACCACGTTCTCCTACCTTCTGAATTACGCGGTTCTCGGCAATGGCCCGCGCCCGGCGGGCTATCACTGGGTTAATCTCGCGCTCCACGAGGTCAACGTTGCGCTGGTATATGCCGTGGGCGTGCTGATTTTTGAAGGAACCGCGCCGGCTTGGGCGCTGGCCGCGATTTGGGGATTGCATCCGCTGCTCACCGAATCGGTCACCAACATTGTGGGGCGCGCCGACCTGCTGGCGGCCTTCGGCGTGTTGGCGGGCTTGTTGTGCCACATGAGAGGCGCCTCTGCCCGAGGGCCCCGCAGGGTGGCGTGGCTGGCGGGTCTGGCCGCCGCCCAGGCGGTGGGGCTTTTTTCGAAAGAGAACGCCGCCGTCCTGCCGGGCATCATGCTGCTCTACGACCTGACGTGGTCCGAGCGCGCGGCGTGGCGCCGGCGGGCGCCCGCCTATGCCGCTGTGGCGCTGCCGTTGGCCGCCTTCTTCTACTTGCGCAGCGGTTTGCACACGCACATGCTGATCGAGTTTGCGGAGAATCCCCTGGTGAGCGCCGGTTTCTGGACCGCGCGGCTCACGGCCGTCAAAGTGGTGGGCAAGTTCCTCTGGCTGTTTCTCTGGCCGGCCCACTTATCGGCGGATTATTCCTACAATGCAGTGCCGTTATTCGGCTGGCGGGCGACGAATTGGGAGAGTGCCAAGGCGCTCTTCGCGCTGGCGGTTTGCCTGGTCGCCGGGCTTCTTGCCGTCCTGCTGGCCGTCCGCCGGCGTCCGAAACCACTACTCTTCTTCCTGGTTTTCTTTTTCGTCGCGCTGGCGCCCACTTCGAACCTGATCGTCCTCATCGGGAGCATCATGGCCGAGCGGTTTCTCTATCTGCCCTCGGTGGGTCTGGCCGGTTGCGTGGTCGCGGCCATCCACGAGCTTGGCCAGAGGCGCTCACTGCAGCGTCCCGCTGCTGCGCCGGTTGCGTGGGCCGCGCTGGGACTGGTGTGCCTGGCCTTCACCGCGCGAATTTACGCCCGCAACTTCGACTGGCAGGATGACCGCAGCCTCTGGACCAGTGCCGTGGAAGTCTGTCCGGAAAGCGCCCGGCCCCACTACAATCTGGGCAGAGAACTAGAGCGCATACCCGACCGGCTGCCGGAGGCGATTGCCGAGTACCAGGCCGCCCTGCGGATTGAACCCGATCGCGCAGATGCGCACACCAATCTGGGAAACGCACTATCAGGCATGCCGGGCCGGCTGCCCGAGGCGATTGTCGAATACCAGGCGGCGTTGCGGATTGAACCGGATCGCGCAGAAGCGCACAACGACCTGGCGAACGCCCTGGCGCGCATGCCCGGTCGGCTGCCGGAGGCGATTGCCGAATACCAGGCGGCCCTGCGGATTCGGCCCGATCATGCGGAATTGCACTACAACCTGGCGAACGCCCTGCTGCTCATAGCGGACCGACTGCCGGAGGCGATTGCCGAATACCGGGCGGCCCTGCGGATTGAACCCAATCATGCGGACGCGCACAACAACCTGGGAAATGCGCTATCGGGCATACCGGACCGGCTGCCCGAGGCGATTGCCGAGTACCAGGCAGCCCTGCGGATCGATCCCGGCCGTGCGGACGCGCACAACAATCTGGGAAACGCGCTGTCAGGCATACCCGGCCGGCTGCCGGAGGCGATTGCCGAATACCAGGCGGCCCTGCGGATTCGGCCCGATGATGCGGATGCGCACTACAACCTGGGAAACGCGCTGGCGCGCCTGCCAGGCCGGCTGCCGGAGGCGATTGCCGAGTTTGAAGCGGCCCTGCGGATCGAGCCCGATTTCGCGGAAGCGCACGTCAGTCTGGGGAAGGCGTTGGCCGAGACGCCCGGCCGGCTGCCGGAGGCGATCGCCGAGTATGAAGCGGCCCTGCGCATCAGGCCCGATCCGCAGGTGCGGCAACTTTTGGACCGATTACGGGCGGGGCGGCGGTAAGCCACACCGCTCCGTTGAACGGTGGAAGCCGTCTGGTCGCAAACACCCGGATGGGCGGCGAGGCCGCTTCACTGCGAGTGCGTCAACTGTGGCCGCAGCCGCACGGGATGATCAGGTTGCGCTCCCGGCGCCATCCTGGGGAACGGCCATGGCCGCGGCGGATGGATGGCTTTCCGGAACAACGGATCGTAAACCCAGCGGTGCCCTGCAAGCTGCCGGTAGTAGCCGCGGTTTGTGTGTCTCCGGGCAGACTATCAAAAAAAGCTTTAAATAAAGATTGACTTTTGCGCTGCGACTGATTAAATTTCAATGCATAAGCCGCTTCTAAAGGGGTCTCTCGCGGAGCTTATCCGCATTTTCGAAGCGGTGAGGAGGTCTCTTTGTCGAGTCTCAGAATACGCTTTGCAGTGTTGTTGTTGATCACGGCGTTCGGCGCGCGGCCCATTTTGGCGCAGTCGGAACGCGGAACCGTTACCGGTACCGTTCGCGACGTCACCGGCGCAGTAGTGCCAGCCGCCAACGTCAAACTTACAAATGTTGCCACCAACGTGGCCATAACGACCACCAGCAACTTGTCGGGCGAGTTCACCGTGCCCGACCTACCCACCGGAAAGTACGACCTGCGCGTGGAAAAGCAGGGATTTCGCGCGTTCGTGCTCAGCGGAATCACGGTGGACGCCGCTACCACTGTGCGCACCGACGCCAACCTGGATCTGGGCGAGTCCCGGCAAATCGTGGAGGTCCAGGCCAACGCGGTTCAGTTGCAGACGCAGGATGCCACATCCGCCACCTCGATCGAAAACACCCTGGTCAACGATTTGCCGCTGGAAGTGAACGGAACGCTCAGGTCTCCGTTCGATCTCGCGGCCCTCACGCCCGATGCCAAGAACCTGGGCGGCGATAACGGCTTCATGATCGGTGGCGGGCAAGCGGCCTCCTACGGAACCTCGCTCGATGGCGTATCCACCAACACCAGCCGCGCGCTTTCGAAAAGCTGGGTGACTTCGAATGCGCCCTCGGTGGAGGCCCTGGAACAGTTCACCTCCGAGTCCAACGGATTCAAGGCGGAATACGGCCACGCCGGCGGCGGCAACCTGACGTACGCCTCGAAATCTGGAACCGACCAGTACCACGGTTCCGCGTACGAGTTTGTGCGCAACAACGATTTCGACGCCAACAACTTCTTCAACAACGCCACCCGCATCGCCAATTCGATCTACAAACAGAACGATTTCGGCGCCACCGTGGGGGGACCGATATGGATTCCCAAGGTCTACCACGGCAAGGACAAGACCTTCTTCTTCTTCTCTTACGAAGGATTTCGCAACCGCACCGGAGCCAACGGCACGACCTTCACGGTGCCCACCCCGGAAATGTACAACGGCGACTTCAGCAAGTGGGTCACCTCGAACGGAACCCTGATTCCCATTTACAATCCGATCGGCCAAGTGCAGAACGCCGACGGAACCTACACGCGTACGCCCTTTCCCGGCAATGTGATTCCCAAGAGCTTGTTCAGCGCGGCGTCGCAAAAGGCACTCGGCGTGTTTCAATCCGCCGGCGCGCTGGCGCCCAATAATGGCGCCGCTCCGGGAACTGCCGCCTACGTCAACAACAACTATCTTGAGACGCAGGGAACGCAGGTCTACCCGGTCAACAAGGAAAGCATCAAGATAGACCACATTTTCAACGGAAAGCACCGCATCTCCGGCTACTACGGGCACGACCTGGAACACGAGACTTTCGGTGCCGATGGGCCCCCCACGCTTCCGGGCCTGTACTCGAATTACAACGATCTGATACAGGAGACCGACGTGGTGCGGTTTAGCTGGGTCTGGACGATGACCCCGAGCCTGATCAACAATTTCTACGCCGGCGGAAACGACTGGCGCCAGGACCACAAGCCGCCGCAGGAGTACATCGGCAACTGGCAAAGCAAGTTCTGTCTGACCAACGTTCCGAACTGCAACGAAAACCTGGTGAATTTGTTCTCGGGCGGCACGGGCGATACCTACAGCACCTGGGGCGGGCAGGCCGACAACGGTTCGGAAAACACGATTTATGCCTACAACGACGACGTCACCTGGCTGAAAGGGAAGCACACCCTCAAATTCGGCGGCATGTTCCAGATCACCCACTACAACGGTTTTGGCCGCCAGTGCGAAGCTGGCTGCGTGGGCTTCAGTTACCAGGAAACGGGCGTTCCGGGGGGGTCCAACCCGAATGCCGGCGGCAACGCCTTCGCGTCGTTCCTGCTGGGCTATGCGGATAGCGGCCAGATCGATACGGTCCGGTTCATTGGCCAACAGTTCTACTATGTGGGCGGGTATTTTCAAGACGACTACCGGGTTACCAGCAAGCTGGTTTTGAACCTGGGAATCCGCTACGACATCAACCTGCCGCCGACCGGCCTCGGTGACCGGTGGACCGATTTCGGGCCGACGACTCCGAATCCGGCCGCGGGAGGCATTCCAGGCGCGGTGCTGTTCGCCGGCAGTTGCAGCGGCTGCGTGGGTACCCGGATGCTGGCCGATATTTGGGACAAGGGCATCGGCCCGCACATCGGTATGGCCTACTCGAAAGACGCCAAGACGGTGATTCGCGCCTCGTACGCGCGCTCGTACGGGGCCTTGCAGTCGGTCAGCGGATCGACCCACAATTCGGGCTACACGCTGACGCAGACGTTCTCGAGCGGCGATTCGGGCATTCTGCCGACTTACACCATGGACAGCGGCATGCCGCCAT
Organism: Bryobacteraceae bacterium; assembly: GCA_052144935.1. GTDB lineage: Bacteria > Acidobacteriota > Terriglobia > Bryobacterales > Bryobacteraceae > JOPF133. Next base: position 67,056 of record JBKQPR010000191.1, read on the forward strand.
GGACCGCACCTCCGTTCATCAACCCCTCGGTTTCCAACGGCGCCAACGTTGCCTGGTTCCAGGGCAACGAGACCACCAAGCTGCCGGGTTTCGACAACTTCAACTTCTCGATCCAGCGGCAGCTCAGCAAGTCAATGACAGGCGAGATCGGCTACAACGGCGTGTTGGGCAGCCACCTGCAAACCGAGTTGCTAGATTATAACCAGATCAACCCGAGATACCTCACCGCGTTCGGCACCGTGGCGCAGAGCATCACGGTTTTGAACAGCCTGGTGGGGTCGGCCACGGCCAACGCGGCGGGCGTCTTCGCTCCGTTCCCGACCTTCAACTCGTTATGGGGCAGCCGCGCCACGGTGGCGCAGGCGTTGCGGCCCTATCCGCAGTACAACGTAATCGACACCTATGCGGGCCAGGGCGATCATAGCGGCCATTCCACCTATCATGCCGTGATCCTCAAGTTCAACAAGCGCGTGGCAGGCGGTCTCACGTTCCAGACGTCCTACGTGTTATCCAAGATCCTGACCGACTCGGATACGGCCTGGGGCGTGCAATATGCCGCCGACCAGTTCAACCGCGGCCTGGAAAAATCGATCGGCCAGTTTGACGTGACGAACGATTTCAAGTTCGCGGGCGTCTACGATCTGCCGTTCGGCAAGGGCCATCAATTCGTGAACCATGGTCCGGCATCCTGGATCATCGGCGGCTGGCGGCTGTCGAGCATCAATATCTACGACAGCGGTACGCCGGTCAACATCAGCACCTCGCTGACCCTGCCGATCTACGCGAGCGGCGATGGCCACCGCGTGGCGCCCTATATAACGTCCTATGAAGGCTGGCAGCCGAACTGGCAGGGCGGATTCGATCCGGGGAAGGATAACTTCTTCGTGCCGTACGGCACCGGCCCGTTCCCGATTCAGGGCAGCGGCACAGGTCTCAACAGCATCGGCAACATGACCCGCTACAACCCTAAGCTGCGGCTGTTCCCGAACCTGAACGAGAACAATTCTGTGACACGCACTTTCCCGATTCACGAGAAGATCCGCATGGAATTCCGCGCCGAGGCGTTCAACACCTTCAACCGCGTGCGTTTCGGAACTGGTTCCACGTCACTGCAAAGCGCCACGTTCGGCGTGCTGACCGGCGCGGGAAGTCAGATCAATACGCCACGCCAGTTGCAGTTGGCGCTCAAGCTGTACTTCTAAAAAGAACGTGAGCCGCGGGGCAAATTAAGCCACCGCTTCCTTACGGTCGCGGCTCGGACGCTTTCGGAGCCGCGGCTCGGACGCTTTCGGAGCCGCGACCGTCAGGGAGCGGTGCTTTTAGCTTGCACTGGTCGTGGCGCAAACAGGAAGGTCGCCATGTTTACAGAAGGCCGCATGACCCGCCGTACACTCCTTCGGGCGGCAACCGCCGGCGTGATTGCCGCTCCCTACCAACGCTTGGCCCGGGCCCTTGCCAAGAAGGTGAAGATCACCGACGTGAAGTGCATGATCGTGCGCGGCACGTGGGACTGGAACCTGATCAAGGTGGAGACCGATTCCGGGCTGTACGGCATTGGAGAGGCCTACTGGGGCTGGGGCGTGAAGGACTTGGTGCTCGCCAAGATGAAGCCCATCGTGGTGGGGGAGGATCCGCTCAACGTCGACAAGCTCTATACCAAGATGCTGATGCAGAGCGCCGGGGCGGGGGCCATCGCGGGGGTCACGGTGACGGCGGCGAGCGGCATCGAGATCGCCCTGTGGGACCTCGCCGGGCGCATCCTGGAAACGCCCGTCTGCAACCTGCCGGGCGGCCGGTTCCGCGACCGCATCCGGTTCTACCGGACCCTGCTGGCGGTGGAAGACCCGGAGAATCCCGCGGCGTGGCGCGCCCAGGCGCAACAGGCGCGGGCGGAAAAATGGGGCTGGACGGCCTTCAAGTTCCAGGGCGACAGCGTTCCGGGGCGGGCCGATCCGCAATTCAAGGAGCCCGGCCACGATCCCTACGCGCGCAACCTCACCCACAAAGACTACCGCCGCATCGTGCAGGGCATGCAGACGGTGCGCGAAACGCTGGGCCCGGACGCGGATTTTGCCATCGAGTGCCACTGGCGCTACGACACCCAGGACGTAATCCGCCTGGCGCGCGAGCTGGAGCCGGTGCGGCCGATGTGGCTGGAAGACCCCGTGCCCGCGGACAACATCGAAGCCATGGCGCAGGTGACGCATTCCATTCCGATTCCCGTCTGCACCGGGGAGAACCTCTACGGGCGGCAGGGCTTCCGCCGGCTGATCGAGATGCAGGCCTGCTCCGGCGTGCATATCGATGTGCCGAAATCGGGCGGGCTGTCGGAATCGAAAAAGATTTCGGACCTGGCGGATCTGTACTACATCTGGACCGCCTGCCACAACCCGGCGAGCCCCGTGGGGACCATTGCGTCGTGCCACGCCGCTTCCGCCATGCGCGAGTTCCGCATTCACGAGCTGGCCAAATGGATCGACTGGTGGCCCGACCTGGTGGTCCGCGAAGGCCCGTTTTGGAAGGACGGCTACTTCACCATCCAGGACAAGCCCGGCTACGGCATCGAGTTGAACAAAGACGTCGCCATGGCGCATTTGGCGCCGGGCGAGACCTGGTGGGGCTGACCTCGGCACGAACGTAGTCCCCTCAGTCACGGTCCGCGAGGTACTTGTGGGTATGCCCATCCAGTCCAAGCCTTTTCCCTGACCTGGTTCGCTGAACTCAACAATGCGCGGACCTGGTTCGCTGAACTCAACAATGCGCCTGACAGCGAGATTAAGAGGTCCTTTCCAACCACCTTTTCAACAAGAACGGTCTTGCCGGATTTCGATGGACTGGATAGTGAAACAACCTGTCCTGGGGTACTCAGAGGTCCCGGAGAGTGTCTTCAAGCTGATCTCCCTCACGCTCAACATATGTGTGCTCAGGATAAGAACCGGGAACGAAGACCTCAGTGGCTTTCAGGGACATGTGGGTGCCAGTCGCCGTATTAACTCGTTTAGGGATGGATGGGCGGGCCCTCGGCGGACGCCGGGACATTTTGGATTTCCCAACGTCGGAGAAGTCCGGCAGATGAAATGCGCTCCGCCACTTGGACGCAAAACGCACCACCGTCAATCTGAAGCCCTCGCCGCTCCTGCTCGGGGACACGTGCCCATAGATGATTGCGTTCGCTCTCGGAATCTTCGACACCCCTCGGCCGGGTCGCCCTACAAGACCGCCACGTGGCGCTGGCGACCGTACTCAAGGATTTTGCTGTCCCGCGTCACGATCCGCGCCCGCATGCTTCGCGCCGTCGCCACGATGATCCGATCGGCGGCATCTCCGTGAAACGGCTGCGGCAGCCGGCTGCTGGCCAGCGCGATCTCAGGCGTCAGAGGCACGAGCGTGAGACCGGGGGTAGCCAGGGCCTCTTGTACCCATTCTTCGCACGGGGCCTGCAGCCGTAACCGCCCGTTCGCCTCCAGCATGCCCAATTCCCATACGGAGATCACCGAAAGAAGCAGATTCCCGCCTGTCGCAGCTTTCTCGATGGCTTTCAACATGGAACCGCCGAACTCCTCTCGCGCTCCCAGTTGCAGCCAGATCCAATAGTGGGTGTCCAGCAATAGCGGCGCCGGCCTGGCGCTACTCATCTACGCTCCATGTCTCGTCCACTGGCGCAACCAAGTCTCCGAGGATCTCCGCCGATCCCTTCATGCGGCCAAAGATGGAGGGGACCGTTTCATCAACCGGTAGCAGGCGGGCAACGGCGCGTCCTCGTTTCGTGATGACGATCTCCTTGCGGCATTGCTGGACTTCATCGAGGAGATGAAGGCAGTGCGCCTTGAACTTGCCCGCTGCAATTTGCTGTTTCATACCATGGTCATCTTACCATAGTCACGGCGGCTCCGGAGGCGGCGCCGTCAGCTTCGGGTACCATGAAAACGATACCGATTCATGAGCCTGCCGGGCAACCCGCCCCCGAATCTGCGTGCCTATCTGGCGGATTTGTATTACATCCGGACCGCCTGCCACAACCCGGCGAGCCCGGTGGGGACCATGGCGTCGCGCCACGCCGCTTCCGCCATGCGCGAGTTCGCATTCACGAGTGGGCCAAATGGCTGAGCGGCGCGCCGTTTGCCGCTTCGAAAGAGGGTTTCACGACCTTTACGCCGTAGCCGCAGATCCGCTCTTTGGGAACAAGATCCGATCCAACACCGTTACAGGCCATAGGTCTCTATAATCACTGAGAGGGATCACTATGCGAACAGGCAGACTCCTGGCGGTTGCGATTGTGGCACTGGCCCCACCTTGGGCGGCGGCCGAGGTTATCGACTCAGCGAGCAACGGTTTCACGGTCAAGCTGGGGATCACGATCCAAGCGCCGCCGGCGGACGTGTACAAGCGGCTAATTCACAATGTGGGTGACTGGTGGAGCTCGGCTCACACCGTTTCCGGCGATGCGCACAACCTGAGCATCGAGGAGAAGCCCATGGGCTGTTTCTGCGAGAAACTCCCCGGTGGCGGCAGCGTTCGCCACATGGAGGTTGTATTGCTGGCGCCGGGAAAGGCAGTCGGATTTAGCGGCGGTCTGGGGCCACTGCAGGCGATGGCGGCCTCCGGCAGCATGCGGTTTGAAATCTCGCCGGTTGACAGCGGCTCCAGGCTGGAGGTGACTTACGCAGTCGGCGGCTACCTGAAGGCCGGGCTTGACATCTGGGCCAAGCCGGTGGATTCCGTCCTGCTGGAGCAGATCACGCGGCTCAAAAATTACACGGAGCACGGCGATCCTGCGCCGAAGTAATTTGTCCCAGTGTGCCACCACACCGGAACCGCCATACTACGCCGTGACCTTCCCATCGAAACGGACCCCAGGATGCGTGCGGACCTTGGACCGGATGCGGAGGACGCGGAGACGCTGCGGAAACGCGGAGAGGAAGTAGTTTCCCAATCAGGCACCATCAATACGGAAATCCTCGCGCCCGCTTGGCGGAACAGTGGAAGCCCGCGCTTCCGAGGGCTCCCCGTGAGCGGGCTTCCGCTTTCCCCGCTTTCCCCGCTTTCCAGCGCAGCCGATGGGGTCCTCGGCGTGACGGCAAAACTTCGGGAAAACATCAAGTTCGGCGCCGACCTAATACGTTGGGAGATCCCCCGGCTCTGCCGGAGAGGCAGTAGAAGTTTGACAGATCCGGGAGTGTGCATTTCGCCGAGTTCTGGCACACAACCGGAAAGATCCACTGCCGGCCCGAAGCTCCCGTCTTTGATCGGTTGCGGCGCGTATCTGGTCCTCACGCTCTACCTGCTGGACTGGTTTCCGGAACACGCCAGCCAACTCGGCATGACGCCCGGCGTTCCGGAAAAGGCCTGGGTGGTGATGGGGATCGCCGCCCAGAACATCGGCGTGGCCTGCGATCGGGCGTCAAGGTGGCGTCGGGCACGGACGCAGCCGTGTATCCGCACGGTTTGAACGCGCACGAGTTGACGCCGATCGGGCAGGTCCACGGCCGTGTTCAGCAGAGGTCCCTACCGGGACACGGTCACCTTCATCCCATAGGGCGGCACAATCTTCGTACCTTCCGCGTTCTTGGGCGGTGCAGCAAGCAACACCACCGACTTACCACGTAAGGCGTCCAAGACTGTGAGTACCTTCTGAAACGGCACTCGAGAGTCGGCCTCTACATACACGGTCTCCGCACTCAGCTTACTTAGCGCCGCGGGATCGGTGGGTTCGGCGCCGGCAAACAATTTCCCTTCCGCCGTGATGGCTACTACAATTGCCTGTTCCGCGTCGGCTGCCCATGGCGTAGTCACGGAGGCCCATCGGTGTTGTCTTGTCCATGGAACGCAGAAGTGTGCGGACCGCTTCCCACGGCAAGGCGCGAGGTAACTGTTCAAGACGGTACAGCCGTGGAGTGTCGATCTGG
>JBKQPR010000192.1:0-8587 GCA_052144935.1 Bryobacteraceae bacterium
CAATCTTTCGTTGAAATGTTTGATGCTGAGGATTGACGGATGATCGCGCCTTCGGCGCGGATGAAGTCGCCGGCCCTTACAACCGGCCAAAACTCAGAAAACTACGGTTTCTGATGACCGGCAACACCCAAGGACCTAAGCGACTGCCGCCGCTTCTTCCTGGAGCCCGGCAACGCCAAGCAGCGCATGTACGAGGCTTTGCGCGCGTATTTCGTCGAGGGACGGCCCTCTGCCGAAGTGGCTGACGCCTTCAACTACTCGCGTGGATCCTTTCAAGTCCTGTGCCATCACTTCCGCCGCGACGAGGACCCCGTCTTCTTTGTCTCCTCACACCCTGGGCCTCGCTCCCAACCCAAGAAGTCCGCTGCTCGCGATCTGATCGTGCGCCTGCGCAAGCAGAACCACTCGGTCTACGAAATCAGCGACGCGCTGAAAGAGCAACAGTGTCCTCTCAGCCCCACCGCTGTACGGGAGGTCCTGCAACAAGAGGGATTTGCTCCACTCCCGCGGCGGTTAGACCACGAACGCCCCGGCGGCCCCCGCCCCACTATCGAAGCGGTTGCCGACGCCCGCCAGATGTCTCTGGCTCCACGCTCGTTTACCACCTGCTGCGGCGGTCTCTTCTTGTTCGTTCCCGATTTGGTGCGCTTGCATGTGGAGGCGCTGGTTCCAGCCGCGCATTTGCCCGGATCGAAGATGATCCCAGCCGATCACGCTTTGCGGGCTTGCCTGGCCCTAAAGCTGTGGTCGATCGAGCGCCACAGTCACGTGATGGCACTGGTGGCCGACGAACGACTGGCCTTGTTCGCCGGGTTGAATGCATTCCCCAAGAAGAGTTACCTGTCGGAGTACTCCTCCCGCGTTTCCCACACCCAGACCACTCAACTGCTGGCCGCCTGGCATGACCAGGTGAATCCAAGGGGTCTCTTTGACGGGGCATCCTTCAACCTGGACTTCCACTCGGTACCCTACTACGGCGAAGATCCCGTCGTGGAGCGCCATTACGTATCGGCACGTAGCCGCCGCCAGCCCAGTATCCTCGCCTTCTTGGCTCAGGACGCCGCCGGCCGCTCCTTCTGTTATTCCAATGCCAATCTGCGCAAAGGCGAAGAGGCCGAGGAGATCTTCCAGTTCATCTCTTTCTGGAAGCGCACGCACGGAGAGTTGCCCCGCCAGCTCGTCTTCGATTCCCGCCTGACCACCTATGCCAACCTGGCGCGGCTGGACCGGATGGGGATTTCCTTCATCACGCTCCGCCGAAGGTCTCCCAAACTGATGAAGGAGATTGTGCTGCTGCCGCGTTCGGCGTGGCGCACCGTAGAACTCGATGTCCCCACCCGCAAGTACCAAACTCCGCGCGTCTACGAACAAAAGATACTACTGGCCGGCCGTACCTTCCGTCAATTGTTCATTCAGGATCTGGGCCATGACGAACCCACGATTCTCCTCACCAACCAACTCCGCCTATCGACCAAGAAACTGATTACCCGATACGCTCAGCGCATGCTCATCGAAAACGCGCTGTCCGACGCCGTGCGCTTCTTTCACATGGATGCGCTCTCTTCCGCGGTCGGACTGAAGATCGATTTCGACATGGTCCTTCTGGTCATCGCCAGCGGGCTCTATCGTATCCTCGCCAAAACAATGCGCGGCTATTCCGATGCCCAAGCCCGTCAAATCTTCCGCGATCTGGTCGACATCCCGGCCGACGTCAGGATCACGAACAGCGAAGTTCAAGTCAGTTTCCACCGCCGTTCGCACCTGCCCATTCTCCTCGCATCGGGACTGTTCGACAAACCTGTCGCCGTCCCCTGGTGGAACGGACTGAAGCTGCGGCTGACTACCTACACCGGACCGCAAAGTCTCAAATCTTAGGTGAATTATTATCCGTGGAAATCCAGGCTAGTGCGCCGGGAGAACGCGATCGGGCTTCGACGATGCGGCGGGCCGCATTGATCCGCAGAGCGCGCACGTTGAATCGAGGCCAAGCGCCGGCGGCGAAACCCGGAGCGATTCGCGTCTGATAAGATTCTCGAAACGCGAACTGTTTCGATGACACGCCGTGGGCTGCACCGGTGCTTCGAGGTGGGGGATTAACGATGAGCCATCCAACGGGTAGACACTTTCTTCAAATACCCGGTCCGACCAATGTTCCGGACCGGGTTCTGCGCGCCATGGACAATCCGACGATTGACCATCGCGGCGCGGGTTTCGCGGAACTGGCCAAGTCTTGCCTGGAGGGCATGAAGGCGGTCTTCCAGACTCAGAATTCCGTGATCATCTTCCCGGCGTCCGGTACGGGCGCGTGGGAAGCCGCCCTGGTCAACACCCTGAGTCCCGGAGACCGGGTGCTTGCGTTTGAGACCGGGCACTTCGCCACGCTTTGGTCGAAAATGGCGGCAAACCTCGGCCTGCGGGTGGACTTTGTGCCAGGCGACTGGAGGAACGGCGTGAACCCGGCGGCGGTCACGGCGAAATTGAGTGACGACCGGGACCATGAGATCCAGGCCGTAATGGTGATCCACAACGAGACTTCGACAGGCGTCACGAGCAATGTCGCCGCCGTGCGCCGCGCGATCGACGACACGAAACACCCCGCCTTGCTGTTGGTGGACACTATTTCTTCCCTGGCGGCGATCGACTACCGGCACGACGAGTGGGGCGTGGACGTCAGTGTGGGCGGCTCGCAAAAGGGTCTGATGCTTCCACCCGGTCTCTCCTTCAACGCGGTAAGTCCGAAAGCCATCCAGGCCGGCAAGACTTCCAAACTCCCCAAGAGCTACTGGCGATGGGATGAAATGCTGGTGAACAACGCCGGAGGATTCTTCCCTTACACTCCTGCGACGAACCTGCTTTACGGCCTCCGCGAAGCCTTGAAAATGCTCCAGGAGGAAGGGTTGCCGAACGTCTTCCGCCGGCACGACCGCCTGGCCGAGGCAACCCGCCGCGCGGTACGTGCCTGGGGCCTGGAGATCTGGGCCTGCAATCCCGCCGAATACAGCAGTTCGAGCACGGCTGTCCTGCTGCCGGACGGCTTCAGCGAAGCCGCATTCCGGGCGCTCGTGCTGGACCGGTTCAATATGTCGCTCGGGGCGGGGCTCGGAAAGACCGCGGGCAAGGTCTTTCGCATTGGTCACCTGGGCGATTTCAACGAGCTCATGCTGGCTGGTACGCTGGCCGGCGTCGAGATGGGTCTGGATCTTGCGGGCATCCCCCATCGGAAGGGCGGAATCAACGCCGCTCTCGATTACCTGACCGCGCAGGGAAGGGGCGCAGCTTAGACGGGCTGCTTGGACGGGCTGAAACCTATGCTGGCGGAACATGCTTATCAGTTTGTATTTGCGCGTAACGCCGGGCACACCGGCCGCGCCGTGAAACAAAAGACCCTGCCCGAGGCTCTGGAATATGTATGGCAGGGGTACTCTGTCGCGGGGCCGGGGGATTGATTTGCGCAGTGTCGCGTTGGCTTCCCGCTTTCAAGTCGGCTTATCACCGCTAACCCGCGTAGCCAATCGCTTGGACGTGTCACGCCAGGTCTTATTCGTCGCGCAGGGCGGTCCACGGATCGATGCGGGAAGCTCGCCAGGCGGGTCCGTAGCCGGCCAGGACCGAGGCTGCGAGGAGCGCGACAGCCGCGGCGGTAAGAGCGATCGGATCGTTGGGCCTCATCTGGAACAGGAACGACCCGACGAAGCGCGTGGCGGCGAGAGCTATGGGGAGGCCGATCGCGAGACCGAGCACCGCCATGGCGAGGACTTCGCGCAGCACCATCCACATCAGGCGGCGGCGCTCGGCGCCGAGCGCCATGCGGATGCCGATTTCGTTGGTGCGGCGGGCCACGCTGTAAGCCATCAATCCATAAAGTCCCACGAACGCGATCAGCGCCGCCAGCACGGCAAAGCAGGTACACAGCATGGCGAAGGTGCGCTCCTGGCCGATGGTCTGTTCAATGACCCGCTCCTGTGTGATGAGGCTGGAAATCGGAACGCGGGGATCGGCTTCGCGCACGATCCGGCGGACCGCCGCGGACAGGCCGGCCGGATCGCCGGCCGCGCGGATCTCGTACACTATGCTCCCCAGGGATTGCCGGGGATTCTGATTGTAGGCCACGTATATGGTGGGCGAGATTTCGTCCTTTAGGGACACCAGGCGGGCGGTCCGCGAAACGCCGAGGATTTCGAAGTCGATTTGAAACGCGCCGCCTCCCAGGATGAAGTGCCTGCCAACCGGATTGTCCGCGCCGAAATACCGGTGGGCGAAGATCTCGTTCACCACCGCCACCGGCGTGCTGCCGATGGCATCGCGCTCTTCGATTTCGTGGCCCAGCACGATGGGAATCTGCATGGTGCTGAAGAACCGCGGCCCGACGTTTAATACGTCCGTGCCGGGATTGGGACCCGATTGGCCGGGGATATGCACGTCGGTGGAATTCTCGGAATTGGAGACCATGGCGTAGTTCGAAAGAGTCACTGCGCGCACGCCCGGTATTCCGCGAAGTTGATTCCGCAGGCCGTCGTAGAAGCGCATCAGGGCGGCGTCCTGGTAGCCTGCCTGGCGCGCGTTCAGGGTCGCCAGCAACAGGTTTTCGCGATTGAATCCGAGGGCCACCGAATGCAGGTTGCCGAGGGTGCGGACGAACAATCCGGCGGCCACCAGCAGCAGCAGGGAGATGGCGATCTGCGCGACGGCCAGCGCCTGGCTGAGGCTGAGGCGGATGCGGCGATGGAGTCGCCGCGTCCGGTCGCCCGAGCGTGTTTGCTTGAGCGCCGAAACCAGGTCCACCTGGGTGGATTGGAGGGCCGGCGCCAGCCCGAAGAACATGCCTGTGGCCACCGAGAGGCCCACCGTCAGCGCCAGCACATGCCAGTTCAGCGCGGCGTGCAGGGTGAAGTTTTCCTGGCCGTTGGCCAGCAGCAGGGTCAGCGCGCCGATGCCCCATTTCGCGACCACCACGCCGAGCGCGCCGCCCAGCATCCCAAGCGTCACCGATTCGGTGAGCAACTGCCGCACTACGCGCATGCGGCCGGCGCCCAGGCTGAGCCGGAGGGCCATTTCTCGGCGGCGCGCCGTGGCGCGCGCCAGCAGCAGGTTGGCGATATTGGCGCAGGCAATCGCCAGGATCAAAGCCACCAGGGTCATCAGCACGTACAGGGGCTTGGAATACTGGCGCCGCAGGAAATCCAGGCCGCCGGCGCCCTCCTTGAGGATCAGCAGCGGGAGGTTGGCGTGTTCGCGCGCGTTGACGGCGGCGCTGTCCGCGAAGTTGCGGAACAGGGGAACCATGGCCGCTTCGGCGCGCTCGCGCGAGACGCCGGGCCGCAGCCGGGCCATCATCTGAATCCAGTAATAGGTGTTTGCGGTGAATTTGGCCCGCGGATTCCTGGGCCCGAAGATGGACTCCAACAGAATGCTGGTATGCATCGGCACATATATGTCCTGCGCTCCCGCCGGGTTGACGCCGAAGAACTCCGGCGCCGTGACGCCCGCGATGGTGAAGGGATTGCCGTTGATGAGCATCCGCTGGCCAACCGCTTTGGCAGGGTCGCCGAAACGGCGTTGGGCGTAGCCGTGGCTGATGGCGGCGGTGAGCGGAGCGCCTTCGCGGTCGTCGGCTGGGTCGATCAGGCGGCCGGCGGCCGGCGGCACACCGAGGCCGCTGAAGAAGTCGCCGGAGACGTATTGGGTGCGGGCGAGGTCGGCCTGGCCGCGGATCTGGGCGTTGACCGTCCCGGCGCCGGCAAAACCGAAGACGGAAGAGAAGACCGGCCTGGCGGCGCGGACCTCCTCGAAAAAGCCGTAAGGCATGTTTCCGCTGGTCAATCCGAGCCGCGGTTCGTGCCACTGGCTGCCGCTGGAGCTGTGAATCACGGGTGGGCGCTCTTTGGCGTGCCAGTTGAACACGACGAGCGATTCCGGATTTTGCACCGGCAGGGCGCGCATGAGGATGGCGTCCATGAAGCTATAGATGGCGGTATTGGCGCCGATTCCGAGAGCCAGGGAGAGCGCCGCCATGGCTGTAAAGAGGGGTTGAGCGGCCATGATGCGGCCGGCGTAGCGCAGGTCTTGCAGGAGCTGATCCCGGAATGCGGACATGGTAGAACCTCGGGAATTAGACGACGGAACCCCCCGAGGTGTTGGGTGGAAGGTTTGGGCCGTGGGCCTCACCGCAGAGATCCAGCGCCGCAGGACGTCAGCCTTGGAGAACTGGCTTGAACAGGCCTGGGGGATTGGTTCGAAACTCACCTTCTGCCGGGCGCCAAGGCGATTACGGACCGCTGGGGAGCCAGCGCGTCACCCGCGGATCAGGCTGCGGCGGTGCAGGACCAGCGTGAGCGGCCCGTCTTGCCCATCACCGAGCGCGGCTTCCCCGTTCACTCGACCCGTAGAACCACCTTGCCAAACTGCTCTTTCTTCTCCAACCCTTCGTGCGCCGCGCGGATTTCCTCCAGCGGATAGACGCGGTCGATCACCGGCTTGAGCTGCCCGCGGAAGACGAACTTCAACACCTGGTGCAGCTCGCCCATGGTCCCCATGAAGGAGCCGAGCAGGCTCCACTGCTTGACGAAGAGGTACCGCAAATCCACGCCCACATCGGCGCCGGTGGTCGCGCCGCAGGTCACCAGGCGCCCGCCGGGAGCCAGCGACTCCAGGCTCTTACCCCAAGTGGCGGCGCCCACATGCTCCACCACCACGTCCACACCACGCTTGCCGGTGATGCGCTTCACTTCGGCAGCAATATCCTGCCGGTAGTGATCGATCGTGTAATCGGCGCCCAGTTCGCGCGCCTTGGCCAGCTTTTCTTCGCCGCCCGCGGTGGCGATCACGCGGCACTGTAACAGGCGGGCAATCTGGATGGCCGCCGATCCCACGCCGCTGGACGCCGCCAGCACCAGCACGTCCTCGCCCGGCTGCAAGTGCGCGCGGCCCATCAGCATGTGCCAGGCGGTGAGGAATACCAGGGGCGCGGCAGCCGCCTCTTCGAAGCTCAGGCTGTCGGGAATGCGAATGGCGCTGTATTCCGGGGCGGCCAGCAGCTCGGCGTTGCCGCCATCCACGCCATAACCGAAGATGGTGTAGCGGCGGCAGAAATTATCGTTGCCGCCCAGGCACTGCTCGCACTGGCGGCAGCTCAAGCCGGGCGAAAGCAGCACGCGCCAGCCCGGCTTCACGCGTTCGCACAGGTCGCCGGCCTCCAAGATTTCGCCCGCGATGTCGCAGCCCAGAATGTGCGGCAGCGAAAATTTCATGCCGGGGATCCCGGCGCGCACGAACAGGTCCAGGTGGTTCAGCGCGCAGGCGCGCACCCGCAGCAGCACCTGGTTGGCATTGATCCGGGGTTCCGGTACATCTTCATAGACCAGCACCTCGGGACCGCCGTGCTGGTGAATCCGAGCAGCCTTCATGAAGCCACGGTAGCACTACTTGTAGCTCTACTTGTGGCTCTAGTTATAGCTCTACAATAGCTCTACTTCTTCCCGGACGTGAACAGGATCTCCACCATTTCGCGACTGGCCCCATGCCCGACGGTATGCACCGCGGCCTTCACCGCCGCCGGCCTGCCCTTGACGGCGAGCAGATCCTGGAGCGCCAGGCGGGCGCGCTCCACCTCCCGCGGCTCGTAGGGCTGCTCGACGGCCAGCGCCACCTCGCGGGCCGCGAAGAATGCGCGAACGTCCTCCAGGGTGAGGCCGCGCGGAATTTTTTGGAAGCGCACCGAGCGCACCACCGGCGCCTGCGCTTCCAGATCCTCGGCTTTGCGCAGCGCCACGCGGGCCTGCCCGGCCAGGCTGCTCTCGGGATAGACATACAGCAGCGTCCGGAAGGTCACGCGGGCCGCGCCATAGCGGCCGGCATTGAGCATCGCCTGGCCATCGTCGAACAGGCGTGCCGCCTCCACCGCATCGCGGGTATCCTCTGCCGCGCGCGCGTATGGCGTCCCGGCCGCCGCCACGAACCATAGCATCAATAGCGAGATCCACCTCATGGCCAACCGGAGTGCACGTCGCCTGCCGCCACCGCCCGCGTTGAAACTGCGGTAGTTAGGCACACGCAAGGTGGGAATTGGCGCCACGCTGGCGCCCACAGACCAGCATTTGCCGGCAGGTGGGCAGGCCGCCGGCACACTTGCCAGCATTTGTTTCGGGCCGCTGCGGAAAAGGAGTTACAATGACCGTTCCTTTTCGCCGACGCTGGAGAAGCGGGTTTCTCTTTGGATGCTTCACTGAGGAAAGCCCGGTGTTAGGCCGGGCTCTCCAATCGAAGCGGAAAGGAGGACCAGAACATGGTCTACATGCTGGTAAAAGTCGTCCACGCTTTCCTTGGGCGAATCACGGTACTGATCCTGTGGCGCCGTAAGGGCTACAAGTAAGTCCCGTGGCGGGGGCTGGATTCGCAGTCCAGTTCCCCGCTACCAGCATTATATACTTAACTCCCGCGCTTTGGGAGCCGAAATCTCAAGGCACTGCAATTCAGACAGTGGGGGGTGCGAAACGGCTTTGGCAGGGTGAGTGGGTCGTCGACGCCGGATCTTTGGGGCTTGGGAGGAGATGGTTGAGAGGAGGGTGGGGCGCCCCGCGGGAATGCGGCA
>JBKQPR010000193.1:0-17731 GCA_052144935.1 Bryobacteraceae bacterium
GTCGCCGATTCCCGGCCTGGTGCGTCGCCTTAAGTGACTTATTTTCAGAAGAATAGCGCCGATTCCGGGGTGAGAGAGGCGAGGCGGCACCACAGAAACGCGCTCATATCTTGTAAACTCCCGCTAGCGGGCCAGCATCCGGGGACTTCGATTATGGAAGTTCGGCCACCGGACGGGCGAATTCTCGCGATCCGGACCGACCCACCACCAGCTCCGCCAGCGTCACTAAACACGTCAACGAGACACCGCGTCGGACGGCGCCGCTCCCCCGGCTGGCCGCACTCGGCCCGCGGTCGCAGGGCCGCCGTCCACCGCACGGCGGGCGGCAACGCCGGGCCGAAGCGGCAAGACTAGACTCTGACCTCCTGGAGTCTACCCCATGTCGTCGGGTGGTTGGAGGAACCAGCTTGAGCCACTTTTCGGCTTGCGCTGGCGCTCTGGGTGCGCCAGACTGAGCTATCCATGCCGCCTGGCGCGTCGAGCGCCCTGCGAATCCTGGCATCGTCATGCGCGCCGCCTGACGCACGTCAAGATCGGCCCGCCAGCCGCTGGAGACGGAGGCGATTCGACACGCGCCCCCACGCCGCCTTTCTGAATGCGCGCCGCCTTGCGCACGTCGGAATCGGCTCGCCGGCAGCGGCAGGAGACCGAGAAGCCGTCCACCAGTGTGCTGCCGCACCGGCGCACTCGGCGGCACCGCGGCACCACCGGCGCCCACGCGCGCGGCCGAAAGACCAAACAGCAGACTGATCTCCATCGAGATGGTCAACACAAGTCCGCCAACGCTGATACGATAGGCGGAGGCACCCCGGAAGCGCTATGCCCGCCTTTTGGAGAGATGCTCGTTTCGCGTGGCGGATTTTCGTCCGCAATCCCGCGTTCAGCTTGATTGCTATCCTCTCGCTCTGCTTGGGCATCGGCGCAAACACAGCCATTTTCAGCGTTTTCGAGAAGTTGCAATTGGAACAGTTGCCATACCGCGATCCCGCTCGCCTCGTCATCATCTCCGAAGTTGCGCCAAAGGAAAAGGACGGATTTGGCGTGTGCGTCGGCGGCTTCCTCGCCTTCCGCGACCAGAACGGCGTTTTCGAGTCTATGGGCGCCGACCAGTTCTACTGGCCGGCCAATTTGACGGGCGGGGATGGGGCGCAACCGCTCATCGGCCAGCGCATTACCCAGGGAGTGCTACCGACGCTGGGCATCCAGCCAGCACTCGGACGCTGGTTCTTACAAGATGATTACAACGACGCCGCTCCGCCCGCGGTGATCATCAGCCATCGGCTATGGCAGCGGGCCACCAAAGGCGTCGCCTCGTCCGGCGCCGCCGCGCGGACGGCCGCTCTCGGCCCGCGCTCGCAGGGCCGCCGCCCGGCGCGCCGCAGGCGGGATGCCGGGCGGAAACAGCGCGACTGGTTCGGGCGTGGCGGCCGGCAGCGGCGCCGGGCAGCGACCGGGGAAGCCAGCGCCAGCGGCGAGACGCCGTCTCACACGAGGACAACCAGGCTGCCCGCCAGCGCCAGGTGCACGCCACCAAAGGCGTCGTCGCGACCGGCACCGCCACGCGGACGGCCGCTCTCGGGCCGCGGTCGTAGGGCCGCCGCCCACCGCGTAGCGGGCGGAAACGGCGCGACAAACGACCTCGGATTTCAGGCGTGCGCCACCGGACGCTGATGCTCCAGTATCCACTGTGTCGCGAGCACAACAAATATGTAACTGGCGGCTCCGTGTATTACATACTCTGTCTGATACCAGTGATACGGAAAGTTCTTAATTTCGATAAAATCCGGTTTCACCAAGGAAATGCCTGAGATCACCCCACCCGGGATGTACGTCCAATCGTCCCGATTGAAGCCGTAGGCTATCAACTGCGAGTTCGTCCCCACCCCAGACACGCAACTGGTATTGGTGGCCGGATGGCAGCCAAGTATGAAGTTCACCGCCGAGAACAAGCTGTTCGCATCAAAGATGTGCGGCAGATGCTTGTGATAGAAGTAATGGTGCATGCCAGCGGTCTGCAAATCCCATGCAGAGATCTTTGCCGTGTCGCTTCTTGCCTGCGCGGGCGAGTCCAGTTTCCAGTCGGACCTCAAGAGCCTGGAGGGGAAGCGAATCCCGTACGGATTAGTGGCCTCCATGGCCTCCGTGGCGGCCTTCCACTTCTTCGCCTGTTCCAGAACCAGATTGCGGAATTCCGCGTCGGAAGCCTTGGACAGCAACCGTGCCAGGACCCAGCCCGGCCCGCTCCCAAACTGCTCGGGCGATGCGGAGGCGACCTGGGGCAGCAGAGCATAGAGACGCTTCTGGTATTGCGCATCATCCGTAGTGAGCCAAAGCTCCGCCGTGGTTGAGATCTCGTCCGCCGGGAAGCTCCCGCCGCGGCCCGGGGCATAGGAACCCGGGGCGTAGACAGGCGCGTTGGTCTGCTCGTAATCCCAGAGTTTGGTCGCCGCAGCCAGACACTCTTCACTGAGAGCGGGTTTCTTCGCGCGCAGCACCCGGCTCGCCGCGGCGAGAGTTTGAGCCACCCGGTATTGCAGTCCCGTGTTCCGGTTGGTGAACGCCCATCGATCATCGCTCTTGCTGGTACGTCCAACTGCTGCGAGATCGGGCTTTAAGCTGCTGTCGCATACGAGATTATCCGTGATGTTCACCGGATCGCCCGTGTGGTCGTATTGATCGCGCGTGCTTTCGATAATCCCGGCGAAGATGTGCCCCGCCGCACGGTAGGAAGCCAGCAGACCTTCAACGCCGCACTCAATCTGCTGGAGAAGATCCTCTTCGCCATCCGGAACGTGTAGCAGCACCTCTCGGTCGGCACGGCGAACCGTTGTCAGGTCCAAACCCGGGTGAAACTCCTCCTGCGCCAATGCCAAGGCCAAGGTTGTGGCGGCCATGCTGCCGGCCGGCAGATCATGGTCTCCGGCGTCATGCCAGCCGCCCCAGTTCAGCCCTGGTATGTGCTCGTAATCGGCAAATCGCGTCTCGTGCTTGCCTTGCTGATAGCCATCGAGGCCCATGGTGTTTTCGGGCGCCTGCAATGCATCGTCCAAATGGCACGCTCCGTGCCAGGTGCGATCGCCCTCACGCACCGATACGTGGCACATCTGAACCGGCAGAAATACCTCCAGGGTCGGCCACCAGGCCTGATCGTAAACCCGCCGGTCGATACGGATCGGCCCCGCCGTCTGTCCTCGAAACTCCAGCACGTACACGCCCGGGTCCACTACTTCAGTAAAGTCGAAGACGCCGTACTTATAATAGAGAAATCTTCCCCAGGGTTTGGGGTTGTCAGCCTTGATCAGCTCTTTGTTGCCATGGAGCGACATCTTGTAGAGGCTCATCTTTCCCCCAAAATCCTCGCGCGGGTCTAATTCGACCACAGCCCGCTTCGGCTGCCCGGGATGGTAACCCACTTGCGACAGGCTGATCATGGGTGCCCGCCGCCACTGCGGGTCGATAGACGGCGTGATGGCGACCTCGACTTCGGTGGCGGTCGATCCAGGCTCGATGGGCGCCACCAGCGAAAACCACGCCGTACGTTCGCGACGTCCGTCTTCGAGCCGCAGTTCGCCGCCGGGCCGTTCGAAGGTCACGCTCACCATTGGATCTTCGTCGGCGATCCGTAAGATATTCCGCGAGCGCGCAAGCACCGGTTCGCCGGTGAATCGCCGGGGAAAAACGCCCGTTATCGAATCGCCTTGAAAGGACTTCTCGAAGTATGCCGGCGGGTAAAGATACATATGGAAACCGGCCTCCTGGATCTTGCTCCAGTCCAGGGCCTGATCGAACCTCAGCGTGACAAACATGCGTCGGCCGTCGGTACGGCATATGAGTTGGTAGCGCAGATTCAGTCCGCTCACTTCGCCGAAGACCGTCGCAGTGGATCGTTCCCGGTCCACTACCCGGCGCTGCACGCTACCGGATGAGCCGCGGCGAGCAGCGCCGCCCTTGGGTGTAAGCAGCAGGCTTCCGGTGTCGAGCAAGCGTTCGCCTTTTTGTATAATCTGGAGTCCGCCCTGCATCCCGGAATTATGATTATGGAAAACAAGGAAAACGAATCCTGGTCCCTCGAAGTACTCTTTTTCCGTGAGTTTGATATTCCCTGAACCCCCCGGCTGAGAAGACGAGCCGGCGCCTTGGCTGTCCTGCTGGGCAGCCGCAGCCGACGCAGCCAGCGCGGCCCCGGATGCCGATTGAAGAAAGATTCGTCGTCGCATAGATTTTATCTCCAGCTACATACCGATTATTTCAGATGGCCGAGTCTTGGACAATAGTGGGCCCAAGCGCGCCACGGAAAAGCGCCATTTGAGGGCTACGGGCATCCGAACCGCGTGCGAACGTGGGTGCCGAGATCACCCTGCGCAGTGAGGATTCGCACGATCCTCGGCGCTGGCCAGATCGGCGGGCGTTGAGCAGCGCTGCTCCCATGGCCTCGCGCGCATCCCGGCGTGCTTCCGCCAGAATGACAGACCTCAGGTAAGTCCCGCGGGTGTCGCCTGTTTTGAAAGCCGGGCTAGTTCTTGGCTGAGGCTTCGGCCGGGGCGAAGTCCACTTCAATCTTCCTTGAGGCGCCCGCCTGGGCCTCCGGAAGGTGAATTACCAGGCGGTTGCCGGCGCGATCGGCGTTCCAACCGGCAGCCGAATTCGTTTGGGCGTCGGCGAGCTTCGGCAGATTCTGACCGTCCACTCGGACGGCGGCCGCGGCGGTCGCGCCATGCACCAGCAAGTAACTCGTCTCCGGCAGGTTTTCGAGCGTCCAGGAGGAACCGCGCGCCGTGGCCTGGACCGTTACGTTGGCGGCTTCGCTGCGCGCGTTGATGCGGGACGCGACCGCATTGGCGCGCGGCCGGGTCACCACCAGGGCATTGACGCGGCCGGGAGTCATGCTCTTGCCGAATTGCAAATCCTGGCTCAGTTTCACGGGCACGACGGCCCCGGACCGCAGGTAGACCGCAATCGTGTCCAGGGGCACGCTCTTTTCGACACGGGCCGGGCCGGAAACCGTCTTGCCATCCCATAAGCCCGTCCACCGGCCGGGAGGAAACAGGACCGTTCGCGAATTATGTTCGTCGACGACGGGCGCAACGAGCAAATCCTCCCCGAACATAAACTGATCGCTGACCGACGCCAGCGACTCCTCGCGGGGGAAGGCCACAGGCATGGCGCGGATGATGGAAACGCCGGTCTGGTGGGCGGAGATGGCCGCGCCGTAAATGTAATCCACGAGATTTTCCCGAGCCCAGGCGCAGAACTTATAGTTCGCCACGGCGGCATCGCCATAATCCCAGGGCTCGCGCGCGGCCTTGCCGTGCCAACGCATCAGGGGGCTGAACAAGCCGAATTGGGTCCAGCGGATGTACACGGCGGGCTCGGGAACGCCGAAGTAACCGCCGAGATCGCTGCCCCAGTTGGAATAGCCGCAGGAGGACAAGTTGAGAATTCCGATCATGACGGCCCGTAATCCGTCGAAGTTTGAACCGTGGTCACCGGCGAACTGGCCGACCCATTTCTGCGTGCCGGGCGCGGCCCCTCTGCCGTACAGGATGAAGTCGTCCCCACGCCGATCGTGGAACACCTCGCTGACGGTTTTCTGATAATCGTGGTAGTAATAATTGTGCATTTCGGCGCCGCGCTGGCCGTTATAGAAGGTGGCGTCTTCGGGCGTGCGATCGCCGAAATCCACCATGCTGCCGGTCACGCCAAGGTCGAAGTGCGGCTTCCACCATCGCTTGCAAAGCTCCAATGCGTGCGGGTTGGTGAAGTCGATGTAGTTGAGCGAGCGCGCCGCGCTTTCTTTGGCGGCGTGCATGACCGGAAGCTGATCGGGGGGCACGTCCGGCAAGAGCGTGCGCTGTTGCGCCTCGCGTATGGTTGCGCACATGAAGTAGCCCAAGACCTTGATGTTGCGGGCCGCCATGAATTCGTTCAAGGACGCGTTGAAGGCGGAGGCTCCTTCGGCGTAAATCGCGGAGTGCGGGATGTCCAATTCCGCGAAGCGCTTGGTGACGCTCTCCTCTTCGGCCACCGCATTGTGCAAAGGTCCGCTGGCCCAAGCCGAGCCGCCCCTGCCCATCCACTCTTGAAAAGCCCACTTCGGCGGCAGGATGGGCTTGCCGGTGAGATCGGTGTACGATTGGATCGCCTTTTCAGGAGTGCCGATCCAGAAGTAATAGTCGAAAATCGGGCCGTGCTGCGAGATGCGGTACTGGCTGGGATTCGTCTTCCCGACGTCGGCCCTTAGACGGTAGGTCGAATTGCCGAAGGCCATGTAACCCTTGGAGCTGTGAAAGATCGCCAGGCCCTTGTACGTCGTATTGCGGAGGCCCATGCCGTTGCCCAGCCAGTCGTCCATGCCCCAAAGCGTGAGCACGACTCCGCGCTTATTGAAGTAGTCGTACTTTTCGCCGAAGCCGTAAATGGATTCGGACGGGGCCAGACGATTTTTGAAATCGACCGCGAGTATCTTGCCATCCGAATCGAAGCGGAAGGCTAGATTCCCGGCGCCGATTTCCATGACTGCCGCGATTCCGGCGGCGTTATAGAAGGAAACCGAGAACGGCGTCTTCCGGATCACCACCTTGCCGTCGGGAGTCTGGACGGCGCAAGAGTTCGGCGACTGGGCGACTTTCAGCGGGGACAAGCCATCCGGCTTGTGATGGCCTTCCTCGGCGGTATAGATGCGCACGCCGCCCGTTTTGGGCAGGGAGAGGCTCAAGGCCACGGAGTGCCCGCCGGCCACGCAACGCATCTGGAGGACGTCGTCCTTCACTACCAGACTGTCCACGCTGGTAACCGGTTTCCACTCATCCTGGCGAACGTTGCCGGCCGAGCCGTCGGCGAACCAGTCCCGGGAGGTGAGATCGAGCTTGTGAAGGTAGGCATCCAGCAACTGACACGCGCTCGGCGGGTCGGAACTGCGCAGGGCGGCGTTGACCATCTGCCGGAAGTTCGCCGGGGTCATGTCTTCGGGAATAATCGAGCCGGTGGAGGGGACGAAGAGGAACCCTTCGAGCGTCATCAGGTCGATCCAGCTCTGCGTGAGCGAGAGCCGCTCGCCCAGATTCTTCATATCGGTAGGCGTGGATAACGACGACTGCATGCGCCACACCCGCTCGGCGGTTGCGAGATCGGGATAAGTCAACGCCGACGGCCGCTGCCAGCGGGCCGCGCCTGAAGGCAAACGGCACAAGCTGACCTGCGAGTCCTGGACCTGCGCTTCGCCGGAAAAGTGGGTTTCGATCAGAAGGTCAACCGGAAGGCCCTCGTGAAAATCCATCGCCACGGGGCTGATGAACTCGGTATCGCGCCAGCGGGTTCTCATCGGGAGGAATCCAAAATTAGATTGCGGCTTACCTCCCAAGGTCGCCCAGGGGATCTGGAACAGAACGATCCACTCGTTGGCTTTCCGGGCGACGGTCACATCGAAAGCCTCAGTCCGGTTGACTTCCATCGAGTTCCTGGAACTGCTATTGGGGGCCCTCTCCGGATTGCGCAGTACACGCTGGCAGCCGTATTTCACTTCTTCGGGCGTCACCGCGAATTGGTAATAGGTCGGCTTAGCCGCGTCGGGCTGAAGCAAGATATCCACTTCGTCGGGAAGGGGAGGCCAGGAATCCGATCCGCAGGGCAGACCGGCCAGCGCATACCAATCCTCCTTGAGCAGGCCGACGGGGAAAGACATGTCGGGTTCCGTGCAACGAAACGCCACCAGAAGCGCGCTATCGGTATAGGCAATGCGGCATTCGGTCGGGGTGATGGGACGGACCAAACCGCCCACGCGATAAAAGCGGTCCAGCGCGATGGTGTGCTCGCGGTCCGCGAGAAAAGCTTCGATGGAAGGCGGGCTACTCCAAGGCGACTTCAGAACCACCGCGTTGGTTCCCCAGGCGGATTGCGGACTGGCAGCCGCCGCCTTCAGGTTCTTGTAAATTCCGGCAAGCGACCCGACACCGATCGCCGAGCTAGTCAGAAACGTCCGTCTTTTCATTTGATCGTCTCCCGCGTATATGCCGCTTCAATTAACTACTCCAGCCCATGAGTTCATCATAAACGAACATTGTCCGATGCGCCGGTGATGGCGTTGGGCGAAAAGCAGGCGGTGTATTTCTCCCGCGAGCAGCCGGACCTGGCCCAGGGCTTCCATTTTCAGCCTGTAGAATTCGTGCAGGTCGGTAGTCCAGGGTCAGAGGTACCCGGACCGCCACGGCAATAGTTGGCGCTGCCTGACGATTCGGGATTGGACCGCTTCACGGACGCAGCGTCGAAGGCGAACTGATCCCCTGAGCTTTGAGCAAAGCTCGCGCCTATTATCAGGAGCAGAGAACCGACGAGCGAGATTATCCGCATTTCGTTTAGATCCGAGCCGCAGAAGGAATTCAGACCTACATCTCTTACCACACCTTGCTGGGCTCGGGACATCGTGGACGATAGACGGGCTTACCGTCGAAGTGAGCTGGCGAGATCCGTTTCAGGCGCCATCGCGCTACAGACCGTGCACGTGGGCGACAAAAGGCGGCGAACGCCGCCTCCGCAGCGGAACCTTCCTGTCCGGTAAGGAAGCCGGTCCCGGGCGTTTGTAAGCGGCAGACTGGGTAACTCGCCGCGGTTATCTGGCGCCGGCCAGTTTTACGGTCACGTTGGCGCTTCCCGTTATGCGCCACAGTGACCGGAGAAGCATCGGCTTCGTGGCGCTTATGGAAATCCAGCCCCCGATCTCTCTCCAATTCCGACGCCGGAACCGCCATCACCAGGTACTCGCCGGGAGCGACCCCGCGGATCACGAAGCGGCCGTTCTGATCGGTATTGGCCATCTGGCTGCAGCAATCTTCGTCGCTGGATTTTCGGATAGCCGAACACCGCGGCGCCCAGTGCCGCGGCGCCTGAGCCATCCTGCACCGACCCGGTCACGATGCCGCTATCGAATGCCAGCACCACTTCCAGCTTGCCGCCGGCGCCTACGGACTGGATGACGCGCTCCTTCGACTCCTGCCCGCCATAGCGGACCGTCTGCAGGTACCCGCCCTCGGCGGGATTGCAGACCATCACCTTGTATCTGCCGGCGTCGACGTTTTGGCGGCTGAACGCGCCCGTGCGGTTGGCCGATGCGCTCACGCGCACCTCCGGGTTGTCCAGGTTCCGCAAGGTCACCTGGATGGCCCCGCGCGGACCGAGGTTGCCGGCTGCGGAGGCATGCCCAACACGGCGCCTTCGATGACGACGCCCGTCTAGAAAATTAGCCGATGGTTTGGCCGGTGCCGGGCTGCCGGCGCGCTTGGACGCTCTCGGCCCGCCGCCACCGCACGCAGGCCGACGGCGGGCGGAAACGGCACGCCTGGTTCGGCCCTGGCGGCCCGCAGTTGGCGCGGGCAGCGATCGGGGAAGCCGGCGCCGCCTTGCGCACCGAGCGCCGTGCGAATGCCGCCATCCGCCATGCGCGCCGCCCGGCGCACGTCGGGACGGCCCGCCAGCAGCGGCGGGAGACCAAAGAGCCGGCCACCAGCTTGCTGCCGCGCCACCGCTCCCGGCGCCGCCGCGCGGATCGCCGCTCGCGGCCCGCGGTCGCAGGGCCGCCGCCCACGGCACCGCGGGCGGGCCGCCGGGCTGAAACGGCAAGACGGGTTCGGCCTGGCTGCCGGCAGGGGCGCCGGGCAGCGATGGGTCATTCGCCCCGCGCCGGCATCGCCATGCGCGTCGGGGATCGGCCCGCCAGCAGCCACAGGAGACGACGGAGCCGGCCACCAGCTTGCTGCCGCACCAGCGCACGGCGGCGCCGCCGCACGGGTTGGGCGCGCTCGGCTAGCGCGGTCCGCATGGCCGCCGCCCAGCGCGCCGCGGGCGGAAAGCCGGGCTGAAACGGCAAGACGGGGGAGGCGTGGCGGCCGGCAGGGGTGCCGGGCAGCGATCGGAGAAGCCGGCGCCGAGCAGCGATCAAGGAAGTCCGCGCCGCTTGGCGCGCCGCGCGCCAGGCGCACGTCGGGATCGGCCCGCCAGAAGCCGAAAGGAGACCGAGCGGCCGTCCACCAACTTGCCGCGGGGCACAATGCCCTCGGGGATCGGCATCGCAGATCGTGGGCCAGTTGACGTGGCCCGCCGCGGATCTCGAAACGGGCCCGCCGCGCGGATGCCCGCTCTCGGCCCTGCGGTCGCATGGCCGCCGCCAGCGCGCCGCGGGATCTTACTGCACCGACTACTTCACACCTTGGCGCGGCCCCTGGCCCACCCGGAGGGCCGCATTTACAACCTTTGGGCGCGGCATAGGCGGCCACTACTGCTCGGTACGGTTATTTAAATGGCAGGTGTAGTGGAAAACCCGCTTTCTTGGTCTTAGGATAGGGGATAGGCTCGCTCATATGCGATGGGCACCGTGCACAAACATACTCCTTGATCTAAAATGACTTGGCTGGAGAGCGCAAACGATCCAAGAAGCTTCTTCAAGGTGCGTGTGCTGCTCGCTGTTCTTCTCGGCTTGATTACTTCCTGCGCTGTGTCGCGTAGTGGATTGGTGACGCGTTGTACGCGAACAGAATTGGCGCCATCGCTGACCACATCGCTATCCGGAGGGCGTGGCTGCAAGGAACGCCAAACGGAAGTCCCGGCAAACCGGCGCTGGGAGGACAACAGGAAACGATTCAGGAAAAGCAATATATGAATACTGCACGCCATTGGCGTTTTTTTGTTGCCTTGTTTTGTTGCGGGGCGCTCTCGGCCGCGAGTTACCGTTACCCACTTGAGATCAGCAGCGCGAATCCGCGCATTCTCGTCGACCAGAACAACGTTCCATTCTTGATGGTGGGTGATTCCCCCCACAGCATCTTTTCGAACCTTTCGTCGGCTGATGCGAAGATTTATCTGGCGGATCGGGCGGCGCGCGGAATCAACGCCTTGTGGGTCAATCTGCTTTGCATCCGACCTGTTGAGGGGCGCCCCGACGCCAGTCTTCTGGACGGAATCAAGCCCTTCACCGCCACCATACCAGGCACGCGCTTTTACGACTTGAGCACGCCGAATGAAGCTTATTTTGCCCATGCGGAGGAAGTTGTCCAAATGGCGGCCAAGGACGGCATCGTGATGATGATCGATCCGCTCGAAACCGCCGGGTGGCTGCAAACCGCGCTCGCCAACGGCCCCGATCGGTGCCGGACCTATGGGCGCTATCTGGGGAATCGTTACAAGGGCTTTTCCAACATCATTTGGTTGAACGGCAACGACTTTCAGAGATGGGCCGTTCCGGCCAACGACGCGGTCATCACCGCGGTCGCGCTGGGCATCAAGGATGCAGCGCCGAAACAACTGCAAACCGTGGAATTGAACTATCAGGCGAGTTGTTCGCTCGACGACCCGAACTGGGCCCCTATCGTCGGCCTGAATCTGGCCTACACTTATTACGCCACCTACGCCAAGGTACTGGATTGCTACAATCAATCCGCCAAAATTCCGACGTTCATGGGCGAGGCCAACTTCGAATATGAGAGGAACCGCGATGAAGACGGCGGCTCGCCTCGCGTTCTCCGCATGCAGGAATACTGGACCCAGCTCTCCGGGGCTACCGGCCAGCTTTACGGCAATAAGTACCTTTGGAGATTCCTGCCCGACTGGAAGAGCTATCTCGTCTCGCCCGGCATCGTTCAGTTGGGCTACATGGCGAATCTGTTTCAGACTCGGAAGTGGTATGATCTGACGCCCGACCAGGGGCACGCCTTTGTCACCGCCGGATACGGCCATTACGCTTCCACCGGTCCGCCGGCTACTGCGACGGCAGCGCGATTCGCCGACAACGATTATGTAACCGCGGCCGTGACGCCCGGCGGAACGTTGGGGATGGCCTATCTGCCGCAAGGCGGGACGATCACAGTGACCATGAGCAAGCTTCAGAATGGCGTCACCGCCCGCTGGTTCGACCCCACCGACGATGCCTTCCAGGCAATTGCCGGGTCGCCGTTTTCCAATCAGGGCGCGCACGAATTCGCCACGCCGGGCAAGAACGGCGCAGGCGACCCCGACTGGGTGCTGGTGTTGGAAGCCGCCCGTCCATAACGAGCGCGGCCGCAACAATCCTAGCGGGACTTTCGCAAATCCGAGGCGGTACAGCACCGGCGGAAGAGTTCCGAAACCCTGTCAAACAAGGGTTTCGTTTCAACCACAGGGAGCCATGACCTGCAACCTCGCCCGCTTGTCGCCCTGCGGCTTCATGGGCGTAACGGGGGCATCGCGCGGGTCATCTCCTGGATCGCCGCCTTCTGGTACGCCACTGGCGGCGGGCAGCGGTCGGGGAGACCGGCACCGGCGGCCTACGGACTGGCGACGATCTTTTCCGGCGCCGCGCGGGAACTGGTGAAGTCGCCCGGCGATTCGCTTCAATGCCGGCGCCAGGAGCACGCCACCAGAGGCGGCGCGGGCGGCGCCGCCGCGCGCATGGACGTTCTCGGCCCGCGGTCGCATGGCCGCCGTCCACCGCGCAACGGGCGGGACACCAGGCTGGCACGCGCTTCACGCCGACAGATTCCGCGCCGTGAAAGCGCCGCATGCCGCCGCCGTCCCGGCGCACCACGCGGCCTTCGGCTACGCAAGCTTTTCGGAGATGATTCGGCCGGCGCCGCTCGCGCGGAACGACGCTCTCGGCCCGCGGTCGCCTGGCCGCCGCCAACCGCAGCACGGGCGGGACGCCGAGCAGAGACTGGCTCGGCCTGGCGGCCGGCAGCGGCGCCGAGCAGCGAGCGGGGAAGCCGGCGCCGCCTGCGGAGTGAAACTCGGTACCTTTTGAGCCAGTCGCGGCTGGGGCGGCCATCGCTGACCCGCACTGCCGGACGAGATCGACGGGACGTATCACGCCCTGCCGATGATGCACAGGTTGAGCGATTAAGCGCAATTGTGGACGGACGGAGAGCAGGTACCCCCGCCTTACTTCCGTCATCGAATCAATTGCCTCCTCGCATCCACGGCTGCCGTCAGGTCGCGGTCGCCATCTTTCCAGATGGCGAGGAGTTTTTCGTAATATTGCCTAGCTTTCTCGTCGTCACCGGCTTGCTGGAAAACCCTGCCAAGCTGATAATGAGCCTGTATCCAGTCTTCCTGCCGCTCAGAGCCCAGATGTGGAGTTTCCACCAGTTTTTGGTAGTCTCGAGCGGCTTCCTCCCAGTTCCCGAGTTTCCAATACGCATAGGCCAAAGACTCCATGATCAGCGGGTTGGGAGACAGGCGATACGCCACTTCCAGGATCTCTGTCGCGCCGACCGGCCTGGAAACCGCCAGTTCCACTTCGCCTTTGAGCGTCTCGACCATCGCACGATTGAGGCGCGTGTCCAGGCTACGGGAGACATAGCACTGGTATCGCTGAGGGCCCTCTCCGCCTTCTGCAATACCAGGCCGGCTTCCTTGAGTTTCCATTACGACGCTGGAGTTCCTCCAGCATCATTTTTCGTAAGTGGGTCACAAGAATCTCCTTGTGACCCGCCCTTTAGTTCACCACCGGATGCCGCGGAACACCTCACGGCAGCGTCCGCCGCGCCAGCGGCTTTGTTCAAACAGGCATAGCGGACGAAGAGTGGGTTTTCTGGAAACTGGCACCCGCCAATCCGGTGGGAGTCGTGATGCGCACAGGACCGTCCAAGTGGTGGCACAGGCACCGAAGGCGTCCCCCCGGGCGCCGCCGCGGACGGCCGCTCTCGGCCCGCCGTCGCAGGGCCGCCGCCCACCGCGCAGCGGGCGGGGCGGTGGGGCCGAAGCGGGCACGACCGGTTCGGCCTGGCGGCCGGCAGTTGCGCCGGGCCGTGGCGCCGGGCAGCGATTCGCCATGCGCCCCCACGCTGGCATCGTCATGCGGCCCGCCTGGCGCATCTCAGGATCGGCCCGGTAGCAGCCGACCATGGCACCGGGCGGGCGCCGCCGCGCAGACGGCCGCTCTCGACCCGCGGTCGCAGGGCCGCCGGCCACCGCGCGGCGGGCACTGGCGCCGGACAGCGATTCGGCATGCGCCTCCGCGCCGGCATCGTCGTGCGCGCTTGGCGCACGTCGGCCCGCCAGCAGCCGCAGGAGTCCGGCCTGGCGGCCGGCCGTGGCGCCGGCAGCGATCGGAGGAGACGTCGCCTCGGACACCGCCCCGCGGATGGCCGCTCGCGGCCCGCGTTCGCGTGGCCGCTGCCGCAGTACCGGCACCGAACCGTGTCCGCTGGAGAAGCAGACCGCCATTCAAACAAGCATTCCGACATTTCGGAATGCTCGAAGGTTCGTGACGGAACAATCATTCAGCAATAGTCCATCCGTTGGGGAAATGGGTCGCTACTCGGCGTGCCGCGCGACGGCCCGTACCTTCCCCAGCGAGCCTGGACGCGATTCGATGGTAGGCGATGGAGTACCTGGCGAAGAATCTGGCTCGGCCTGCGGGAACACGCCGCACCCGCAAGGGCTGAACTGCGTGCAGCGCTTAGACGATCTTCATCTCACGCAGCGCATCGCCTACCGCAGCCAGATTAGCAAGTTTCATCTCGGAGTACTTGCGTGAGATCACGAGCCCTTGGGCGCCGCCGCGATACGCCGCTTTCGTCACTTCGCGGATAACTGGGGGCGTGCACCGGCTGAAGCTTACATCCATGTTGGAGATATCCACGTCGATACCTGGCCAGATCTGCATCGCCGTTTCCTGGGCGTCCTCCACGCAACGCTTGGTCTCCCGGTACACGTAATCCGGCGAAAGGCCGGTGTAAGGCAGTTCTTCGTATCCGCGCTCGCGGTAGTTCATAATGCGGTATTCGAATTCCAGGGATTCCCCAATCGGCAGGTCGCCGAATATCGTATCGTGATGGCTGGTGACATAGGTCTCCATGCGCGTGCCGCCGAGGTTGTGGTAGACGGTCATCTTGAGATAGTCGGAGTACTTACTGAGCTCCTTTAAGTCGGTCTGTGCGCGGAAAAACGGGCTGAAGCTGTGGGCGTCTACCCACATTCGTGAAGCTGGTTTCGGCGGTGCTGTGTCTGGCTGTTCCTCCACGTATGGGTCGCTCGCCTCCTTGCCCGGCAGTCCGCTCGTGCCACACGTGCCAGCCTACCTGCATATTGGGTTTGATGGACTTCACCAGCCCGTAAATTGCCTCATAAGTCTCGTGCACACCGTCGTTCCACATGGTTTCCCACGCCAGAATCTCCGGATAGCGGAAGAGGATCCTCCACAGTGTGACGTAGTAGCCATCCGTTGGGCGTTGGCCGCCGCGGCAGGACCGCACCCAAGTTTCCAATGTGCGGAAGCCTTCGAAAACCCGTTCCACATTGATTCCGCGGCCCCGCGCCTTCTCCTGGCAGAATTTGCAAAAGCAAGTCACCCGCGACGGATCGTTTCCCTTGCGGTTGTGAACCGACTCCACCATATTGCCAAACGCACCGTAGCGCTCCGAACCCCACATGATGCCGTCGAGATCATACGATCGCGTGAAGTCCTCCATCAGCCCCATCAGGAAATTGTGATGGTCGGGGTTGTTGAAGCAGACGGTTCTGGCGTTCCTACCGTACAGGTCCTTCTCCTGGATCTTGTCGACGTTCTTCACCGCGGGGTTCCAAACATCCTCGCTCCAAGTGAACACTTTGACGCCGTGCTTCTTCGCTACGGGGATTACCATCTCGAGAATGTCGAGATTGCCGTGGTCGGGCGCCTTGGTGTCCTGGATTATCGTGTTCTTGTAGTATTGCGGGTGGGGCGTCGCGTAGTTGCCGCCAAAGAAGTGATCGTCATACGCCTGCACTCCGTGATCCGGCAAGGGATGCCCCGGAAGTTGCCGGCTGGCGATCCCGTTACCATACGTAAAGGTCGCGAGAAACAGCGTGTTCACGCAAGCCTTCTCCTGCAGGATATCGAGTACCGTTTCGACCCCTTCGTCCAGAAAAGAGATGGATCCGATCTGTATGCCGATGACCTGCTTATTATCGGGCGCCGCCGTGGCCTGCCACGGTGCGGCGGCTGCACCCATCGCTCCCAAGAAGCCGCGCCGGTTCAGTTGATTTGACATGGTGACTCCGTGCTCAGAAGAATTTCAATGCGCCCTGCAAAACGCGGCGGGCATTGAGTATGCTCGTGACAATGCCCGCCGAAGCCAAACCAATCGTAGCATCCGGCGCCGTGAAGGTAATAGCCGACCCAATGTAGGAGTCCACTTCAGCCATAATTGACATGAATGGCGGATAGCGTCGGTTCGCGAGCGCGCTGACCAACCACGACGGCGCGATTGAGCGCGGTCGCAGGGCCGCCGCGCACCGAGCAGCGGGTGCCGCCGTCTGACGGATTTTGCTTCCAGTGTGTCGGTGCGGCGGGTATTAGGGAACGGGCTGGTAACGCTGGTACCGGTGAAGTGACGGAATCCCGAAACGGAGGGGCGGTCCGTGGCGTTATGTTACAACAGTATCGAAAGCGGCGCGAGAAGGCGCCGCCGGACGCTTAACCGGAGGATAACGACATGGGCGACATCTACGTCGAGAATTATAAGAAGGCCGTATCCGGCGCATATGACCGCTGGAACAAAAAGCTGGCCGACATCAACAAGGACCTTGCGCCGATCCAGAAACAGATTGACGACCTGGAAAAGAATAGCAAACCCAGCGACGATGACAAGAAAAAGCTCAAAGATCTCTACAGCGATCGCGACGATCTCCGCAAGAAGGTGGATAACGCGAACTTGAGCTTGAAGGTTGACCTGATGCTGGTCGAGTTGGACCCGAAGGCCGATCAGAAAGAGGCCCTGAAGCTTCCAGACTGGTTGGAGAAAATGGTCAAGGACAAGGGCATTCCCATTAACAAGTACATCGTGATTTCGGCGGACGTGGACTTCGACTATAAGACCGGCAAGATCAAGAAATTCGTCTCTTTAGTCAACGTGAAATGGTAGGCTGAAGGCCTCAGTCGCCACCTGCATGGAAATCGCACCTGCAGTTCGGCTTAGCGCGTGTCGCGGTCGGCGGCGCCTCCGCGCGGATGGACGCTCTCGGCCCGCGGTCGCAGGGCCGCCGCCCACCGCGCAGCGGGCGGGACCCCGGGCTGAAACGGCCAGACTGGTTCGGCCTGGGGGCCGGCAGCCGGGCAGCGAATCGCCATGCGTCCTCGCGCCGGCATCGTCCTGCGCGCCGCCTGGCGCTCGTCGCGATCGGCGCCGCCAACCCTAATCGCGTGGTTCTTCAGCCAGAATCCCCGGTTGCTGACCTCCAAGTGCCTCAATCGCATGCCCGATCGCGCAGCGGTCCTCCTGCCGGAACCCGCGCGTCGGGTGCCGGACTCTCAAAAAGCTGATCTCCTTTACATCGCCAAGGTTGTCCTGGCACACAATCCCGTGGTTGGCGTTGGGATCTATGGCGAACGCGTCATCCCCCCTCGACAGGTAGGGCCAAAGGCGTATCGACATGAGAATCACCAGATCGGGTTCGAGCTTTGCGACGACCTTCTTCAGCTTCCTGTTCGCCAACCCCAGATCAGCTTCACGCGGAAACGTGCTGTGGCCGTCCAGCGGGTGGCCGTCCGCGTAGTTCCAGAACGCGACGCTATCCAGAACCGCCTGTCGCTCTGAGAGGCTCGCCGTTTGCCGGCCGAACATCCCATTGATCCAGTTCGTCCAAAAACGGTGGGTCCACTCCCCTAGCGGGAGTTTACAAGATATGAGCGCGTTTCTGTGGTGCCGCCTCGCCTCTCTCACCCCGGGATCGGCGCTATTCTTCTGAAAATAAGTCACTTAAGGCGACGCACCAGGCCGGGAATTGGCGA